>JBAZSJ010000007.1:0-88277 GCA_041662485.1 Opitutaceae bacterium | reverse complement strand
GTCGGGCGATCCGCCTTCGGAAATGACGAGTGGAGCGGACCGGGTATCGGCGGGAAGGCGGATCACTTTTGCGATGGGCGCGGTTTCAGTCCACGTTGCCGCCTTCAGCACGGTCTCCGTGGCGGATTGGTCCAGCCGCAGTTTCACCTCGTAGGCCGTTCCTGGCTTCAGGGAGACGATGCTGCCCCGGTATTCCTGATTGCGTGTGTCATACCAAAGCGGCAGCGCCTCGTGCCAGTCTGAGGAGCCCTTTTCTCGATAACTTGCCGAACAGGTGTTTTCTGATGCTCCACTCGGTGGAGACCAATAAAGAGAGAGGCAGGAAAAGGTGGCGACTGAGGACGGCGCGGAAGATTCTACCGGAGCAGGTTCTGGTTGGGCAGCCAAAGTGCGGAGCGTGGAGCAGACCAAGGGCAGGCAAATGGGGAGCAGGATGAATCCCCTTCCGAGCCTGCGCCCGCTTGGTATCCATTTCTTCAATAAGAAGCGTTGATTTGCCGCCAGCATGAGCAGGGGGGCACGGGACAGGTTTCGCAGGAGATTTGAACAGAAAAGGTGCATGATGAGATGTGGATATTGCTCACTCATGCGAGTGGCGTCATCCTGTGGCGGTCCAGGCGAGTGCCGGACATGGGTTACGGGGATTTTCAGTCAGAACTCAGCGGGTCGTGCCGGGAGTGGACTGGAGGACGAGGTTGTCGATGAAGAATGCCGTCGGAGAGGTATTGGCGGTCTTGAAGCGGATGCTGTTTACGCCGACCTGGCTTTGGGTGGCGGGGAGCTGATTGGTAGGGAAATCATCGACGTCGCGGCTTACTTTGCGTCCGTCCAGAGTTACGCTGTAGATTCCTTTGGCGGCATCCCAGGCCACACCGACAGTGATTTTTTTCCCGACTGGGACTTGTTCGTTGAACGGGTAAAGGTTTTGAGTGCCGCTGATGCCTCCGGAAAACGAAAGGAGGTAACCGGGTGGGTTGTGCGTGGAGCTGTTGGTGGGTTCCGAGTTGGTCCAAATTTGAATGGCAGCAATCGACTGAGCGCGCTGAGGCTCACTATCTGACCCCAGTATGCCGAGATTGATTTCGATCAACCCGGGAATGTCAGCGGTTCCCACCACAAACAGATCAAATGAGACCGTGCCGGATGCCAGCGGGGTTTTCCCGACAGGAAGTGCAAACTGAATCTGGGCTGCTTTTTTTGATTCCGCCGGCCGGGACACGTAAAGACTCCGGTTACGGCTTTTCGCAAAGGGATCTGCGGGTTGGGTAGTCGCGTCGGCGACCATGACCGTATTCTCCGTGGGTGAGTCCGTCCAAATCTCACGAGCGGATGGAGCGGCCCCGGCCGGTTGGGTTTCAAAGTCCCATGTCGCCAAGGGGGCGGCGTGTGATGGCGAGAGGCCGGCTGCCGCCAAGATGAGGATGCACGAGGTGATGATGCGCAAGCCCATGATGATCATCCCTGTTGGGCGACGTTATGGCGACGCTTCGTGACCGAGCGCCGTCTGCAAAGTGCCACCATGCCGACTGCCGCTCCGACGAGTCCTGCGGTGGTTGATGGCTCGGGGATGGAACTCACGGTGATGTTGTCGATAAAATAGGAGGTGGAGGAGGCGTTGGATGTGGTAAAGCGCACACCCGTCACTCCGCTTTGCTCGGTGGTTTGCACGAAGGTGCTGACAATCGAGCTTGTCCCCTGCGTTACCGTGACGCCATTGAGCAGGATCGAATAGGTATTGGCGGTGGCGTCCCACGAGATGGACATGGTGTTTTTGGCGCCGATCAGAACGGTTTGATTGAATGCGTATAAATTGCTTCCTCCGCTAATTCCTCCCATGAACCCCAAAAAGTGGCCTGCTGCGGTATGGGAGCTGTCAGTGGTGGTGGTGTCGTTGGTCCAGACCTGCAGGGCTGCAATGGAGGCGGATCGCTGGGAGCTCGACGAACCGGAGCTGGGATTGCCCAAATCGATCTCGATCAGCCCCGGAGTCGTCCCGGTTCCGACGACATACAAATCAAACGAGAGCGTGCCGCTAGTTATTGCGGTCGACGATAGAGAAAGCTGAGCCTGGGCGCCCCCACTAGCGGTTGAGGAAAGGTAGAGGCTCTGGTTGCCTGTGCCGCCAAAGGCATCGACGGGAGTGGTCCCGCTGGCGGCTATATTAACGAGAGCAGGCGAGGTTCTGAACACCGTGATTCCAGAGCCGGTGGTGGCGGCACCCGCCGTTTGGGACTGGAAGTCGTAGTCCGTAGCCAAGGCGAGGGAGGCTGAAAGCGGCAGGGTCGCCGTGAGAAGTATTTTTGCCAGGATGGTTTTCATGGTTTGTTTTTTTTGGGGTTAAAGTCCGGTCCAGAAAGGGGAGGTAGCGTCCTGCATTTGCGAGGGGGTGATGAGTGCGACGTGCCCGTCCACGAAAAGGACGTTTTCCTTGCCGCCATGCGGATTCTGAAGTTTGGGCAGATAGGTGGTGAGCTGGTTGTAGCCGATGACCGAGGCAAACCAGCCGCTCCCGCTTTCCCATGCGCCGTCCATGATCCACGCGGTTTTCGATGGATTGACCACGGCCTTTACGTAACGCAGTGCGACCGTTCCGCCCGCAGTGTTGTTGGTCGCCGTCAGTGATGCGGAATAGGTCTGGCGAAGGCCCTGAAGGGCCGAACTGAACGCATAGTCCGAAAGTGACGGGCAGGTGAAAACCGAACTATTGTTGATGCTATCTGCGTAGACCTTGTTGGTGCTATTGGCGTAGCTGCTGTAGTTGCTGACGACGTAATCAACCACTCCGGGCTCTGTAGGGTGGTTTGATGGATTGTAGAGCCGGGAAGTCGAAAAGCGTCCTTGGTGGTCCTGTGCGTAAAGCAAGCCGGCAACTCCGAGCTGACGTAGGCTGGACGCGCAGGTCGAAGTCTTCGCATTGGCGCGCACGGAGGCAGTCACCGGAATAATGATGACTGCCAAGATCCCGACGATTGCGAGGACGGCCAGTAATTCCACCAAAGTGAATGCGCGTTTGGGGTTCATGAGCAAAAGGGTATGCCGGTAATAAATGATAAGATACCGGCAAAATCAAGAATAAATAGTGACTGATTTAAGTCGGATCTAATTTATTTCACCTAGGTATTGATTTCATACTTGTATTACCGGTAGTCTTATTTACCGGTAGTTCTATGTCGGTAAGTCAACAGCAGATCGCAAATGCCCTAAACCTTTCTATCATTACGGTTTCTCGTGCATTGCGTGATCACCCTGATCTTGCGGAGGCCACTAAGCAGCGGGTTCTGCAAAAGGCGCATGAACTTGGTTATACGAAATCTAAAAAGCATCAGGCGGCCCAGCGTCCCGCGCTGCGGCGCGCTGGCATCTTCTTGTATGAAAACCTGCACGGTGAGCGTCAGGACACGCTGGCTTCGGGGGTGAAGCGGACGATTTTTATGGCGCTGCAAAAGGAGTGTCAGCGGCTACAGGTGGAGACCACGATCGAGACGCCGGTTGCCGATGAGATGCCGTTATCGGTCAAGAATGGCACCATCGATGTCGCGTTCATCTTTGGTCGTTATTCGGCGAACGCCGTGGCTCGCTTGAAAAACATTCCGGCGATCGCGGTGAGCAGCTTTATCGATCATCCGGGTCTACCGCGCATCGTGGCGGACAACTTAAATGGCATGCGTCTGGCCGCCGAGCATCTGATTGGACTCGGCCATCGGGACATTCTCTTCGTCAGCATGGTCGATACTCACACGCGGTTGTTCGAGGAACGCGCCGACGGCTACGTTGCGGCCATGCACCGTAACGGGCTGACTCCGGCCATGCGTTTTTGTGAGGATGCGGACGACCTGCCATTGGCAGCCGAGGTTGCGCACTACACAGCAGTGGTCGTGTCCAGCGACAGTGTGGGATATCAGTTACATGCTAAACTGAAGGCCTCCGGTGTAAGGGTGCCCGAGGACTGCAGCATGGTCGGCTTTGATAATCTTCCGACCGACTATCCGTATTTAATTGATACCTACGCTCCGGATTGGGAGCTGATGGGGCGCATGGCTGCGGATCTTTTGCTTTCGCAGCCGCTGGATCTCAAGGGGCAGGGGGTGGTGATCACCGTGCCGGGCAAGATGCTGGTGCGGGGTTCGGCCGCGCCCGTTCGCGGGGAGCCGGCGAAGTAGTCGCCTTGGGTTGGTTGAGCCAAGGCTGGGAAGGCCGTTTTCGGAAACGCGGCGGGACGCCGCGTCTACTTTACGCCTGCTCCATCTCGGTCAGCTTGGAGGCGGCTTCTTCCCACTCGGCGGTGGCTTTGGCGATCAGATTGACGGTCGCGCTCAGCTCCAGGTTGAGGTGGTGGAACTTGCCCTTGTCGGCGTAGGTATCGGGATCTTCCAGCGCGGCGGTGATCTCGGCCTGCTTCGCCTCCAGATCGACTACCTTCTTTTCGAGGACGCCGACCTGTTCGCGGAACTTGCGGATTTCGTTGGCGCTGGGCTTCGACTTCACAACGCCGGACACGGGGGCGGCTTTCTTGGGCTCGGCTTTTTGCGTGGGGCGGGCGTCGGTGAAACCGGCGGTGATCGCGGCGCGGGCGTCGCTCAGCTTGGATTTATCGAGGTAATAATCGTAGTCGCCGGCGTAGTGCGTGAGGCGTCCGCTGTGCACGTGGAGCACGTTCTTCGCGAGCGTCTTGATGAAATGGACGTCGTGGGAGATGAAGATGAGCGTGCCTTCGTAATTTTTGAGCGCCATGACCAGTGCGTCGATCGACTGGATGTCGAGGTGCGTCGTCGGCTCGTCCATGAGGAGGAGATTGGGCGGGCGCACGAGGATGCGGGCGAGGGCGAGGCGGGTTTTTTCGCCGCCGGAGAGGACGGAGACGGGTTTGTGCACGTCGTCCTTGCGGAAGAGGAAGGCGCCGAGGATGGCGCGGGCCTGCTGCTCGGTGAGCTGGTTTTCGTTGGTGCGCAGCTCCATCACGTTTTCGAACACCGTCGCGTCGGCATTCAGGTTGTCGAGGCGGTTCTGGGCGAAGTAACCGGGGACGACATTGCTGCCGAGTTCGCGCGTGCCGCCCTGGATGGGGATGACGCCGGCGAGGATCTTGAGGAGGGTGGATTTGCCGGCGCCGTTGGGGCCGATGAGCACGATGCCCTGGCCGCGCTCGGCGGTGAAGTTGAGGTCCTTGTAAACGACGTGGTCGCCGTAGGCCTGGCGGACGTGTTCGAGTTCGATGACCTTCAGGCCGGAACGCGGGGGCTGTGGGAACTTGAAGTTCATCTTGCGCAGCTCCTCGGTGGGCTCCTCGACGGCGACTTCCTTGAGGCGCTCGATTTGTTTCTCCTTGGATTTCGCGCGGGAAGCCATGGAGGCCTTGGCACCGAAGCGGTCGACGAAGACCTGGAGGTGGGCGATCTCGCGCTGCTGGTTCTTGAAGGCGGCGGCCTGCTGGTGCTTGCGGGCTTCCTTCTCGGTCAGGAAATTGTCGTAGTTGCCGTGGTAGTAATGGAGCGTGCCGGCGCGGAGTTCGAGCATGCCGGTGCAGAGGGCGTTGAGGAAGGCGCGATCGTGGGAGATGACGACGAGGCCGCCGGGGTAGCGCGTGAGATACTCCTGAAACCAGAGGAGGGCTTCGAGATCGAGATGGTTGGTCGGCTCGTCGAGGAGGAGGAGGGCGGGCTCGGCGACGAGGAGGCGGGCGAGATGGGCGCGCATGACCCAGCCGCCGGAAAAGGTTTTCGCGAGCTTGTCGGCGTCGTCGGTCTTGAAGCCGAGGCCGTCGAGGATTTTGCGGGCGCGGGGTTCGAGCGTGTAGTCGATGTCGTAGTCGTCATCGGTGGGCTCGAGTTTTTTTCCGCTCGTGGCGATGTGGAGGATGGTCTCGTCGCCGGCGGGCGCGGATTCCTGGGGGAGGTAGCCGAAGTCGGCGCCGCGCTCCCACTCGATCGTGCCGGTGTCGGGTTTTTCCTCGCCGAGGATCAGGCCGAAGAGGGTGGACTTGCCGGCGCCGTTGGGACCGATGAGGCCAAGCCGGTCGGTGCGCGCGATGAACAGCGAGACGTCGGAAAAGAGTTCGCGGGTGCCGTAGGACTTGGAAACATCTGCAATGGTCAGCATGGAGAACGGGACACCAAAGCGGGCGCCCTCCCCTCGGTCAACGCCTCATCCTGATGGGGGACATGACGTTTATTTCTAGGCATCCGGCCGGTTCGGGCGTGAAAATCGATAACAAATGGCCGGCAAGCGACCTCCGGCGGTGGGTCGGGGGCGTTACGAATGCGCGACAGCCGGATTTTTGTGGCGTCGGGTTTCGGGGCCGCTGTAAGTCTGGGGCCCACTTTTATGAAGAAAGCCAAGCTCCAGAAGCGTCCCGAGGACATCAACGCCAAGCTCGCCGCCAAAAAAGGCCCGATCTCGCAGTTCATCGCCCACAACTACCGCCACTTCAACGCCGCCGCGCTGCTCGACTCCGCGAAGGGCTACGAGGACCACCTCAAGGCCGGCGGCAAGATGCTCGTCACCCTCGCCGGCGCCATGTCCACCGCCGAACTCGGCCTCACGCTCGCTGAGATGATCCGCGCCGACAAGGTCCACGCCATCGTCTGCACAGGCGCCAACCTCGAGGAAGACATCTTCAACCTCGTCGCGCACGACTACTACGAGCGCGTCCCCGGCTACCGCGATCTCACCGCCGCCGACGAGCAGGCCCTGCTCGACCGCCACATGAACCGCGTGACCGACACGTGCATCCCCGAGGGCGAGGCCATGCGCCGCATCGAGGCGGCCGTCGCCGAGGAGTGGATCGCCGCCGACCAGAGCGGCCAGCGCTTCTTCCCGCACGAGTTCATGTATAAGATTCTTCGCTCCGGTAAGCTGAAGAAGATGTATCAGATCGACCCGAAGAACTCGTGGATGCTCGCCGCCTGCGAGAAGAACCTCCCGATCATCGTCCCCGGCTGGGAAGACGCCACGCTGGGCAACATGTTTGCCGGCCGCGTGATCACGGGCGAAATCAAGAACGTCCACACCGTGCGCACCGGCATCGAATACATGACCGTGCTGGCCGAGTGGTATACGAAGACCGCCAAGCTCCTCAAAAACGGCGAAGGCTCGATCGGCTTCTTCCAGATCGGCGGCGGCATCGCCGGCGACTTCCCGATCTGCGTCGTGCCGATGCTGCACCAGGATCTCGGCCGCCGCGAAGTGCCGCTCTGGGGCTACTTCTCGCAGATCAGCGACTCGACCACCTCCTACGGCAGCTACTCCGGCGCGGTGCCGAACGAGAAGATCACCTGGGGCAAGCTCGGACAGAAGACCCCGAAGTTCATCGTCGAGAGCGACGCGACCATCGTGGCTCCGCTGATTTTCAGCTGGGTGCTGGGCAAGTAAGCGGGCGGACAGGCCGGACGACCGGAGTTTTTTAACGCGAAGAGCGCGAAGAAACGCGGAGGTCCGAACCTTGTTTTTAAGTCAAAGCCGCACCGGAACAGGTGCGGTTTTTTATATCCGAGATGCGTAACGCTTTTCTGTTCAGGTCCGTCATCATGGGTCCAACCGCCGTTTCCAGTAATCCGGCTCCCGGTGCAGGTGCATCACCGCGACAATCCAAACGTGCCCCGGACGTTCAAGGTAAACGACCGCGTAGGGGAAATCGTGGCCGATGTGTCGGCGGGCGGGCGGATCGTATTGGCGGAAACGTTGCGGGGCGGCGCATACCTCCCGCATGAGGCGTTCGATTTCGTCGTAAAAACGTGAACCCAATTCAGGGCTTATTCCCGCGTAGTGATCCAGCGCTTCGTAAAACTCGGCCTGCGCTTCTTCGTGGATTTCCCGGTTCACCGTCCGATGCGTTGGCGGGCTTGCGCGAGGGCGTCGTCCAGCGGGACAAGCCTGGCCTGGCCGCTTTCGATTTCGGCGATGCGGCGATGCACCGTAGTTGACCACGCCTGTTCATGTGCGGGAGTCTGCCCGCCATGCGCGGCCAAAAGGATGCGATCCACCAGATCAACGACCACGTCATGAGGCAGCGAACGGGTTTCCTCCACGATTTGATCGATGGTCATCGGCATGGATGTGAGTGTGTGGATGGAGGCTTCGCGGGCAAGCTCGCTCCCGCGGACAGTTCAGCTGGCCATGGGTTTTGATTCACTCCGAGGGATCATATCTAAATCGATTTTCGGCTTGGGTGTAGCGGCTTTATGCCGCGATTTTGAAGACGAACCCCAAAGTAACCTATTGGGTTACTTTGGGGTTCACGTTTTCGGGGCGCGCTGCGCGCGTCATCGCGGCGTAAAGCCGCTCCTACAAATTGCCTATTGTTCCTCTGTCCGCCTTTGCAACTGGGCGAGGTGCAGGTTGGCGGGTTCAATGACGGCGCCTTCGACGCACTCCAGCCATTTTCCGGAGGTGTCGGTGACTTGGGAATGGGTGGAGTGAATGCCAATCAGGTTCATGGATGGCGGGCCGAAATCGTCCGACGGGTAGGGCAGGGGTTGCTCGCTGCGGAGATTCCAAAACGTGCCGCGCGCGGCGCAGTTTTTGCCCAAGGCCCAGCCGCCTCCGCAGTGCCAGGGGCGGGTGCCGCGTCCGAGATCCAGGTGCGTGAACAGATTTTCGTAAGGGGCCCGCTTGTGGTGGTCGAAACAGAGATCAATGCCCTTGCCCTCCGAAAACACATTGCCCGCGCCGAGGCTGACGGAGAGGTCGTGGATGAAGCGCGTTTGATAATCGAAGCGGCTGAAAAGGTTGTCGTCGCCCGCGATGTAGGCGCCGTGATGGCCGGTGCAGCCGGTTTCATCGGCGGCACGGGCGCAGGTGTAGCGGACGTCCAGCACGCTGCAGAAGGAGGACTTCAGGAAAATTCCGCCGTCGGCATTGTGGATGCGGATGTCGCGCGCCCAGCAGTCGGCGGCGTTCTGGATCGCGATGGCGTTGTGGCCGAGTTCGTTGAAATGACCGGCGTAAACCGGGTCGGGGAATTCGAAGCCGAGGTGTTCGACTCCGCACTCCGTCACGGCGGGTTCAAATGCGAGCAGCTCCGGCGTCCATTCCGGACGGATGTCGAAACGCAGCGGTCGGTCGATTTCCACGCGGTTGCCGGCGATGGACACGATGCGGCAGACGAGGCGCGCGGAGGACGAGCCTTTGAGTTCGCCGGTTTCGCCCGGATCGTCCGAGTAAAGATGGCGGGCGAGGCTGTTGTCGGAGGTGTCCTTTTGATACACGAGAACGCGCCGGCCGGGCCGGAGGTTTTCGGTGGAGGAAAGGTCAAAGAAACGGCTGCCGCGGGCGGCGGGAGCGGTGATGGACGCGAGACGGTCGTGAACCGGCTTGCACCCCATGATCCAAACCATGCCGCCGGCCCATGAGTAGTTGGAGGTGCGGCGGCCGTCGGTGGTCGCTCCCCAGTCCGGGCGGATGTCCGAAAGCGGGACGGGGCAGACGAGCACGGTCTTTTCCGGACCGGCGCCACGGAGCACCACGCCGGAGCGGGTGATTTCCAGAATCCGGGTGATGACGTAACGTCCGGGTGGAATCTCGATGGCGCCGGTCGCTTCGGCCAGCGCCTTCAGGAAGGCGGCGGAGTCGTCATGCACGCCATCGCCGCGGGCGCCGAAATCCCTGACGTTGATGCCCGGAGGCAAGACGGGCGGTTCCTCGGCGCAACCGTGATAGCCGGCCCGTGAAAAATCGGGCAGCCGGCCTGCGGGTTTCCAGAGTTCACCGTGCGCGCCCCAAAGCGCGGAGTTGAAAGGAGCGGACATTTTCGAGGAAGGGACGATGGCGGACGGCTGATTACTTGGCCGGCGCGGACTTGATCACGGCATTCACGGCGGCGGTGGTGAGGTCGTTGATGACGGCATCGACGGATTTTTTCTGGCTCGCGGCGTAGGCTTCAAGGGCGGCGTATTCCTTGAGCGAGAGTTTGATGTTGGGGTTCGCCTGGAAGAAGAGGTCCGGCTGTGCGCTCCATTTGGCGTAGGCGGTGGCGATCTGGCGGTCGTCGAGGCCGAAGGCCTTGAGCACGCCTTTCGCCATCATGATGTTCCCGAAGATGTTCATGTGAACGCCGTCGACGGTGAGCACGCGCTTGTTCGCGGTCTGGTCGGCGGCCATGTCGGCGTTGAGATCGGCGAGGGGAAGTTTGCGCGCCTTGGCGATTTCACGGAGAAACGCGTTGTAGTCGGCCAGCTTGGTGTTTTCGGGGCTGGTGAGCGGCAGCTTGATCTGGGTGGCGGTGAGGATGACGACCTTCACGCCGGCCTGCTGGCACTTGTCGAGGATCTCGGTGATGTTCTTTTTGTAGTCCTCCAGCGAAATACCTTTCGCGTGCCAGACGTCGTTCACGCCGCAGCTGAGGGTCATCCAGGTCGGCTTTTTGCTCAGCACGTCCCTGTCGAGGCGCGCGAGCATGTCGTTGGATTTGTTGCCGCTGATGCCGGCGGGAATGACGGTGACGTCGATGCCCTGGGCGGCGAGTCCGCTGGCGACGAGACGCACGTAGCCGCCGGGGTTGGCGCCATGGGCGGTGATCGAGTCGCCGAGGAAGGCGATGGACTCGCCTTTCCTGACGAGAATTTCGCCGGCGCGGAGGAGCGGGCTGAAAATGAGAATGCAGCAGGTGGCGATCAGGGGCAGGATACGCATGGGAGAAAAATCAAAAGCCGGGCGGCGGTGAAAAGGCAATGATTGCAGGCCTAAGGTGTGGATCCGGAATTTGTTTTTTGGGGCGATTGAAACTCACGAGTGACATCATCCTTGGTATAAAAAATACCATCCTTGCCTGCAGATCGCATGAGCATTCCCGTTGCGGTTCTTTTGAATGCCAGGGGATTTCCCCAGCCGTCTATGAATTCGGAGGTTTTGGACTTAGCCCGATCAAGGATGTAGAATTTATATTTTCTGGGGTTATTGCCTTCGAGGATTTCAACGAGCTTTGCGTTCCTGTTTTCCGCCGGGAGGGTGCCGTATTCCTGATGATAGATGAACAGTGCTGCGGCAGCTTGGGCCATCTCAACTTTGGTAATAGACGTTTCCGCAGAAGTTCCACTGCCGCTGGTCGGTATAAGAATCGCAGCCAGCAAGCCGCAACCCACGACGATGAAGATAATATCGGCAAGCTTCATGGCAGGGATCCCTAGTTGCCATAGGGATCCATCAGATTGGTCGGGTTATGACCCTGTTTTACGGTGAGCTGTTCGGGATGGATGCCGCCCGCGTAGGGAGGGGAGTAGAGAATTTGGTTGGGTGAAATCGTCAGCTTGAAGCGCAGCTTTGTTTTTTGCGGACCGGAATATTTTGGCGCGACAAACTCCCAGTAGTGATTGGGCGCGAGATATACGTGGTGGTAACTGTTCCCGCAGCCGCTGTTCGGCAGGTATTCGATCTCCTTCCACGTGCCGTCCGTGTCGAGGGCTTCCTGAACGATGCCGAGTCTGCTGTCGGAGGCGCTGATTTCCGCGGTTTTGTTTTGGCCGTTCACCAACCGGACGAGAATGGCCGCATATTTCTGTGCAAAGACGGCGTCTTTGGCGTCGGCGATTTCGAGGTGGAGATCCTTGGTCGTTGCCGGCGAGGCAAGCGGCTTGGGCAGGTTGTCGCATTTCCCGTAACCGCCGATGGCCTTGGGGTCGTTTTGGGCGTTCCCGGCGTAGCAATAGCCGCGCAGCATGACGGTAAAATCGGCCGGTTCGACGGCCGGCAGGCTTTGCGAAGACAGGAGCAGCAGGGGCAAAATCCAAAGCCGGGTTTTCATATGGGCGATGAGTCAGGGGTGACCGCGCAGGCAGGGGTGCGGGGTGTTTTCACGGTGCGCGTGTCAGTCGTGAAACGCGATTCCTCTTTTGCCGGCCAGGCCGGGGTTTTGCGGCGAAGAGGAAAGGGCGCATGATTTGCGCGCGGGGTTCAGGTGACTATGCCGATCAAAGCCAGGCGGAAGTTGGTGCCGGTGCATTCCGGGCGGTTGCCGTGGACGACTTCGATTTCGATGTGGTGGGAGCCCGGCGCGAGGTTTTCGGAAACGGGATAGATTTGGAACCAGTCGGATTCCGGACACCAGGAGGGACGTTTGCGGTTGCTGGTGACCCAGTCGGCGCCGTCGAGGCGGTAGCGGAATTCGGAGGAGGATTTCCCGAAGTCGAAGCCGAGGCAGAGGGCGCGTCCTTCAAAGGTGAACTCCATGCGCGCGCCGACGGCGGCGGTTTCCAGGAAACGGTCGGCCCACCAGCGCGGACTGAGGCGGAGGGTCCACGGGCCGGTGAGTTTCACGTCGTCAAAGGAAAACGAGGCGGCGGATTCCCAGTGGGCGGGATCGAGAGGAGCGGGGCGTTGGCTTCCGGCGGGGATGGAGGTGGGGACGGTTTTGGAGAGAAGCTCTTTTTCCAGGTAGGCGAAGACGGCCTGGGCGTAGCTCCAGCTGCCGCGTTCACGGGTGTGCAGGCCGTCGGGCAGCCATTCTTCCCAGCGCATGCGACCGGATTGGTTTTCCTTGAAGGCGTGCAGGCCCATCCAGACCGAGCCGATACCGTAGTGCGCGGCGATCTCGTCGAGATCGAGGATGGATTGGGGAACGCGTCCGGCGGCCATGTCCTCATACATCTCGGGGCAAAATGTGTAGGTGAAGACGACGTCGCGGCCTTCACCGGCGAGCAGTTTTCGGACGAGGCCTTCCTGGGTGCGGCGGCGCGTCTGGCGGTCGGCGCCCCGGTCGTTGACGGCGTATTCGACGAAGACCAGGTCGCAGCCCTTGTCGATCAGATCGCGTTGGGCGCGGAAGACGGCCAGCTGGCTGCCGGTGGCGCCGATGGCGACATTGTCCACGTGAAGGCGAACGTTGGAGAAATGCTCGGCGAACCAGCTGATCACGCCCTCGGGCCAGTTGTAATAGTAGGGGGCCGTGATGGAGCCGCCGATAAAGCCCAGCCGGAGCGTGCCGGCGGCGAGGGCTTTTTGCGTGCGGGCAAGGCCGTTGCGGTGCTGCTGAATCAGCGAGAAATTCATGGGGAAATGTTCGGGGAAACCAGGCGAGCCAGAGGGGGCAGGGGCGGGCGAACGAGGCATGGAGGGGAAGCGACCTGTGCCCGAATCTCAACGGCCCGGATGTGTGACAGTCAACTCATGGACAAGGATGCCGAGAGGAGGAGTTGCACATGTTTGAAACGAGGAACATGCGACTTTTTATGTTACCGTTTACTTTTGAATGCCCGCTTTCCGTCTCAGTGAGTTTCCATCCAGCCCTTTGGGGATCAGTGCTATTTTTTCGGAAGTTTCGTCATAGCTGACGGCCATCACCACCAAGACTCCTTTCGGAATGGCCAAGCGCTGGTAAACAGGGAAATACGGGCTAAGCTCACGGTAATTACCAATGCGTTGGGTAAGATAATTGTAGAGCTGTCGATCCGGCAGGATCAGCATTCCTCCGGCAAGATGACCTTCCATTATGCCAAGGCACATTTTGTTCAGGGCTCGATGTGAACTGGAGATATTCCCTGTTTCCCATTCGGCAGCAAATTGCCTGCCGTCGCCCAGAGTTTTGAGTGCGTCAATTTTTCCCGGTCCTAGTCCTTGAGCGAGCACCGGGCGTTCTTCCAATTTCCAGCCTAGCTGTTTTAGTCTGCGAACGAACCCGAGTTTGATCGGTAACACACCATTGCCATCCTTTACCGGCCGAATTTGGAATCGCTTGCTGCCAACCGGCCACACCACCCCTGCGACCGCCGATCTGAGGTCGTCCAGACAGATTTCTAATTGTTTCTCCTTTTTAATCAGGTCGGCACCGAAGAGAATTTCCTCGTGGATGATTTTCATAAGGACGCCTCCGGCTGTTCTTTCAGGGAAGCTTCCAATCGGGCCACTATTTCAGCGGCCGATAGCTTGGAGGCGGATGCAATGCGGAAAAGAGTGAAAAGGGAGATGCCTTTTTCGCCACGCTCGACCGCGTAAAGAAAGGCCCGGTCCAAGCCCGAATATTGGGTGGTCCGGGTTGGATTGAAATCATCCGATCCGCGCAGCGTGCTGAGCAGTTGGCCAAATACACGGTTGAAATCAGCTTCGCGGAAGTGAGTGCCTGCATGCAGCAGGAGGCGTTCGTCGGGCTTATCCATGCCCCCGAGCATAACGTGTTTTCTCGTTATCTAATGTAGTCTATTGACTACATTCTGTAAAAACGACTGGCTAAGCCCACTTCAATGACCACGCTTTATTACATGAACAAAGCACCGATTCCACGCGTCCCCGACCATCGCACGCGTTTGGGGGAACTTTATCGTGGGGACTGCCTGGAGGTGCTGGCGGGTCTTCCTGAAAATTGCGCCGATCTCATTTTTGCGGACCCTCCATTCAATCTAGGGAAGAGCTATGCTTCGGGCATGGATGACGCCCTGCCGGATATCCAATATCTGGCTTGGTGCCGACAATGGATCGATGCCTGTCTCCGTGTCCTGAAGCCAGGCGGGAGTTTCTTCCTCTACAACCTTCCCAAGTGGAATCTGGCGTTGGGTTCCTACTTGTCCGAGCGGCTGACTTTCCGTCATTGGATCGCCATCGAAATGACCTACACCCTTCCCATTTCCGGGCGGCTTTATCCCAGCCATTACTCGTTGCTTTATTACTGCAAGGGGCCGCGTCCGACTACGTTCACGCCGGATCGCACCGCTATTTCCACCTGCCCAAAGTGCTTTCATGAGTTGAAGGACTACGGCGGTTACAAAGATAAGATGAATCCTGCCGGGGTAAGCCTGACTGACGTGTGGAAAGATATTCCTCCGGTCAGGCATCGGAAATTCAAGCGACGAGACGATGCCAATGAACTTTCCATAAAACTATTGGATCGGGTGATTTCTTTGGCATCCCGTCCCGGAGATTTGGTGATAGATCCCTTCGGAGGCTCAGGCAGCACTTATGCCGTATCTGAACTTAAGGAGCGCCGGTGGATCGGCATGGAGACGGGACCGGTGCAGCAAATTATTGCCCGTTTGGATGCGGCCAATCTCTCCGTCGAAAAGGGCTATCTGGACACTTATCGGCAAGAGATGAACATGCTGTTCCCTCAGGACGTAGCCGCCCAGCGCAAGAAGCGCGGAATATGGACGCCGGGCAATATTCCCAAAGGAAAACCGCGTCGTCAGAGTGAGGTTCCCGACATGGAATATCAGCCCGAGCTTGTGCTCCAAGAGTCTCAGGCTGCCTACGGCAAGAAACCAGGTCGGCTCCGTAAAAAATCGGCATCAAGCAAGGTGGCGGTGGCTTGATTTGGGTGCTCAGTAGTCTTTGAAAATTCCGCTGGGAGCGTCCGGCGTGACGCCTACGGCACGCGTTTGCCGCCGCTGATGACCGAGTCGACCGGGTCGCCGCCCAGCTCGTAGGCCAGCAGGCGTTCGTCGCGGTGCTTGAGAAGAATCAAATCCGCGCGGCGGCCCGGTTCGATCGTGCCGCGGTCGGTCAGGCCGAGCACGGCGGCCGCGTTGACCGTGCTGGCGGTGATGGCCTCCGCGAGCGTCAGGCCGCCGTAGCGCACGGCGAGCGCGAGCACGAAGGGCATGGAATGGGTGGGCGCCGTGCCGGGGTTGTAGTTGCTCCCCAGCGCGATCAGGCCGCCGCTGTCCACAAACGCCCCGGCGCGCATGTAGCGTCCGCCGGTATGAAACGACGTCGCCGGCAGCATCACGCCAAAGGTGCCGCTCGCCGCGAGGGCGACGAGGTCTTCCTTGGTCGCGGCTTCCAGTCCATCGAGGCTGCGCGCGTGCAGCCGCAGGGCCTCGCCCACCATCCCGGTGGAGGCGAACCGGTCGGCGTGCAGGCGCAGCGGCAGGCCGTGTTTGCCCGCGCGCTCAAACAGTTTCACGCAGGCCTCGACGGGCCAGGCGCCGTCGCCGCAGCGCGCGTCAATCGCGATGCCGGGAAACTCGTGCCACACCGCGGGGAGCATTTCGCGCACGACCATCCGGGTGTAGAGGGCCGCATCGCCGTCGAGCGCGCCGCCGAGCAACGCGGTGGGCACGACGGTGCCCGGCCACTCCTGCGCGGCGCGCTGGATGGCGTGGAGCATCTTCAACTCCGCCTCGAGGGTGAGTCCGTAGCCGCTCTTCACTTCGACGGTGGTCGTGCCGCCGGCGAGCATGGCGTCGAGGCGGGTCCGCAGGCCGGCGGCGAGCTGTTTGCGCGTGGTCTCGCGCACCGCCCGCACGGTGGCGTGGATGCCGCCGCCGAGTTTTTGAAGTTCGGGGGGCGTGGCGCCGCGCAGTTGTTTGTCCCACTCGTCGAGCCGGTCGCCGGCCCAGCAGGCGTGCGTGTGGCAATCGACGAAGCCCGGCATGAGCACGCGGCCGTCGGCTTCGAGCACTTCCGCGTCGGGAGGCGCCGGCAGTTCCGCGCCCACCGCCGCGATCTTGCCGTCGCTCACGAGAACGTCGCCGCGCGCGATGATGCCGAGTTCGCGCAGGGCCGCCCCGCGGCGCGGACGCACGCCGCCTGTCACAGTCGAATCGGAGCCCGGTTGGGCGAGGGTCAGGATGCGGGCGTGGCGGATGAGCAAACTCATGGGGCTCCACCATCCTGCGGGAAGCGAGGGCCTCAAGGAAAGCGTGAAACCTTTACTCGCACTGGGTCCAACACCCCAAAAGCTTGCTTCGGCTTGGAATCGTGGCCGCGAGCGCCAGCGAGTGGTGGTTCGTCGGCTCGCTGGCGCTCGCCGCTACGCCGGAAGAACGCCGACGCGGTCAAATACGGAGCTTGTTCCGGGGATGTTTACGGGTTCAGGTGCCTAGACCAGTTTTTGGGCGACGCTGATTTTCACCGGCAGCGCGCGGCCGGTGAGTCGCATGCGGGCGGACTTGAGTGCGAGCGGCTGGCGGCGGCCTTTGTGCACGAGGATGACGCGTGAGAAGCGGTCGTAGGCCACGACTTGAAGGGTGAGCGGGATGAAGCCGGGCTGGTAGTCGTTTACCGTGAGGACGAGCGCACCGTCCTCGACGGTTGCGGTGAACGCGACGGTGGTGCGTTTGCCTTTTTGGTAGGCGAAGCTGAGTCCGTCGTCGAAGGCGTAGGTTGCGGTCGCAGGCGCGGCGGTGTCGCGGCGCAGGAAGCAGTGGAGCTCGATTTTGCCGAGGTCGTTCTTCTGCGTGGTGCGTTCGCCAACCTGCATGGGGACGAGCGCGCCTTCGCGGAAGTAGAGCGGCGTCTCGGCGGTGCCGGCGGAAACCGCGTGGGTGCGTCCGCCGTCGAGCCAGCGTCCGTCGAGGGCGGAGAACCAGCGGTGGGCGCCGGGCAGGGCGACTTTGCGCGTGCGGGCTTTTTCCTCCACGACGGGAGCCTGGAGGATGTCGCGGCCGATCATAAACTCGTCGGCGATGGCGGCGAGCGGCAGCTTGGGCGTGTCGGTATAATCGTAGAAGAGCGGGCGCAGGATGGCTTCGCCGGTCTGCTCCTGGGCGATGAAGTTTTGATAGAGATAAGGGAGCAGTTTGTAGCGCAGCCGGATGTAGCGGCCGATGATTTTGAGCGCGGGCGCGCCAAGCGCCCACGGCTCCTGCCGTCGTTTGCTCATCGAATGGTTGCGAAAGAAGGGGAAGAGGAACCCGGCCTTATACCAGGCGACGGCGAGTTCGGGAGTGGTGTCCTCGCCAAAGCCGCAGACATCGGGGCCGTTGAACGGCTGGCCGGACAACGCGAGGCCGAGGCTGAGCGGGATGGTGGTGCGCAGGTGGTGCCAGTTGGACATGTTGTCGCCGGTCCAGACGGCGGTGTAGCGCGAACTGGAGATGAAGGCGCTGCGGGCGAGCAGGAAGGGGCGTTCGCCGGGGCGCGCCGCGAGAAAGCCTTCGTGAGAGGCCTTGGCCATGCCGAGGGCGTATTGGTTGTGGTAGCTCTCGTGCGGCTGGCGTCCGTGTTCGAAGAGCATGTCGTCGAGCTCGACGGCGCCGACGGACGGGTCGTTCATGTCGAGCCAGGCGCCGCCGACACCGAGTTCGGCGAAGGCCTTCACGTAGCCGGCCCACCACGCGCGGGCCTCGGGCAGGCTGAAATCGGGAAAGTAGGTTTTGCCCGGCCAGACGAAGCCGACGTAGGGCGTGCCGGCGGGATTGAGGCAGAAGACGCCCTGCTTGAGTCCGTCGTCGCAGGCGATGTAGCCGGCCTCGACCTTTATGCCGGGGTCGAGGATCGGGATGACGCGCCGGCCTTTTTTGGCGAGGGCGGCGAGGGATTTGCGGAGTTGCGCGTCGTCGCCCCAGTGCTTGGCGTCGAAGGTGAAGACCTTGTAGCGGTCCATGTAGTCGATGTCCAACCACAGGCCGTCGGTGGGGATCTTGTGCTCGGTGAACTTGCGGTCGAGCAGTTGGAGGTCCTTCGCGCTCGCGTAGCCCCAGCGGCATTGATGGTGGCCGAGCGCCCAGAGCGGAGGCAGAGGAGTGCGACCGACGAGTTGCTGGAGCTTGCGGGTGAGTTCGGGGAGCGACGGGCCGACGATGATATAGACATCGGGTTCGCCGTCGGGCGCGCCGAGGTAGAATGATCCGCGGTTGCGGTCGTCGGGGTTGTCGGCGGACCAGATGAACGAGGAGGCGAGGTCCATGAAGACGGCGCCGGGGTGGTTGACGAGGAGGCCGAGGTAGTCGTCGCCCTGTTTCACGATGAGCCAGGGGATGGAGACATACATCGGGTTGGGGTGGGCGTGCCGGATGTCGTGGATCGCGAAGTCGGCCCAGAGATCGGTGTTCCAGAACTTCACGCGCTGGCCGGATTTTTCGAGGCCCTTGTTGTGTTCGCCGAGGCCGTAGAAGCGCAGGTCGGGCGTGTGGCGGAACTGGAGCATCCAGGCGGAGCCGCAGGTGCCGAAGGTGGCTCCGGGAATGCCGGAGAGGAGCGCGCGGCCGGTGGCGGATTCGGTGAGAGAAAGGCCGTTGTCCTTGGTGACGGAGACGGTGTGGCGGCTGTCGCCGGGGATGCTCGTGGCGAGCTCGGCCTGGCTGGGGTTTTTCCAAGACTTGGCGCCGCGGATGCGCAGGCGGTGGACGTCGCCGCCCAGAGTTTCAACGGAGGCGGGCTTGGCGGAGAAAACGAAATTGGCCGGGTGGCGGATTTTGTTGAAATACATGGATGAAAAATCAGTAGGGCTTGTGCTCCTTGACGGTGCCGTTGTCGGAGTCGTCGATTTGGTAGGTCTTGAGGGAGCGGAAGAGTGCGCGGATGTCGTGGATGCCGCCCCAGGTGAACCAGAGGCCGGTGACGACGGTGATGAGAATAGGCAGGCCGATGGCGGTGACATGCCAGAAGCCGAGCCACGCGGAATTCGACCAGGGGTGAATCCACGGGACCAGTCCGGATTCGCCGACGAGGTTCCAGGCGGTGCCGCCGATCATGATGCTGAACCAGCTTACGGCCCATACGAAGAGGCTGCCGGCGATCCATTTGTCGCCGCGGGTGAAGTCCTTGTTCACGCCGATGATGCGGCCGAAGGTCCAGGGCTTCCTCGGGATGACGGGGCGGCCGTCGGCGTCGAGCGGGTATTCGTCGCGGTGCAGCATTTTCCTGATCGGGTAGTCCTGCCGGCAGGTGCAGAGCGAGACGCCGATGTAGAGGGCGATCGAGATCAGCGTGGCGAAAAACGAGATCTGGGCGCCGTTGAGGGTGAAAGCGGGCAACGCGGGCATGCCGACATGGGCAAGCAGCCAGTTGAGCGCGGTGGAGAAGATGCCATCGCCGCCTATTTTATAGACGAGGATGCCGCCGCCCGAGAGAACCGAGCCGGCGACGACCGCCGACCAGGCGCCGGCGGTCGTGCCTTTTTTCCAGTAAAGCCCGCCGATGATGGCCGCGCCGGCGCCGCCGACGTAGACGGCCGTCGTCACCGTCCACCACATGACGATATACTCCGTTTGGCGGAAGAGAGAGCCGAAGGTGAAGGCAAAGACCGCCACGCCCGTGATGCAGCGGCGGAGGAGCCTGATGTGCTTTTCCGGGGTCGGGGCCTTCTTCAGGCGAGGGAGAATGATGTCCTGCGCAAGGATGCCGCCCCACGAGTGGAGGTGGGTCGAGTCGCCGCCGAAGATGCCAAGGAGGAGGACGGCGCAGAGGGCGCCTTTGACGCCGATGGGCAACAGGTGGGACAGCGCGACCGGGATCGTCATCTGCTTCTGGATCTGCGGCTGGGCGATCTGGCCGATGGCCTCCTTCGCCCCGGCCGAGGCTTGCGCGAAGTCGGGGTGGCCGAGGTAGGTGAGGGCGGCGGCGGCGAGCAGGACCACAACCACCGATTTTCCGGACTCGCGCCAGCGGCCGAGCAGGCCGCCCATGCGGGCCTCGTGCGGGGTGGCGCCGGCGGAGTTGTAGGCGCTGGAGTTCTGCCATGCCATGGTGCCGTAAGTGCCGAGAAAGACACCCATGAGCACATACCAGAGATTGAAGTCCTGCACGCTCCAGGCGTCGAAGGGGTTGACCATCGAGTGTCCGGCGGGACGGCTGCCGAGCACGGTGGACATCTGCGACCAGCCCACGACGCAGAGGACGCCGACGATGATGACGATATACATCAGCTGCGAAAAAATGCCCTCGATGCAGTCGGTGACCATGAGGGTGATCAACCCGCCCGAAATGGTCAGCGTGAGGCTGATCGCGAGGAAGATCCCCATGAGAGGAATGTAGGTCGGCAGCGACCATGTGCCCACGATGATCTCCGGAGGGAGCTGGAGAAAATAGACCATGAAGCGCGCGCCGACGGCCGGGATGATGCCGAAGTTGATCGCGCCGGCCACGAAGCCGAGGAGGCCGGTGAACGAGCGAAAATTGCGGCTGTAGCGCATCTCGAAAAACTGCGCGAGGGTCATGGCGCGAGTCTCGCGGAAGCGGTAGATGACGAAGCCGAAGATGCCCACGACGAGACCGATGGGGCCGGTGATCCAACTCCACCAGGAAGGGACGAACCCCGCCTGGGCGAAGACCTCCCACATGGCGACGAAGACGACCGCGCCGGCCTGCATCTCGCCTTTGGCCACGGCCAGCAGGTAACGCCCGCCCACGCGTCCTCCCGACACGAAGTGCGCCACGCTTTTCATGTGGCGCTGCGTGACGAGGCCGACGGCCACGATGATGACGAGCGGGATGACGATGACCAACCAGTCGAGGAAATGCATTGGGTGAGGGGCGATACGAAGATCGAATCAGCGGAGGAGCCGGCGAGTGTAGGGTTGCGCAATCACGGCCGGCAAGAGGGCTTCCATTTTAAATTTTATGCGGAATCAATCTTGCAGCGCCGGGACGGAATGAAGGACGCGCATGAAAAACTGCAGCGCCTCTTCCTTGGTTGCTTCGTTCATGGTGTCGTGACCTCGCTCCGGATCGATGCGGAGCGTCACGTCCACGCCGGCTTTTTTTGCCTGTTCCGCGAAAGCCTCCACCGGTGCGAACGGGACGACCGTGTCGCGGGCGCCGTGGACGACGAGCATCGGCGGCATGCCGCCATGGACGTAGGAGGCGGGACTCGCGCGTCGCGCGAACCCGGCATCGTAGGCCCCGCCGGGAAAGAACGTCCGTGAAAATTTATCCTCGGGATTCCAGGCAAACATGGTCTTGGGCCAGGGCCCGCGCTCACGATCCAGATCGAAGGGAGGCGACCAGCAGACCGCGGCCTGTATCGGGCCCGCGCCGGTTTCGGCAAAACCCGCGCCGGCGGTGCCCGTTGCGAGAAGCGCGCAGAGGTGAGCTCCTGCAGAATGTCCGACGGCGCCGATGCGCTCCGGATCGAGACGGTGCCCGGCGGCGTGCCGGCGCAGCCACGCCAACGCGCGGCCGCAATCCTCGATCTGCGAGGGGAATGGCGCGTCGGGCGTTAGGCGGTAGCCGATCGCGGCGACGGCGAAACCATGCGGAATAAACTTGAGGGCCAGTTCGATGCCTTCTGGCTGTTTGCCGCCGCTGTGCCAACCACCGCCGTGGATCCAGAGGATCACGGGAAACGGGCCGGGGCCGGCGGGGACGAACAGATCGAGCGTCTGGATTGAGTCGGGATGATGGCCGGCTTGCGAGCCGGGGATGTAGGCTTGATCCAGAACGCAGCAGGTGCCCGGCGGCAGTTGGGAGAGGGAGAATGGCATGAGGGAAGTCGGGGAAAACGGCCAAGTGGCGGTTTTTACACGTCGTCATAGGCGCGTATGACGAAGGTGTAGGTGCGCGCGGTTGATGAGGCGGATGGGACAGGCTCCGTAAATCTTAGGGGAGTAGCTCCTCGGCGGTTGTCACTCGTGAAGCTGTCCAGCCTTGTTTGCCGGATGTAAGTCGGAACGAGGCGATTTCATGGGAGCTGATCTTACCGAGAGCCAGACGCTTTCCCAGCCATGTCAGTGTGCATGCCGCTGTTTTGCCTGCATGGCCTTGAATTCGCACAATCCAGCCCTTGCCGTTGACGGCGGGCTTGATCGCGAGCAGCCGTGCGCCTGAGTTGAGTGCGGCCAGTGAACCATTGCGTCCGCGAGGACCGACGTGTGGTGCAGTGCGCAGCACCGCGATGGGCTGTTCAAGGCAGTCAGCCAGTGCCCATGCGTCGAGTTCGCCTGAACCGATAGCCAACTTGAAGCAGTGCTCCCCCAAGTCCTGATACGGACGCCACGGTTCTTCGGAGGCCTCGGCCGCACCGTTGCGTGCATAACGAGTCGAACGAACGATCGTTGCGCGAAGCGTTTTGCCGGTGATGTCGAAGTTGTAGAGTGCATCGCTGGCGAAGATAAACGGTTGTCGGCCGGAGTCGGTCCGCACCCAGCGTCCGCCGGGCACTTCTCCGAGTGGTCCGCGAGCAATTTCGCCGCCGGGCACTTCGAACACCGCCGTGTCGCCGGCACCGCGCATGATGAGTTTCAACCGAGCGGCGCGCTCGTTCCAAAGCAGTCGTGCTGAAATCGCGACATGGCGCGCGCCATTATCGACCGAGAAACTCAGCTCAAGGCGAGAGGTGCCCGAGATCAGCATGACCCAGAGCACGGCGCGCAACGGTCCGGTTTCGAGAACCTTCGTCTGAGCAATCCGCCATTCGGCCAAAATATCCGAAATGTCGTCGCCATGGCGGTCACCGTCGTGGTTACCCCATGAACCGAAGGGATCATGGAAGGTTGCCGCCCTCAGGCCGTCGCGTCCGAAGAGTTTTTTCCCGTCGAGGGTAATATGGATACCGGAATCACCGGCCTTCGCCGACACAGAGAGCGCTTCGTTAGCGACGAATACGTCTCCTTTGGTGTGAACCTTGGTGTAGGCTGGGGGCGCGAGGCGCGGCGACTCGTTCCAAGACACGCGAACCACTTGGTAACCGCAGGCCGGCAAGGTGACGGGGAAGAGGAAGCGTTTACGCCAAGGCAGCTCGGGCGCGAAATGATTTTCCACTGCGAGCAATTGGAACGGCAAGGGGCGTCCGCGATGGTCGATTACTTCGACGGGGAGCGCATCGGGCTTGTTCTTGTAGCTTTGAATCAGACGATAGTCCATACACGCCTCAAACTCGGCCAGCGTGTTCAAGGTGGATGGATGCGGGTTGAACAGCACGACGGGAACGGCCGAAGGCATACCTTTGGCCGGCGCGGGCACCTGTGTATCACATTCTGCGGCGAGCGCGGTGAGCGCGGCCAGTTCATGGTGGCGCGCATCGTGGTAGGCCACGCCCAGCCAGGCGTGCTGATCCTCGTAGGTCGATGCGATGGAGGAGCCGGGCAGGATGTCGTGAAAGGTATTGAACAACATTGAATCCCATGCCGCTGCAAAATCGGGAGCGGAGCGATTGAGTGCGGCGGCGATCACACTGCTCGTGCGCTCGGCGGTAAGTAGAAGATTTTCGGTGCGGCGGTAGGCCTTCTTGTAGCGAAAGGCGCTGGCGTAGCAACCACGCAGCGTGAAGTTCAGTTCCTTCTTAACGACCGGATGTGGTTTCTTTTCCTTGGACAAGGCGTCGAAGAATCGGTGAAACGTCGAAAACTCCACGTCGATATCACGGTTGGCGTCGCGCCAGATCAGAATCTCGCGAATCTCATCCGCACTGGGTCCGCCGCCGTGGTTGCCCAAGCCGAATGTGATGGCCAAGTTTTCGAGGCCCCAAGCTTCGGCGTTTGCTCGATATTGATCAAGACGCTTGGAGACCTCGCTGCGATCCGTGCCATACCAGCCGATGGGAATGCGCCAGCTCAATATCCGACGCCCGCCCGCTCCTTCCCACCAAAAAGCAGGGGAGGGAAGCGGACAGTCGGCTTCGAAGGGACGCGAGAAGGCGAAGTATTTCATCCCGGCTGCCGTGTAAATTTCAGGCCAGCCAAAGCTGTGCCCAAATGAATCCGCTGCCCAAGCTACGCGTGGACGGACGCCCAGCTCGCGTTGCATGTAGTTGAGCCCGGAAGTGAAATGACGGTTCAACACTTCAGTGGCCGGGAGATTGGTATCGGGTTGGCAAAGGGTGCCGCCTACGACATCCCAGCGACCACTGTCGATCAGCTCACGGATGCGATTGAAGGTGGGTCGATCATGTTCCTGGATGTGCCGGTAGATGGAGCTTTCACCGCGAATATAGGTGAGTTCCTGAAACTCCTCCATCAGGCGAAGAATGGTGCGGCAGGTGACGATACCTTCGTTGAGTCCCTCGCGCCAATCCCAGAGCCAAACAGGGTCGAGGTGTGAATTGCCAATAAGATGAAATCGCATAGATAGGAGTGTTTTGACTGCACAAGGCTTCGCCACGGGATTGCTCAATCGAACTAGCCGCCGATGAAGGTGGTTTTGAGCGGGTTCATTTGTTCGGTTTGCCTAGCAGGGTTTTCGAGGAGGTTTAAAATGGTGTCAGGTGCGCATACCAGCCTTCGGCGAGTTTCTTGCTGCCGCCGGGGTTGAGGTGCGTGCCATCCACGCAGTCACTGCCCGGTTTGTTGTAAGGGCGTTCGCCTTTGATCAGGTCGGCAGGTCCACGAAGTAGACGCTGCGGCTGGTGGCCTGCTGTTGTTTTACGATGCCGGGCAGGGCGCGATTGAGCGGACCGGCATAGTCGTCTTTCAAAGCGATTTTGAGGACGGAGGAAGCGAGGATTTAACCGACACATTCGAAGGAGTAGCCGTCGGCGGTGAGTTTTTCGTGGAGAAATTTTCGGGCGTCGGACTGGGCTGTAAGCGAATCGTCCAGTTGCATTATTCTGACGGGCGGTGCGGCATGCAGCACCGCACCGAGCAACAAAGGAGAAACGGCGGCTGTGAGAATACAGGAGATTACGGATGAATAAGGATGCATGGTCGGTTCAAATTAATTGGCGGAGATGTCGGGTGGTATGAGGGAAATCAGGTCAAACAGGTGGGGTGTCGGGTCACTCCTTGGACGGAGGCGGAGAGTCCACGAGGATGCGGAGTTCGAGGTCTTTTGACCCCGGCCTGGGGGGGAGGATGACGATCAGCGAGCGGGCAAACGGCCAGGCGTCGCCGGAACCGTCGTAGAGCAACCGTGCGCCCGCCTCGGGATTTTGGATCGCGATGGCGAACGGGACGGTGCTGATCTTGGTGGGATCCTCCGACTTCACCTCGTAGGGATAAGCGGGCGAAATGCCGGGCGGCACCGCGCCCTGGAACGCCGCCACCTTGCCGAGCAGGGGAACGCCGGTGGCGTTGAAAAGACGCGCGCTTCGCAGGGGGAAACCCTTGGGGCCGTCATTGACGGCGACGGCCTGCACCTGCGGACTGGCTCCATCGGAAGCCGTGAAGAGGACGAGCGCCTTGGCGGTCGATTCGGGCCAGGCCACCTCGACAACGGGGACGTAGGTTTTCTGCTGCGTGTCGGGATCGACGCGCTCCACGCCGAAGACGAGGGGCTTGGGGGCGCCGGAGAGTTTGATGGGCGCGGAGCGGCCGTTGGAGAAGAAAGCCAACTTCACGGGGGGCTTGGCGCCTTGCAGATAATAGAGTTGGTCCCAGATCGACGACTCGTTCGGCGCATACACGGTGAACGCCAGGCCGTCTTTGGTCGGGGCGGCGGAAGTCTGGGCGGGCAGGGGTGCCTGACAGAGCGTGATGAGTCCGAAGGCGAGGAGGATCAGATGTCGGAAGGAGAGAGCCATCGGAAGGAGATGATTTTAAACTTGCGGCCCAAGGGGTAGGTGGTGGGGCTCGGGGCGATGACGTCGGCGATGGGCGCGGAGGCGTTTTCGGCGAGATCGGGGAGGCGTTGCACGAGTGCTTCGCACCAGGCGCGACCCTCGACCACGCCGGTGACGGGGTTTTGCGCGTCTCCGTAGGCGCGGATAACGAAGGTGTCGGAGCGCGCGGTCATGAACGGGGAGATCGCGCCGATTACATCGGACTGCATGAGGGCGCCCGGGGTGTATCTTCTGCCGGCAGTGAATATGCCGGGGACCAGGGAATTGATTTCGGTGTTTGTGCCGGTGGCGGGGTCGTTGGCGCCAATGGTGGCGATGGCGCGGGTGATCGCACCGTCGTTGACGAAATCCGCGAGGGAGACGTAGGGGCGGCCATGCGCGCGGATCTGGGCGACGATGTGCGTCGCGAGGTCGGTCACCTCCTGGGGAGTGAGCTGGCGTCCGCCGGTGTTGCTCGGCGATTGATTTCGCGCGGTGAGGCCGCTGACGCCGCCATTTATCAGCGGGGGCCGAGACAACTGCTGCGCTCCGTGGGGCAGCCGGAAAAACACGTTTTCCATGCCGATGCCCGCGGCGGTGTTGGCCGAATATTTCCAGGCGGTGAACTTGGAGCCGAGGACGGCGCTCCAGGCTTCGACCGAGGTGGAGTTGATGTTGAAGGCGCCCGATTCCAGCAGATAACGGGCGGAATTGGCGGAGGAGCGGAGGTCGGCGAGCGGGATGGCAGGGGTGTTCTCCGGGTGGTAGACCGTCGCGTAGCGGTTGGGCAGCGGGAGGCCGCTTTCGGGCGTCCACATCGTAGAATAGCGCGGAACGGTGGACACGTGGTATTGGTCGAAGACCGTGTTAGCGGTCCCGCCCCAGGTGTTGCCGATGGAGTAGGATATTGAGCCGATCACTTGGGTGAGCATGGCGAGGGAAGTGATCTCCTGTCGGGGCAGGTCGTAGTGCACGTAGAAACCGCCGGTGCTAAACGTATTGAAAGTTCCGATGCCGCTCGTGCTGTTTTTCGGGTTGCCGGCGTTCCATGGGGCGGAGCCGTTGTTGTAAAAGGCGCATTTCATGGACGGCAGGCGCGGATCGACCGCGACAAGGCCGGTGATAGGGGTATCGCCGGTGAAGGAGGTCATGGAGTCGGCGAACTCGTAGCCGTAGCCGACGATCCAGCCGGACGGGCCCGGGGAAGGGCCGCCGGAGTTGGTGGAGGTGCCCGCGTTATATTGGAGGGGCGGTCCCGCGAGCAGATGGGGCTCGTAGGTGGCGAGCACGGCGCCGTTGACCTTGAGCACGGCGTTGAACGAGGTGGTCGCGGGATAGGTCGCGGTGACGGTGGCGGCGGCGGGGTCGGCCGGCGCGCCTGGCAGGACGGCGTCGAAGATGGCCACGGTGGCGGGTGGGGTGGTGGCGGGCCCGACTTGTTCCAGAGTGCCCGTCCCGCGGAACACGCGTATGCGACCTTCTTTCCAGGGATTCGCCGGGTCGGCGGTGGAGGCGGGATCGAACGTGGCCGTGAGGGTTGGGAGTGTGAAAGTGGTGTTGGTAGCGGCGGGGGTTCCATCCGCTTTGGTTGTTCTGACCGTGAAGGCAGGCAGGCCGCTGATCTCCACGGTCAGCGGGGTGGAGGCGGAGAGGCGCAGATGGGCGGCGTAGGGGTTCCACAACTCGGCGTCGATCACGTAGGCGTAGTGGACCGTGTTGTCGGTGCTGTTCAGATAGAAATTAAGCCGCACGCCGACCTCCGTGAGCACCGGACCGATGGAAAAGGCGGGATAGGTATTGGCGGTGGGGACTGACGCGGCGACCGGGGTGTAGTAGGCGTCGTAGACTCCCGAGGGCGCGCCCGCAGCGGAAAGCCGGGTTTGCTGGAACTTGAGGATGGCGGGGTCGGGCGAAGCGGTGGTGTCGGAGAGGTCCTTTTTGAGGCGGCCGTTGGTCACGTCTGCGAGCACGGCGCGGCTGAGCGGAGTGAGGCCGTAGAACTGGGCCTTCAACTGGGCCGCGGTGGGCGAGTTGGTCATCAGCATCAGCTGCGACTGGTTTTTGACTTTGGGCAGTCCGGTGAGGCCGTCGCTGTCGGGGTTGAACGTGGTGAACAGGTGCTCCAGCCGAGGGCGGGCGAGCTGCATCTGGTCGAGGCGGGCGCGTTTGAGGGGCTCGGCGCTCCAGTTGTCGCCCTGAACGACGCCGCCGACGGTGCTGCCGGTGGCGTTGTCGTAGGCGATGGGATTGGTCGCGAGCAGCGGGTTGACGAGGGTGGCGCTGGCCTTGATGCCCTCGTCGCCGACCCACCAGGCGTAGTTGCCGACGATGGCGGAGGCGGTCAGCCCGGGAACCGAGCCTGCCGGTGCGGTGATGGCCTGCTTGTCGAGTCGCACGCGCCGGGCGTTGGCGGAGACGGAATTGGAGCCGACGAGAAAGACATAGCCGGAAGTGCCGTCGACCACGGGCTCGGTGCCGGTGGCGGGATCGAGGACGTTGGCCGGGGTCTTGGCGACGGGGGAATTCTCGTTGCCGCTGACCAGCCAGACATCGGGGATGGAGGTGGCGTTGGTAGTTTTCCAGATGCCGGTGAGATAAGGCTGGGGGAGCGCACCCGCAGTGGTGATGTCGGCGCGCGCGCTGACCGCCTTGTCGGGACCGGCGTATTTCTGGAGCTGGCCGAGCGCGAGATTCAGAGCCAGCAAAGCGTGGGCGCGGGCGCCGGCCAGCCTCTGGCCGTTGGAGGCGACCTGGGTTTCCACGCGCATCAACGAAGCGAGCGACACCAGAAGCAGCACCAGAAACGCGAGCAGCGTGATGGTGATGAGCAGGGCGAAGCCTTTGCGCGGTCGGGCGTGGGATGACATGGG
The DNA here is from genome assembly GCA_041662485.1 of Opitutaceae bacterium. Classification (GTDB taxonomy): domain Bacteria; phylum Verrucomicrobiota; class Verrucomicrobiia; order Opitutales; family Opitutaceae; genus Rariglobus. The sequence goes on along the minus strand of JBAZSJ010000007.1, from coordinate 59,354 downwards.
CGGGCGCGGCAACACCAGCAGGCTCAGATCAACTGGCTGAGATGGCGGGCATCGGGGCGAAGATCGGCGATGTCGGCGATGCGGACGGGTTGGCCGGTGGCGAGGGCGCGGTTGGCGGCGGCGCCGACGAGGAGCGAGGCGGCCCCCTGCTCGTGTCCCGCGCTGCGGCGGAACGGATCAGCCGGCGGATGGGCGGAGAAAATCTGCTCTTGGATGAGCGGGTCGCCGCCGCCGTGGGGCGCGTCCACCTTGGGGATGGGCACGCGGCGCGGGGATTGGAAGAGCGGATGCAGGGTGAGCCGCGTGGGTTCTTCGCCGAGGGACTCGGTCTTGATGTCGCGGTCGCCGGTGATGATGTGCGAGGCGTGCTCCTCGACGTATTCGAGGCGGCCGGCGTCGCCGGTGATGGAGGCGCGGAAACCTTCGCAGGGGCAGAAGGCGTTGAGGGAGTAGCTCATCATCGCGCCGGTGCGGTAGCGGACCATGACGCTCATGGTGTCCTCGATGTCGATGCCGTCGCGAAAGACGTTTTGATCGCGCAGGTAGCCCGTTTCGGACTCGGCGTCGAAATAGAGGGCCTTAAGGGTGGGGTCGCGTTTCAGGTCGAAGCGAAACGGGTCGTTGATCGCCTTTGTTTCGTCGGTGTAGCGGGGATAGGCGGTGAGGTGTTCCTGGCCGCGGGAGATGGCGTTTTTCTTGCCGTAAAAGACGAGGTCGCCCATGGCGAAGACGGTATCGGGAATGGCGTCGATCCACCAGTTGACGAGGTCGAAGTGGTGGGTGGACTTGTGCACGAGGAGGCCGCCGGAGCATTTTTTATAGCTGTGCCAGCGGCGGAAGTAGTCGGCGCCATGGGAGGTGTTCAGCATGTATTCGAAGTCGACGAGCTTCACTTTGCCGATGGAGCCTTCGGCGATGAGTTTGCGGACGGTGGTGGCACCTACGCCCCAGCGGTAGTTGAAGGTGGTGCGCACTCTCCGGCCCGAGCGGCGGACGGCGTCGGTGATGGCGGTGTAGTTTTCCCCGCTGGTGGTGAGGGGTTTTTCGGAAATCACGTCGCAGCCGGCGTCGAGGGCGCGGACGATGTAGTCGTGGTGGGTGTAGTCGGGCGTGCAGACGATGACGGTGTCGGGTTTCTGCTCGGCCAGCATGCGGTCGAAGTCCGCGGCGGCGTAGGCGGGCGGTGGCGTGGTCCCGTAGGCGAGCGCGAGGCGCTGCTGGTGCCAGGCGAGGCGGGTGGCGCTGAGATCGCACAGGCCGACGAGTTCGCAGTTGGCGCGGTAGGTGTCCGCGATGGGATCGAGGAACATCGGGGCGCGTCCGCCGGTGCCGACGAGCGCGTAGCGGTGTTTGGAAGAAGTGGATTTGTTATGCATGAAAAAACAGGCGGGCACGGCCTTTCGACCATGCCCCTGACGCCGACTGCAGCGCGACCCGGGGAGAGCCTCCGGGCGCGCCGGCGCCGTCCTCATTCCTCAATGGTTGGTCTGCACGTTGAGTTCAGGGTCGATCGAGGAGGTTGTGGCGGGATCGTAGACCACCGCCGGGAGGGCGGTCATGCCGGTGGACCAATACACCCACGTGTTGCCTCCCAGTGCCAACAAGGAGGAGTAGGCTGCATACAACGACCCGGCATAGCGGGTGGCGTTGGAGCGATTCTGGCTGAAACGGAATTCGTTGCCGAGGACGACGACGTTTTGACTGGATTCAAACGCCGCGCTGGGCCCGGGGCTGTTCCAGAAGACGTTGCTTTCAATTAATATATCTTTGAAAAGCGGCGCGGACGTGAGCCCCCAAGGGATGATTGCCCCGGCATGGATTTCCGCGCCGGCCCATTTGCCCAAGGTGTTGTTATTATCAAACGAGTTGTTGCGGATGACGATGTTTTGGGCGCCGGAGCCCTCGGCCCATGCGTTATCCACAATTTCCGTATGTAGTTGGATCGGGCTGCTAAACACATGATGGAACCAACAGTCTTCCACGGTGACATTTTTTGCGGAGAGCAACATGGCCCGGCCGTTGGTATCGTGGAAGGTGCAGTTGTTTATACGCACATTTGATATTTCATAGGCCCGATTTCGGACGATCGCCAGGCGGGGGATGCCGGCGGGCACGGGCGTCGTGAAGGTGACGTCCATGGTAAATTTACCATTCGCATCCGGTGTGGACACCAAGGATTGGACGACCAGCGCAACATTGAGCGGCGAATAGTTGGCGTCGAAAAATTCGAGAGTATCGTTGGGCGCGATGCGCAGGGCGCAATTGAGGAAGCGCAGTTTGGTGCTGGTGCTGTAGGCGAAATCGAAGCCTCCCTGCCAGCAGTTGTTGTGGAGGTTGATCGAGTCATCGCCCAAGCCGGTGAAGTAACAGCCGTCCAGTTCGATGTTGCCGGAAGTCTGATCGGCGTGAACGCCATCGGCCGACGAGGTGTAGGGATTGCGGGAGCCGGTGCGGCGTGTGACGCTGCAATTGAGGAGCCGGACGTGGTGGGAGCCGTCGGTCAGCACCCAGACCATGCCGGGATTTGAATAAACGGTTGCATTGTCAAAGGCCACGTCGTTGCTGCGGATCAGCTTGAAGGCGATGGTCTGGTAATAGAGGTGCCGGATGTTGTAGTATTTTCCGTTGGTCAGCACCGGCTTGTAGGGATTGGCCGATACATGCACCGTGTTGTTTGAAATGTTGCTGAAGGTCAGGGTTGTTCCGCCGGAAATATCGTTTTTCTCGGGGTTGGTGCGCATCAGGGTGTTGTAGTTATATTCGAGCATGCTCATCCAGGTGACGGTGGTTCTCTTGAGCGTTTGGGTCGCGTTGAGGTCCGTGAAGGTGAGGTCGAAGCTGGCGGTATTTCCCGTCTGCGTGAAATTCTGCACCTGGCCGAGGCTGGAGATGGGGTTCGCCTCCCAGTCCCAATCAATATAGAGGTTTTTTACGACGACGCGCTGGCATCTATATAAATCGAAGTGACTGCCGTTTCGCAGCTTGGTGAAGATTAATTCGGCGCCTTGTCCGTCGAGGGTGAAATCGTCGAGGGCGTTGAGCGTGAGATTCGAGGAGGGTGAGAGCCGATAGGTTCCCGGGAGGAGGATCAGCTTGGAGGCGTTCAGCGTCTTGCAGTCGGTGAGGGCGGTCTGGAGACTGAGGGCGTTTTGTTCGGCGACGGCGGTGGAGACGGGAACGCCGTTCACATCGGCGACGAAGGCATAGTTCGCCATCGAAAGGGTGAGCGGAGTCGGGGGTGCCACCGGCGGCGTGATGGTGATGACGGGGGCGCCGGTCGCTTCGGTGACGCCGGGGGGCAGGTTGGATTCCGGCGTCCCTGAGGTGGCGGCGGTGGCGACAACATTTCCGGAACCACTCACAATGGTGAAGCTATCGATGATGATGGAGCCCGGGCCTTGCATGCCCACGTAAAACGACCAGGTGTTGCCCGTGCCGATCGTGCGCAGATCGATCACGAAGGTTTCGGTGCGCGTATGGCCGGGATCATCAATGATTTTGCGCCATATATCATTCCCGAAACCTGCGGTGTTGCGGGCGAACATATAAAAAGTGCGAGGGAATCCGGTGGGAACGGAGACCTCAAAGGTCAGTTTTACCGTGTATTCCTGGCCGTTTTGCAGGGTGCCGGCGGGCACCGTGATGAAATTATAAAAAGTGCCGGTGGCGGCGGTGGAGGGGACGGTTATCTTCAGGCTCGTGCCGCTTGGAGGGCGGGCGACCCAATCAGTGGTCCATGCGTAGGGACTGGTGGGGTGGGTCTGGTTATACAGGGTGGTGGGGTTCCACGTGTAGACGGGGGTCTGCGCCGAGGCGGAGGTTGCCAGCGAGATAAAGACGGCAAGCAGCGTCAGGGGGAGGAGACGGGGTAGGTTCATATTTTTGGGGCAGGGTTGGGGATGGGGAAATTGAGCTGTCTGGCATGCCGCAGGGGCTGCTGAAAATTCATCAGGATGGGATGTGACTGGAGGGCGGCCCGCCGTGTCCGCCGTCGCGGTCTTGAGGTATTCGACGGCGGACACGGCGGTCCGCCCTCCAGGGGAAAACGAAAGGCGGGTCCGGCGGCTAGGGCGCGGTGGTGATGGAGATGTTGTCGAGGGAGAAGACGGCGGTGTCGGCGCCGGCCTCGGTGGTTTCGCTGGCGCCGACCATGAACCATCGCCCGCCCTCGGATGATAAATTGGTGTCCGCGGAAAACGCATGCTGGCGAAAATCCAGATCATCGAAGGCGGCCTTGGCCGTTCCGTTGTCGATAACCACGCTCCATTTGAAGTTGATGGGATCTACCTGGATGGAAACGGCATAGCGCACGCCGGTGGCGAAGGGCAGGGTGGTGGGGGTTTCGGCGCGAGCATTGCGCACGTGCCACAAGCCGTCGCGGGCGATCAGCTGCCAGCTGGCGCCATTGGAATTAGCGGCGTGTCCGGCGTTGTCGTAGATATCAAAGCGTAACTTTTCGGGGGCGACGTCGGCGCGGAAGTCGAAGCTCACCTTGAACGGGGCCTTGGAGAGGGAATTGGCGGTGATGTCGTAGGGACGTCCAAGCGCGCCGCCGTTCTGCGAAGTGTAGGTGGCGCTGGTGGCGATGGTGCCGGAAAGGTAGTTCCCTGACGATTTGGCGAGAGGCTTGGTATTCAGGATTTGGGCGGAAACCGTCACATTGGAGGACGCGCTTCTCCAGCCCGCGATCCAGAGGCCGTTTACTCCCGGACCGAAGCCGTCGGCCCACGTTAAGTCGCGAGTGATGTTGGTCCCGGTCGTATAACTGTTGAAGTCTTCGGTGATGAGGACGGCCTGCGCAGGGATCGTTGCGGCAATGAGCAGGGGAGGTAAGGCAAGGAAGCGGAGCCGGGTGTTCATAACGGGAAGATTTAGTGTGATGGGTGGTGTGCGGGGGACATGAAGGTCCGTTGCGGCACGAATCCTTGGGTGCCTGCGACTGACTGCGGGGGATTTTGGAAGAGCCTGTCCGACGATCAGCGGCGGCGTCTCCAAATACAGACAGCACCCAGAGTGGCCGCGCCGAAGAGCAGGGCGGTGGTCGAGGGCTCGGGGATCGTGCTGATGACGAGGTTATCCAACGAGAAGGTGGTGCTGGCGGCGGCTGCGTCGGCGATTTCACCCGCCGTCACCATGAACCAGCGGGCACCCGCAGGATTGGTGTCGGTGTTGGTCCCGTTGCCTCTGAAATTGAGAGCGGTGCCGGACACCGTGGTGGAGCCATCGTAGATGCTGTAGCTCCACTTCGAGGTGGCGGTATTCACGCCGATGGAAATGGAATAGGTGGTGGCGGCGCTGAAGGCCATGCCGGTCGAAGTATCCAAGGCACCGTTGCGGACAAACCAAAAGCCGTCATGAGCCTCGAGCTGCCAGCTGGTGTTGCTGTTCGGGGAAAACCCGCGCGCGCTGGTGTCGAAGATGTCATAACGCAGGTTGGCTACGAGGGTATCGACCCGGAAATCGAAGTTCACGTTGAAGGCGGTTGTGGCGAGGGAATTGCCGGTGAAGTCGTAACCCCGACCGATGCCGCCGCGATCGACGGAGGTGGTGGCTCCGGTGGCGATGGTGGTTGAAAAATAGTTTCCGCCCGAGTTGAGGGGAGTGGTGTCCAGCACCTTTGCCGTGACCGTGGTGTTCGAAGTGCTGCTTCTCCAGCCGCTCAGCCAGCCGTTGCCCGTGCCGCCGAAGCCGGGGGAACTGCCGATGCCGGTGACATCGGTGGGGCTGGCGGTGTAGCTGTTGAAATTTTCGACGATGGGAAGCGCGGCCCGGGCGGGCAGAGCGACGAGGACGAGCAGGGCGATGGGAGCGAGCAGGCGGTGTGTTTTCATATGGGTGGAGTCAGGGTTGCTGGGGGGGGGCGAGAATCGGAAGTTGGATGGCGGGCGGGATACTCATCTCGTCGGGGTCGAGTGAGCGTAGCTATTGCCCTCCTGCGTGACTGTGGAGGCGCCGTCGGTGGAAATGGGGCCGGACGTCAGGAGGAGGTTGGTCGGATCGGTTGTGCCGGCGGCGCGCACGAGGTTGGTGCGTAGGAAGGTGTTGTTTCGGATGACAAGCCCGCGCGCGGCGTAGGCGTGGATGCCGGCGACGGGGCTGCCATCGATGAGATTGTTTTCAATGATGATGTCCTCGTTGCCGGGAGGATAGGGAGGTTTGCCGCTCTGGGTGTGGACGAACACGCCGATGGCACCTGGCACGTAGGAGCCGTCGGCGGCGAGACTGCGGTCGATGCCGATGTCGCGAATCTTGTTGTCGGAGACGCGGACATTTTTGACCCAGCCGGCCTCGCGCCAAAAGCCGAGTTCGGGGCCGATGGAGATGGCGGATTTGGTGAGACGCTCGAAGCGGTTGTTTTCCACCACGCCGTCGCCAGCCATGATACGCAGGCCGCGTCCCCGATGGTCGTGGAAATAACTGTCGCGCACGATGAAGCCGCCGCTGTTGACGGCGGGGCAGTCGAACCATTGGCCGGCCACGAGCCTGGAGGGTGCGTCGAGCTCAACCTGGTAAACGGTGAACACGCGTGTGAAGCCGATGGGGAAAAGGGTCTTCATCTCCGCGACGGTCACGTCACCGATATCGGGCAGGGCGCGGATGGAAGCGAAGGTGGCGGCACCGATGACGGAGAATGCGCCGGGTTCATAAATGCGCAGGGCGTCGCCGCGATGCAGGGGCTTGACGAAGTCGCCGGGACCGTTGGGCAGGGCGGTAAGAAAGGAAGTCGGCGAGAGCACGCGCACGACGGGCAGGAAGTAGCCGTGGACGTTGAGCGAGTCGTCGCCCATGCCGGAGAAGTCGCAGGCTTCCAGGCGCGGACCGACGCGGCATTGCACGAAGTTGACGGCGTCGGCGTTGGTGGAGAAGAGGCGCGGCTGCGTGGCTCCGGCTGGAAGAGGACCGGGGCGGATGACGACGCGGCGGAGGATCACCTCGGCCTCGCAGTAGCGGCCGGCGAAACCAAGTGCGGGCGAATCGAGCAGGGTGACATCCTCGAAGAGAACCGGGCCGGTGTTGTTGCGGATCTCGACGGCGTTGGCGCGGTCGATCTCACGGCGGTCGAAGACGACCTGATCCCCGGCGGCGAGCGTGGCGGGCCAGGATGAGGGAGCGGTCGCGGTGCCGGTGCGCGGGGAGCCGAGCGCGAGGGAGGGTTTGTAGAAATCGAAGGCGTCGGGGTGGCGACGTCCGGCGGCGTTGAACAAGTGTGCGGGAGGGCGGACGTAATCGGACGTGAGGTCGGGGTAGCCGTCTTGCACAGTGAAATCAAACGAGCCGGAGGAGGCGCGGGTGATCGTGGCTTGGGTGTGGCGGAGCGGATCGTAGGCCAGGGTGAACCCGCGAAGTTGAAGGCGATCGGCTCGGTTGATGCGCAGGAGTCCGCGACGACCGTCGGTCATCACGAGGGTGACGCCGGTGCCGTCGATGGAGAGATTGCTCGCGTCGTCGATGAGGATCGTCTCGGAGACGCGGTGAGTGCCGGCGGGAATTTTCAGGGACGGCCGGCCGGACCGGATCGCGTCGTTGATCAGGCGTGCAATGTTAACGGCAACCGGGTCGGCGGCGACCGGGCTGGTGGATGCCGGACCTATCGGCGCGCCCGTCGTTTTGGGCGAAGCGGGGGGCTGGGTTGTGCCGATTTGCAGGCTGCCCTGCCAACGTTCCGGCGAGGGCGCGGGCGATTCTCCCCGGAAGACCGTTGGAGCGGCTTTGCTGGTGGACGATTCCTTGTAGGTGGTCCAAGGACGGGAGTTCCACGGGGGAGCCCAAGCGATGACTTCCTTGAGAGTGCCGGAGGATTTTCCCTCGAAACGAACCTGCGCCATGCCGTTATTCCAGATTTGGACGTTGGTGAGGTGGCTCACGGTGTTGCCGCTGAAACCAAGGCCCCATCCGATGTTGTCGTGAATCTTGATGTCCGTGGCGGTCATCACGGTGTTCAGATTGTTGGAGAGACCGTTGTCATTGCCCCAGAAAGAGCCGCCGAGAATTTCGCAGCCGGTGTCGTCGTGGGCGGAGAAGCCCTCGTCGAGATTGTTGGCGGCGGTGATGTTCTCGAAGCGGAGGTTTTTGCCGGCGCCGTGGAGATTGAACCCGTCGTTGGCGCCGCCGGTGGCGACAAGGTTGCGATAGACATGGTGGGACGCCCCGGCCGTGCGCACGGCGTAGTCACGATCGGAGGCCTCCCAGCCCTCGGGGGAGGCGCCGGGGAGGAGTTCAATCGTGCGATTGTCTGCACGCAGTTTGATCGGGCCGAGGAACGTGCCGGCGGCGTCCTGAAGGATGCGCGCGCCCTTGTGGGCAATCACCACGGGAAATGCCTGTGGGAGACGCGCGATCCAAACGTAGCCTTCGCGCGCGAAGACCAAGGAAGCGAAACCGGTCACGGTCTCGCCGTTGCCATCGACGACGATGGGAGCCCCGGCGGTGCCGGACTGTTTGATGAATAAAGTTTCCCGATACGGACCGCTGCCTTTGGCGATGATGAGGGTGTCGCCGGGAGCGGCCTCCGCTGCGGCGCTGGAGAGGGTCTTATAGGGCGCGCCGCCGCGCTGGTCCACGACGAGGTCGCGCGCCGCGAGCGTGGTGCCCGCAATGAGCGCAAAACAGGTGGTGAGCAGAAGGCGGGCAGGGGCGGTCATCTCGGTGGGGGGGGAGGGTCATTCAGCGGGCGTGATGCGAAAAATCAGCGCAAGGGGGCGGCCGGGGCAGTGGCACCCGTTCCTGCTTGGAGAACATCCCGTGCAGTCGGCACGGCAGGGAGCGGATTGGGCGGCACCGGCGTGGTCGCGATCTGCGGCAGGCTCGGCCATGTTCCGGGTAGCGGTGCGGCCGCGTAATTGCTGAGGGCGCAGGGTTTGTTGCCGGAGTTGGCGGAGTCGGTGTAGCTGCGATAGCGGCGCGTGGTCCACGTGGGCGCCCAAGCCCAGACCTCGGCACAAGTGCCCCGGGCGCTGTGGATGAAACGATATTGGGCGAGGTCGTTATTCCACGACTTCACGTCGACGAGGGTCGCGACGGAGCTTTGGTTCAGGGAAAGTCCCCATCCGAGGTTGTCATAGACGCGGACACCCGTGGCGATCGTTCTGTCATTGGGATTGGCGATGCCGTTTTCATTGCGAAAGAAAAAGCCGCCCCTGAGTTCGCAGGCGATGCCGTCGTGGGCGGAAAAGCCCTCGTCCAGATTATTGGCGCCGACGATGTTTTCGAAGAGCAGTCCTTCGCCCTTGCCATGGATGTTGAAGCCATCGTTGGTGGCGCCGGTGGCGACAAGGTTGCGGTAGGTTTGGTAGGAGGCGTTGTGAATGGCCACGGCGCAGTCGCGCACGGAGACCTCCCAGTTTTCGGGGGAACCGCCGGGGAGGAGTTCGATAGTGACCTTGTCCTCCCGCAGTTTGATCGGAGCCAAGAACACGTCCGGAGCGGCGGTGGCATCCTGGAGGACGCGCACGCCGTTATAGGTAAGCACGAGGGGAAACGGCTTCGGGAGACGGGCGAGCCAGGCGCCGTTTTCCTTGGCGAAGACGAGCGGCTCAAAACCGGTGACGGTTTCGCCGTTTCCTTCGACGACGATGGGAGCCTCGGCGGTGCCGGATTTTTTGAGGGCCAGCGTCTCACGGTAGGGGCCGCTGCCTTTCGCGATGATGATCGTATCGCCGGGACCGGCCTCGGCGACGGCGGACGACAAGGTGGCGTAGGGCGTGCCGCCGCGCGCATCGACGACGAGGTCGCGGGCCGAGGCGGTCGCGCCGAGGACGGCGAACGCGAGTGGGGAAACAATGAACGCAGACAGAGGCTTCATGGGTGATATTTAGGGGGAGAGGGGCGGGAGCGAAGGAGGGTCTTAACGGATCGCGGTCCACATCGTGGCTCGGCCCGGTTCCGACCAGCCGCGGATGATTTCTTCCGGAGTAACGGACTGCACGTGGCCGTCTACAAACACGGCATTATAATTGGCCCCGTGATAATACCCGGATCTTTCGTGACTGATCGGCACATTTGACAGGAGAGTCCAGCCTGCGGTGATCTGACTGCACGTATAGGAGTCCTGCCAGTTTTCGCGGAGGTCGCCGGTCTTGTTGGTCCACCATTCGGTCACCATGATGGTCTTCGACGGTGCGGTGATGTGGGCCAGTTTTCTTACAGGATACTGGTGGTTGCCGACGCCGGTGGTCTGGACCAAGCCCATGGTCCCGATCACGGTGGAAGCGGAAAGGTCGGGCGTCCCGTTGAAGGAATAGGAGCGGGCGTAACGGGTCGTTCCGTTTTGAACGGTCATATAATCTCGGGGATCGGCGGGACATTTGTAGATGGGGGAGGGGGCCGACTCGCTGGGGAGGCCCAGATAGACGTTGAGCAGTGTGTTCCAAGGGCTGTCGGATCTGACCGTGTTTGGAGGGAAGGAGACGGCGCGGGGAAAATCGCCTTTATGGTCGGCGCAATAAACGAGCGTGGCCGTGCCGATCTGCCGTAGGTTTGCGAGGCAGACGGAGGTGTTTTTCGCACGCATAATGCCTCCGTAGGCGGCGAAAAGAAGGGCGGCGAGGACGCCGACGATAGCGATCACGGCGAGCAGTTCGACGAGGGTGAAGGCGTTGCGGGTGCGGGAACGAAGGGCGAAAGGGGAGGGCGGACGCAGAAAGGGAGGGTGCGACGAAGACATGGCGCGGTGGGGGGGGTGGAAGCACACTTATCCGATTGTCAAACGATACAACCGCGCCAGAGTTTACCACGTTAAATAAAATGGACCCGCGCCCACCCTCCTTACGTGAATTGGCTGCAAAGCTTGGCGTCAGCCATGCGACGGTGTCCATGGCCTTGCGCAACAATCCCGCGATTTCGCCCGCCACGCGGGAAAGGGTGCAGGCGCTGGCCAGGAAGATGAATTATCGCGGCAATATTTTGGTGAGCGCCTTGCTTACTCAAGTGAGGAGCCGGCGGGTCAATGCGACGGGTGAGGTGATCGCGATGCTCATTGAGGGAACGGGGTTCCATCATGCGCCGGTCTTGGCGTCATTCTGGGATATCACCCAGCAGAGGGCCAGGGAGATCGGTATGAAGCTGGAGTTGTTCCCGCTCGGGCATCGGGGCAAGGACTCGGCGAGTGTGGGCCGGGTGCTATTCAATCGCGGCATTCGCGGGCTGATCATCGCCCCGATGCCTCTCGATCTTCTTCCGCTGCAGATCGACTGGAGCCTGCATGCGGTGGTGGCCTTGGGATATTCGTTTTCCCAGAAGGAAATGAACCGCGTGGCGAACGCACACTTCGGCGGATTGCTGACATGCTACCGCGAGTTGCGCGCCGCCGGGCACCGGCGTATCGGCTGCGTGATGAGAAGGGACGAGGATGCCCGCTCGCGTCACTACTGGCAGGCGGCGGCCTTGTGCGCGCCGCGTTTGCACGGCGGGGCCGGCATCGCTCCGTTGATGTTGAAGGATGGGCAGGGGGAGGAGGAATTTGCAAAGTGGTTCCTGCGGCATTCGCCGGATGCGGTGATCGGTAACCATCCGGATCATGCGGTTGATTGGCTGCGGCGATGCGGGGCGCGGATTCCCGCCGACGTCGGCTATGCAAGCCTCGATCGGGCCGCCGGGGCGGCCTTTCCTGGTGTCCAACAGTCGTGGGAGGATATTTTTACCACGGCGGTTGAACAACTGGCCGGCGAACTGGCTCGCAATGAATTTGGCCTGCCCGCCATGCCCAAGACGACGCTGGTCGAGGGACGCTGGAGGGAAAGCGGAGGCTCCGCCCCGTAAGAAGGCGGAGTTTTCTTGGCGTCAGCCTTGGCGGCGGAGCGACTTTGCGCTTACTGGTGTTTTCCATCCATGCCCAACGCCCTTGCCGCCGAGAAATCGCCCTACCTGCTTCAACATGCCGGCAATCCCGTCGACTGGATGCCGTGGGGCGAAGCCGCCTTTGCCAAGGCGCGCATGGAGCAAAAGCCGATTTTTCTGAGCATCGGCTACTCGACCTGCCACTGGTGCCACGTGATGGCGCACGAGTCGTTTGAAAACGACGCCATCGCGGCGCTGCTCAACGAACACTTCGTCTCGATCAAGGTGGACCGCGAGGAGCGTCCCGACGTGGACAAGGTCTACATGACCTACGTGCAGTCGCTCACCGGCCGCGGCGGCTGGCCGCTCAGCGCGTTTCTCACGCCGGAACTGAAGCCGTTTTTCGGCGGCACGTATTTTCCCCCGGAGGACCGGCAGGGGCGCATGGGTTTCCCGTCGTTGCTCAACGCGATCACGAAGGCGTGGGCGACCGACCGGGCGAAAGTCGTGGCGGAGGGCGAGCGGGTGATCGCCACGTTGACCGAGCATCGAGATCAACGCCCGCCCGACGAAGGCGGCGTGCCCGACCTGCACGACACGGGCGGGACGGCGTTCGAAAAGTGCTTCGAGTATTTCAACGAGAACTTCGACGCGCAAAACGGCGGCTTCGGCGGCGCGCCGAAGTTTCCGCGTGCGTCCAATCTCAACTTTCTTTTCCGCGCGGCGGCGATCCAGGGTGTCGCGTCAGAGGCGGGCCGCGAGGCGGTGCGGATGGCGACAACCACCCTTCAACGCATGGCCGAGGGCGGCATCCATGACCACGTGGGCGGCGGTTTTCACCGCTACTCGGTGGACGAGGCGTGGTTCGTGCCGCACTTCGAGAAAATGCTCTACGACCAGGCGCAGATCGCGGTGAACTGCCTCGACGCGCACCTCGCGGCGGGCGACGAGCGCTTCGCCTGGGTGGCGCGCGACATCTTTGATTACACGTTGCGCGACCTGTCCGCGCCGGGCGGGGCGTTTTTCTCGGCGGAGGACGCGGACTCGCTGCTCGAACATGGAAAGGCGGAGCACGCGGAGGGCGCTTTTTACGTGTGGACGCGCGACGAGATCGTCGCGGCCCTGAAGGAGCACGCGGCGTTTTTCTGCGATCACTATGGCGTCGCCGCCGAGGGCAATGTGCCGATGTCGCTCGACCCGCAAAACGAGTTTACGGGAAGAAACATCCTCATGCAGCGGCGTCCGCTCGGCGAGACGGCGCGGCGCCACGGGCTCACGTCGGCGTTTGCCGTCGAGGTGCTGGTGTCGTCGCTCGAAAAGCTCCGCGCGGTGCGGGCGCAGCGTCCGCGTCCGCATCTCGACGACAAGGTCATCACGGCGTGGAACGGCCTGATGATCTCGGCGCTGGCGCGCGGGGCGGTGGCGCCGGCGGAGTGCCTGGCCGACAAGCGCGAGTTTTACCTCGACGCGGCGGCGCGCGCGGCGGAGTTCATCCGGCGCGAACTCTATGACGAGGATCGTGGGATTCTATATCGGTGCTATCGCGAGGGGCGCGGGGCGAACGAGGGGTTTGCGGAAGATTACGCGTATCTCGTCGCGGGGTTGCTCGATCTCTACGAGGCGACGTTTGACGCGCGCTGGCTGCAATGGGCGGAGCGGTTGCAGCAGACGATGGACGCGCTGTTCTGGGACGAAAAGGACGGCGGCTATTTCAACTCGCGGGCCGACGACGCGAGCATCGTGCTGCGGCTGAAGGAAGACTACGACGGCGCGGAGCCTTCGCCGAATTCGGTGACGGCGGCGAATCTGCTGCGGCTGGCGGCGGTTTTTCACGACGACTCGTTACGCAGCCGTGCGCGGCGGACGATCGAGGCGTTGCGGCCGCAGTGGGCGAAGACGCCGCACGCTTTGCCGGAGATGCTGTGCGCCATCGAGCGGGCGCTGGAGGCGCCGACGCAGGTGGTGATCGCGGGCGATCCGCAGAACGCCGATTTCCAGGCGTTGGCCGCGATGGTCACCGCGAGGTTTGGCCCGAGACGGACGATGCTGGCGGCCGACGGCGGCGAGGGTCGGCGCTGGCTGGCGGAGCGCGCGCCGTGGCTGGCCGGGATGCGTTGGCTCGACGGCCGGGCGGCGGCGTATGTGTGCATCGGCGAGACGTGCCGGGCTCCGGTCGGCGACCCGGAGGAGCTGCGTGGGATGCTCAGCGAAGGACAGGGATGAAAACCTTATTGCTGATGAGTGGACTTCGGCCGGCGGCGTCTCTCTAGTGGAGCCGTTGGATTCAAAGGCACAGTCGTCGCGCGCGTCTCTCTGGTTGTCCATTTCCGGCATCGTGCTGATGGCATTGGCGGCCTTGGTGCTGCTGGCCTGGGTCACGGGGCACGTTGAGAAGACGGCCCTGATGGCGAATGAAACGCCGATGGTGGTGAACACGGCCATCTGCTTCATGGCCATCGGCGCGGGTTTTGTGGCAAAGGCGTGCGGCGCCCCCCGGGCAACCACGGCCACGGGCGTGCTGGTGCTTTTCATCGGTCTGGCGACCGGGCTGGAGCATAAGACGGGATTGAACCTGGGCATTGATGAGTTGTTTCTGCCTGGCATGGATGTGTTGCCCGGGCGAATGGCGGTGCCCACGGTCGTCGCGTTTGTCCTTTGCGGTGTCGCCTTGATTTTTTTGGGCCTGCGCGGTGCCTGGACCCGGTTGCTGGAATTGTTCGCAGGGCTAATCATGGCGGTGGCGTTTGTGGGCCTGTGCGGGTATCTCACGGGATTGCCGGTGGCCTATGCCTGGGGACAGCCCGTCCGCATGGCGGTGCTGACCTGCCTGTGCCTGCTCCTCGTGGCGGCGGGGCTCTTCGGATGGACGCTGGCCAGTCCGCATAAGCACAAGGGCATCGAAGACCGGTTGATGCCGTTTTTCATCACGACGGGGGCGGTTCTGATGGTGGTCGGCGTGATCACCGCCGCGAGCATCCGGCTCCAGGAAAAAACGGCCGACTGGATCGGGCACGCCGAGGAAGTCGTCACCGCCATCAACGTGATGGAACTGCGCATCTCGCAGATCGAGTCCGCCGTGCGCGGCTATGTCATCTCCGGAGAAAAGGACTATCTGGAAGGCCGGCAGGCCAGGGCGGCGGAAGTCCGGACGAGGCTGCAGGAGTTGCGCGCGCTCGTCGCGGACAATCCCTCGCAAACGGCCCGGGTCGCCGAACTGGCCCCGATCGTGCAGGCCAAGATCGCCCGCAACGACGCCACCTTCGCCTTTTGCCAGGCAGGCGACCGTGCGGGGGCCGCCGCGATCATTGCGAATACCGCCGGCCTGAAGCTGACTCAGGAAATCCATCGCATCGCGGGCCTCATCGAGGCCGAGGAGCGGCGGTTGCTCGCCACGCGCGAGAGGGAGAGCGCGCGTTCCGCGCGGCAGACGCGAGGGGTGATTTTGCTGGGAGGAAGCCTGACCTTTGCGTTGCTCGCCATCGCGATGATCGTCGTTCGTCGCAACGCGAAGGCCCGCGGCATCGCGGAGGACGCCCTGAAGGCGGCGAACGAACAGCTCAGGCGGCAGGTGCATGAGCGCACGGCGGCCCAGACCGAACTCAAGGGCGTGCTCAACGGCACCGACTACGGCATCATCGGGACCGACCCCTCCGGGAAAATCCGCTTCTTCAACAAGGGCGCGGAAAAGATGCTCGGCTACTCGAACGAGGAGATGATCGGACGGAGTCCGGCGGTTTTCCACGACGCCGCCGAGGTGTCGGTGAGAGCCGCCGAGCTTACGGCCAAACTCGGGCGCGCCGTCGAGCCGGGTTTCGAGGTCTTCGTGGCTCGTGTGCGCGAAGGAGAGGTGGACATGCGGGAGTGGACCTATGTGTGCAAGGACGGGCATCGCCTGCCGGTGCTGCTCAGCGTCACCGCGTTGCGGGAAGCCGACGGAAAAATCACGGGGTTTCTGGGAATCGCGCAGGATCTCACGGGGCGCAAGCGCGCCGAGGAGGCGTTGCGCACGAGCGAGGAGCAGTTCCGCAACGCCTTCGAGTTTGCGGGCATCGGCATGGCGATCGTGGGGCTCGACGGGAGCTGGGTGCGCGTCAACGCCGCGCTTTGCGACATCATCGGCTATGACGAGCCGACGCTGCTGGAGAAGACGTTTCTCGACATCACCCATCCCGAGGATCTCGACGCCGACCTGGACAACGTGCGTTCGCTGCTCGCCGGCAAGGTCCGTTTTTACCACATGGAAAAACGCTACTTCCATCGTGACGGACATGTCGTGTGGGTGCGGCTCACCGCATCCGTCGTGCGCGACGCGGCGGGCGTGCCCCTGCATTTTGTTTCGCAGCTCGAGGACATCACCGACCGAAAGAATCTCGCCGAAAACCTCGCCAAGGCCCGCGACGAGGCGCTGGCGGCGTCGCGGATGAAGTCGGAATTCCTCGCGAATATGAGCCACGAGATCCGCACGCCGATGAACGGCATCATCGGCATGTCCGGCCTGCTCATGGAAACCGAGCTCACGCCCGACCAGCGCGAGATGGGCAACGTCATCCAGCACAGCTCCGAGAGCCTGCTCGGCATCATCAACGACATCCTCGATTTTTCGAAGATCGAGGCGGGCAGGCTGCGGATCGAGTCCGAGGAGTTCGAGCTCCGCGAGGTGGTCGAGGAGGCGCTCGCGCTGCTCGCGCCCCGCGCCCACGAGAAGGGCGTGGAGCTTATCTGCGATTTCGACGACCGGCTCGCGTATCGTCTGCTGGGCGACGCGGGGCGGCTGCGCCAGGTGCTCATCAACCTGGTGGGCAACGCCGTGAAATTCACCGAGCAGGGGGAGGTTCTCGTGCGCGTGCGCCTGCTGCGCGAAAACGCCGGGCGGGTTTCCTTTCACTGCCTGGTGAGCGACACCGGCATCGGCATCGAGCCCGAGGCGCGGAAGCGGCTTTTCCAGCCCTTCACCCAGGCCGACGGCACCACGACGCGACGCTTTGGTGGCACCGGGCTCGGGCTGGCCATCTCCCGCCAGCTGATCGGGCTGATGGGCGGCGAGATCGATTTTGAAAGCGAACCGGGGCGCGGCTCAAAATTCTGGTTCGAGCTGTCGCTGCAACGCCGCACTCCGATCCTCCCCGCGCTGGACCGGCATCTGCCTGCCGGACTGCGGGCGCTGGTGGTGGACGACAATGAGACCAACCTCAAGATACTCGCCGCCCAGTTCGCCGCGTTCGGGGTCGAGGCCGAAATGCTGGCGGAGCCGGCCTTGTTTCTTCCGCGGCTCATCGAGCAACACAAGGCGGGCGCTCCGTTTGCCCTGGGCGTGCTCGACTGGAACATGCCGCAGCTCAACGGCCTGCATCTCGCGCTCCAGATACGCGCGCGGCCCGAGTTTGCGGGGCTGCCGTTGATCATGCTTTCGTCCGCGGGCCATCTCGCGAATCCACAGCAGATCGAGGCGGCGAAATTCGCGGCGTTGCTGACGAAGCCGGTCCGTTCAGAGCAACTCCACCGCAGTCTGACCGCCATCCTCGGGCTTGAGTCCGTTGTGCCGGCCAAACCCGCCAATCCCGGCTGGGCCATGGTTCGTCGCCCGCCCGGTTCCGGTCTCCGCATCCTGATGGCGGAGGACAACCGCACCAACCAGATGGTTGCGCGCCGCATCCTTGAAAAAATGGGGCACACGGTGGACGTGGTGGAGAACGGCCTCGAGTTGCTCATCCGCCTCCCTCGGCAGCCCTATGACGCCGTGCTCATGGACTGCCAGATGCCGGGGATGGACGGCTACGAGGCGACCCGTCAAATCCGCTCGGGCAAGATCGAGGGTATCAACCGGGACATTCCCGTCATCGCGCTGACAGCCTACGCGATGGCCGACGACCGGCTGAAATGCCTTCAGGCGGGGATGAACGACTACGTCACCAAGCCCATCAGGCCCGATCATTTGCACGAGGCCTTCCTGCGCAGCGGGCTCATGTCGGGGGTGCGTCAACCGAAGGCATAGGCCATTTCAAGTAAACATCCCCGGATCAATCTTCGTATCGGGCATTGGGAGGGTCCACTTCCGCGTGGACCGGATCGGCGCGGACGACACGGAGGTCGTCCCTCCCGCCGCCAACCAAGCCGAAGCAAGCTTCGGGTATCGGTAGTCCGGGGTATTGGACCCATTGCGAATAAAGGGAGGTCCTAAAATCTGTCCGAGATAGGGTTTGTAGGGCCGGCGCTTGCGCCGTGCCGGTTCGATGTTGTCCGGCCTGCGAGGCATGGCGCAAGCGCCAGCCCTACACGGGCGGGCAGAGGCGGCGGGAGGGGCCGGATTTTAGGAGTTCCCTAAAGCCGTGGCCTCAATGGAGGTCGGACCAGGTCCGATCCGCTTGGGCGTCCTCGGGAAAATATCAGGACGGACCTGGAGGTCCGACCTCGTGTGCCCGGCAAGGGCGTGAACTAAACAAATGAAACGAAATGTTCGGAAGGAGTGACAACAACCGTAGCCAAGACCAAGGCGGGCCTCGCGAGGGGCTCAGCGCAAAAGAAGGTGGAGGCAAAGACACGACCGTAGGAACACGAACAGGCAGCGAGGCCGCGATGCGGGCGACAAGCGTGCGAGAAAACGCGAAGTCCAACCGTCACCGAAAGACGCATCGGGTAGAGCCTGGCGGCACGGGTCGAAAGATCACGCACCTTACCCGGGGAGATCTCTGGCGTGAGAGCGCTGGAGAAGTCAGCAGAGGCCGTAGTAGTGAAGACACCCGCGTAACGGCGGGAAGAGCGAAGGGCCGAAGGAGTCAGAGAAGAATGAGGATGCAAGCAAGTCGTGTAGTCGGTCGAAACGGCCGGGCACCGAGCGAAACTCGGTTTCCCGCGTCCGCCGCCGGGTTGGGGGATGGTGGATTCCACGCCCTAATGACTCTCGGGACCGGCAAGGCGCGTTTGATCCGTCAGTGCAGGACTTCTCTGTCCTCCAACCGCCGGATGCGGAAAACCGCATGTCCGGTGGTGTGGAAGGGTTACGGGGCGCAATCCCCGTGACCCCATCCGATCAAGTCGGACATGCGGGTGCGCACCAAACGGAGTAGTGCCAGTATTGCTACGTTAAGTTTCCCGTTCGATCGGAGGGCGTTTTTCAGAGGGAAAGTAACCTAATAGGTTACTTTGTTTGCAGGCCTAAAAATGAGAGGGAAGTGTCAGGGTAATGCTAGGCCGGCGGCGTATCCAGCTCGGCGGCGCCGAGGGCGAGGAGGCTGTCGTGGATGCCGTCGGCCCCGGCGGCGCGGAGTTCGTCGGCGGAGTGCGTGCCGGTGGTGACGACGAAGCAGGGGAAGCCGGCGGCGTGGGCGGCTTGGACGTCCCAGGGCGAATCGCCGACGAGGCAGGTGGTGGCGGCGACGGCCTTGAGCGCGTCGAGGGCGTGGGCGGCGAATTCGGGCTGGGGTTTCAGCCAGTCGGTGTCGGTCGCGCCGAGGATGAGTTCAAGGTAGGGAGAGAGGCCGAGGTGGGCGCAGACGGCGCGGGAGGAGGGACCGTGCTTGTTGGTGAACACGCCGCAGACGACGCCGCGGGCGTGGAGGTCTTTCAACAACTCGTGCGCGCCGGGCATGGGTTCGGCACCGTCGAGCATGGTGGCGTCCCAGAACGGGCGGTAGATGGCCAGGGCTTCGGCCAGCCGTTCCTCGGGGACGAACTTGCGCATGGCGTTTTCCAGGCCGCCGCCGATGGCGTTTTTGACCTGCTGGTAGGTCGGCGCGGGCAGGCCGAGCTGCGGCAGGGTGTGCACATAGCTGCGATGGATGGCGGTGAGGTGGTCGATCAGGGTGCCGTCGAGATCGAAGAGGACGGTGCGGAAACGCATCCGGCCAACTTGGCGGGCCGCCGACGCGCGAACGACACAAAATTTGCGTTCCTTCCGGCGGAGCGGTCGCTACAACTTGGCGCCAATGTCGGCTTCTTCCGCAATCCCGTCGGTTTCCGTGGCGCAGGCGCGCATGGAGGGCGATTGCCTGCGGGTGGAGCTGGGAGGGAGCTGGCGCATCACCGAGCCGCGGCCTTCGTGGGTGGGGACGGTCGCCGGGCAATCGCCGGTGAGGGTCGTTTTTTCGCTGGCGGACGACATCGGGACCTGGGACAGCGCGCTGCTGATGTTCATCCATGAGGCGCGCCAGTGGTGCCGGGCGACCTCGACGCAGTGCGATTTTTCGGCGTTGCCCGACGCGATGCAGCGGCTGATCCGGCAGCTCACCGTGGCCACCGAGGAGGTGCGGATCACCGACCGCTCAAGGGATTTTCTCACCTTCGTCGGGCTGGCCGCCCAGGACGTGTGGCGCAAGACGGGCGACATCGCGACCTTCGTCGGAGAGTGTTCGCTGAGCGCGAAGAACCTGATCAAGCGGCCCCATAAATTCCGCTGGCGCGACTGCCTTGAGGAAATGCAGGCCTGCGGGGCGATGGCGCTGCCGATCGTGAGCCTCATCAGCCTGCTCATCGGCCTCATCATGGCCTACCAGTCGGCGGTGCTGATGCGGCAGTTTGGCGCGGACATCTACGTGGCCGACGCGGTGGGACTCGTGATGGTGCGCGAAATGGGGGCGATGATGACCGCGATGATTCTCGCGGGGCGCACGGGCGCGGCGTTTGCGGCGACGCTGGGCAACATGAAGGCCAACGAGGAGATCGACGCGTTGCAGACGCTCGGCATCCGGCCGGTGGATTTTCTGGTGATGCCTCGCCTGCTGGCGCTGGCGTTGATGATGCCGTTGCTCGCGCTTTATGCGAACGGACTTGGCATCCTCGGCGGCATGGCGGTGTCGCTCGGCCTGCTGCACATCCCGCCCGCCGCCTACTGGGTCGAGACGCAGTCGGTGATCGACCTGTCCGACGTGGCGACCGGCCTGATCAAGGCCTCCGCCTTCGGCCTGCTCGTGGGGTTGGCCGGCTGTCACTGCGGATTGCAGGCGGAGCGCAGTGCGGTCGGCGTGGGGCGGGCGGCCACCTCCGCCGTGGTGACCGGGCTGCTGCTCATCATCGTCGCCGACGCGATTTTCGCGGTGTTGTTCAACATCTTCGGACTCTGACCCCGCATGAACGGCTTATCCACATCCCCCGCCATCGAGGTCGCCGGCCTGGACTGCGGCTATGACGGCAACGTCCTTCTGCACGATCTCAACTTTACCGTGAAGCGAGGGGAGATTTTTTTCGTCATCGGCGGCTCGGGCTGCGGCAAGAGCACGCTGCTGCGGCACATGATCGGGCTCAACCGGCCGACGGCGGGGACGGTGCGGTTTTTCGGCGAGTCGTTCAGCGACGCCGATCCGGCGGGACAACGCGCGTTGCTCAAGACCTTCGGCGTGCTTTATCAGGGCGGCGCGTTGTGGAGCTCGCTCACGCTCCGCCAGAACGTCTGCCTGCCGCTGGAGGAATACACCGGGCTCAAGGCGGCCGAGCGCGCCGAGCTGGCGTCCATGAAACTCGCGCAGGTGGGGCTCTCGGGCTACGAGGACTATTATCCCTCGGAGATCAGCGGCGGCATGAAAAAGCGCGCCGGCCTGGCGCGGGCGCTGGCGCTCGATCCGGCCATCGTGTTTTTCGACGAGCCTTCGGCCGGCCTCGACCCGCTGAGCTCGCGCAGCCTCGACGAACTCATCCTCAACGTCCGCGACACCCTGGGCACGACCTGTGTGGTGGTTTCGCACGAACTGGCGTCCATCTTCTCCATCGCCGACCGCATTATCATGCTGGACAAGGAGACCAAGGGCATCATCGCCGACGGCGATCCCCGCGTCCTCGCGCACGACGGCACCGACAAACGGGTGAAGCTGTTTCTCAACCGGGGCGAAACCCACGTCGAGTGACACCTTCCCACATTAAGCCTGTCCAAGTCGGCCAACCTCTTTAAATACTCGCACCGTGAAGACCAAGGTCAGTCCCGCCATCGTCGGCCTCTTTGTTTTGGGCGCATTCGTGCTGGCCCTGATCGCGCTGCTGGCGTTCGGCGGCGTGAACTTCTTTTCCAGGCCCGAGCGGTTCATCGTCTACTTCGACGAATCCATCCACGGACTCGACCTCGGCTCGCCCGTGAAACTCCGCGGCGTGCGCGTGGGTCGGGTGGTGGACTTCAACCTCCGCTACGTGCCGGAGCAGAACAAGTCGGTCGTGGCCGTGGTGTGCGAGCTCACGCGCAACGTCATCACCGATCCGCAGGGCCGCCCCATCGACGTGTCCGACCGCAAGCAGCTCCAGACTCTCGTCGACCACGGCCTGCGGGCGCAGCTCGGCGTGATCGGTCTCGCCACCGGACTGCTGTTCGTGGAACTCGATTTTCTGGACCCGCTCGCCTACCCGCTGCCGCCGTCCGGAGGGTTGGAATCGAAATACGTCGAGATGCCCGCCGTGCCGTCCGCCATCTCGCAGTTCCAGTCCAACCTCACCGGCATCCTGGAAAACGTGAAGCGCGTGGATTTCGCCGGTCTCGCCACGCAGGTGCAGGGCCTGATCACGGACACCCGCAAGAAACTCAACGCCATGGACACGGGCGCCCTCGTCGCCCAGTGGACGAAGGCGGGCGAGTCCGTAGAAAAAATCGCGTCCTCGGCCGAGCTGAAGGACACGATCGTCAACATGAACGCGGCCTCGGTGAAGCTGAACGGCATCCTCGCGAAGTTTGACAGCGAAGGCCCGTCGCCCGCGCAGCTGGCCGACACCCTCAAGGACGCGCGCCAGGCGATCGCGTCCTTCACCGGCACGGTCGAAACCGTGCAGCGCTTCGTCGGCGCGCAGAAAAATCTCGGAGACGACGCCTCGCAGGCGTTCGTGCGCCTCGGCGAGGCGGCCGCCGCGGTGCGCGCGCTGGCCGACTACCTCGAGCGCAATCCCAACGCCCTGCTCACCGGCCGCAAGCAACCCTCCACGGAATCCACGAAATGAACCAAGGCATGTTCCGGCTTCAGATTTCAGGTAGGGCGGGACCGCTGGGCCCGCCGAGATTGGTTGCCCAATGTGGGAGCGAGCTTGCTCGCGATGTTCGATCCTCGCGAGCAAGCTCGCTCCCACGCTCTGACCGGACGGCTCGGCGGTCCGTCCCTACCTTCACAATCTTTCTTCTGCCGGTATGAAATCTCTGTTCCTTAAAAAACTTGTCGCGTTGGGCGCTCTGCTGGCCGCCGGCTTCGGGTTGCTCAGCCAGACGGCTTGCTCCTTTTTTCCCGCGCCGCAGGCCGACCCCACCCATTACTATGTGCTCACGGGTCCGACCTTCGCCGACCCCGGTCCGGCGCGGGCGGACGGGGCGCTGCGCATCGGCCTCCGGCGCGTCGAGGTCGTGCCTTATCTCAACGGCAAGGCCATGATCGTGCGCAACACGTCCAACGAGATCGCCTATCAAGATTATGCGCGCTGGGCCGAGCTGCCCGCGGCGGGCATCGAGCGGCTGGTCATGGCGCGGCTCCAGAGTTCGCCCAGGGTCGGACGGGTTTACCTGCAACCGTTTCCCTTTGACGAGAAACGCGACTACGACGTTGGGGTGAGCGTGCTCCGCTGCGAAGGCGAGCGGAAGGCCGACGGCACGATGGCGGTGGGCTTTTCCTGCACCGTCGAGGTGACCGAGGGCAAGCCGGGCGGCGCGGTGGTGATGCGGAAGGTTTTCACGGCCCCGCAGGCCGCGTGGGACGGCAAGGATTTCGGCAAGCTCGCGCAGCTCCTCGGCGACGCGGTCGCGTCGCTGGGCGAGGAGATCGTCGGCGCGCTGCCGGCGAAGTGAGGGAAGTAGACGCGGCATCCTGCCGCGTTGGTTGGAGGGGAAGTCGGTTTTGGGAAACGCGGCGGGACGCCGCGTCTACTTTGCTCCGGCGCTCAAGGTGGAGCGCGTTGTCCCCTGTTTGGTTTGAAGGGGGACGGCTTCCGGACAACGCCTGTCGATCCGGTCCGCACGGAGGTGGCCCCTCCCTATGACTCGATCACCCAACGGCCGACTTTCAGCGGTTTCATCACCGGCGCAGCAAACTCCGCGCGGCTTGAGGGTCCATCGCAAGGGTGGGGTCGGCGCGGAGAGCCTCCAGGCGACGATCAAGCTCGGTCAGGTGGCTGGCCGGCAGGGCGATTTCTCCGGAGCTGCGAATGGATTCCCAAAGCTCGTCGATCAACTCGATCTTCTGCTCGTTCGTGGCCTGCGACAGCTCAGGATAACGCTGAAGAACGTGGGACATGCCGCCAAGTCTGCGAGCGGGCATGAGGTTGTCAATTTCCGGCACCGGCGAGTGGTTCGACGCGCTGGAGGTGGAGCGCGTTGACCCCTGTTTGGTTTGAGGGGCAGCTTCCGGACAACGCATTGAGGACAACGCGTTCCACCATTTATAATGCTTACTGACCGCTGACGCGCAGACGAATGAAACGAGGAGCACGCGCAGCCACAGCCACCGTATCGGTGTAGGTATAGGCTTGGCCCATCGTGAGCAGCCCTGTGAGGGGAATGCTGGTCCAAGCACCAGTCAGGTTTCCACTGACCTCGATGGCGTAAGTGATCTCGGCGCGCTGTGGGGTGAACGTCAGCGCGAGGTAGTTGGCTCCGCCATTGGTAACGGTGCTCACGCTGGGGCGAATGGCGCTGTTGGCGACAGTGGGGGTGCCTCCGAGGGCGTATTCAAGCAGGTTGGGCAAACCGTCCAAGTTGGAGACGGCGTTATCGGCGGCGGCGCCGGTGTTGGCGGTGGTGCCGAAATTCGTTTGGCGCCAGCTTTGCAGAGCCGTATTGATCGTGATGGTAAAAGCCTGAGTGGCGTCGGGAGACGTCCCGTTGGTGGCGGCGATTGTGCCGCTAAAAGTGCCAGCCACCGTGGGTGTGCCCGAGATTACGCCCGCGCTGGAAATAGAAAGGCCATCGGGCAAGGCACCCGATGTTACTGCAAAAGCCGGAGGTGGCGCCCCTGTTGCTGTGCAGGAATAGTGATAGGACACGCCAGTCGTGCTGTTGGTGGTGGGAGGAGAACTGGTGAATTGCGGTCCCTGCATGGGGAATGCCGCATAGCCCTGCCAAGTGGGCGAGGTGAAACCCGAACTGCCGTTCAGATAATACACCGTGAAGCCGCTCGCCACTGAAGCAAAGGCACTGGAACCGAGTGCCGGAGCGTTTCCCATAAAAATTGCGCCCATTAGTTTGGCGCAAACGAAGAACGCACCGGTTCCTATGCTGGTTACATTAGGCGGAATCGAAACGCTGGTCAGCCCGCCGCAACCGTAGAACGCATAGTCCCCAATACTGGTGATGCTGGAAGGAATCGCGTAAGCACCGTTCTTTCCTCCCGGGCATTGGATTAGCGAAGTCTGAGGTTTATCGAAGAGCACTCCGTCGGAATTGCTGCTATATGTCGGGCTAGCTGGATCGACTGAGATCGAAACAAGCCCGCTGCAGCCTTGGAACGCCTGCGTTCCGATGCTAATGACTCCTGCAGGAATCGAGATGCTGGTCAGCCCACTGCAGCCTTGAAACGCATAGGTTCCGATGCTGATGACACCCGCGGGGATCAATACGCTGGTTAGACCACTGCAACTTGTGAGGGCGCTGCTTCCAATGTTGGTGACGCTGGACGGAATCGTGTAATCACCACTTTTGCCTATCGGACATTGGATTAGCGAAGTCTGAAGTTTATCGAAGAGCACTCCGTCGGAACTACTGTAGTCTAGATTAGCCGGATCGACTGTGATCGAAACAAGCCCTGTGCAGGCTTGGAATGCATAGGTTCCAATGCTGGTGACGCTGGACGGAATCGAAATACTTGTCAGCCCTTTACAGAGTTGGAATGCGTAGGTTCCAATGCTGGTGGTGCCCGTAGGAATCGAAACGCTGGTCAGCCCGCTGCAGTAGTAGAACGCATAGGTTGCGATGCTGGTGACGCTGGGAGGAATTATATAAGCCCCGCTCTTGCCTTTCGGGCATTGAATGAGTGTAGCCTGCAGTTTATCGAAGAGCACACCGTCTAAACTACTGTAGTTTAGATTCGCCGGATCGACTGTGATCGAAACAAGCCCGCTTCCGCTTGAGTTAGAAAAAGTTTGGATAGTAAATGTTTGGAATGCATTACTGCCGATGCTAGTTACAGTAGATGGAATCGAGATGCTGGTTAGCCCTCTGCAACCGTAGAAAGCCCCGCTTCCGATGCTGTTAACTCCTGTTGGAATCGAAACGCTTGTCAGTCCACTGCAGCCGGAGAACGCACTCGATCCAATACTGGTGACGCCTGTGGGAATAGTCACGTTGGTTAGCCCGCTGCAGCCGTAATACGCATAATCCCCGATACTGGTCACACTGGATGGAATCGTTACGCCTGTCAGCCTGCTGCAACCGTAGAACGCGTAGGGTCCGATGTTCGTCACTCCTGCAGGAATCGTCACGCCAGTCAGTCCGCTGCAGTATTGGAACGCATAAGATCCGATGCTAGTCACGCCCAAGGGAATTGAAACGCTTGTCAGCCTGCTGCAACCGTAGAACGCACCGTCTGCAATGCTGATGACACTGGACGGAATCGACACGTCTGTTAGCCCACTGCAGTAGTAAAACGCATATGTTCCGATAGACGCGGCATCTTGCCGCGTTGGTTGGAGGTGAAGTCGGTTTTGGAAAACGCGGCGGGACGCCGCGTCTACTTTGGACTTACTTGCCGAGCGCGGCGGCGATGCGGACGAGGGCCTTCTCGACGTTTTCACGGGAGTTGAAGGCGCTGATGCGCACGTGGCCTTCGCCGCACTTGCCGAAGCCGGCGCCGGGCGTGCAGACGACCTGGGCCTCGTTGAGGAGCTTGTCGAAGAACGCCCACGAGTCGGTGCCGGTGTTGACCCAGATGTAGGGGGCGTTGTCGCCGCCGATGCAGGTGAAGCCGAGCTTGACGACGGCGGCGCGGATGAGCGCGGCGTTGGCGAGGTAGAAGTCGGTCATCGCCTTCACCTCGGCCTTGCCCTCGGGCGTGAAGATCGCGGCGGCGGCCTTCTGCACGGGGTAGGAGACGCCGTTGAACTTGGTCGTGTGGCGGCGGTTCCAGAGCGCGTGGACAGGGTGGACGTTGCCCGCGACGTCGTAGGCGACGAGCTTCTTGGGGACGACGGTGTAGGCGCAGCGCGTGCCGGTAAAGCCGGCGGTCTTGGAGAAGCTGCGGAACTCGATGGCGACCTCGTCGGCGCCGGGAATTTCGTAGATGGAGTGGGGGATCTGCGGATCGCGGATGTAGGCCTCGTAGGCGCTGTCGAAGAGGATGATGGCCTTGTTGGCCTTGGCGTAGGCGACCCAGGCTTCGAGCTGGGCGCGGGTGGCGACGGCGCCGGTCGGGTTGTTGGGGAAACAAAGATAGATCAGGTCCGTCGCGACGGAGGGGATGGCGGGCACGTAGCCGTTGGTGGGAGTGGAATCGAGGTAGGTGATGCCCGCGTAGCGGCCGTCGAGGTTGGCGCCGGTGCGGCCGGCCATGACGTTCGTGTCCACATAAACGGGATACACGGGGTCGGGGATGGCGAGCTTGAGGCTCTCGGTGGCGAAGATTTCCTGGATGTTGCCGCAGTCGCACTTGGAGCCGTCGGAGACGAAAATCTCGTCGGCGGCGATGGAGCAGCCGCGGGCGATGTAGTCGTTGGTTGCAATCGCTTCGCGAAGGAAGGCGTAGCCCTGCTCGGGACCGTAGCCCTTGAAGGTGGCGCGGGCGGCCATCTCGTCGACGCCGGCGTGGAAGGCCTTGAGCACGGAGGGCGCGAGGGGCTCGGTGACGTCGCCGATGCCGAGGCGGATGACGGGTTTGTCGGGGTTGGCGGTGGTGTAGGCCGTCACGCGCTTGGCGATGTCGGAAAACAGGTAGGAGGCCTTCAGTTTCAGGTAGTTTTCGTTGATGCGGATCATGGGTGGACGAATGAAAGAAGCGTAAGAGTGGGCTTTGACGGGCGAAAAACTTGAATAAGCGGCTCGGCGGGGCTTAGTTCAAGCCTCGCGTTTCCCCGCGACCCCCACGCTTCATGCAAACCATCACGTCGGTTTTTGAGATGCAGACGCTGGCCGAGGACCTCCGGTCCAAGGGCCAGATCATCGGCCTCGTGCCCACCATGGGCGCGCTTCACGAGGGGCATGTGAGCCTCATCAAGATCGCCGCCGAACAGGCCGACACCGTGGTGGTGTCCATTTTCGTGAACCCGACGCAGTTCGGGCCGAGCGAGGATTACACAAAATACCCGCGCAACCTGGAGGCCGACGTCGCCGCGTGCGAGGCGGCCGGGGCGGACATCGTTTTCGCGCCGACCGCGGAGGAGATTTATCCGAAGGGCTACTCCACCTACGTCGTCGAGGAGCACATCGCCAAGCCGCTCGAAGGCGTCTCGCGCCCGGCGCATTTTCGCGGTGTCACCACGGTGGTCGCCAAGCTGTTCAACATCGTGCGTCCCGACCTCGCCGTCTTCGGCCAGAAGGACGCGCAGCAGGTCGCGGTGATCAAGAAGATGGTCGCCGACCTGCACTTCACGGTGGACGTCGTCGTCGCGCCGACGCTCCGCGAGCCGGACGGCCTCGCGATGAGTTCGCGCAACCGCTACCTGAGCGCGACGCAGCGGGTCGAGGCGCTGGTGATCCACCGGGCGCTGCGCAAGGCGCACGACATGGTCGCCGCCGGCGAGTGTCGCGTGGACCGGCTCATCGCCGAGGCCACCCATCTGATCGCCCAGCACCGCCGCGTGCGGATGATTTACGTGTCGGTCGTGGACCGCACAACGATGGAGGCCGTAAAGGGCGAGATCGTCCCCGGCAAAGTCGTCATGGCCATCGCCGCCTGGGTCGATGAAGTGCGCCTGATCGACAACGAGCTGCTCTGATCCCCGTGAGCAATTCCTTCGACGTTCTCGTCATCGGCAGCGGCATCGCCGGCCTGAGCTTCGCGCTCAAGGTCGCGCAAAAAGGACACTCGGTCGCCATCCTCACCAAGAAGGACAAGGCCGACTCCAGCACCAACTGGGCGCAGGGCGGCATCGCGGTCGTCACCGGCCAGACCGACGACTTCGACAAGCACGTCAAGGACACGCTCGTGGCCGGCGACGGCCTGTGCGACGAGAAGGTCGTGCGGGAGATCGTGCGCGACGGCCCTGCGCGCGTGAAGGAGCTCATCGAGTTCGGATTGAAATTTTCCCGCGACGAGGCCGGCGGTTTCGACCTCGGCCGCGAGGGCGGCCACAGCGAGCGCCGCGTGCTTCACGTGAAGGACATGACGGGCAAGGCCATCGAGTCCGCGCTCATCAAGGCCCTCTCGCGCGAGCCGCGCATCGCGATGTTCGAGCACATGTTCGCCATCGACGTGATCACGCGCCGCAAGCTTGCCGGCTCCCGTTCACGCGGGCCCGACCGCGTGCTCGGCGTTCACGCGCTCGACGTGCGCGACGGCCGCGTGGTGACGTTTCGCGCGCCGGTCGTGATGCTGTCCACCGGCGGGGCGGGGCAGGCGTATCTTTACACGACAAATCCTGACATCGCCACCGGCGACGGCATCGCCATGGCCTATCGCGCGGGCGTTGAGGTGAGGAACATGGAGTTCATCCAGTTCCACCCGACCGCGCTCTATTCGACGACCGCCGCGCGTTTCCTGATCAGCGAGGCCGTGCGCGGCGAGGGCGCCGTGCTGCGCAACCTTGCCGGCGAGGCCTTCATGAAGGGCCATCACAAGATGGCCGACCTCGCGCCGCGCGACATCGTGGCCCGCGCCATCGACACCGAGATGAAAAAAACGGGCGCGCCCCACGTGTGGCTCGACATCACCCATCGCAACGAGGCCTTCCTGCGCACGCGCTTCCCGCAGATTTACCGGACGTGCAAAACTATCGGGATCAACATCGCCAAGGACATGATCCCTGTCGTGCCCGCCGCCCACTACACCTGCGGAGGCGTCGCCACCAATCTCTCCGCCGAAACCTCGCTCGACGGCCTCTACGCCTGCGGCGAGGTCGCCTGCACCGGCCTCCACGGGGCCAACCGCCTCGCGAGCAACTCCCTGCTCGAGGCCGTCGTCATGGCCAACCGCGGCTCCGAGTCGGTGGACCGCTATCTGAAGGTTGCCCGCAAGCTCCCCAAGCCGGTCATCCCCGACTGGGTTGATCTCGGCGGCGGCGACATTGATGAACGCGTCGTCATCGCCCACAACTGGGACGAGCTTCGCCGCACGATGTGGGATTACGTCAGCATCATGCGAACGACCAAGCGCCTCGAACGCGCCCGCACCCGCATCGCCAACCTCGACCGCGAGATCGGCGAGTATTACTGGAATTTTTCCGTGGACGCCCGCCTGCTGGAGCTGCGCAACCTGATCCAGGTCGCCGAGCTCATCGTCGCCTGCGCCCTCAAGCGTCACGAGAGCCGCGGACTCCACGCCGTCGCCGACTACCCGAAGCATCGCAAGGCCGCCCGCGACACCTGCGTGCGCAAGGCCTGAACGCCTGATCAGGGGTTTCCCATTGCGCTCTGCGCGGGGACAGTCGTGCGGCGTATTTTGGTAGATATTGGACGTTTCTGACAAAAAACGCTCATAATCTACCAAAATCTAGCAAGTGGTCGTCCGGCGACCGGAGTAAGGTGGGCGGCGTCAAATCCCTCGCCGGGCCCTTCCGACCGCGAGTGGACGTCCGCCATGTTGCCCCCCCCTCAACCCCACCGCGCCGAAATCGAACATCTCGTTCGTCGCGCGATTTACCAGCGCCTCGACCGTCCCCTGCCGAAGGGCGTGCGCGCGCCGAATCCGCTTCTCGTCAACGTCAGCGCGCGCCATTGCCACCTCACGCCACAGGCCGTCGAGACGCTCTTCGGTAAGGGCCGCACGCTCACGCCCAAGAAGTGGCTCTACCAAAAAGACCAGTTCGCCGCCGAGGAAAGCGTCACGCTCATCGGCCCGCGCAGCCGCGTCATTTCCAATCTCCGCATCCTCGGCCCCTGCCGTGATTTCAACCAAGTCGAGCTCGCGCTCACCGATTCCATCGCGCTCGGCTTCGAGATCCCCGTCCGCCAGTCGGGCAACATCAAGGGCACGACCGGCTGCATGCTCATGGGCCCCGCCGGTTTTCTTGAACTTGCCGAGGGCGTCATCCGCGCCGCCCCGCATGTCCACATGCACCCGTCCGACACCGCCTTCTACGGCGTGAAGGCCGGCGACTTCATGAAGCTCCGCATCGGCGGCTCCTGCGCCGTCACCTTCGAGCGTCTCCTCGTCCGCGAAAGCCCCGACTTCAAACTCGAGGTCCATATCGACACCGACGAGGCCAACGCCTGCGACCTCCGCCCCGACACCCCGGTCGAGCTGCTCAAGTAATTTACCTCCCGCTCAGTCACCACTCATCACCCAACGAAAATGAATGAATCCATCGGATTAATCGAAACCCGCGGCTACATCGGCTCCGTCGAAGCCAGCGACGCCATGGTCAAGGCCGCCAGCGTCACCCTCGTCCGCACCGTCCAGATCGGCGGCGGACTCATCACCGTCGCCGTCAAGGGCGACGTCGGCTCCGTCAAGGCCGCCGTCGATGCCGGCGCCGAGGCCGCCAAACGCGTCGGCGAACTCGTCGCCTCGCACGTCATTCCCCGTCCGCATCCCGACCTCCTCAAACAGGTCGGCCTCGCCTGAGCGTCTTAAACTTAAACTTCACCCTTAAACTTTTCCTCCCATGGCCCAACTTGCCCTAGGTATCATCGAAGCCAAAGGCTTCATCACCCTGATCGAATCCGCCGACGCCGCCCTCAAGGCCGCCAACGTCACCATGACCGGCTATGAAGCCGTCGGCAGCGGCTACGTCGCCGCCTTCTTCCGCGGCGATGTCGCCGCCGTGAAGGCCGCCGTCGAAGCCGGAGCCGAAGCCGGCAAACGCATCGGCGAAATCATCAGCGTCCAGGTCATCCCGCGTCCGCACGACGAACTCGTCGGCCTCGGCAAATGGCTCAACCCGCCCGCCGTCTGAGCGCGCCTCGCCGCCGCTGACGACCGCCCCCGCGTCATGAACATCCTCGTCGCCAACCTCGGCTCGACGTCGTTCAAATACCGCCTCTTCCGCTTCGACGGCTCCTCCGAGCTGCTCGTCGCCAAGGGCGGCTATGAACGCGTCACCGATCATGGCCGCGCCATCGACGACTGCCTCGCCGCGCTGCGGGACGGCGGTCATGTGCGCGACGCGGGTGATCTTCACGGCGTCGGTTTCAAGACCGTCCAGGGCGGCGATGTCACCGGTTGCCTCACCGCCGACGAACACGTTGAGCGCGCCCTCATCGACACCGCCGACCTCGCGCCCGCGCACAACCCGCCCTACGCCGCCGGCATCCGCCGCTTCCGTGAAAAGCTTCCCGGCGTTCCGCTCGTCGCGCTCTTCGAGACCGCGTTCTACCAGTGGGTGCCCGCCTACGCCAACAGCTACGCCGTGCCCGCCTCCTGGCGCGCCGCCGGCGTGCGCCGCTACGGCTTCCACGGCGCGAGCCACAAGTTCGTCGCCGAACGCTCCGCGCAACTTCTCGGCCGCCCCGACATCGCCGACATGACCCGCCGCCTCTATCAGGACGGCCCGCGTTCCTTGCCCGGCGCCGACCTGCGCGTCATCTCCTGCCACCTCGGCGGCTCCAGCTCCGTCACCGGCATCCGTGACGGCGTCGCCATCGGCACCAGCATGGGACTCAGCCCGCAAAGCGGACTCCCGCAGAACAACCGCGTCGGCGACCTCGATTCCGCCGCCATCCCTTTCATTCAGAAAAAACTCAACCTCACCATCGCCGAGATCGAGCGCCAGCTCACCAAGGAATCCGGCCTCCTCGGACTCTCCGGCGTGGGCAACGACCTCCGCGAGATCCGCGCCGCCGCCCTCGCCGGCGACCGCCGCGCCGAGACCGCCATCGAGATTTTCGTCCATTCGATCCGCCACTGGATCGGCGCCTTCTGGATCGAGCTCGGCGGCTGCGACGCCCTCGTGTTCACCGCCGGCATCGGTGAGAACAACCCCTGGCTTCGCGAGGCCGTGTGCGCCGGTCTTCACGATCTCGGCCTCGACCTCGACTGCGAACGCAACGCCTCCGCGCCCGCCGAGAGCGACCTCGCGTCCTCCGACTCGCGCACCCGCATCCTCGTGATTCCCGCCAACGAGGAACTCGTCGTTGCCCGCGAAACTTTCCGCCACCTCGCCGCCCTGCCGCATCCCGCCGCCGCGCGCGTCTGACTTTCCCCCTCTCTCAACCACCACAACTCAACCTCCATCAATCCCATGTCCCAAGCACTTGGTCTTCTCGAAACCCGCGGTCTCACCGCCCTTGTCACCGGCACCGATGCCATGCTCAAGTCCGCCAACGTCACCCTCGTCGGCCCCATGAAGCAGGTCGGCAACGCCCTGGTCACCGCCATCGTCACCGGCGACGTCGCCGCCGTCAAAGCCGCCGTCGATGCCGGCGCGCAGGCCGCCCGCACCGTCGGCGAAGTCGTCTCCGTCCAGGTTATCGCCCGTCCGCATGGCGACGTCGCCGCGATCCTGCCCAAACTCGCCGCCGCCGCTCCGGTCGCCGCCCCAGCCAAGAAGTAACTCGCAACTCATCCCGACGCCGGCCTCCGCCTTCGCGGCGGCCGGCGCACCCACCGCCATGTTCCTCGCCCGAGTCATCGGTTCCATCGTCGCCACCAAAAAGGATGCGGCCATGACCGGTCGCAAACTCCTCCTCCTGCGACCTCTCCTGATCGACGAGGCCAACCCCGGGAAATTCCGTCCCGGCGCCAACACGGTCGTCGCGGTCGACGCGCTCGGCGCCGGTCTCGATGAGGTCGTGCTCTTCTGCCAGGGCAGTTCCGCCCGCGCCGCCGCCGGCATGAAGACGCTCCCGGTGGACGCCGCCGTCATCGGCATCGTCGATACCGTCGATGTGTTGAACAAGAAAATCTACCCGTCCGCCTCCGTCTGAAAACCATGAGCACCGCCACCCTTCCCCTGGACGAAAACGCCCTCCGCGCCATCGTGGACGAAGTCCTTCGCGGCATCCGCGGCGGCTCATCGTCTTCCGCAGCGACCTCCGCACCCGCGCCCGTTCGCGCGCCTGCCGCCCGCGTGTCGCGCTACGGCATCTTCACCGACGTCGGCGCCGCCTGCTCCGCCGCGCAAGGCGCCTTCCGCCAGCTCCAGGAAAAAGGCCTCGCCGGTCGCGTCAAAGTCATCGAGATCGTCAAGGGCATGTGCGAAGCCCGCGCCGAGGAGTGGGGCAAGCTCGAGTTTGAGGAGACCAAGATCGGCCGCCTCGCGCACAAGATCGAAAAACTCCAGATCGTGAAACTCGTGCCCGGCATCGAGTGGCTGCGGCCCTACGCGCTCTCAGGCGACTTCGGCATCACCCTCGAGGAATGCGCGCCGTTCGGTGTCATCGGCGCGATCACGCCGGTCACGCACTCCGTGCCCACCATCTCTGGCAACATCGTGAGCATGGTCGCCGCCGGCAACGCCATCGTCTTCAACCCGCACCCGGGCGGCGCCCGTTGCGCGGCCGTCGCCGTGCGCGCCTTCAACGAGGCCATCCACGCCGCCCTCGGCATCGAGCATCTCATCTGCGTGATCGCCGACCCGTCCATCGAGACGTTCAACGCGCTCTGCCAGAATGAAAACATCCGCCTGCTCTGCGTCACCGGCGGCCCCGCCGTCGTCGCCGCCGCGATGAAGTCCGGCAAGCGCGCCATCTGCGCCGGTCCCGGCAACCCGCCCGTCGTCGTCGACGGCACCGGCAATCTCTCCAAGGCCGCCGCCGACGTCATCAAGGGTGCCGCCTACGACAACAATCTTCTCTGCGTCGGTGAAAAACAGGTCTTCGTGCTCGAACACGTCGCCGAGCGTTTCATGAACGAGCTCGCCGTCGCCGGAGCCGCCAAGCTCACCGCGCCGCAGCTCGCCCGCCTCACCTCCGCCGCGTTCACCACGGGCAAGGACGCCGGCGGCTGCTCGCATCCCGTGCTCAACCGCAAGCTCGTCGGCGTCGACGCCTCCGTGCTCGGTCGCGAGGCCGGCGCCAGCGTCGCCGCCGACGTCCCGCTGCTCTTCGCCGAGACCGACCTCGAGCACCCGTTCGTCATGGAGGAGCAGATGATGCCCATGATCCCGGTCGTGCGCGTGAAAAACTTTGACGACGCCGTCGCCGCCGCGCTCAAGAGCGAGCACGGCTACAAGCACTCCGCCATCCTCCATTCGCTCAACGTCGAGCACATGACGCAGATGGCCCGCGCCCTCGACACCACGCTCTTCGTCAAGAACGGCCCCAGCACCGCCGGCCTTGGCCTCGGCGGCGAGGGCTACCTCAACTACTCCATCGCCACCACCACCGGCGAGGGCATCGCCACGCCGCGCACCTTCACCCGCGTGCGCCGCTGCGCGATGGTGGAAAACCTCCGCATCTGCTGACGCACCACCATGCAGCTCGCACGCATTGACGGAACCGTGACCTCCACCGCCTGCCATTCCAGCATGCGCGGCCACCGCACCGTCATCTGCCAGCCGCTCGACGCCGACGGACGCGACGACGGCCCGCCCGTGCTCGCCCTCGACCCGCACGGCGCCGGCCTGCACCAGCGCGTTTTCTTCACCACCGACGGCTCCGCCACGCGCGAACACGTGCGCGATCCGCGTTCTCCGCTCCGCAACTTCGTCCTCGCCATCGTGGACGCGACTTCCGCCCGGTCATGAGACTCGGCCACGTCATCGGCACCGTCACCCTCCACACCGCCGACGCGGCGCTGAAGGGCGGCACGCTGCTCGTGGTTCATCCGCTATCCCGCGAACAGTTCGGCGGCTCGCCGATGCTCCCGCTTCCCAAGGCCAACAGCCTCGTCGTCTTCGACAACCTCGGTGCCGGCCTCGGCCAGATCGTCGGTTTCACCGAGGGCGCGGAGGCGACCATGCCTTTCACCCATCCGATCCCGATCGACGCGCTCAACGTCGCCATCATCGACACTCTCTCCTACGCCCCGCCCGCCGCCTAATACTTTTCGCCATGCGCCAAGTCATCACCGCCCAGGACATCGAAACCCTTTTCCGCAACGGCACCGCGATCCCCGCCGACGCGATCCTCACGCCTTCCGCGCGCGACGCCCTGCGCGGCCGCGCCTCGCTCCTGCCCGCCGCCTCCCCGGCGGCCTGCTCGAAAACATCCGGCGAACCCACCGTCCCCGACTACGAGTTCAAGTGGACGCCCGGCACCGATCCCAAGACGCCTTCCGAGATCGCCGCCTTCTTCAATTCTCCCGCGATCAACACCCTCAAGGACCGCATGTGCGACATCGGCCGCCGCATGTGGTCGAAGGACTACACCGACGGCAACGGCGGCAACCTCACCATCCGCGTCGGCGACAATCTCGTCCTCTGCACGCCCACGCTCATCTCGAAGGGCTTCATGCAGCCCGCCGACATCGCCCTCATCGACATGGACGGCAAGCAGCTCGCCGGTTCCCGCAAGCGCACCAGCGAGGCGATGACCCACATTGGCATCATGAAGCGCCAGCCGATGTGCAAGGCCTGCTGCCACGCGCACCCGCCCCACGCCACCGCCTTCGCCGTCGCCCGCGTGCAACCGCCCACCTGTCTCATTCCCGAGGCCGACATCTTCCTCGGAAAAATCGCGCTCGCGCCCTACCGCACCCCCGGCTCCCCGGAAAACGCCGACATCGTCGGCGAGGTCGGCAAGGAGAACCAGTGCGTGCTCATGCTCAACCACGGTGTCATCACCTGGGGCAAGGACATCGAGGACTCCTATTGGAAGATGGAAAACGTGGATTCCTACTGCAAAACCATCTGGATCGCCTCCCAACTCGGCGGCCAGCTCGGCGAAGGCGTGGGCGGCAAAAACGCCAAGGAGTTCGTCCGTATCCGCAAGCTCCTCGGCATGCCCGACAATCGCGACGGCCTCAAGGAGTGCGAACTCTGCGACAACTCCGACTTCCGCCCCGGCGTCGTCTGCCAGGTCCCTGATCACTCCGAGCCCTCCGAACCCGCGTCCGACCCGGCCGTCGATGAGATGGTCCGCCAGATCGCCTCCCAGATCATCAAACAGCTGAAAGCCTGATGTAGGCCCGACCGCTGGTCGGGCTTTCCGTCTTCTTTATATCTAATCGCAATCTGCCCGACCGGCGGTCGGGCCTACATTTCCCCAATATGAAAGTCTCCATCATCGGCGGCGGCGGCCGCGTCGGTTCCAACGCCGCCTTCGCGCTCCAGTGCGCCGGCATCGTCTCCGAAATCCAGATCATCGACGCCAACGCCGACCTCGCCGCCGGCGAGGCCCTCGACCTCATGCACGGCAGCTCCGCCGTCGGCGGCCAGCGCATCTACGCCGGCGACTACGCGCTCGCCAAGGACAGCGACATCTTCGTCATCACCGCCGGCCTGCGCCGCAAACCCGACGAGTCCCGCCTCGACCTCATCAACCGCAACGTCGCGCTCTTTTCCCAGATCCTCGCCGACATCGCCAAGGCCGGCCTGCGCAAGGACGCCATCGTCTTCGTCGTCTCCAATCCCGTCGACATCCTCACCCAGCTCGCCGCCGCCAAGCTCGGCCTCCCGTGGAAACAGGTGATCGGCCTCGGCACTATGCTCGACACCGCGCGCTTCCGCTCGCTCATCGCGCAGGACCTCAAGCTTTCCCCGACGCAGGTCGAGGCGCTCATTATCGGCGAGCACGGCGACACCATGCTGCCGGTCTGGTCGTCCGCGGGTTACGCCGGCCTGCCGCTGACCAAGGTCGCCGGCTGCACCGCCGCCTTCCAGAACCAGATTTTCGAACGCACCAAGGGCAGCGGCGCCGAGGTCATCCGCCGCAAGGGCGGGGCGGGGTGGGCCGTCGGACTTACCATCGCCGAGGTCGTCCACGCCATCGCGCTCAACAAACGCACCGTGCTCCCTATTTCGACCGTGCAGCAGGGCGCCTACGGACTGCGCAACGTGGCCCTTAGCGTCCCCACGCTCGTCGGCCGCTCCGGCGCCCTCGCGCACGTTGAAATCGAACTCTGGCCCAAGGAACTCCAGGGACTCCAGTCCTCCGCTCGCGCCCTCCAGGAAACCTACGCCAAGGTGATCGCCGGCTGAGTAGTCTCGTCGGCGCGGTCTTTTATTCGCACTGGGTCCAATACCTCAAAAGCTACGACTTGGAATTGTGGCCGCGAGCGCCAGCGAGTGGAGGTTCGTCGGCTCGCTGGTGCTCGCCGCTACGCCCGAAGAACACCGCCTCGGTCAAATGCCTCGGCGCAAGCACCACTCTGTCACTTCCCTCTCATTTTTAGGCCTGCCAACAAAGTAACCTATTAGGTTACTTTCCCTCAGAAAACGCCTTCGATTGAACGGGAAACTAAACGTAGCGATACAGCCCCGGGGATCTTCACTGCGCCGCGTTTCGCACCGCCGACGGCGGCCGACCCAGCACGCGCCGGAAGGCCCGGCTGAAGGTGAAGATGTCCGGATACTGCGCGCGTTCGGCCGCCGCCTTCACGCTCAGCCCTTCCTCGCGCAGCCACAGGGCGGCCTCGCGCAGCCGGGCTTCCCTGAGGTAACGCCCGAGGCTGAGTCCCGCCTCGCTGCGAAACCGCGCGCGCAGGTGGCTTTCGCTGATGCCAAGACGCTTGGCCAGCCGGGGGAGCGTTTCACCGGGCGCGATTTTTGAGGCCGCCTGCACGGCGGTGAGCAACGAATGCGTCGGGGCCGGCACCGGTTCCGTTACGGGATAAAGCCTGCGCAACAACTCCAGCAGATGCGCGGACGCGACCGCCCCGTTGCGTTCCGGCGGCAGGTAGTTCCGCACCAGCGAGGCCAGCCGCCGTCTCGCCTGCGCATCGGGCTTTCGCGTTCCGCGCCAGTTCTCGGACATCGCCGTGTGCCCCGGCCATTCGAACGTGATGAACAGCCAGTGGATGCCTGGCGTCACGTTCACGTAGCCGTGCAGGTGCAGGGGCGGCACCAGCATGCAGGCGCCCGGCTCCAGCCGCACGGGCTGTCGGTCGAGCCTCAACTCCCCCGATCCCGCGATCACCACCAGCAGCACCCAGCGTTGATGAAACGCGTCGCCGCCTCGCTGCAGGCGCAGGTCTTCTTTCCGCTTCCGCACAAAAAGGAGGATGTTGTCCGGTGCGGCTTCTTCGCGACGGCGCAGGCCTTGGTAATAATCGGACGGCGTCGGAACCCGGGCGGTCAGACGGGGCAGGTCGTCATGCTTCCGATTTTTCATGTCATCGAAAATGACAAATAAATCGGCGCGGCGTCCATGTTATTCGCGGGCGGCATGGGGTAGGGTGGGGCCGATGAATCCGTCCCCTGTCTCCATCGCCCCCCGTATCGTTCCCGCCACCGCGCGCCTCGGCGTGATCGGCTCCGGCGGTCGCATTTGCGACGTCATCAAGAACCTCCTGCGCATCGCCCCCGACGTGCGCGTGACCGCCGTTTACGACACCGATCCCGCCTCCGTCGCCCGTTGCCGCGCCGGCGTGGCGCCGGATGCCGTCGTGTGCGCGAGCGAGGCCGAGCTGTGCGGACGGGCCGACGTGGACTGGGTGTTCATCGGTTCCTGGAACAGCATGCACGCCGCCCACGCCGTCGCCGCCTTCGCCGCGGGCAAGCACGTGTTTTGCGAGAAACCTCTCGCGCTCGGCCTCGACGAAGCCGAGCGCATGCACGCGGCGTGGCGTGCCAGCGGACGCACCTTCGCGCTCGGACTCGTGTTGCGCTACTCGCCGCTCTACCGGGCCGCCCGCGCCGCGCTCGACGCCGGCAGGATCGGCCGCCTCCTCAGCTTCGAGTTCAACGAGACCCTGGCCTTCAACCACGGCGGCTACATCCACGGCAACTGGCGCCGCCACACCCGCAACGCCGGTTCCCATCTGCTTGAAAAATGCTGCCACGATATTGATCTCGCGCTCTGGCTCGCCGGAGATCTTCCGTCGCGCGTCGCGAGCTTCGGCGGACGCACCTTTTTCACGCCTGAAAACCGGATTCATCAGGACCGCATCGGTCCCAACGCCGACGGCCGTCCGGCGTTCGAGTCCTGGGCGGACCCGCATCGCGTCAATCCCTTCACTGCCGACAAGGACATCGTTGATCACCAGGTCGCCATCCTCGAGTTCGGCGGCGGCGTGCGCGCGACCTTCCACACGCACTGCATGGCGGCCATTCCCGAGCGCCGCTTCTACATGCTCGGTTCCGAGGGCACGCTTCGCCTCGACGCCTACACTGGAAAACTTGAGCTGCGCCGCGTCGGCTGGGACGAGCCGCTCGATGTGAGCAACCCGATTGATGGCGACGGCCATGGCGGGGCCGACGAACCCATGGCGCGCGAACTGGCCGAGTGCATGGCCGGTCTGCGCGCACCCGCCGCCGGGTTCACCGAGGGCCTGCGCTCGCTCGTGGTCGCCCAGGCCGTGGACCAGGCGATGAACGAAGGCCGCGTCGTTGACCTCGTCCCGCTCTGGGCGCGCGTGCAGGCGCTTGGTTGATATTTTTTTTCTCCCAACAAATGAAAACCCCTCCGCTAATCCTTCCTCAACCTACCGCCATCACCCTGACCGCTGGCGAATGGGTGAAGCGCCACCGCGCCCAAAATTCTCTCGGCTTGTGCCTGCGCGTGTCCGCGGCACCTGCGGATGCGTTGCACGTGCAGGCTGAGTTGCTCGCCGCCTATCTGCGCGATGAAAACCATTTTGCCGTCGAGACCGGCCTCGCCGAACCCGGCGACATCCACCTAGACCTTTCGCTGCCGGCGCGTCCGCTCGCGCCCAAGCTCGCCGAGGCCGGCTTCGCTGACGAGGCCTACCGGCTCACCGTCACGCCGGAGCAGATCAACATATCATCCTCGTCGCCGGCCGGTGTCGCCCGCGGCATTCAGTCGCTGCGCCAGCTGCTTTCTGGCCAGCGCGCGCAGCTCTCCGTGCCCGGCATGGTGATTGATGATGCGCCCGCGCTTGGCTGGCGCGGGCTGCATCTCGACGTGAGCCGGCACTTCCGCGACGCTGCCGACGTGAAGCGGTTCATCGATCTCGCCGCCTACCATAAGTTCAATCTCTTCCACTGGCACCTGACCGACGACCAAGGCTGGCGTATGCCCGTCGAGGGTTACCCGCGACTCGCCGAGATCGCCGCCTGGCGCGACGGCACGCTCGTCGGCCATGATTCCGACCACGCGAAAAATCCGACCGACGGCGTGCGTCACGGCGGCGCCTACACCGCGGACGAGATCCGCGAGGTCGTTGCCTACGCCGCCGCGCGCGGCGTGCACATCCTGCCGGAGATCGACGTCCCGGGTCATGTGCAAGCGTTGGTCACCGCCTATCCGGAATTTGGAAACACCGGCGGCGCTCCGGGTGTGCGCCACCGCTGGGGCATCAGCCCGAGCACGCTCAATCTGGAGCCGGTCACCTTCGCGTTCCTCGAGAAAGTAGTCGCCACGCTCGTTGAACTTTTCCCCTTCCACTACCTCCACTTCGGCGGGGACGAGGCGCTGGTCGAAGAATGGGCCGCCTCCCCGCGCATCCAGGAGCGCAAACGCGAACTCGGACTCGCTTCCGACCACGACGTGCAGGGTCACTTCACCGCCCGGTTGCGTGAACTCACGCGCGCCCGAGGACGCGCCATGATCGGCTGGGACGAAATCATCGAGCACGACCGTCCGCTGGCGGACACCGCCGTGATGTTGTGGCGCGACTCTTCGCACAACGATCTGCAACTCGACGTGAAGGCGTTGCGCGCGGGCAACCCGCTGGTGTTGGCCAACCACACGCACACCTATTTTGACGCCTATCAGGAAACCGGTCCGGCCCTGGAGTTCGAGCCGCTCGCGATCGGCGGCAACCTGCCCGTGGAGAAAGTCTACGGCTGGCAGCCGCTCGCGGCTTATCCCGCGGAATTGCGCGCCGGTGTGCTCGGCGCCCAGGCGCAGCTCTGGGCGGAATACATCCCGACGCGCCGCCATCTCGATTACATGACCTATCCGCGCGCTTGCGCGCTGGCGCAGGTCTTGTGGACGGGGGAGGGACGCGAAAATTGGGCCGCCTTCGCCCTCCGCCTCGCCGAACACGTCCGCCGCCTCGACCGCCTCGGTGTCGCCTATCGTCCGCTTAATGTCAGTTCATAACACTTTGTAATATAGCCAGATCGCGGTCAGCTGGAGGCTAGTTGATAGAATTTGGTGGAAATCTACCAGAATCTATCATTTCTGGACCTATGTCGTCCTCTAATGACCCCCAATCAAGAATGTTGGAGCTGTCCCACCAGCTCGGCCGTGAGGAGCGCAAACTCGCCATCCTCGGCGAGGGCAACACCTCAGCCCGCCTCTCCGCCGACACGTTTGTCGTAAAGGCCTCCGGCTCCAACCTCGCCACGCTGTCCGCTCCCGGCACCGCCGAGTGCCGCTTCGACAAGCTCGTCCCGCTGCTCGCCTCCGCCGAGATGACCGACGAGGCCGTGGACCAGGCCTTGTTCGACGCCCGCGTCTCGACCGACTCCAAGAAACCCTCCGTCGAGGCGATCTTCCACGCCTACCTGCTCACGCTCCCCGGAGTGAACTTCGTCGGCCACACGCACCCGATCACGGTCAACCAGGTGCTCTGCTCCAACCACGCGCACCTCTTCGCCACGCGCCGCCTTTTCCCCGACGAGATCGTGTGCTGCGGCGTCGAGAGCGTCCTCGTGCCCTACACCGACCCGGGCCTGAAACTCTCCCAGGCGATCAAGGCCGCCGTCGAGTCCTACATCAACCGCCTCTCCCGCGCCCCCCGCGTCATCCTCCTCGAAAACCACGGCCTCATCGCCCTCGGCGCCACGCCCGAGTCCGTCCTCGCCGCCACCCTCATGGCCGCCAAGGCCGCCGAGATTTTCATGGGCGCCGCCGCCATCAGCGCCGTCCCCCGTTTCCTGTCGCCCGCCCAGATCGAGCGCATCGCCGGCCGCCCCGACGAACACTACCGCCAGAAGGCGCTCGGGCTGTAATTCCGATGTAGGGCCTCACCTCGCGTGAGGCCGCGAACACTTCAGGCCCAATTCCGCCATACCGGCCTCACGCAAGGTGAGGCCCTACGCCGCCTCCGCCCCTTCAACTTAAACTATCTACTTAAACTTTTCCCACCCACCATGTCCTCCTACAAATTCGTCAACTTCCTCTGGAATGATGCCAAAGCTGGATACCTCGATCCCGTCGGCCGCCTGATCTACCGCTCCAACCTCCTCGGCAGCGACCAGCGCATCACCAACACCGGCGGCGGCAATACCTCCGCCAAGATCCAGGAAAACGACCCCCTCTCCGGCCAGTCCACCGAAGTCCTCTGGGTCAAAGGCTCCGGCGGCGACCTCCGCACCAGCACCCGCGAAAACTTCTCCTCCCTTTACCAGCAGAAGCTCCTCGACCTCCAGAAACTCTACGCCGCCCGCCCCGACAAGGGCCTGAAGTCGCAGGCCGAGGACGACATGGTCGGCATGTTCTCCCACGCCACCTTCAACCTCAACCCCCGCGCCTCCTCGATCGACACCACCCTCCACAGCTTCCTCCCCGGCAAGCACGTGGACCACATGCACCCGAACGCGATCATCGCCATCGCCGCCTCGGCCAACCGCGAGAAACTCACCCAGGAAATCTTCGGCGGCCAGATGGCCTACGTCCCCTGGATGCGCCCCGGCTTCGAACTCGGCCTCGCCATGCAGGAGATCGCCAAGCAGCAGCCCGCCATCAAAGCCATCATGATGGGCCAGCAC
This sequence comes from Opitutaceae bacterium, assembly GCA_041662485.1. Classification (GTDB taxonomy): domain Bacteria; phylum Verrucomicrobiota; class Verrucomicrobiia; order Opitutales; family Opitutaceae; genus Rariglobus. The sequence continues at coordinate 15,887 of JBAZSJ010000007.1, read as the reverse complement.
GGCTTCATCTCGTGGGACGACGACGAGAAGACCTGCTACGCGCACACCCTCGACTTCATCGAGACCGCCGCCGCCTACATTGAGGCCAAATACGCTGCCAAAGGCGGAGACGCCACGGCCTTCGGCGGACAACTCTACGCCACCCTCGACGCCGAGAAACGCAACGCCACCTTCGCCGCCATCCTCCCCTGGCTCCGCGGCCAGGTCTCCAAGGAAAAACGCTTCGTCGGCACCGTGCAGGACGACGCCAAGATCCTCCGCTTCGTCAACTCCAAGGACGCCGCCCGCCTCGCCGAACTCGGCACCAGCTGCCCCGACCACTTCCTCCGCACCAAGATCAAGCCCCTCTACGTCAACTGGAACCCCCAGACCGAAGACGTCGCCGCCCTCAAGGCCAAGCTTGCCGCCGGCCTCGACGCCTACCGCAAGGACTACGCCGCCTACTACGCGAAGTGCAAACACGCCAACTCGCCCGCCCAGCGTGACCCGAACCCCACCGTCGTTCTCATCCCCGGCCTCGGCATGATCGCCTGGGGCAAGGACAAGTCCGAGAGCCGCGTCACCGCCGAATTCTACAACTGCGCCGTCGCAGTCATGCGCGGCGCCGAGGCCATCGACACCTACGTCGCCCTCCCGCTCCAGGAAGCCTTCGACATCGAGTATTGGCTCCTCGAAGAGGCCAAGCTCAAGCGCATGCCCGCCGAGAAAGAACTCGCCCGCCAGGTCATCGTCGTCATCGGCGCCGGCTCCGGCATCGGCAAGGAAACCGCCCACCGCCTCGTCAAGGAAGGCGCCCACATCGTGTGCGTTGACCTCAACGCCGCCGCCGCCGAAGCCACCGCCAAGGAAATCGAGTCCAAATACGGCGTCGGCATCGGCGTCGCCGGCACCGGCCTCTCCGCCTGCGGCCCCGCCCTCGGCCTCGCCGCCAACATCACCGACCGCGCCAGCATCCGCGCGATGCTCGACAAAGTTGCGCTCGCCTACGGCGGCTTCGACAGCATCTGCGTGACCGCCGGCATCTTCGTGCCCTCGGACACCTCCGGCCACATCCCCGACGACAAGTGGGCGCTCACCTTCAACATCAACGTCACCGGCAGCTACCTCGTCGCCGACGAAGCCTTCAAGACCTGGAAAGACCAAGGCCTGCGCGGCAACCTCGTCCTCACGACCTCGGCCAACGCCGCCGTCGCGAAGAAAGGCTCGCTCGCCTACGACACCTCGAAAGCCGCCGCCAACCACCTCGTGCGCGAACTCGCCATGGAGCTCTCGCCGCTGGTGCGCGTCAACGGCGTCGCCCCCGCGACCGTCGTGCAAGGCTCCGCGATGTTCCCCCGCGACCGCGTCATCGGCTCGCTGGCGAAATACAACATCCCCTACGCGGAAGACGAAGCGACCGACAGCCTCGTGACCAAGCTGGCCCAGTTCTACGCCGACCGCACCCTGACGAAGAGCCCGATCACCCCGGCCGACCAAGCCGAGGCGTATTTCCTCCTCGTCACGAAGCGCCTCAGCAAAACCACGGGTCAAGTCATCACCGTGGACGGCGGCCTCCACGAAGCCTTCCTCCGCTAATCTTGTAGGGCCGCCGCTTGCGGCGCGCCTTTTCGGACGTAGGGCCTGACCTCGCGTCAGGCCGCTCCGTGGTCGGGGCGTCGCTCGTCAATACCCGTCGCCAATTTTCCTGTGCTGCTTCGATCACAGCGCAGGTGAGGAAAACCAAAGCCGCGCATCCGAAAGGGTGTGCGGCTTTTTTGTGTCCTGAACCCCGAAGTAAGCTTCGGCTTGGATGTGGCCGCGAGCGCCAGCGAGTGGTTCGTCGGCTCGCTGGTGCTCGGCGTCAGATTAAATTAATGGTGTGGGGTTGCGCCCGTAAGAACTCCGCAAAATCGGCATCAATACGCTGAATCACCGGATCAATCGGAAACACGTCGCCATCTTCGGTCAAAATCGCATTTCGAGGAAAAAGATCGAAGATCAGCAATCCCTCTTCGCAATCGTAGTAGGCGCCCGGAGCAATGGCCTCGAAATCCTTGGCGAGCATCATCGCGTCTATGGCTGCTTGTGTCGGCGACGAACCTTTAACGCCGGGTTGTGAGATAACAATGACAGGGAATCCTCTGTTTTCCAAAACGTATTCGAGTCTGATGTCGTCCTCGAAAATGCGATTATGGAGAGCCTGTCTGTCCAGATACTCCGACGGTGTCGCTCCACGGCTGAAGGAACCCAGAGCGATTCCGTAGCCTTTCTGTCGTTCGGCCAAGGTAGCCTTGTAATACCGCTGATTCGACTGGCGGTAAAAAACAAGATGCTCACCGCCTCGTGCAAACTCCGGAAGCGAACGATGGCGGGTTTTTAGCCGGTCGTTTTCTTCCGCCCACTGGATGAGCCGTCTTTGTTCCGCGACAACACGGCTTTCGCGAGCGGCGTGATTTGCATCGTGGTCTGGAGCTGGCGCACGGCCTCTACGCGTGAAGTGAGCGCATGCGTTAAGCGTCCCTGTAGAGTCGGCCATGTCGTTTTTTCTGTTGGGAACATCACCTTCATGATCAAGGAAAGGCTGGCGACGACTGCCCATTTCGCGAGAGTTTTTTCAACCAGCCGGACGGACGCGGAGGTCGAGCCGCACGTTGCGGATCCGCTCCGTTTAGGCCCTCCGGAAATTCCGGACTCTGTGCACTCGGATCGGAACTCCGGCCCGGCTCTGTGACCAATCCGAAAAATATCCCGATACAGCCCATTATATTAACATCCAATATTTTGTGCGTTAAATACTGCCTCGATGCGGCGAATAAACGCCCTAATCACCGCACATTATGCGGTGATTATCGGTCACGTTGAAAAAGATCGTCGATCTGATCCTGCTCCGAGCCACTGATGCCGCCGCTGGAATAGCCTCCGCCGCCCCCTTCGTATTCGCGGTAGGTCCTACGGTTGTTTCGAAGGTGATCGCGCAGGTCGAACTCATCTACGATCGCGTCGATGTCTGCGCAGTCGAAAGTGATCGCGTATTCACCCAGCGCGTTACTCACGAAGTTCGTGAGTTCCTCCTTCGCTTTGTCATAGGAGTTATCCGAATCGTCATCGTCATCCGTGTAGTCTGCGGCGACGCCGTTCTCTCCGACCTCCTCCGAGATCTTTTCTTTCCAACAAGAGATGACGTGCTCTGCCAACTCGGTTGACGCGCTGGAGAGGACGGGCTCTTCCAGTGCATTCACGAGATTGGAAAGTTCGATCAGTTCGCTGTCATCGGTGGTTTGCTCAATCACCATGTGCACGAAGTCGAGCCAGCGCTCGTCGTCGGCCGGGATCAGTCCTTCTTCCACGGTGAAAACGGCTAAGTCCGAAAGTGCCTCTGGACGCGTGCTGGCGTCGGCGATCACAAAGAACTGTGCACTCAACGCCGCCAACTCAGGTCGAAGCATCGACCTAAGTCCCTCGTTGTTGGTGATGAATGAGGCAAGGTCTGAGGAGAACTCGGGTGTGAGCAGCGGCTCGCGCCAGAAGCGCGCCGCCAGCTTGTGGAACACAGAGAGAAAGACGCTCTCGTCCACGATCCCGCTCTTCCGCAGGGCTTGGAAATGCGCTAGCGAGCGGTGGTCACAAAGAAATGAGAAAAAGCTCTCGAGGCTCGCTGTATCGCCGCTAAATCGTCGGAGCACGAAGTCGCCGACCGATGGATTGAACAAACTGACCCGGGCCTCGCTGCCATGGCGATCCAAATTGCGGTTAATGACCGCACCGACACTCATCTGATAGCTGCGCTCGAATGCGAGACTCCATTCGCTGGCCGCCGGCACCGGAACCTGGTCCAGCCGGGCGCGCTCGCTGCAAGCGCGCAGTTCTCGCTCGGAGATCTGCCCGCCGTGAAACACTACCAAGGCGACAAGCAGACGGCCCATTTGATCGAGCTGGTTTTCAAAGACACCGCGCCAGATGTCCTGCGGATTCTCAAGAGTTGCGAGGACATAGTCCCAGTATTTCTCGTGTGCGACCCCTGCGATTTTGTGGCTGTCAGTGACGAATGCGATCAAACGCGGATTGAAATTTCGGTGGGCAATGACGGCTTTGTATCGCTTGTCGATGTAGAGCTGCTCGACGAATGCCGCGTCGAGATTGCCGAACCAGATATGATTGTAGAGAATCCATGCTTTCTCGAGCGGTGAAAGGTCCGTGACCTTCACCTCGTATTCCCGCTGGTCGATGTTACCCGCGCGGAATAGCTCTGACAGCCGCTTACCTTGCTGCATGATGGTCGTGCGCGAGGTGAGGATAAACCGCTTCAATTTGTCCTTTCCGACGCGGCGCATGAAGGCGAGGACTTGGGAATCGTGGTTGCGGTCGATGGCTTCAAGGTAATTCCGGCCCAGAAAATCGTCGAAGTAGAACACCTGCTTGCGGTCGTTGACCCATGCCGCCTCGGCTTCCGTTACATCGTTTTCGACGAAGCAGAGTTCAAACCCGTCGAGCGCAAACTGGAGGACGAGCTGCTCGGCTAGGGTCGATTTGCCGATGCCCGGTTCGCCGATGATGATTATCGATCCGGCAGAGTTGAGCCGGGTCATCGCTTCCTGATGACAGCGTGTCGGCACGTATTTCGGTGCAAACGCCGTCACTTCATCCAGTTTGAAAGAGCTGCGACCGATGATTGGCGCGTTGAAGATGAGGCGCAGGACTTCCGAACTGGCGAGCCACAGCTTGTATTGCTGCTGCACGACAGCGGGATGATCCCGCAGAAAATCCTGAATGTCTTCGTGCCCCAGGATGTCGGCTTCCGTCAGAAGGAACGGCGCAAAGATATCCTTTATCGTTTGCTTGTTAGCTCGCGACAGCGGCACCGACGTCACCAAAAAATACCGAGCTGGCTTCAGCTTGGTGACCTTCGGTGACTCGGTTTTATCGAGATAGGTGAGGAGCGGAGCCAAGCCAGAGCGTTCCCAATGCTTCGCTTGGACAATTCCCTCCGACGCGCCGAGGACAAAAAACCTTCCGTCGACCCCCGAATCTTTGCCTGGCTTGAAACGTTCGACACGTTTGCCGACAAGCTCCTGAACGATGCGCACCGCCAGCGCCTCAAATTCTTTGTCGTTCAGCCGATTGAAATCGTAGGCGGTCATGCGAGTCGCTTAGCAAACGGCAGCCGGTGGAGGTTTTCAACGGCCTTTCCATCAACGCGGTCCAGCCGACGGGGCCGCTAGATGCTAGATTTGAGGCCCGACACTTTGCCTGAACCCCGAGGACCATGGCCGAGTTCGCTTTCTCGCTCCCGCTGGTCCAGTTTATTCAGAAAACACACCCTGACATGAAAATAAACCCTGACGATTTCCGCGTGCCACCGGGCAAAAAGGTGGATTTGAAAAAGTGGCCCACCGAGGTGAAGCCGGTCTATGATTCGAAGAAGGCCTATCACCATCGTCTGCAAAGCCAGGTGGAGGAGTTGAGCGAACTTCAGCAGCTGCAATATGCGTCCAACCGTTACGCCGTGCTGCTGATTTTTCAGGCGATGGACGCGGCCGGCAAGGACGGCGCGATCCGCCATGTCATGTCGGGCGTCAATCCGCAGGGCTGCCAGGTGTTCAGTTTCAAGCATCCGAGCCCCGTCGAACTGGATCACGATTTTCTCTGGCGGACCACGCTGTCGCTGCCGGAGCGCGGCCGCATCGGCATTTTCAACCGTTCCTACTACGAGGAAGTGCTCATCGCCCGGGTTCACCCGGAGATCCTGCAGAACGAAAGGCTTCCCGATCCCTTGACCTCATCGAAGACGATCTGGACGGAGCGGTATCGCTCCATCGTGGATTTGGAAAAGCACCTTCACTGCAACGGCACGCGGATCATCAAGTTCTTCCTCCATCTCTCGAAGGAGGAGCAGCGGAAACGCTTCTTGGAGCGCATCGATGATCCGGACAAGAACTGGAAGTTCAGCCTGGCCGACGTGGAGGAGCGCAAGTTCTGGGACGATTATATGGAGGCCTATGAAGCCTGTATCGGAGCCACGAGCACGAAGGAAGCCCCGTGGCATGTCGTGCCTGCGGACGACAAGAAGAACGCCCGGTTGATCATCTCCGAGATCATCCTGGATGTCTTCAAGGGTCTGAAAATGTCCTATCCCGCGACCGATGCGAAACGCCGGCAGGAACTGCAGTTGATCCGTAGGAGCTTGGAGAAATAACGCTCTTCAGGACGCCGGCCCGAGATCGGCTTCCGAGTTCCACAGCGTGATAGGTCGATCCGAAGGGGTCCGGCCGCTGTCCGTTGATTTTTTGCCCCGCCGGGCAACTCGCCTCGGGGCAGGAAATGGCAGCGCCGGTTGAGAACGCATGCGACTTGGGCAAATCTGCCCGCATGAACCTCCAACTGGACAACAAACTCGCCCTCGTCACCGCCTCCACCGGTGGCATCGGCCGCGAAATCTCCCGCACCCTTGCCCGCGAAGGCGCCACCGTCATCGTCAACGGACGCACCGCCGCCTCCGTCGAAGCCGCCATCGCCGACATCCTCGCCAGCGTGCCCGGCGCAAAACTCAAAGCACTCGCCTCCGACAACGGCACCGCCGCCGGCGTCGAAACCTCCCTCCGCGAATTCCCCGAGGTGGACATCCTCATCAACAACCTCGGCATCTACGAAGCCGTCGGCTTCTTCGACGAGACCGACGCCGACTGGCAGCGTCTGTTCGAGGTCAACATCATGAGCGGGGTGCGCCTCGCGCGGCATTACCTCAAGGGCATGCTCGCCAAGAAAACCGGCCGCGTGATCTTTGTCTCCAGCGAATCCGCGATCAGCCCGTCGCCCGAGATGGCCCACTACGCGGCGACGAAGACCATGCAGCTCTCCATCGCGCGCAGCCTCGCCGAACTCACCAAAGGCACCGCCGTCACCGTCAACGCCGTGCTCCCGGGGCCGACGCTCACCGAAGGCGTCGAGAAATTCATCGGCGAAATTTTTCCCGACCTCACGCCCGCCGAAGCGCAGCGCAAGTTCATGCAGCAAAACCGCCCGACCTCGCTCATCGAACGCCTGATCAACCCCGCGGAGATCGCCGACCTCGTGGCCTACGTGAGCAGCGCCCGAGCCTCGGCCACCAACGGCGCCGCCCTCCGCGTCGACGGCGGCGCAGTCCGCAGCGTGTTTTAAGTCCACGGTCCGAACCCCACGCCGGACTTGCCCGGTGGCATGAAACTGGCAACGTTACCGACATGAGCACCGTGACCGAGATCGAAGTCGCCATCGAGAAACTCAGTCTGGCCGACCGTTGTGAAATCGCCCGCTGGCTGAGCGATCGTTTGGAGTCCGACGAGTCGCCCGAGTTGCTGGCTGCGGTGGACGAAGGCATTCGTTCGCTTGAGCGCGAGGGTGCGCATCCGGTGAGTCGAGAGGAGTTGCAGCAAAAAGTCCGGCAATGGTCTGGCGTGTCGCGCTAACCAAGCAGGCGGAGCGGGACCTCGAAGAAGCGGTCGCGTTTCTGGCGGCCAAGAGCCCGGCTGCCGCCGAACGACTGGGTCTGGGTTTGGTGGACACGATTTTCGAACTCGAGAACCTGCCACGCAAAGGTGCGCCTTTGGTGGCGCGTCCCGGCTACCGACGTGTGCTGCACCGGCCGTGGCATTTGATTTTCTATCGAGTGGACGAATCCGCCGGCCGTGTGGAAATCATCCGCATCTGGGATGGCCGGAGAAACCCGAGAAACCTGATTTTCTAGCCCGCCTATCCGGCGGGTTGCCGAAGCCACCAACGGCGCCGCGCTCCGCGTGGACGGCGGTCTGGTCGACGAGCGGACGGTCGACGAGCGGACGGGGTCGACGAGCGGACGGGGTCCGACGAGCGGACGGGGTCGGGCCGAGTATTGTTGTATGAGGAGCAGGCCAGCCGGACGGACGCGGAGTCGGGCCGCACGTTTCGGATCCGTCCCGTTGCCCGCTGCTCGAACCCTTCGCGCTCTTGGCGTCCATTGCGAGACACTGTCCGGCCCGAACCCCACGGCGGACTTGCCCGGTGGCATGAAACCGGCAACGTTTCAGCCATGAGCACCGTGACCGAGATCGAAGTCGCCTTGGCGAAACTTCCCGTGGAAGCGCAATGCGAGGTCGCAGCGTGGCTTGAGTCGCGGCTTTGGCCGGAAACACCGGCCATGCTTGCGGCCATCGACGAGGCCGAAAGCTCTTTGGTGGAAGAGGGCGGCGTGCCAGTGGAAGACGTCCGCAAGAATCTGCGCAAATGGATTACCGGGTGATCGTTTCGCGTCCGGCGCTGCATGACTTGGGCGAAATCGCCCGTTACATAGCCGAAGAGAGCCCGGATGCCGCCATGCGGATCGGTGAGGAGTTGGTGGCGCTGGCAGAGTCGTTGGGTAAGCTGCCGGGGCGTGGCGGACTGTTTCGGGACAGGCCCGGAGTGCGACGGCTGGTGAGTGCGCCCCGGTTATTCTGCGTGTTCAGGCCAGAGCTGCCCTTGGGGGAGTCGCCAGGCGATGGAGCCGGCGAAGAGGATTTTGGGGATAATCGCATCGCCAGGCGCGAGGCCGGGTTCTTGGGCGAGTCGGGTTTCGTTTTCACGGAGGAAGGTTTGCCAGGATTCGCCGAGGGCGAGGCGCTCGGTGCGGGAGAGCATGGGGATGTTGTAATTGATGGCCGGCTGATTCTTCCCGAAGAGAATGTCGGCGAGTGTGCGGAGGAGTTGTTCTGGCTCGGGTGTGGTGGCTAGGTCATCAGCGAGGGCGCGGAGCGCGGCGCGACGGTCGCCGAGTTGGGCGACGGCTTTGGCCACGGTGGCGCGGACATGGGGATTGGACTCGGTGCGGAGCACGTGGAGGAGGGCGGGGACGAAAACGGGAGAGCGAGTTTCCACGGCGACGGCGCAGGCGGCGTGGATCACGTGGGGGACGTTGGATTCGAGGGTGTAATCGACGAACGGGACGCATTCGGGCGGGAGCGGCGCAGGAATGGATTCGAGGGCGGCGATCAGGAGCATGGGGTGGGGCGGACGGTGGGCGGTGGGGTCGCCGAGATAGCCGGGGCGCTCGCCCGAGGATGGGTCGGCGGGCCAAGGGAGAAGGTTGGCGATGAGGTTGAGCTGGTCGAGCCAAGCGGGGGAGCGCGGACCGATGGTGCGGACGGAATTCCGGAAGTCGTCGGAGAAAAGGGTGACGCCGGCAGGTCGGGTGGACAGGCGGGCGTCGTCGAAGGCGAGGATGGCTTCCCCGAGTTGAGTGGACGTGGGGCGGATGCGGATGCCACGGGCGTGCATGCCGGCATAGGCGGTGCGTAAGCCGTCGATTTCGTTGCCGGAGAATGCCCAGACGCGGTTGCGGTAGGCGGTGGCGTCGAGGGTGCGGGCGTAGGCGGCAGTTTGCAGGCCTTGGGCGAGGTCGGCGAGGTCGGAGGCTTCGCCTAGACGGGCCAGAATCGCGGCGGCGATGAAGACCGAAGAATCCCAGGTGTTGATAAAACCGGAGGCATCGAGCGGAGGCAGTTCCTCTTGGAGCAGGGTGCAGGCGAGGGCGCGGGCGGAGGTGAACTCGGCGGATGTCCATGCGGCGTCTTGGCGGTTTTTTCGACCAGGGAACCAAGGCCAGACATCGCCACTATAGACGGTAATCGCTCCTTGTGGCGGAAGGCGGTAGAGAATTTTATGGCGGGCGGCTTTAGCCACGGAGCCGTGCGGGTTGGTTGAGAGCTCGATCAGGGCGGCGGTGGCCTCGGGGGTGGCCATGCGGTCAAGGCTGTCGAGGAGCGCCGGTTCTCCGGCGGCGATGCGTTTAACGAGGGGGACGATGTAAACGGAGTAGTTGAAACCGAAGGTATCGACGGGCCGCGGGGTGTCGTCTTCGGGCGAGCCCAGCGGCGGTGCGGCTGCGACGAGCGCGTCCGCTTGATCGGGAGTGGGGGCGGCAAATTCGAGCGTGAATTCGGGCGCGGCGGGCGCGGTCGATTGGTCGGGCCATCCGAGGGTGTGGCGGAGTTGGAAGCGGTAGCGACCGGGACCGGGGAGTTCGACGTGGCGTAAGATGAAAAAGTCGTGGCTCCAGGTTTTGCCGGGGGCGATGGAGTGACGGCGGCCGTAGCGGTAGTTCAACATATCCATGCCGCTCGGCGCGGCCGGCACAGGCGCACCGGTAACGGCTTCGAAGGCGACGACCTGCAGGCTGTCGGGACGCCAGAAGGCCGTGTCGTTGTCGCGGCGAACGGTGATGGTTTCGGTGCCGTGGTTGGCGACGGCGTAGCGGACGCGGACGGTTTCCCCAAGGAGATAGGTGGTGCGCTCAGGGGTGGCGCTGATTTGCAGAGTTGTGAGGTCGGCGGGAGGTGCGGGTTGCGGCGAGGGAAACGGGTCGGCTTGGATCGCGGGGATCGTGAGCCCACAGGAGAACAGAACGAGGAGTCGGAGAAACAGGGCGCGGACAGCACGAGTGATGCGAGATCTGGCGGGTAGTAGGTGCATGGGGCTGATGTGGCTACGCTGAGCCGCCCGTTGCATGGGAGGCAAGGATGGTTAGGCCAAGGGAGTCGAGCTAGCTTTCCTATACTCTGCGTTTCGGCAGTTCGCGCCGGAGTTCGCGGCGTTCCCGGCGCGCTTGGCTTTTTTCGTCTCGGCCCTTTGCGGCTTTGCCAAAAGACATCCACGCCTTAATTCATCCTCACCATGAGCACCCAATTCCCCGTCAGCGATCACGTCAAAACCCGCGGCGTCGTCTACTTCGCGCGCCTCGTGGACAAAATCCGCCTCCACGCCGCCGGCAAGCTGCCCGCCGACTACGTCACCCACCTCGGCTTCGCCGACACCACCAGCTTCGACGCGCGTTTTTCCCGTTTCTGGGGACTCGACTACGACGCCATCAAGGCCCGCACGCTCAAGGGCGGCACCGCCGATGAAATTTTCGACGACCTCTTCGCCGGACGCCAGCCACTCAACGTCGAGCAAGTCTTCGTGTGGAATCTCTTCCTCCTCAAACGCGGCTGGCGCGACAGCGGCACGCCCGGAGTGGTCGAAGGCAAGCAGGCCGCCGGTTTCGCCACCCGCGCCGACATCCACACCTACGTCGATCTCCACGACGCCGAGGAGGGCCGCACGCCCCTCGCCACCCTCGGCTGAGTGGCGGATGTCGGAACCCCACGGCGGACTTGCCCGGTGGCATGAAACCGGCAACGTTGCAGCCATGAGCACCACCGTTGACCAACTTGTAGCGGAGGCCCGGCTGCTGTCCCCGGATGAACGGGCCGAGCTGCTGGACCGTCTTGGCAGTGTCATGCACGGCGATGTTTCGTCCGAGGTGTCCGCTGAATGGAACCAGCTTGCCTTGGATCGACTGGCGTCGGTTGAGAGCGGTCGTTCGCAGCTCCGTCCCGGCGAAGAAGTCATGGCTCGGATGCGTCAGCTCATCGGCCGGTGAAACCTTGGTTTTTTGAAGACGGCGCGGAGGCGGATTTTGCCGAAGCGCTCGCGTTTTATCGGGAGGAAAGTGAAGCTTTGGCCGGCCGGCTCTACGATGAGATCAACCGGCTGATCACCGACGTGTGCGCTGCGCCGCGACTTTATCGCGTGGTCGCGACACCTGTGCGTCGGCACTTCAGCGAAACTTTTCCTTACGCAATTCTCTACGTGGAAAGAGAGGACCATATCGCGATTTTGGCGGTAGCCCACTTTAAGCGTCGCCCGGGCTACTGGCGCGAACGACTGCACGAGTGATCAAGCCAACGGAGTCGGGCCGCTCGTTTCGGATCCGCCCCGTTGCCCGACCCTTGGGCTGAGAATCGCCTGCTGGCGCTATTATCTTTTGCCCATCACGCCGCCGGCCCTTCGGGTGTCCGTGCCGTTCGCCCATTCACGCAGCCAGTCCATGGATTGTTCCAGATAAGCGTCGCCCGCCTCCGTCCCCAGCGCGGCAACGACCTCCTTGCGGGTTTCCGCGGCGAGCGCGCGCCAGGCCGACGCCCGCGTCGCTTCGTCCGGTGCCTGGGCGCGCAACGCTTCGGCGGCCTGAGAGGCCCGATGCCATGCCGCCACCACGCGATCCGTCGCGGCCTGGGGGAACCCGAAGCGCACCTGCGCCTCGCGAAGTTGATAAAACTCGTGGGAGTTTTTGGCCCGGACATCGAAGATGCGATCCGCGCCCACGCGCGCGCGAAGGTCGGCATGGATTTGCTCCACCGCATTTGTGCGCGCCTGGGGATCCACCAGAGCCCGTGCGGCCAAAAGCGCCCGTGCGGTCTCCCGAAATTCCACGTCCGTAAGATCCAGCGAGGCGGCGTCCATGCGCAAACGAACCCATTCCGTCGATTGGGCGTCATGGAGCGTGTATTCGGAATATTCCTCCTCCGTCAGAACCGCGCGCAAATCACTTTGCAGCTCCGCACGCAGGAGGTCCTCCCGCGCCTTGTCGGCGGAAACCCGTAAGCCGCCGGCCGTATGCCGCGCGCCGACCTCGGCGTAATCCAGCAGGATGCGCGCGAGCGCCGCACGCTTCGCCCCGGGCATATAGTCCAGGTCCAGATCGCTCGCGGCGCTGGCCAGCAACGAGGACTCATCCACCAATCGACGGAGCTCTTGTCGTTCCCGATGCATTTCCATCGGATCGGCAAACCGCAGATCGCCACCATAAGGGGTTCCTTTCCACCAGAAGGAGGCCCGCTTGGCTCGATACCGTTGTTTTTGCAGGGTGCCACGCAGCACCTGCTCGATCTGATCGGGAGCCACTCCCGCCGCGCGCAAGGCGTCGCGCATGCCGGTCAACGACACGCCTTCGGCGGCTGTTGCCTCGGGCCGCGGAGCCATCGATTTGGCAACCTCGTCGCTAGAAAAAGACGGCGCGTTCGAGGATGTCGCCGCACCTTTCTCGCGCTGCGTCCAAACCAACGCCAGAAGCAGCCCGACGTTGAGGATGAGCGAGACCACGAACCAAGAGCGCAGTTGCATGACCACGACCAGAGCTCCCCGGCCCCCGAATAGTCAAGCGGCCGCGCGCCTAGAAGCTCAGCGTCGGTTGATCGAGCGGGTAGACCCGGTCGTTGGCCCAGAGCGATCCGCGGACTCCGGGCGGGAGCTTTACGGTGCCGTGGATTTTCCCTTCAACGCGCTTCACCTCGACTTCGATCAAGCCTTTCGGGTGCACCATCGAGCCTTTGGCCCGTTGCAACGGCCCGAGCTGCGGGCGGATCGTCACGGTCGCGAAGCCCATGCCGGCCGGGCGAATGCCGAGAATCGTGGCGTAGGTGTGAAACATCGGATGCGCGCCCCAGGCGTGGCAGTCGGAGCGCGACGGTTCGGGCGCCTCGAGCGTGGTCTTGAAGCCCAGGCCTTTCAGCTCGAACCAAAGTTTCAGTCGTTCGAACAGTGGCTCCATCCGGCCGGACGCCGCGCAGACCTCGAAAAGGTAGTGCGAGAAATAGACCGTCGTGCGGGACAACTCTGCGTCGGCAAAAAGATGGTCGATCACCTGCGTCAGCCGCTCGTCCCGCACGACGCCTCCGAGCAACGCGAGGCACTGCGTGTGTTCTGAAAAACGCGTCCGCTTTAGGTCGTCCGCGAACAGCCCGCGTTCCTCGCTCCAAAAGCGGTTCACCGCCGCGTCGGCGATGGTTTGCGCGCGCCGGCGATGCAAGGCGGCGAACTCGGGCTCGCCGAACGCGTCCTCCAGTTCGGCGGCCTGCCTGTAAATCCACGCGAGCTGGAAGTTCAGCGGTCCGCTGACTTGGCCGACGTCAGACTCCGGCGGCATGCCGCCCGTCCATTCGGGGACCCAGTCCACGAAGTTCCAGCCGGTCGGCCCCTCGATGAGGCCGTCGTGTGTCTTGTAACGCATGAAGGTGTCGAGGACCGCGCGCATGCCGGGCATGAGCGTGCGCACGAAGGCCGGGTCGTCCCGCCACATCGCGTAGTCGTGAATCATCGCGACCCACCACGCCGAGAACGAGGGAATCGTCTGCTGGATGTTGGTCGGATACCGCGACTGGGTGAAACCGGGCGACTTGCGCGACTCGTCGTATAGTTTCAACGCCTTGCGCGGCAGGCGGTCGTCCGGACAGCACGCGTAGGTCGTCAGCGCCTCCAGGCGGGTGTCGCCGACATACATCATCTGCTCGTAATAGGGGCAGTCCATGTAGGTCTCGTGCGAACACATTTCCATCACGCGGCGGGCGATGGGCGTGAGTTCGTCGAACCGCGGGTCGTCGCATGAGAATTGGCTGACCCAGGCGTGCGGATAATGGGTTTCGCGGAGGGAAAACCGCTCGAGGGTGAGCGGTTCGTCCGCGGTCGAGACGATCAATTCGAGATAGCGGCCGGCTTCCCACCAGAGCGTGTTGAACGGCCGACCGGTGCCGCCGTCCGGTTCAAAGGTGTCGCCGATGCCGATGAACGTCTTGCCCTCGATCTCGTCGCGGTTGCCCTTGCCGCGGGTCTGGCCGTAGCAGTTGGTCAACACTTCGGGCAGGTAGAGCGCTTCGGCCCACCAGGACCGCACCACCGACCCGCGGCCGCCCGTCGTGACGACATCCGTGTAGGCGCAGTAGTAGTTTTCAAGATCCACGATGACCCTGCGGACCGTGCGCGGAGGGATGGTGATCGGAGCGCGGCCGGCGAGCAGCGCGTCCCATGCGCCCGCCTCGTGCCCGAGGTGATCGGCCGCGCGGACCATGACCTCGCCCTGCGGGATTTCGGACAAGGCCTGCACGTGCCGGACTCGGCCCGCGTGAATCGTCCGCTCGATCATCGGCGGCAGCGTCGCGGGCGTCAGGATGGGGACCAGCGGCTGATCGCTGAACTGATTCGGGCCGAGCGCCCACTCTCCGGCGGCCGGTTCCGTCCAGTTGTCGCCAAGGCCGCGCTCGTAGTCCCACGGAAACTCCCGGCCGACCACGTGAATCTTCGATCCCGTGCCCCAGGTCGGGCCCGGATGAACATGGCGATAGCCGGTGAGCAGTTTCGTTTCCCACGGAGCGAAACCGGTGTTGAGCCAGAGAGGGTCCTGCTCCTCGGCGGCGAGCACGAACGCCGGCCGGACGGTCAGCTGCGCGAACGGCGCGGGGCCGAATCCGCTCAGCCACCACGAGCGGGCCACGAGAGTGTGCGTGCCCGCGGTCAGGACCAGATCGTAGGTCTCGAAAAACCAGTTCAGGCGGTCCCCTCGCTCCGATCCGCGACCGATCCGCTGTCCGTCGAGGTAGAGTTCATACCGTTCGTCGGCGGAGACATGGATGCGGACCGTCTTGGGCTGCTCGACCGTGAAAGACCGCCGGAAAGCCTGCACGACGGCGGCGGTGCCATCGGCCCGGGGATGCGCGATCCATTTGGCGGGCCAGCGGCCGCGCTCCCCCCAGAACTTTGAGAAATCTTGGAAGGGATGGCAGGTGATGGTCGTTCTCATGGTCGTTTTCAAAATTGATGGGCAAGCCGCCGAGGCGGGAGCGCAGGGAAGGGGTGGCATGGAAGTGAGAGTCCAGAATACCATCCCATGCGGGTCGTCCGCCTGCACTTGCTGGCTTTTCTTTAGCATTATCGGGCCATCTGGGTTGACCGTTTGGTTTTACCGGGAATACGGGTCGCGTCAGGGACGGCCTTCGGATCGCCGGCCGTGGGGCTGTATCCGTTCCGGTCGGCAATGAACCAGTGCGCAATCGGATATGAACTAACACGGAGCAGCCAAATGGCTGGATGCGCGGCCGTGCTGTCACCGATTTTGCGATCGGCTAGAGCATTTCAAAGAATGTCGTAGCCGTAATTGGCCGCGCGGAGGACGGACCTCCAGGTCCGTCCCGATGGTCGTGAGCGGGCGTCCGCTGTGGTCGGACCTGGAGCAACCGTGTCAGTCGGCAAGAACAAAGTTGGGATCTGCGAGTAGGCGATTGAGCAGGACGATGAGTTTGCGCATGACGGCGGTGAGGGCGACTTTGACG
>JBAZSJ010000006.1:0-152670 GCA_041662485.1 Opitutaceae bacterium | reverse complement strand
CTTTCACGAACTCACCGCAGGCGGGGAGGGCCGGCCGGCCGGCCGACCCTCCCCAACACCGCTGGCCAAGGGCAGCTTGCTTTACGCCTCTGCCCTTGGCCAGCGGTCCTACAAGGTCCGTCCTCCGCGCAGCCGATCAGCGGCCATGGTTCTACTGAAATCGCCGCTAGGGTCCGGACGCCGGTCAGGCTCGCGCGTAGGCGTGGCGCACGGCCTGCACGCGGCGGGCGGTTTCACCGAGGCCGGCGAGTTCGGCGGCATCACGAATCCGGGCGGCGAGAATGCGTTCGGACAACCGGGTGTAGCGCTGCCGCATCTTGGTCGCACGTTCAACAAGGCCGGGTTCCGCCGGCGGCGTTTCACTGGCGATGCGTTGCAGGAGCGCAAGTTCGCGTTCGAGAATGCCGGCCAGCGCCGGCCAGTCATCGTGGCCGATGGCCCCGTCCTCGTCGCGGGCAAACGATTCTACGCAAGCCATGAGGCGCAGGGTGGTGGGACTGGGGGTGGACGAGGGCATAGGGATGACGGGGCTAGGGAGGTTTAACTAGAGTTGTAGCTGATTTGGAATGTAGGCCCGACCGGTGTCGGGCTTTTTCGCACATCCCGGACAACCCGACCACCGGTCGGGTCTACACGCAGGCATCCACCCCATAATAAATGGCTACGGTTTAATTTTAAATGCTCTAGCAGGCCACGCGGTTTTCGTTGGCGTGGAGCATTTCGGCCCAGGAATCGCGGAGGACATGGACCAACCCCTCGACTTCGATCAGAGGGGCCTCGTCCTTGCGGATGTTGGCCTCGAAGAGACGGCGGAGGTGGTAGTCGTAGAGCCGGTCGAGGTTGGCGGCGACTTCGCCGCCGGCCTTCATGTCGAGATTGGCGCGCAGCTCGGAGAGCACGGCCTGGGCCCGCAGGAGGGCGGTGTGAATGGTCTCGATGCGGCGGGGAGTGTCCTCGGGGAGGGCGAAGGCCGCCCGGCCCTGGGCCATGAAGCGGAGGGCTCCGTCAAACATGAGTAGCACGAGCTGGCCGGGACTGGCGGTGAGGATCGACTGGGCCTGATAGGCGCGGGCGTAGGGGTGGGCCGAAGAAGTCATGGGTCAGTCCTGGTTGGAGCTGGGGTCGTAGGAGTTGGCGATCATACGGGCGACTTCGTTGATGATCTTGATCGGCGGATAGGCGGGGTCCACGGCGAGCTTGGAGGCGCGCTCGACGACTTCGGGGCGCACGGCGGGCGTTTCGGCAAGCGCGGCCTTCAGTTGGGTCGCGTGAGCGGTGGAAAGGGTTTCCTCCTGCGCGGGGGCGGGAGTGGCGGGCGCAGTGCGGGTGCGCCGCGGATCAGGGGCGGGGGTCGGCACGGAGCCGACATTGTTGGTATTTGTGATCATGGCTTTCGTTCGGTTTTACGGTCAGCCCTGAATCAGTAGCAAGGGAACGCCGTTAGGTCTATTCACGAGGTGTATCGGCACAATCGCCGGAATATTAATGCGGTTTTGCGACGATGGCGACGTGGGGGGGGAGCAGTGCGGTCACCGCTTGAAAAGCGTAGTCCGCGAAACGGGCGGGACTGAGCAAAACGCCTTCGGTCTGGTCGCCGGTGCCGGAGGAGTTGCCGCGGGCGTAGCGGCGGGCGGCGCGCGCGGTGGGGTCGGTCGAGGCGTCGAATTGTTCGTCGGCCATCCAGAGGGTTTCGCCGGTGGCGACGTCAACCAGGCGGGCGCGGAAGGAAAGCGCGAGCGGGGGGTAGGGCGTGCAATGGGTGAGATCGAGAAACAGCACCGCCTGCGCGCCGGTTTCGCGGGCGACGCGTCCGAGCAGGTTGGAGGGAAGCAGGGCGGTGGAGGCGAGGGTTTCCGATCCGGTCCAGGCCGAGAGGTTGACGCGGGAGACGCCGACAAACTCGGCGCGTTGGGTGTGGTTGAGCGCCCGGTTCCAGATGCCGTCGTAGCGGGCCGTGAATTCCGGGGTGAGCAGGACGGACGCGTCGTGCGCGGGGAGCACCGCGACGCGGCGGACGGCCGCCGGCCAGACGGCGGGACCGCGGACGTTGGTCGGGGTGTAGACCGGTCCGATGTCGGTCCAGCGCGAGTCGGGGGAGGTGCAGCCGGCGAGGAGCAGGAGAAGGCCGGCGGCAATCAGGCGGAGAGGGGCGGGGGCGGTCATTGTAATCAGGAGGAGGTCGTGGGGAACGCGTTGGTGAGCTGGGTCTGCATCTGGGTGAGCTTGGCCTGGGCGGTTTCCATGGCAATAAAACCGGCTTCGAGGGTGGAGCGTCGTTCGACGAGGCGGCGATCGATGTCGGCGATCTGTTGGTCGAGGGAGGTGTTCGTGTTTACGATGTTGCCGCGCTGGGCGCCGAGTTCGCCGGTGGCGCCGTTGACGCCGAGATAGCCGTTGGTGATCGCGGTGAAGCGGGCGGCGAAGCCGGTGGCGCTTTGCTGGAAAAAGGCGGCGACCTGGGAAGGGGTGTTGTTGATCGCGTTGACGAGCTTGGTCTCGTCCTTGACGACGAGGAGGGAGGAGCCGGAGGAGAAATCGATGCCGAGCGACTCGAGCCGGGAGATGCCGGCGTCGAGGCCGGGGACGGCGGCGAAGGCGGCCGCCCGCAGCGACGTGCCCCATCGCTGGACCTCGCGATTGGAGGAGAGGATGGAGGTGGAGACCTTGCCGTTGACGCTGGTGACCTTGGTCTGGTCGTCCAGGTAGGTCTGCACCGCGTTGAACTTGGCGACAAAGCTGTCGATTTTGGACCGCATGCCGGTGGTGTCGGCCGCGACGGTGACGGTTTGGGCGCCGGTTGCGCCGACGGTGAGGGTGAGCCCTTCCAAGCCGTGCTGGGCGGCGCCGAGGGTGTTGCTGGCGCTGGTGAGAACGGGGCCGTTGTTGACGGTGAACTGGGCGTCCGTGCCCGCGACCAGGGCGGCGCCGGCGGCCGTGGTGAGCCCCAGGGCTCCGAGCAGGCCGCCGGCGCCTTCGGAGACGGTGATGCCGAGGCTGCCGGTGGCCTTGTTGAGCAGGGAAAAACGGTCCGCCACCGGGTCGTAGGCGGCGGTCACGCCGGCGCCTGAGGCGTTGATGCGGGCGACGACGGCGTTGAGCGAGTCGGAGTTGAGGTTGTAGTCGATGGCGACGCCGTTGATGGAAAACGTGCCGGCGCCGGCGCCGTCCACGGCCGTGACGGAGCCGGCGAGGCGGGCGGAGGAGAGGGTGGCGACGGGGTTCAGGGTGCCGAGGGCGGCCGAGCTGGCGACGGCGGCGGTGCCGTTGGCGTTGAGGCGGGCGACCGCGAGGAAGTTGGAGGTGTCGTTGGCCGCGCCCAGGGAGATGGGCCCGGCGCTTGACGCGAGGGCGATGTGATCGAGGGCGGGATCGTAGGAGGCGGTGACGGTTCCGCCGGTGGCGGTGGAGATCCGGGCGAAGACATCCTGGAGCGAGTCGGCGGGATCGATGGTGACGCGGGCGCCGTTGACCGTGAAAAAGCCCGCGGTGGGGGTGGCGGACGTGCCGAGCGCGGCGAGGGTGACGCCGGACACGACGGAGGTCGGGGCGATGGCTTTGCCGATGTTGGCGTTGCCGAGCAGACGGGCGGGGGTGGCCAGCCGGGTGACGTTGAAGCTTTGCACGCCGGTGACCATGCCGGCGGCGGCGGTCGCGTTGGAGGAGGAATTGCTCGACGCGGCGGACCTTGTGGTAAACGCCTCGGTCGCGGAGAGGCCGGCGACGGCGGTGCGCAGATCGGCGAGCCGGGTGTTCAACCCGTCGAGCGCGGTGATGCGCGACAGATTGGCGGTCTTCTCGGTCTCGAGTTTCGTCGCGGGGGCGCGCTCGAGGTTCATGATCGTGTCCACGAATGTTTTCCAATCAAAACCCGAGGCGAGTCCTGAGAGTTGTAGGCCGGACATGAGGAGGGTGTTTCGAAGGTGGAGGGAAGGGGCGGGTAAAATCCGGCGTGCATTTGCATGACGGGCCCGCGCATGGGATCGGCACATCGCGGCGGATCTTTAGCCCGCAATGGGGCGAGGTATAAAATTATCCGATACGTTTTTCCTTGAAGCCGCTAAAGTTTGGCCGGCGCGGGGCCGTAAACAGTCGCAACTGCGGTTAACATTGCAGCCGGATCGGCCCGGATCCTCCTCCGGCCCGTCGCCCTACGGACAGGGCATTAAAATCAAGGAAGATAACATCATGTCAGTCGTCATTAATTCAAACGCCGCGGCCACGGTCGCTTCCAACAACCTCGCCGCTTCCAGCTCCATGCTGCAAAAGAGCCTCAACCGGCTCTCCAGCGGCTCGAAAATCGTATCCCCCGCCGACGATGCCGGCGGTCTTGCCGTCTCGCTCAAGTTGACCGCCGCCGCCCGCCGCTCCGGCGCCGCCGGCATCAACATCGGAAACAGCACCTCCTACCTGCAAACGCAGGACGGCGCCCTCAAGGTGGCCGGCAAGGTTCTGGACCGCATCGGCGAACTCAAGACCCTCTACTCCGACCCGACGAAGAGCGCCACGGACAAGGCCAACTACGACACCGAATTCGGCCAGCTCAAGCAGCAGCTGACGGCGTTGAGCACCGAGAAGTTCAACACGATCGCCCTCTTCGACCAGGCGCTTACCACGCAGGTTTCCGAGGACGGAGTGCAGACGGTCGACCTGTCGTCCAAGGACCTGGCCGGCGACACCGGCGTCACCGCCGTCACCGGCGCGGCCGATCTCAGCGCCATCAGCCTCGACAACATCAAGCTGGCCATCGAGGGCGTCGCCACCATGCGCGCCACCAACGGCGCCGAGCAGAGCCGCCTGGAATTCGCCTCGGAGGTGCTCACCACAAACAAGGCCAATCTGGAGGCCGCCAGCTCCCGCATCGTCGATGTGGACGTCGCCGCAGAGTCCACCCAGCTCGCCCGCTGGAACACCCTGGTCCAGGCCGGCACCTCGATGCTCGCCCAGGCCAACCAGAGTTCGCAGGGCGTCCTTCAGCTCCTCAGAGGCTGATAACACTTCCCCCGTGGGGGAGCCGTCCGAGACGGCGGCTCCCCCTCTCTGACCTCGTGACGGATTGATTCCATGCCAGGTCGCTATCCGACCGAGTAGTGCGGCTACCACGAATACAGCCCGCTTTCCATAGGGTAACGCTTTGGGGCATTTGCCCCGGACGGTCTGATCCGGTCCGTTTCCGGATCCGTGGCGACGACGGACGTCGCATTCATCAAGGAAAGATACCACCATGGCAGTCGTAATTAATACAAACACAGCGGCGAGCGTTGCCTCCAACAACCTCGCGGCTTCGAGCACGATGCTGCAAAAGAGCCTTAACCGGCTTTCGAGCGGCTCGAAAATCATCAGCCCCTCGGATGACGCGGGCGGTCTGGCAGTTTCCATGAAAATGTCAGCCGCCGCCCGCCGGTCCGGGGCGGCCAATACCAACATCGGCAACTCCATGTCGTATTTGCAGACTCAGGACGGAGCTCTGAAAGTGGCCGGCAAGGTTCTTGATCGCGTGAGCGAGCTCAAGACCCTCTACTCCGACCCCACCAAGAGCAGCACTGACAAAGCGAACTACGACACCGAGTTCAGTCAGCTCAAGTCGCAGCTGACGTCGTTGGCGGCGGAAAAGTTCAACACGATCAATGTCTTCGCGCAGGCGCTCACCACGCAGGTTTCCGAAGACGGCGCTCAGACGGTGGACTTGTCGGCCAAAAACCTGACGAGCGACACGGGAGTTGCGGCGGTGCAAGCCGGCGCAAATCTCGGAGCGGTCACGCTGGACGACATCAAGTCCGCGATCGAAGGAGTTGCGACCATGCGCGCCACCAACGGTGCCGAGCAGAGCCGCCTCGACTTCGCCTCGGAGGTGCTGACCGTGAACAAGGCCAACCTGGAGGCCGCCAACAGCCGCATCATCGATGTGGATGTCGCCTCTGAATCAACCCAGCTGGCACGGTGGAACACCCTGGTCCAGGCCGGCACCTCCATGCTGGCCCAGGCCAACGGATCCGCCCAGACGGCGCTCTCGTTGCTCCGTTAAGCTGAGTTGATGACATCCTGACAGGGTTCCAAGGAGCCCCGCCCGCCTCGTGCGGGCGGGGTTTCTGTTTTTTGGCGGCCGGCGGCTTCAGCCCGCGCCCGAACGCGCCGATGGAGGATCAAGCACCAACGACCCTGTGACCGCCATTCCCGATCTCTCCGTTTGCCTGATTGTGCGCAACGAGGCGGCGCGGCTGCCCGCCTGTCTGGAATCGGTCCGCTCACTCGCCGCCGAGATCATCGTGGTCGACACCGGTTCGACCGACGGCACGCCCGAAGTGGCGCGCGAAGCCGGCGCCCGCGTGCATGCGATCGTCTGGCCCGACGATTTCAGCGCCGCGCGCAACGCCTCGCTGGAGCTCGCGACCGGCCGGTGGATACTCGTGCTCGACGCGGACGAGACCCTTTCCCCCGAGGCTTGCGCGGCCATCCGCCGCGAGGTCGTCGGTCCGGCCGACCACGCCTGCTCGCTGGTGCAGCGCAACCGCCTGCCCGACGGGGCGGGCCATGTCTGCGTGCGCATCGTGAGGCTATTCCCGCGGCATCCGCGGGTGCGCTTCGAGCGTCCGATCCACGAACAGGTCAACACCGGCCTCGAGCGCGAGGGCATCCCTATTCTGGATACCGAGATCGCGTTTGAGCACGGCGGTTACGAGGACATCCGCGCGATGCCCGCCAAGACGCTGCGCAACCGCGCCCTCATCGAGGCGGCGCTCGCGCGCGACCCGGAGGGCGACCCGAACCTGCGTTATTTTCATGCCGCCACGTTTTCCGACGCCGGCGACCATGGCCGGGCGGCCGAGGAATACGCCCTCTGCGCCCGCGCCTCCGCCGGCCGTCGGCGGAAACTCGCCGAAGCCGCCACGCTCAAGCAGGCGGAGTCTTATGTGCTGGGCGGGCGACCGGACCTGGCCTTGCCGTTGCTGCCGGCCTCGCCGGCCGGAGAGGTGCATCCGCTGGCCTGCGACCTGCGCGCGCGACTGGCCTCCGAGAATGGCCGCGGCGACGAAGCCCGGCGCTGGCGCGAACGCCTGCTTGCGCACGCGGACACCGCCTATCTGCCGCCGGTGGCGCTCGGCCCGATGAAGCTGCGCGCGCTCTCCGCCCTGGCGGAGGACTGGTTTGCGGCCGGTCGCAAGGACGCGGCCGTGCGCGTGCTCCGGCTCAGCCTTGAGATCGCGCAGGGCCGCCGCGTGTATGCGGACGGGGAATTGGCGCGGGCCTATGCCGCCGCCGTCGGATCGCGCGTCGGTTTTTCACGATAAACAACCACGGTCTACGCCCTCCGGCACATGTCGGTGCCGGTCCCTATGGCTCCTCTTCGCAGCGAGATGAAAGGGGCTAAAGTTATTCGCGGATGGTCCGTTCTATATTACCCGTAAGGTAAAAATTAAGCCTGTTTTGTTCGCCCGATGACAGCCTTCGCCCCCTCAACCCGTCCTATCCCTCCCATGAAGCTCTCCTCTCTCACCATCGGGCAACGCGTTGCCCTTGGCTTCGCCCTCCTCATGATCCTCGGCGCCGGCCTTGGCGGCTTTGCCACCTGGGAGATGCTCGGCTCCTCCAAAGGAGCCCGGTTTCTCTCGGTCGCGGTCGCGCCGCAGGGGGATGTGAGCGCTGACTTGGCCCAAAAATCCGCGCTTACCCAGCTGGCGGTCCGCACGTATGGGCTGACGGGTGATGCCAATCAACTCGCCGTCGCCCGGAAAAACATCGACGAATTTGGCGTTGCGCTCGCCGCCGCCCGCAAGCTCAGCACCGAGCAGCCCGCCCTCACCGCACTGCAAGCCGAAATCGACGAGGCGGAGCAGGCTTTTGCCGACTATAAGGTCCATATCAACGCCACGGTGGCCAACATCGAGAGCCTCGCCAAAATTCGCGTCCAACTCGACGCCGCCGGCGACGTCTTCGTTCAGGAAACCAACAAATACATCGGCGATCAGGACGCGAAACTCGCGGCCGACATCGCCGCCGGCGTGGCGGCGGCGGCCCTCGAAGATCGCCGCGTAAAACTCCAGCTCGCCAACGATATCATCGACATCGTGAACACCATCCGCGTGGCCAATTTCAAGGCCCAGGCGCTCCGCCAGCCGGAGCTGGTCGAAAAAGCCCTGCCGCTGTTCGACAAGATGGAGGAAATCCGCCTGAAGATCGTCGCCGCCACCAAGCAGGAGGCCAACCTGAAACAACTCGCCCTCGTCGCCCAGTCCGCCGCCGTCTACAAGGCCGGCATCCAGGACGTCGTGAAAAACTCGGTCGAGGCGCAGGCCACCACCGCCGTGCGGATGGCCGCCGCCGTGAAGTTCGACGGCATCATCACAAAATTGCTCGAAGACTCCAGCAAGCTCACCCTCGACTACGCCAAGGGGGCGGCCTCCACGCTCGCCAACGCCTCGCGTCTGGTGATCGCCGGACTGGTCGGCATGGTTCTGGCCGGCCTTGTCTCCGCCCTCTTCATCATCCGCGGCGTCAATCGTGCGCTCACCCGCACCGCCGAGTCGCTTTCGCAAGGCTCGCTCCAGGTCGCCGCCGCCTCCGGCCAGGTGTCCTCGGCGAGCCAGTCCCTCGCCGAAGGCTCCAGCGAACAGGCGGCCTCGCTGGAGGAGATCAGTTCCTCCATCGAGGAGCTCGCCAGCATGACCAAGCGCAACGCCGAGAACGCGCTGTCGGGCAAAACCTCGGCGAACCAGGCGCGGGCCGCCGCCGAGGCCGGGGCCGCCGAGATGGAGCGCATGCAGGGCGCCATGAACGCCATCCAGCAATCGTCCAACGACATTTCCAAGATCATCAAGACCATCGACGAGATCGCCTTCCAGACCAACATCCTCGCGCTGAACGCGGCGGTCGAGGCCGCCCGCGCCGGCGAGGCGGGCGCGGGCTTTGCGGTCGTGGCCGACGAGGTGCGCTCGCTCGCCCAACGCTCCGCCGTGGCCGCCAAGGAAACCGCCGACAAGATCGCCGACGCCACCTCTCGCAGCGCCCAGGGCGTGGAGCTTTCCGGCCGCGTCTCCTCCGGCCTGCAACAGATCCTGGAGAAAAACCGCGAGGTGGACCGCCTCGTCGCCGACGTGGCCACCGCCTCGCAGGAACAGAGCGAAGGGCTGGCCCAGATCAACGTCGCCATCACCCAGATGGACAAGGTCACCCAGTCCAACGCGGCCAACGCCGAGGAAACGGCCTCGGCCGCCGAGGAGCTCAACGCCCAGTCCGAAGAGCTACGGACCGCCTCCGCGCAACTCGCCGCCTTGGTCGGCGCGAAAAGCACCGTCGCAGTCGCCGACGTCGGGCAGCCCCAAGCCAAAGTCCACGCCAAGCCGAAATCGGCCGCCCATCACGAGGACTCCCGCCAGGCCGCCCCGCCCAAGATCCAGACGCCCAGGCACCCGGTTGCGGTGGCGTCCGCCGGGAAGGAAACGCTCAGCTTCAGGGACTGAGCCTCCGTTCGGTTCCTTTCACGAGCCGCCCCGCGCCCAAGGCGCGCGGCGGCTTTTTGATTCCTTCGGGGCCGATAACCCAAAGGCTTGCTCGGACTTGGATGTGTCCATGCAGTCGAGAGATGAGCGGTTCAAATAAAACTGTGGCCTTTTATTAGGGGAAGGAGGCCCGGGTGTAGACCCGACCGGTGGTCGGGTTGCTTGGGTGCCGGGGCGACAAAGCCCGACCAGCGGTCGGGCCTACATTCCAAATCAGCCACGGTTTTATCCGCGACCGGTCAGACGGAGTTGCCTTGCACGGCCTGGTTGACCGCCAGCACGAGGGCGACGGCCTCGAAGGGCTTGGTCAGCACGCCGCGGATGGTGTTGCGGACGGCCTGGGGAATCGCGCGGTCCGCATCGGCGCCGGTCATCACGAGGATGCCCAGATCGGGGCGCCGCCCGCGCAGGAGCTCGATGAACTTGGCCCCGGAAACGCCGGGCATGGCGATGTCGGTGAGCACGAGGTCCACCTTGCCGCCGCAGGACTGGAGCTGTGAAAACGCGGCGTCGGCCCCGTCGGCGCACATCACGCGGTAGCCTTCCCTCGTCAAGGTCAGGCGGATGATGTCGCGCACGCCGGCCTCGTCGTCCACGACAAGGACGGTGCGGCCCGCGCCGGACGGCGCGGCCCTCGCCGGAATCGCCACCGGAGGCGCGGAAGCCGCGGGGTGATCGACGCGCGCCGGCAGATGCACTTTCATGATCGTGCCGATGCCCATCCGGCTGCCGACGCGGATAAACCCGCCATGCCCAAGCACGATGCTGCGCACCACCGAAAGCCCGAGTCCGCTGCCTTGGCCGAACGGTTTGGTGGTGAAAAACGGGTCGAATATCTTGTCCAGATGCTCGGGCGCGATGCCGGTTCCGTGATCGGCGACCGTGAGCATGACGTAGGCCCCGGCGCGAGTTTCCGGATCACGGAGAGCGTCGGCCGGGGAGATGTCCACGCGGCCCAAGGCCAGGACCAGCCTGCCGCCGCGGGGCATGGAATCGGCGGCGTTCAGGGCGAGATTGAGCACCACTTGCTTGAGCTGTTGGGCGTCGCCGAGCACGGGGAATTCCCCCGTCTGCAGGGTGGCGTCAAGGGCGATGTGCTTGGGGAAGGTGTCCCGGATGATGGCGCCGGCGTCGTGCACGACCGCCCGGAGATCGAGCCGGACCTTGTCGCCGGGATCGCCGCGGGAAAAGGCGAGCAGCTGGTGCACGATGGCGGAGCCGCGGCGTGCGCTGTTTTCCAGGGTTTCGAGCAGCATGCGGGCCCCGGCGTCGGAAACGTGGGATCGCAGCATGGTCGGGGCCATGAGGATCGGGGTGAGGATGTTGTTGAGATCGTGGGCGACGCCGCTGGCCAGCCGGCCGACGCTTTCCAGGCGTTGCTGGCGCAGCAGCTGGGCCTGGAGCGCGTTGCGTTCGGAGAGGTCGCGCAGGATGGACAGGTGGAGCCCGGGCAGGATGCCCGCGACCGCGCTGAAATCGGCGCGGAGCATGGAGCCGTCCTTGCGGTGCAGCGTGCATTCGCCGGTCTGGCCGCCGTTGGCGAGGAATTCCATCCAGGAGCCCTCGGCCCAGCTGCGGTCGCCGGTCGAGACCAGTTCGACGATCCCGAGGTGGAGCAGTTCGTCGCGGGTGTAGCCGAGCAGGCGGCAGGCGGCGGGATTGACGTCCACATACCGGCCGGTGTCGTCGGACATCAGGATGGCGTCGTGGGAATGGTCGAAGAGGGCCTGCAGGCGCGTCTGGCTGGCGCGGAGTTCGTTTTCCTGGAGTTTGCGCGCGGTCACGTCCTTCATCACGCCCAGGTATTGGGTGACGGAGCCGTAGGGGTCCTTGACGGGAGTGATAGAGAGGTCGTTCCAGAAGGCTTCCCCGTTTTTGCGATAGTTGAGGATTTCGCCGTGGAAGGGTTCGTCCGCGGCGAGCGCCTCGCGGATGAGATGGCGGGTGGACTGATCGCTGTCTTTCCCCTGAGTGAAACCACAGATGCGCCCGATGATCTCATG
Organism: Opitutaceae bacterium; assembly: GCA_041662485.1. GTDB lineage: Bacteria > Verrucomicrobiota > Verrucomicrobiia > Opitutales > Opitutaceae > Rariglobus. The sequence continues at coordinate 141,173 of JBAZSJ010000006.1, read as the reverse complement.
AGAGCTGTAGCCGGTGATGGCCTCGTAGCTCTCGTTGGCATAGGTGATGCGGCGGCTGGAATCGGCGATGAGCACGCCCTGGGAGATCGAGCTGAGCGCGCGGTTGCGCAGGCGGAGGGCGTCCTCGACCTCTTTGCGGGCGGTGATGTCGAGGGCGTTGAAACACACGCGGTCGATCTTGGAGTCGTATCCCCGGAGCGGGGTGTAGCGGACGATGAACTCGCGGTGGCGGCCGGAGCGGTCCGCGACCGTGGCATCGTGCTGGACCACGCGGCCCGCCATGGCCAGGGCGATGCTTTCCTGCGCGCGGATACGCATGGCGTCCGGAAGCAGGGGCAGCACGGAGGCGCCTTCGTGCAGGTCGCCGGAGAAGAGCTCGGAGGTGATCTTCCGGGCGGCGGCGTTGGCCATATCGAGCATACCCGCGGGATTGATGACGAGGTAGGCCTGGTCGGAGGAATCGAGGATGGATTGGAGAAGCCGCTGGGAGTTGCGCAGCTCGATGGTGCGCCGTTCCAACAGGCGTTGCGCGCGGAGGAGGCTGTTTTTTTGGCGGGCCAGTTCGCAGAGGCCGAAGAGGTAGCCGGGCGCGAAGGGCCGGCGCAGGTGGGCGCTGGCCCCGGCCCGCAGGGAGGCGACCGCCGAGGCCGGATCGAGGTCGGACGTCACGACAACGAAGGCGGACCGGGGGTGGGCGCGGGTCCATTCGGAGAGGTGGTCCAGCGTGCAGCCGGGGAGATCGAGATCGCAGATGACGGTTTCCCAGGGCGCGCCGGCAAGTTCGGCGGTCGCGGCGGCGGTGCTGTCCACCGGTTTAACATGGCACCCGTGGGCGCCAAAAACCGCGTTGATGTCGGCGAGCTCCGCGTTCGCTCCGGCCAGCAACACGGTCCAGGCGACCGGCGCCGCGGGGTTTTCGATGAGGGAACGCACCCGGGCGCGCAGGGCCGGACCGTCCATGGGAAAGGGGAAAAAATCGTTGGCGCCGAGCTCGGTGGCGATTTGCGAGGCGTCCTCCCCGGCAAAGGTCGCGGACACGACGATGACGGGCGTCCGGTTGAGCCGCGGGTAGGAGGAGGAGCGCAGCATGCGGCAAAACATCCATCCGTCGACCTCCGGCATGTAGAGATCGGTGATGATGAGGGCGGGCCGTTGTTTCTCGATGGCGTCGAGGGCGGCGGCCACGGAGAGACAGGACACCACCTGCCAGGGTTCACCGGCCAGGATTTCGGAGAGAAGGGAGAGCTGGAGCTCGTCGTCGTTGACGATGATCACCACCGGGGCGGCGGAAGGGGGGGCGGACATCACGGGGAGGAGTTGATCGGAGCCCGTCGGGAAAGCCCAACCGGCGGAGCCGAAGATTCAGCCAGCACCGATTTCAACTCGGTCGCAAGACCGGATAAGGCGGCGGACATATCAAGGCCGCGGGAGAGGAGGGATTCGGCCTCGGCGGCGGCGAAAAGCAGGCCTTTGGCGGAGAAATTTTCGGCCGAGGATTTAAGGTTGCGGAGGGCGCGGCGGAGGACGGCGGCGTCGCCGGCGCGGTGGGCCGTCCGGGCGCGTTCCAAATGGTCCGAGGCATCGAGGCAGAACTGGGCGACGAGTTCGCGGGCCAGCGTTTCGTCGCCGCCGATGCTTTCGACCAGCTCGGCCCAATCTATGGCGACCGGAGGCGCGGGCGGGCGGGGGCGCATCGCGAGGTAGAGGGCGAGGCGTTCGGCCAGGGCTTTGCTGTCGATCGGCTTGGTCAGGTAGTCGTCCATGCCGGCGGCCAGGCAGTGCTCGCGGTCGCCTTTCAGGGCGTTGGCGGTCATGGCGATGACGGGGATCGTGCGATCCAGCACGGGACTGCCCTCGGCGCGGATGGCGCGGGTGGCCTCGTAGCCGTCCATCTCGGGCATCTGGCAATCCATGAGCACGAGATCGTAGGGGGCGCGGCAGAGGGCGGCGAGCGCTTCGCGGCCGTCGGCGGCGACATCGGCCTGGTAGCCGAGCCGGCGGAGAACGGCGAGGGCCACGCGCTGGTTGATGGAGTTGTCCTCGACCAGCAGCAGGCGCCAGCCGATCCGGTTGGCCGGAGGAAGCGCATCTGCGGCGGGGGTGGCGGCGACGGGCTCGAACAGGGCGGCCAAGGCGCGCAACAGGGCGGCGGCGCGCACGGGTTTGGGGACGAAAGAGGTCGCCCCCGGGAGGGCGGCGCGGCCCACCAGGCTGGTGAGGACGACCACGGGCAGGCGTGCGGCGCCATCCGGGCGTGCGGCGGCGATGGCTTCGCAGGCGCCGGGGGCGCGGTCGGCCAGCAGGAGCACGTCGCAGGCGGCGCCGGCCGGAGAGGAGAGCCGGTCGATGACCGAGACGACCGAGGACGCCACCTCGCAATGGACGCCGGCGGTGTCGAGCAACAGGCAGACGTGGTCGGCGGTCGGGCGATGGGGCTCGATGAGCAGGACGCGGCGTCCGGCCCAGGCGGGCCGGGGCGGCGGGGCGGTTTCGGGGATGGCCGGCAACGGCAGCAGAAAGGTAAACGTGCTGCCGGCGCCCAGGCGGCTTTGCAGGGAAATTTCGCCGCCCATCAATTCGACCAGCTGGCGCGAGATGGCCAGGCCGAGCCCGGTGCCGCCATACCGGCGGGTGGTGGACGAATCCACCTGCGAGAACGGCTTGAAAAGGGTGTGGACGCGTTCCGGCGAGATGCCCACGCCGGTGTCGCTCACGCTGAAGGACAGCAGGGCGCGCTCCTCTTCCCCGGAGCGCAGGCCGATGCGGACGACGACCTCGCCGTGTTCGGTGAACTTGACGGCGTTGCCCAGCAGGTTGACCAGAATCTGCCGGATGCGGCCGGGGTCGCCGCGCACGCGCCGAGGGGCGCCGGGGGCAAGCACCATGGCCAGTTCCAGGCCGCGTTCGTGGGCGGGCAATGAGAGGAGCTCAAGGGCCTCCTCGACCAGGTTGGGCAGGTCGAAGTCGATGGTCTCCAGCTCCAGTTTGCCGGCCTCGATCTTGGAGAAATCGAGGATGTCGTTGATGAGATGGAGCAGGTTTTCGCCGCTCAGGCGCGCGGCCTCGGCGAAACCGCGCTGCTCGGGATCGAGCCTGGTGTCGAGCAGCAGGCCGACCATGCCGAGCATCCCGTTGATGGGGGTGCGGATCTCGTGGCTCATGTTCGCGAGGAACCGGCTTTTGGCGACGTTGGCGGCGGTCGCCTGCCGGGCCATTTCGTTGGCGTGGGCGATGGATTCGCCTAGCTGGGCGTTGGCGTCTTCGAGTTCGCGCTTCGATTTTTGGAGATCCAGGGCGGATTCCATCTGGGCGTGGATGTCGGTGAGGGTGCCGATGAGCCGGCGCGGGGTGCCGTCGGGATTGCGTTCGATGATCTTGCCGCGATCGAGGATCCATCGATAGGAGCCGTCGCGGCAGCGCAGGCGGTGCCGGCTTTGATAGAGGTCGATTTTGCCCGAGAAGAGGCGCCGCAGCTCATGGCGCACCGCCGGCTTGTCCTCGGAGTGGAGGCGGCCGGTCCATTCCGAAAGGCTGTCGCCGATCTCCTCGGGGGCGTAGCCGAGCATCTCCTTCCACCGGCGCGAGAAAAAAACGGTGCCGGCGAGGGTGTCCCAGTCCCAGATGCCGTCGCCGGAGCCGTCGAGGGCGAAGCGCCAGCGCAGCTCGTTCGCGCGCATCACCTGCTGTTCGCGTTTGCGCTCGGTGATGTCGATGATGTGGCCGTGCCAGAGGGTGCCGCCCAGGGCGTCGCGCGAAGGGGCGGCGTTGCCGAGCAGCCAGCGCTCCATTTGGTCGGGCAGGCGGACGCGGTATTCGAGAGACCAGGGTTCGAGCGTCTCGGCGGAGCGCCGGATGGACGCCTCGACCATCGCGAGATCGTCGGGGTGAACCACATCGAGCATGAAGGAGGCGTCGTCGCGCACCGAGTCGGGGGAGACTCCGTAGATATTGCGGATGCCGTCGCTCGCATAGGGAAAGCAGGCGGTGCCGTCCGGCCGAAGTCTGTATTGGAAAACCATGCCCGGGATGAGCGCGGCGATGGCGCTCAGGCGTCCGGAAATTTCGTGGCGGGCCCGCTCGGACGCATGCTGGGCGGACACGTTTTGCGCCATGCCGACATAGCCGGTCAGTTTCCCGCTCTTGTTGCGCATGGCGGAGATGACCATGTGGACGGGGATGCGGGCGCCGTCGCGAGCGAGGTAGGTCCATGCGCGCTCCTCGGGCCGTCCGGTTTCGCGCGGGCGGCGGATCAACACCTCGAAGCCCGGCGCGCATGGAACGCCGTCCTCGCCGGACAATTCCACGGCGCGGCGGGCGACCTCATCCATGTCGTGGAAGTGCGCGGGGGTGCGCAGCCCCACCATGTCCGCGGCGGCATAACCGAGCATGCGCTCGGCGGCGGGGTTGAAGACGCGGATGACGCCGTCGAGGTCGGTGGCGATGATGGAGATGGCGGCGCCGGCCAGAATGGTCTGGTGCAGCGCCTCCATGTTGTAGCGTTCGGTGATTTCGGATTGGATGCCGATGAAGCCGGTTATCTGGCCGTCGTCACCCCGCAGCGGGTCGATCTTGGTGTTGATCCAATATGGATGTCCGTCGCGATGGTAGTTGAGCAGGTCGGCCTCGACGGATTCGCCGCGCGCGAGCGCCGACTGGATTTTGGCGACGGTGCGTCCGTCGGTTTCGGGACCTTGGAGAATTTGGCCGGGTTTGCGGCCGGTCATTTCCGCGAGGGAATAGCCAGAAATCCGGGTGAAGCCGTCGTTGACCCACTCGACCAGGCCGGCGGCGTCGGTCATGACGACGCCGTTGGTGGTTTTGCCGGCGACGAGGGCGAGGCGGGCCTGTTCGCGGGTGGTGGTGCGTTGTTCGTGGGTGATGTCGCGCTGGACGACCATGGCGCCGCCGTGGTGTTTCCTGGGGGACGCGCGCACGCGGTATTTGCGTTGTCCGCGCGGATCGACGCGGAGGTATTCGCCGGCGAACGAGGGGCGTTTTCCCGAGAGGAGTTCCTTGAGCCCGACGACCAGGGAGGGGTGGGCGCGCAGCAGGTAGTTTTCCCCGACGCGGCCATCGGCGCCGGCGGTGGAGGTCAGGATGACGCCGTCGGCGTCGAGCAGCAGGCCGTCGGACTCAAGCGCGGCGGACATGGCGTCGAGCAGCGACTGTTCTGGGGGGGCTTCTTTGCAGGCCTCGCTCATGGTTTCGCTTCCGTGCTTCGGGGCGGTTCCGTGGCGCGCACGCGGAACATGGGGGCACGCATGCGCGTCACCCTCGGCAACGACCGGTGTGAATACTGGGGAGTCATCGGACGGGAAGTGGTTTCACTTCGCGTCATCGGCACAAATCCCGCCGGCTTGAGGTCGGGTTGCGCGCTTGGGCCGAATGTCCGGGGCGGCTATCGGAGGACGGACCTCCAGGTCCGTCATGATGATCTTTCAAGGACGTCTAATCAGATCGGACCCGGAGGTCCGATCTCCTTTGAGGCTACAGTTTTATTTGAAATGTTCAAAAGAAGGGACTTCCCGTCGGATTTGACCCGCTTTCTGCCTCCCGGAATATTCTTTCTACCGGAAAGAATGTTCTCCCCGTCGTTCAGGAGCAGCTTTCCCATGAAAAGAACATCAAACCTGCCTCCGGGAATGTTCTTTCAGGTGGAAAGGACGTTCTTTTTGGAAAACAGCATATCCTTACGGGTGCACAGAAGCTTCTTTCGACCAAAAAGAAGCTCCTTATTGACAGAAAGCATGTTCTTGCCGCCGGAAGGAATGTTCTTGTTGCCAAGTTTGAGATCAAACTTGGCAACAAGGAGAACAGGTTGAACGTGGGAGGCTGCTCCAACGGGGAGTCGATGAGATAAGGGGACTGTTCAATGACTCTCTTTTCATGCCGCGCCCCATCTCAAACGGCGGCAGCCGTAGAGGATCATCCCGATGCCCGCCAGCGCCTGAAGCGAGAGGACGACGAGTGACACATCGGACGACGGCAGCCAGCGCTCGTTCGTGAGGCGGAAGGCGTCGTAGATACGCGTGTTCGTCATCGCGTTGAAATACCCCGCCCACGCCCAGAAGGCGTTCACGAAGGGGCGGCAGACCCAAAGGAGGTAGTCGGGCAGGGCCAGCACGACCCCCGACAGCGGCAGCTGCAGTCCGACGAGGAACACCGACGAGAACGACGCCCGCTCCGCCGTGCGCGACACCGCCGAAATACCCAGGCTCACCAGCGTCATGGCCACGCACGAGAGGGACAGCACCATGAGCTGGTCCGACCAGTGTCCGGGAAACCGGCAGACCAATTTCACGAAGATAGCCATCCAGAGGCCCTGCAGGCCCGCGAGCCCTGCGAAGAAAATAACCTTGGAGAAGGCGTAGGCCGTGAAGCGCAGACCGTTCATGCGCTCCTTCTCGTAGATGAGCCGCTCCGCGGCGATTTCCCGTGCGCCGTTGTTCGTGCCGGTCAGCCCCAGCAGGATCACCTGAAAGAGAACCAGCCCGACCACGAGGTTGGCCGCATGCGTAGCCTCGCGCTGATGCCGCATGCTCTGCTGCAGCGACTCCAAGAACCCCGCCGTGGAGTCCAGCGCCATACCGCTTATCTGCGGCAGGCCGCCCAGCGCGAAGATGGCCACGAGCATGGGAAACCCGAACGTGATCCCCGCCATGGCCAGCAGGTTGCCCCGGTCGCGCCAGAACAGGCGCCAACGCCGATGCAGGAGCGTCCACGTCTGCGAGGCCATGCCCGGCTTTTGCGATAGGTTTCCCTGTAGGAGCCTGCTTGCAGGCGATGGATCAGGCTCCGGGGTCTCGAAATCGCCTGCAAGCAGGCTCCTACAGGATGAAATGGATTGCCAATGCGTAATGGGTTCCGCGTTCAGCCGCTCGTAGAGGTGCAGCGGGTCGGTGATCCCGAAATGAATCAGAAACTCGGAGTAGGTCCCCTGGAAAAGCAGCTCGCCCTGGCCGAGCACCGTTATCCGGTCGAAGATCGGCAGCTTCGAGAGATTGTGGATGATGCAAAGGAACGATTTCCCCCTTTCCTGGGCGAGGCCGCGCAGCACGTCCAAGATCTGGTCCTCCGAGCGCGGGTCGAGCCCCGAGGTCACCTCGTCGCACACGAGCCACGCCGGGTCGTTCACCAGTTCCAGCCCCAGCCCGAGCCTGCGCAACTGCCCGCCGGACAGGTTCTCCACCCGCGTATTTCTTGCCCCCTCCAATCCGACCGTCCTCAGAATCCACCCCATCCGGGGCTGCCTCGCCTCGGCCGGCCTCACGAGCAGGGCGAGCGCATAGGAAAGGCTCTCTTCCACGGTGAGTTTGGGGTTGGCGATGCTGAATTGCGGGGCAAACCCCACCTTGCCCGTCAGGTCCCCCGGCTCGCGGACTGCCCTGCCTTCAAACTCAACCCGTCCGGTGCTCGTCTCCAGCCCGAGCAGAGCCTTCGCGAGCGTGGTCTTGCCGCAGCCTGATGGACCCACGATGGCGTGGAGGCCCACGCGTGGGAATGAGGCATCGACTCCCGCCAGCAGCGTCTTCGATCCGTCGGGCGCGGTGACGGTCAGTCCTTGGGTGAGAAACATGGATTTAGACGGGCGGATGCGTTTGATGTAGACGCGGCGTCCCGCCGCGTCGCCGTTCATCTTCACGAAGACTGGCAACGCGGCAGGATGCCGCGTCTACTTTATACATTGAATTCATTGATGCCCGATCACTTCGTTTCTCCGCTTGCCACCGTCGCGCCTTTGGCGGGCATGGCCGCGCCGCCCGCGCGGCTTTCCAAAATATTCCCGCACAGGCGTGCGATGCCGTCGTCAGCGAAGTAGCTTGCCGGATACTTGTCCTTGGCCGCGAGGAAGGCCAGGAGCGCATCCACCGACTTACCCTGCTTTTCCTGCTCGTCCGCCTGCGCGATCAGCGAGGCGAAGGCCGAGGCCTTCACCGAGAGGTTCGACCGCACCTGGTTTATCTGCAGGTCGTCGGGCGAGGCCCGGTAGGCGCGCTCCACGATTTCCCAGGCGCCGAGGACGTTCTGGGTCCGCTCCAGCTCCTTGGCCTGGGCGATGGCGGTTTCCACCCGCTCCATCCGGCGCATGACGTCCGTGAACTTCTTGGTCCGCTCCGCGTCGTCATGGAGCGCCGCCGCGTAGCGGAACCGGTCGTTGTAGATCGAGCGGAACTCGCCGTTGGCCAGCAGGCGGTCGAAGTCCTTGCCCGCCACGTCGACCACGTCGGAGCGCTGCTCCATCCCGTTCGAGAACTTGGCGATGGCCGGGTTCGAGGGCCAGGCCATCATCGCCGCCTTGATGGCCTCCTCGGCGTCCTTCATGTTGCCCTGCTTCGCGGCGTATCCCGCCTGCTGGAGCGCGAGCATGCTCGTCTGCTTAGCAGCAACGATGATGGCGTTCGGCTTAACGGCGTCGAAGTCGGGCACCTTGGCCTTGATTTCCGTGATCAGCGTCGATGCCCGGTCAAAGTCCTTCGCGGAGATCGCGTTGACGAGCTCGCCCATCCCGTGGACGGAGGCGCGCAGCTTGTCCTTCTGGTCGAGCGGGAACGTCTTCACCACGGGCAGGAACTCGCCCAGGTGGAAGACCTCCATCATGCGCAGCGAGGCCTCGTATATCTCGCCCTTGTCGAGGAGGTGCTGCACCGCCCTGGAACCCGAGTCCACCTCCCGCACGGCCTCGCGCGTGAGCGCCTCAACGGCGGAGGTGGTGATGCGGATGTCGGCGTTGCCGAGCAGCTGCTTCTTCATCCCCTCCGCCGCCTCCATGTCGCCCTGCTCGCCCGCGAAGAGGTAGCGGTAGAAATCCAGGGCGATCAGGACGTGCTGGAACCGGCGCTGGGCGAAGAGCTGCAGGATCATCCCCTGGAACTCCAGCTTCTGGTTGAGCCGAGAGGTCGTCTCCAGCTTCTCATTGTCGGCGATCCTCTTCTCCGCGTCGTCCAGCCTCTTCTTGTAGGGGTCGGTCGCGTAGTCGCGAGCAGGGGCCGTCGCAGTTGGCGACTTGCTGTTGCGGATGTTCTCCAGGACCGCGTTGCGGTCCCAGTCCTTGTTTCGGGTGATGTTCGACTCCGCCGTCTCACGCTTCTTCTCCAGATCCTTGTTGGTTTGAAGGATGTCTTTTATTTTCGAATTCGCCTGCCAGTAGCTGATGAGGCTGTTCGCGAGGGTCTCGCTCAGCCGCGAGTCCCCGTCGTAGTCGGCCGCCTTGTAGAGGAGCCGCCAAGCCTGGGCGATGCGCTGGTCCAGCGTGCCGCCCTTGCGCCCCTGAAGGGTCGCGGAGATTTCATCCAGGGTCTGATTGTAGGCCAAGTCTGCTTCCTCCTTGGCTTCCGGCGTCACTAGGTAGCGCTCAAAACGACCCAAGAGCACCTTTGATTCACTCGGATCGAAGGTCTTGCCCTGCCAAGTGACGTTTCCCGTCTGAGGGTCGAACATGCTTAACAAACTGGGGCCGTTTGAATTTCCGCTGTCCTGTCCGGACGGCGCGGCCGGTGTGCTTGGTGCGGCTGGTGGCGTGGGCGCGGGTGTCGTCGTGGCTCCAGCGGCCTTGCCCGCGTCGGGAACTTGGGCCCACAAGAAGGGAGAAACGATGAGGACCGCGATGACGGCGGCAATCCCTTGGAAACGGGATGTATGAGAATGGTTTTCTTTGCGCATGGTTTTCCTTGTTATGTCCTTTGCGTTCCCCTGCTCACAGTTTGCGGAATCCCGTCAGCGACAGCAGTCCGTCGCTCTCCACCTGCACCGTCAGGGCGTAGAGCTGGCCGGGCTCGGGGTTGAAGTTCTGGACCTTTCCCCCGTCGAGGAACGGCACCAATTTTTCGGAAGCGGTGTCGCGGGCAAGGATGATCCGCCCCACGCCCTGTCGCATCTCCAACTGGCGCTCGATGCGCGCCTGAAGCTCGTAGCGGTTGCCGGCCAGTCCCCGTGCGTTGGATACGTAGGCCTCCGCCGGCAGCTTGGGCTCGCGCGTGCCAACGGCATGCCATCCGAAGAAGGCGATGCCGCCCAGAAGCAATGTCCCGCCGAGGATGCCGCCGATCAGCGGGAGTTTAGAGGACTGGGTTTGTTTGCTCATCGGAGTTTGTGTCTCTGACTGGTTTAGTGATGGAAATTGTCGTTTTGCCTGTCCTAAAAATGCATCCCGCTAGCGCAAGCAATACCAAGTTGCGCGTAAGCATCCAAGAGTAGCTCGATGGTTCGCTCGAATGTCCGAAGCACCCGCAAGCAAGCGTCAGGCCCCGCGCCCAGGCCGAAATGGTCGCGCCAACGAAAACCAGAAGCATCGCGCCGAGCAATCCGCTGGCCGCCTGCGTCCACTTTCGCCCCCATAGCAGCGCTACTGCGGCGGTGATTTCGAGATACGGCAGCCAGATCGAGACGAGCCATGCCCAACGGTATGGCAGCAGCTGGAAGGATTCGATGTCCTGAAGAAACATTGCTGGCTCCATCGCCTTGCGCATACCCGCCCACAAGAACAGGCCCGCTAGCGTCAACCGCGCACCCCTGTTTGCCCAGCAAATTACGCCCTCGTAGCAGGCTGGTTGGACTGTTTTGCCATCGACTGCGACTGCGCTCGTAACCCTAGTCACTCGGTTGAGCATTCTGTTTAGTGGGTATGCGGGATGAAGATTGCAGGAACATGGCAAAAAATGATAGCTGGACGTGTGCGGTTACGGGCAAGTAACGCGCGAGACGAGCACCGGATCAGTGTCAGGTTTAAAAGCTAAAACCTCTGGAAACATGCCTAGGCCATGAGATGAAACAAATGTAGGCAAGCTAATTTACACGAATCGCATTCTAATAGCCAAAGTGCTAATATTTTCGATTCATCAATTTAATTAACGTGTTACGAATGGATGACTTTCCGGGATTGGTGGAGATTTGTGTTGCAACTATCTTCGCTATTCATTTTCAGGTGGTTCCAATTTCGACTATGAAAACATCAAGCAAGCTCCTTATTCTTCTCTCTCTCGGGCTCTCGTCCGCTTGTGCTTATGCTGTGTGTGAGCCATGCGACTCACCAGAGGCTCCTATTCCAGGCGCCCCTCCTTGTCCGCCCGCTGAACCAGGAGACCAAGGAGGCTCAATGCCGGAAGATGTAATCGTGGATGACGCGGCTCCAATCCCACGGCAAAGCGTTGAAATTCCCAGCGATAAGACCAGCGTCAAAGGGGCTCCCGAGTCCAAGTCAGCTGTAGAATAACAAGAGATGGTCGTCGGTATTATCCAGTTTGCTTGTCGGTGTCTGCGTCTGACTGTCACGGCGGTTGCCTCCTTGATGTTGTGCGGAATACGAGCCCATCGGAAAGAGAGCGTTTTAGTCTAGGGATCAGAGAGAAGGCGGATGTGTCAATTTTGCCGAGTTCTGTGGCCATGTTCATCCTGTAGGAACCCCGCATTCAATATTGGCGGATAATATCGTGGACGCAGTAGATAATGTTGGCATTGGTCCAGTTACGACCTATCCTCCATTTGATGGCACCGGTTCGTTGGAGTGGCCTATTGAAGTATGGTATAAGGGTTCTCCTAGTCCTAGCGATCCTAGTGTAAGCGATGGTGGGCTGGAGCATTCGTTTTCAATTGCCATGCAAACAGCCTCGAGTGATGCTACGCAGACATCGATAAGCAAGTCAACGATTGGTCCGGTTACATCAAATCATAGCGATGCTACAAATATTCTTTGGTATTAAAATAATCATGAATGCTATTTTTCAAAAAATAAGATTATTGTTGGTTTTCATCTCGCTTAGTTCTCTTTCGGGGTGGGCGCAGATTGACGTGAAGACATATGCGAAAGAGCTGAATGGCCTCAAGGGTAAGCTGGCTTATAATCCTGATGATTGTTTTGCTGTATTGCGTTCTCTTAAGGCGAATAATCGAGATGCGAAGCAGTGGACCGCTGATCAGCTAAAAGAGATTGCTAGGAAGGAGCTTGAGGTGTTGGTGATATCAATAAGTGATATGTATTTAAAAACGGACTGGTCTTTTGACTTTGATGCGCCTCAAAATCTTACTGTAATATCAGTGCAGGCTCCTGCCGATTATGATGGGCGTGACTTAAAAAGTATTAAGAATGAAAACGAGAGACTTTCCTACGTGGCTGCGGTGAAGGCTAATGCGGAAAAAGCTCAAATCCGGTCAAGGGTGAGGACAATGCGAGACGATTATAAGTCGATGTATCAAGCCTATGCGCGTTACATGAAGGATCTGGTTGCACGCGGTGGTTTAGGAATGGAGGAGTTGGTCGATTTTTTAAAGAGCCATAAAGCGCCTCCGCAGCTTATCGACGCTATCGTCAAGGGGTGGGTGGATCCTCGCGCAAGTAAGTAATTTGGAGTGATTATTCTTTTCCCTCGTGTAACCCGCTGTGTTTAAAACTTCGTTGTGCGGGTGGTGGCGAGTGCGGGTGACTGAACTGTTGTCGCTTACTTAGATTATTGTGTCTTCTTTCAAAACTCAGCTTTTTGTTTATATTCTTCTGGGTATATCTACTTCGGCGCGTTGTAAAGGGGATGTGGAATGGGGAAAGGATAACCTTACTGTGACCGCGCCTTTAGACGCGGCGATTGTTGCGTTTACTTTCGATTTTAAAAATAACGGTAAATTGCCAGTTGAATTTGTCTCCCCTATTGCAAGCTGCGGTTGCACATCGATCAAGCTCGACAAGAGCACCTACGCGCCAGGGGAATCAGGGGTACTCAAGGGGACGTATAACACTCGCGGGCGGCGCGGAGTAAATTCAGTTACGATTACGGCCAAGGGAGCGGAGCTCGACGCCGGAGTGCGCAGGCCCTTTTCGGACACGCTCAACTTGCGCGTCGTCATTCCCGAGGTCGTTAAAATTTCGCACGGGATCACGCTTTGGCGTATGAATTCCGAAGTGGTTGCCAAGACGATACGTTTCGAGGTCAACGAGGCTCGCTTGCTCGCGCTGAAGCTAGCTAAGATTGACAATAAAAACTTTGAAGGGAAATGGAAAGAGATTCAGGCGGGTCGTATTTATGAATTGAAGGTGCTTCCTGCTTCCACCGCCCAGTCGCAACAGGCAATGGTTACCGTTGAGGGCATGGATGAAACAGGGAAAACTCTGCGTTTTTATGTTCACTTAATCATTCGATGATGGAGTCGAATACTCAAATGTTGGGCGGAAGAAGTGGGCGAGGCAAATTAGAGAGGCTCTCCCTTATCCTTAAATACGCGTTCCGTAGTTTCATTCTTTTATCTATAAGCGCAGGTGTGTCCATTGCGATGGCTCGCCTGCATTCGGAGCAGGAACATTTCTCATTGGTGCATTGGCAGATTCGGGAGCTGGACGTTGCTGGGCTGGATGCGATGACTGAATGCGTAGTTGTAGACGCGCGTTCTCGCCAACTTTACGAAAAGGAGCATATTTCAGGCGCGATCCTGCTTTCGGAGGAATCTTGGGATGCGACGCTGCCAACATTTTTGGAACAATGGCAACCCGAGCGTCCGATAGTCATATATTGCAGCGGGCAAGCGTGCTCAGCAAGCAAGCGGGTGGCGCTGCGCTTGTTGATGGATTTGTCCGGTGCGCGGATTTACGTGCTCAATGGCGGGTTTCCCGCCTGGCAGGCATATTCTCATAATAGGAAATAACACGTGCGCATGATACAGATCGAACAATTGTCCCCGAAGTGGCAACCCCGGCGGCACCTCTTTACCTCAATCGGGAGCCTTATTTTTAAGGTAAATTTATGGTGTTGGTTGGCGCTGGCTCTTGCAGTCCCAGCACGGGCGGAAATGTTCACTTGGCACGTAGTTCCCCCACCGGGGATGACCAAGAGCGAGTTGAACTGTGAACGAAACTTTCCGGCCACGAACGGAGTTTTAGTTCTATGCCCTGGCATGAATGGAGATGGTGCGATCTTGGCCAAGGATAGTGCATGGAGAGCCTTCGCTAAGGAAAGAGGGCTTGGCTTGGTTGGGGTGTCGTTTTCATCGCCGCCCGAATTACTTTATGGTGATCCAGCCATTGGCTATTATTATCCTGAGCAGGGAGCGGGTGATGTGCTCATTCGTGGACTTCGAGAACTATACGGAAAGGATGTGAAACTTTTCCTTTACGGGTTTTCCGGCGGTGCCCAATTTTGCGCCCGTTTCACCGATCAACATCCCGACCGGGTTTTGAGTTGGGCGGCTTATGCAGCCTGTTTTTGGGCCGACCACGTTTCTGCGAACCCGTCCAGTCCTCCAGGCATTGTCACCTGCGGAGAATTCGATGCCGATCGCTATGGCCCTGCTTTTGGATATTTCCAACAGGGGCGACGTAAGGATGCCCGCTGGACATGGGTCAGCGTTGGCAATATCGGACATGTCCGGCACAAGCGGTTGGAAGAATTCATCCGCAGCTATTTTTCAGCGGTGTTGGCTGGTAAATTTGATCAATCTGTATGGCTGGATGCTGAGACGATGGAGCCGACGACTGAGGACGAACGGCTGTTGACTCCCGCGCTGTCCGTATGGCTGCCAACGCCGGAGGTCAAAGAGGCGTGGCTGAAGCTGCATCATCCCTGATTAGGCACGGAATCGCACGCGAATAATCTCAAATGAGTTCGATAATCAAGGATGGGGCGAGGATGCATATCCCGCCGAAAGGTGTGCAAAAGCGAACTGTCGTTTTCGAGAGCCCCAGTGGTTGTTCCCCTGCTTGCTTGAAGCTGTTCCATCGGCAACTGTTGTTTGGGGTTCTGCTCATGTTTAGCGCAAGCGCATGGGCGCAAACCCCTCCTTCCCAAAAATCGCCGCAGTCAGGCGATGTGGTGAATGGGGTTATTTTCTACAAGCAGTTCGTCAACTACGGGCCGGGCAAGGATAGCTGGATAAACTTCGCCCTCAAGATGCCCCCCGACTGGAAACAGGGTGACGCCATTCGCGGGGTTATGTGCATCTGCACATGGAAAAACACGCCTGACGGCGTCATGGGTAATCTGCGAAGCGGGAGTCCGTTGATCCAATGGGCAGCGAAGAACAAATTCGTTCTGATCAGCTGGTCGCAGCTGGGTTTTTTCACGACGAGCCTCAGCAACGACGAGATGGGCCAGAAACAGGATGAGGATTGGTCGAGACGCTTCGATATCGCCGCCCGTAAGTGGGAGTATTCCATCCAGCAGCTAACCCTCAAATATAAGCTGCCGACGAAAGACTTCCTGATCGACGGCATATCCAACGGCGCGCAAACGGCCCATCGCCTCGTGCTGCGCAAGCCCGAGTATTTCGCCGCCATCCACATCCACGTAAACAGCTCCTACGATATCCCCACTCCGGCCGGGAAGAGCCTGGAATGGTTGGTGACCACGGGTGAGCGGGAGTATGGCTATGCTGCGTCGCAACGGTTTTACTACAACGCGTTGGAGCTGGGATACCCCGTCATCTATAAGGCCGGGGAGAACTTGGGGCACGCCGGCAGCCCGGAGATAGACCGGCTGACCGTGGCCTTTTTCGACTATTTGCTTCCCTACCTGCCGGACTACCGGGACAAGGCACCTCAATTCAAGGGCGATCCCTCTCGGCTCATGCGTCACCCCGGCTACGTGGGCGACTGGCTCAACCAGCAGGCGTTCCCCTTCGAGAAGGCGCATTTGGTCGAGGGCCGTTACCAGACGGCTCTTCCCACGCGTGAAGTTGCCGTCGCATGGGGACCCCTTTTCGAGAAATGAGCGACGCGAAAGCGGCGACTGCACATAGCGCCCCCGACAACCCTGAGCCATGCTGACCGCCTTATTCGGGGATCGCTTCGATTTTCTGGGACTTGGTCCGGCGAGCACCAATCAGAGCGCCGTCGTGCTTGCCTGTGCGCTCGTGTCCTGCGGCTGGCTGGGACTCAGATCCAAACACCACTGGCAGATCGCGGGGCTTCTCATCGGCACGGCTCTTACGATCTTGCTCGTGGCAACCAAGTCCCGAGGAGGTTTGATCGCGGCGACCTGCGGACTGGGGCTGCTGGCGGCAGTGGCCCGGCCGCGATTCCCTCGCTGGGCGTGGGCCTCTCTGCTCGTGGTGGTCGGGTTGGTGATCACATACGGCACCATTCGAGGCGTTTGGGGGCGTTTCACCTATGGCGATGATTCACGCCGCGAACTCTGGCGGGCTGGCCTGGCGATGCTGTGGGACGCTCCGCACGGGTGGGGCGTCGGCAATACCCCATCAGTTTTCGCCCAATGGTATCAAGAGATAGGCGACCGGCGAGGTTACCTATCGTTAATCAACTTCCACCTGACGTGGCTCGCCGAGCATGGTCTGGTCGCCCGCATCGGCTACGCGCTTTCGTGGGCCGGCCTCTGCTGGCTGGTCTGGCCGACACGGAGGGCAAACCCGGCGGGCCCAGCGGTCCCGCCCTACCTTGTGACTGCAGCGGGTGTCTGGCTGGCATTCTTCGTGGCCGCGATCTTCAGCACCACGGCGAGCGTCTGGCAGGTCTGGGCGCTGCCGCTCGCATGGCTGGTCGCCGCCTTGGCCTGGAGAATTCGCCGGAGAGAGTGGGCAGGGCCATTGGTAGCTCTCCGCGTCGGCGGTGCCGCTCTCGTTGTCTTGGGCGCCCTCCATGTCGTCGGCTGGCGACTGAGTGACGGTCAGTTGGTGGAGGGTGGCTCGCAAATCGTCAGATGGGGCGACGCTAAACCGAGCTTCGTCCTCTACGATCCCAACCCGGACGTGCTCGGCAACAAGTGGGGGCAGGACGTTCGGGAACAGTCTGATTCGGTTTGGGTGCTCTATCCGACGGCCACTATTAGCCTACCAGCGGATAGTCAGGCTACTTGGATTCTCTCGGGCAACGTGCCCGACAAGCTGCCGCCCAAGAGCCGGGTTTGCGTTTTGAATATGCCCGCATCTCCCGAACTGCTGCACTGGCTGCAGGCGCAGATGCCGAGCGCGGTTGAGGTCGTGCTCAGTGACAGCCTTTGCGATGCGTTGAAATGCGCAACGTGGTCCGAATGGGCGGCCAAGGACAAGAGAGTGACTCTGCGAGTAATGGGAGGCACGGGGCTATACGTTCCCAATTGGATGCCGTGAAAAGGAGGGCGCATATCTGGGCCATGGGTATTGTCTGACGGGATACCCAAGTTTCGAATCAGGCCTCTCTAAACTTTGTCCGGAGCATATCCAGTAAAACTATAGCCGGTAAATGGGCTGTGAGGAGGACGGACCTCCAGGTCCGTCCTGATGGTCGTGAGCGGGATTCCACCGTGGTCGGACCGGGAGGTCCGACCTCCTTGACGGCCACAATTTTGCTCTTAACGCCCTAATTTCTCGAAAGCAGGGAGATGAGTTTTCCGGTGGTGTCGCGGGCCTGGGCGAGCATGGCGGTGTGGCTTTCGGAGAGGATTTGCAGGCGGGCGAGGGCGGTGCTGTCGGCGGCGATGTCGGCGTCGCGGATGACGGAGAGCGCGGCTTCGTGGTTGGTGCTGGCGGTGACGGCCACGCCGGCGGCGAACTCCAGGCGGCTCTGCACGGAACCGACGAGGGCTTGCGCGCCGGAGGTCTGGTCGAGGGAGGCGCCGAGCGTGGCCTGGGAGTTTTCGATGGTGGTGGTGTAGGCTCCCGAGGCGTCCTGATGGATGAGATCGCCGAGCGCGCCGGTGCGGAAATTCATCACGGGCAGGGTGAGGCGTTCGTCGGAATGGAGGCCGATGGTGAGCGTCTCGCCGGGACCGGGGCCGAAGAGGGCGGTGCCGCCGAAGGCCCCGAGCGGGTTGGTGACGTCGGTGGCGCCGCCGATCTCCGCGGTGGTGCCGCCGATGGTCTGGCGGAGCTGGCCTTGGAGCTGGGCGAACTCGGTCTGGTAAAGGGCGCGGTCGGCGGTGCTCTGGGTGGAGTTGGTGTTGAGCGTGGCGATCTCGCTCATGCGGGTGACGATGCCGGCGATGGTGTCGAGCTGGCTGGTGCCGACCTGCATGCGGCTGACGCCGTTCTGGAGGTTGGTCTCGACGGCGCGGAGGCCGGCCTGCTGGGAGTCGAGCTTGGAGGCCCGGGCGGCGCCGGCGACGTCGACCGAGGGTTTGTCGATGCGTTTGCCGGACGAGACGCGCGCCGAGATGGCGTCGGTGATGGGCTGGAGTCGCGAGAGGCCGGACGCGATGGAGAGGGAGTGCTGGTTGAGATTGATCGAGGACATGGGCGTAGGCGTGGGTGGGTTCAGGTCGTGGCGGGGCCGGCGGGCGGGACGAGGCGGGGCAGCGAGGGCAGGCGATGGGCGGCGCCGTTTGCGGCGGGCGGGGCGACGGCGGCGGCCTTGTTGCTGGCGGCGATGTCGATGAGGACCTCCTTGCGAACGATGGAGATTTCGCGGGGGGCCTGGATGCCGATTTTCACGATGTCGCCATCGATGCGCGTGATGCGGATCTCGATGTTGTCACCGATGACGATGGCTTCGTTTACCTTGCGGGTGAGGACAAGCATGGCGGGGAAGGGTCAGCTCGCGGTGACGAGCGGTTGGCGTGCGCTGTATTGGGAGTGGTTGGCGACGACGACCTGGCGGGCGACGCCGGTGCGGCGGTTGATGATGAGCGGGCCGACGAGATTGACGGTGGCGGTGGAGGCCTGGTCGCGCACGGTGACGATGTTGAGCACGAGGGCGTCGGCGGAGTCGGCGATGCCGAGCGCGGTGGCGTCGTCGTCGAAGAGTTCCGGGGCGTAGTCGGGCACGAGGCCCGAGGGGTCGATGACGACGAAGTGCAGCGGGGAGGGGCCGTGCAGGCGGAGCCATTGGAAGGGGAGCTGATCGGCGAAGTGGAAGACTTCTCCGCGGCGGTGTTCGGGGAAGCCGACGAGGCCGGAGGGGAAATGGAGTTCGAGCGCGGTCGGAGTTTCGGGCGAGGGAGGCAGGGGGGATTCGGCGAGGACTTTCATGGAGGGTGAGTGGTGGAGCGGGAGGTCGGTCAGCGGATGTAGTCGAGCAGGGACATCTTGAGGAGGGTGGCGGACGAACTGAGGGCGGCTTCGTAGGCCTGGGTGGTCTGGTTGAGTTTGACGATGGTGGAGGGAAGATCGGCGTCGGCCTCGGCGGAGATCTGGCGGTCGAGTTCGCCGAGGCGGGCGCTTTGCTGGGCCTGGGCGACCTCGATGCGGAGTTGGATGGCGCCGTGTTCGCTGAGGGAGGAGACGAGGAGGTTTTCGGAGGCGTCGAGAGCGGGGCGGACGGCCTGGACGGCGTTGGCGTCGCCGGACTGGAGGGCGTCGCGGAGGGCGACGAGGCGGTTCATGAAATCGGAGAGGCCGGTGTTGGTGGCGGAATCCGGGGTGGGCTGGATGGACGCGCCGTCGGCGAGGGGGACGGAGAGGCGTCCGGTGTCGCCGGCGTAGGCGGCGGAGGTGATCTGGCCGGAGGCGTCGCGGGTGACGGCGTAGGGGGCGGAGGTGGTGGCGGTGCCGCCGAAGATGTAGTCGTTGCGGAGGCGGGTGTTGCCGAGGGTGGCGGCCTGTTCGACGAGCTGGTTCACCTCGGAGGCGTAGGCGCGCATGGCTTCGGCGCCGATGCTGCCGGTGCCGAGGACGGCGAGTTCTCCGGCGCGGTCGGAGAGTTTTTTCATCTGGTCGAGGCCGGAGTAGGAGGTCTTGGAGTATTCGAGGGCGGCGTCGGCGTTGCGGCCGTATTGGGAGATGGAGCTGCGTTCCATCTGCGCGGAGATGAGGCGGCCGACGGCGGCGGGGTCGTCGCCGGGTTGAAAGATGCGCTGTCCGGTGGCGACCTGGTTCTGAAGTTCCGCCTGACGGGTGCTGAGCCGTTGAAGCTGGGCGAGGACCTGGTCGGAGGTGGTGGAGGAGGACAGTCGCATGGCGGGGAGGGGCAGGTTAGCGGATGAGGCGGTTGACGACGACGTCGAGAAGTCCGTCGATGATGGAGATGACCTTTGAGGAGGCTTCGAAGGCGCGCTGGTATTTGAGAAGGTCGGCCATTTCCTCGTCCATGGAAACGCCGCTGACGGACTGGCGCTGCTGGCGCACGAGGTTTTCGATGTTGGTCTGGTCGGCGAGGCGGCCGTCGGTGCCGGACACGGTGCGGCCGAAATCGCTGACGACGCCGGAATAATATTGGCTGAAAGTGCCGTCGATGAGGTCGCCGGAGCCGATGGAGAAAGGGTGTGCGGAGAGGGCGGCGACGGCGGCGGCGAGGGTGTTGTCGGCGGAGGCGCCGCCGTCGGAGGCCTTGAGGGAAACGGGGGTGAGGCCGGCGGCGAGGGCGAGGGTGGAGGCGGGTGCGGCGGGATTGTAGGCGAAGAAGTCGCCGGTGGCGCCGGTGGGGTTGTAGGCGGCGTTGACGGATACGGCGAGCTGGCTCGCGAAATCGTCGAGCTGGTCGCGGAGGTCTTGAACGGCGCCGTCGCGTGCGGTGAGGAGGCCGTTGATCGAGCCGGAGGAGAGCGCGACGGGGGTGGCGGCGGTGCCGGCGGTGAGCTGGGCGCCGTCGAAGGCGACGGGGTTGGCCACGACGGCGAGGCTGACGAGGACGACGGGGTTGCCGCCGGCGTCGCGGACAAAGACGTCGAGCTGGCCGGTTTCGGTGGCGTTGGGGCGCGTCTCGGAGCCGATCTTGGCGGCGAGTTTTTCGATGGTGGCCTGGCGTTGGTCGCGGAGGTCGACGGCGGAGCCGACGGCGTTGATTTCGAGGCGGCCGATCTGGCCGTTGAGGTCGGCGACGGTGGAGAGGAGGCGGTTGACGTCGTCGGTGTCGCTCTGGACCTGGGTGCCGAGGTCGGTCTGGATTTGCTCGAGGCGGGAGTCGGTGACGCGGAAACGTTCGGCGAGGATGTCGGCGCGTTGGACGAGGTTTTGGCGTTCGCCGAGATCGGTGGGGCGGGCGGCGAAGGCCTGGAGGGCGTTGAAGAATTCGCCGAAGGCGCCGGAGAGGCCCTCGCCGGAGGAGGCGGTGTCGCCGGTGGTCTCGGTGCGGTCGATGGATTCGCCGAGGGCGGCCTGGGCCTTGGCGTAGGCGTCGCTCTGGGACTGGAGGCTGGCGGTGCGGGCGATTTCGCGGCCGACCTGCTGGTCGATGAGGGAGTCGCGGATCTGCTGGATGGCCTTGGCCTCGATGCCGAGGGACTCGGCGCCCTGGGGCGTGAGGACGGTGCCGCGGTCGCCGAAGAGCACGCGTTGGCGGGCGTAGTCGGCGTTGTTGACGTTGGCGAGATTGCGGCCGGCGGTTTCGACGCCGCGGGACTGGGCGTTGAGGGCTTTGACGGACTGGTTGAGGCTGGCGAAGAGGCCGGACATGGCGGGGGAAGGGGGGTGATCAGCCGGTGGCGCGGAGAGTGGAGGCCGGCCCGGTGATGTGGCCGACGCGACCGGAGGGGGCGTAGGTGCGGGGACGTCCGGCGGGGTGGAGGCTGGCGATGACGTCGTGATGAAGCTCGACGGCGCGGGCGAGGATGGAGCGGTTTTGGTGGGCGCGGCGGCGGACGCGGTGGAGGAGGTGGTTGATTTCGTCGATCAGGGCGCCGATGAGCGGCTGCTGGTCGGTGGGGAAAAACGGCAGGAGGCGGCGGAGGCTGGTGTCGGCGGGCTGGTCGTGGGCGGAGGCGAAGCGGGTGACCCAGGCTTCGCGGGCCTCGCGGTCGCGGGCGATTTCGGCGGCAAGCTGTTCGATGGCCAGGGAAGTCTCGGCCACGGTCTGGACCTCGCGGCGCCAGAGCTGGCTTTGCTGTTCGTCGAAGAGCGCGAGAAGGCCGCCGTAGCCGGCGAGTTCCGCGCGAAGGAGTTCCACGATGGGAACGAACGTGATCTGGTTCATGACGGGTCCGCGGCGGTGACCGCGGGGGAAAGTTGTTTGCTGATGACGCCGGACAGGCCGAGGCCGCCGCCTTGGGAAATGGAAGTGGCGAGCACATCGGTGAGCATGTAGCCGTAGACGCCGCCGCCGGAGCCGGAATCGGAACCGCCGCCCAGGGAGCCGCCGTTCATCATGGGCTCGATGGCGGGGGCGAGGAGCTGGCGGATCATGATGGCTTCGAACTGCTGGGAGGCGCGGGTGAGCTCGGCCGGCGTGGGGCGGTGCGCGGTCGTGTCGTCCGCCGTCATGGGGGCTGAGCCGGTGGAGGAGGAAAGGGCGGAGACGGGGTCGATGGACATGGCGGGGAGGCGATCAGTTGATGATGAGCTCGGCCTGAAGCGCGCCGGCTGTCTTGAGGGTCTGGAAGATCGACATCATCTCGCGGGTGCTGACGCCGAGGGCGTTGAGGGCGGAGGCGAGCCGGTCGATCGAGGGGCTTTCGGGAACGACAATGAAGCTGCCCTTGGATTCCTTCACGTCGGCCTGGGTCGTGGGGGTGATGGCGGTCTTGCCTCCGCTGAAGGCGCCGGGTTGGGAAACGTTCAGGGTGGAGGCGATCGTGATGGTGAGGGAGCCGTGGCTGATGGCGACCTGGGACAGGCCCACGGGCGCGGTGGCGACGATGGTGCCGGTGCGTTCGTTGATGACGACGCGGGCGAGGATATCGGTGATGACGGTGACGGCGCCGACGTCGGCCAGAAACATGACGTCGCGGCCCACGTAAGCAGGGGGGAGCTTGAGATCGACGGTGACGGCGTCGCGGGCGCGGGCCTCGGTCTCGGGGAAGGCGAGGTTGATGGCGTCGGCCATGCGGGAGGCGGAGGTGAAGTCGGGGTTGTGAAGGGAGAAGGCGAGGCGGCCGTCTTTCACGAAGGTGGCGGGGATCTCGCGTTCGACGATGGCGCCGTTGCTGATGATCCCGACGGTGGGATGGTTTTTCTGGACGGTGGCGCCGCCCGCGCCGCCCGCGCCGCCCGCGCCGCCGAGAAAGCCGCCGACGGCGATGGGGCCTTGGGCGACGGCGTAGACGCGGCCGTCCGCGCCCATGAGAGGGGTCTGGAGAAGCACGGCGCCCTGGAGGGATTTGGCGTCGCCGAGGGAGGCGACAGTGACGTCGATGCGTGCGCCGGACTTGAGGAAGGCGCCGATGTCGGCGGTGATCATGACGGCGGCGGCGTTCTTTGCCTTGATCTGGGTGGGGTCGATCTTGAGGCCGTTTCGCTCAAGGATGTTGCCGACGGAGCGGAGGGTGGTGAGGGCGTTGGAATCTCCGTCGCCGGCGAGGCCGACAACGATGCCGTAGCCGACGAGCTGATTGTCCCGCTGGCCGTCGATGCGCGCGAGGTCCTTGACGCGCGCGGCGGGGAGGGCGAGCGGAAGAACGAAGGCGAGGATGAGGAGGAGACGGCGCATGGCGGGTGGCGGGAGGATCAGAGGGGGCGGAGTTTCTCGTAGATCTTGCTCAGCCAGCCGCGTTTTTGGGCGTCGGTGAGAGTGCCTTCGGAGATGAATTCGAGGCGGGCCTCGGCGATGTTGCTCGAGAGAATGGTGTTGTCGCTGGTGACGTCGGCGGGGCGGACGATGCCGTGGAGCACGATGTTTTGGGTCTCGCCGGAGAAGCTGATGCGGCGGGCGCCGGCGATGACGAGGTTGCCGTTGGGAAGGACGTCGGTGATCAGCACGGCGGCGCGGGCGGTGATGGACTGGCTGTTGTTGACGTCGCCGCCGCCCTTGAAGTCGGAGGTGCCTCCAAACTTGATGGCGGGGAGCGAGCCTTTGAGGGTGCCGAAACTGCTGACGGATTTTGGAAACAGGAACTGGCTGACGGAGGCGTCCATGTTGCTGGCGCTGTTGCTGGACTTGCTTTGGGAGGCGGTCTGGACGGCGTTTTCGGCGATGACGATGGTGATGATGTCTCCGACCTGGGCGGCTTTGAGGTCGGCGGCGATGCCCTGTTCGCGCGAGCCGGCGGCGGTCCAGAGGGAGTCGGCGAAAGCGAGGGAAGGGAGGATGAGGATGAGCGGCAGGAGGCGTGAGCGCATGACGGGGAGAGGGGGAAGGGTTAGAAACGGACGGAGGCGCGGGCCTCGGCGATGACGATGGCGACGAAGTCTTTTTTGGAATCGGGGTTGCGGACGCGCACGGATTCGCCGCGGGCGGCGTCGTCGAGCGCGATGGCGCGGAGGGTGACGGTGAGGTTGCCATCGGTGGCGACGACATCGACGGCCTGACCGCGGCGAACCAGAGGGCGGCGAACGACGTCGCGCCACGTGAGAAGGCGGCCGGCGGGGACGCTGCGGGCGAAGTCGAGTTCGGCGAGGGATTCGGAGAAGAGGGCGTCGCGTTCGCGGAGGGCGTCGTAGCGGCGGGTGTCGAGCGCGGTGGAATTGAGAGGGGTGGCGATGACGGCGGGTTCGCGGAGCGTCCAGCCGTCGCGCCAGAGTTCGGCGCGCAGGATGAGCGTGTATTCGCTTTCCTGGCCGGAGGGGGATTTGGCGCGGACGGTGACGAGGAGCTGGGGTGCGAGTTCGGCGGGGGCGGAGACGATGACGAGTTCGGCGTCGGCGGGGGCGGAGGCGGGGCGGGCGCGGTTCCAGGAAAGCCGGAGGTCGCCGGTGGTGCGGTAGCGCGTGGCGAGCTGGGCGTTGAGCGAGACGAGCCAGGGATCGGGCGCGGCGGCCTCGGCGGCGGTCGCGCGCGGCGGGGTGGCGAAGGCGAGCAGGCAGCAGAGGATGGCGAGGAGGCGCGGCATGGGGATCAGCGTTTGAGCTGGTTGATGTTTTGCAGCATCTCGTCGGAGGTCTGGATGGACTTGCTGTTCACCTCGTAGGCGCGCTGGGCGACGATGAGGTTGACCATCTCTTCGACGATATTGACGTTGGAAGTCTCGATGTAGCCCTGCATGACGCTGGCGTAGCCCTGTTCGCCGGGCTGTCCGGATTCGGGGGTGCCGCTGGCGGCGGTTTCGGTGTAGAGGTTGCCGCCCATGCTTTGGAGTCCGGCGGGGTTGGCGAAGCGGGAGACGGTGAGGCGGAAGGAGGTGTTGCCGGAGGCGGTCTGGTAGGTGACGTCACCGGATTCGGATACGTTGATGGCGACGGTGCCGGCCGGGACGTTTTGAAAGCCGCTGAGGACGGGGAGGCCGTCGGAGGTGACGACCTGGCCGGAGGCGTTGAGCTTGAAGGAGCCGTCGCGGGTATAGGCGACGGTGCCGTCGGGGCGCTGCACCTCGAAGAAGCCGTCGCCTTGAAGGGCGAGGTCGAGTTTTTCGCCGGTGTTGGTGAGCTGGCCCTGGGTGAAGACCTTGGCGGTGGCGGCGACGCGGGAGCCGTTGCCGACCTCGATGCCGGTGGGGACCATGTTGCCGCCGCCAGACTCGGAGCCGGCGCCGCGGGGCCGCTGGTAGAGCAGGTCTTGAAACTCGATGGTGCTGCGCTTGAAGCCGGGGGTGTTTACGTTCGCGAGGTTGTTCGCGATGGTGTTCAGGTTGAGCTGCTGGGCTTCCATGCCGGTGGCGGCGGAGTAGAGGGAGAGATTCATGGGGCGTCGGGGGGTTAGGAGAAGGTTTCGATGGTGGTGCCCATGAGCTTGTCGCGGGTCTGGATGAGTTTTTGGTTGGCCTCGTAGGCGCGGGCGATGCTGACCAGGTCGACCATCTCGCGAAGAGGGGCGACGTTGCTGGATTCGAGGTAGCCTTGTTGCACGACGGGGTTTTCAACCGGTTTCATGGCGGCACCGGCACCGGGGGCGAAGAGGCCGCCGGCCAGGGGAATCAGGCGCGAAGGGTCGGCGGTGTTGGCGATGCCGAGCATGCCGATCACGGTGTCGCCCTGACGGATGGTGCCGTCGGGCAGGATGACCGGCGAACCGCCCTGGGACTGGAGCTGAATGGGGTTGCCCAACTCGGACAGAATTTCGAGTCCCTGGCTGTTGACGAGGGTGCGATCGGCGCGGACACGCAACTGGCCGTCGCGCGTGTAGGCGAGTTCACCATCGGGTTTTCGCACGGTAAGGAAACCGTCGCCGGAGATGGCGACGTCGAGGTCGCGGCGGGTGGGATGGTTTTCGCCGGGCTTGAAGGTGATGCCGTAGCGGGTCTGCGGGAAGAGAGTGGCCATGCCCTCGCCGCGGTCGGGGCGGGAACCGGCGTCGATCATGATCTCGCCGTTGCTTTCGGCGGCGACCTGCACGGTGCGGCGGCGGAAGCCGGTGATCTGGCTGGAGGTGATGTTTTGCGCCACCGCGTCCTGCCAGCGCTCAAGCGAGTTGAGTGACGCCGCGCTTTGGTAGAGCCCTATGTTCATGCCCCTCAGAGATAGCAGGGGTGATGCCAACTATGTAACTCGTTAAATTACAATATTATATGTCTCTTTATGTCGGGTGGTGGAATAATCGTCCAGGGCCCGGCAGATTTTTCCCCGCCGGCCGAATCGCAATTGGTCCCATGCCCCAAAAGCTTGCTTCGGCTTGGAATTGTGGCCGCGAGCGCCAGCGAGTGGAGGTTCGCCGGCTCGCTGGTGCTCGCCGCTACGCCGGACGAACGCCGACGCGGGCATGGTTATACCGATCGCCTTTAGGATTTGGACTTCAGCCTGGTGTAGGCCCGATCACTGATCGGGCTTTTCGGAGGACCAGACCGGCGGTCTGGCCTACAACGAGCCACGACAAAGTCTAAAACCAAAGGACATTTGGTATTACTCAGCGGTTGGCGGCGTAAAGGCAGTCGATCTCGATGCGTTCGCCGCAGGCGCAGGTGACGACGAGACGGGTGATGCGGTCGCCTTCGCGCACGCATTCGATCTGGTTGGCGTCGTGCGGTGTCGGCGGGGTGGCGGAGCCGGATGCCGTGAAAACGGAAGGGGCGGTCGCGGATTCGAGCTGGCGGGAAGGGGCGTCGACGCGCGGCCGGTCGGTCAGAAAAGGTTTCATGGCGATGAAGGAGGCGTGGTTTGCGGCGCAGCGGGGGGAGGGGCGGGGCGGTTCGACGGCGCCGTGAATTTTGCGGGCGGCGAGTTTTTTGTGGCGGGGGGAAGGGGGCGGGCGGGCTTGGCGGGTTTTTTGCCGTGGTCGTCGCCGAGACGGAGGCTGAGCGTGACGCGCTGGTTGGACTCGGAGTCGGGGGCGGTCAGGGGAACGGGGCGGGTGTCGGCGTAGCCGGTGACGCGTTCGATGAGCCGCTCGGCGACGGCGTAGCGGGTGAGGGAGCGCCGGGTGGCGTTGGCGCGATCGGCGGACAGTTCCCAGGGGGTGTAGTCGGGGGAGGGCAGGCTCAGGCCGGCGCGGGTGTGGCCTTCGATGACGACGTGAAAATCATTCCGGTCGATCATCCAGGCGAGGCTTTGCATGACGAAATTGCCCCATGGGGTGAACTTCGCGGTGCGTTCTTCAAAGAGCGGCTGGTGGGCGCGGTCGAAGAGGGTGATGCGCAGGCCGTCGCTGGTGACTTGCACGTCAATCGGCTTGTCGGCGAGCGCCTCGTCGAGGTTGAGCAGGCGATAGACGTCCTTGGCGACGGAGTTCAGGAACTGGAGGTCGATGTTCTGGGATTTGGTGGACTTGCCTCCGGCCGGATCGGTGGCGGATTTCTCTCCGCCGCTGCTGCTGGCGGGTTTGTTCGACTCGAAGTTGAGCAGGCCGGATTTCGCGTCTAGGGGCGACTTGAACGGGGTCTGGAAATAGCGGGAGGTGGCGATGAGCACCTCTTTGTCCTGGGAGCTGATCCAGAGCACCATGAAGAGGGCCATCATGGCGGTGACGAAGTCGGCGTAGGCGACTTTCCAGGCGCCACCGTGATGCGCGGCTGCTTTTTTGCGGGCCATGGCGAGGGTTTCCCGGGGATGCGATCAGGAGGCCTTGCCGGGAACCGGCAGGGCTTTGAGGAGGGTTTCGAGTTCCTCCGAGTCGGGTTGGACCGCGTGGTCGAGAGAGCGCCGGGCGACCTCGATGGCCACGATGGGGGCGAGGCCCTTGGCGAAGCCGGACACCGAGATCATGATGCAGCGCAGGTATTGGATGTCGGCGGCGTCGTTGGCCTTGATGCGCACGGCCATGGGGTTGACGAAACCGTAGGCGGCGAAGATGCCGAGGAAGGTGCCGGTGAGCGCGGCGGCGACGCGTTCGCCGACGACCTCGGGGCCGTCCGAGATGGCGGCCATGGTGTTGATGATGCCGAGCACGGCGGCGACGATGCCGATGCCGGGCATGGAATCGCCGACGAGCTGGATGAGGTGGACGGGGTGCTCGGCCTCGGCTTCCTTGGCGTCGATCTCCGCGCTCATGAGGTTCTCCAGCTGGTCGGGTTTGATGCGGCCGTCGATGACGGGCTTGAGGGCGTTGAGAAGAAATTCCTTGCGGATGTGATGGGCGAGGAACCCGGGATAGCGCGAGAAGATCGTGCTTTGGGCGGGGTTGGCGACGTGTTCCTCAAGCGCGATGAGACCGCTGCGGCGGCCGAGCAGGAACAGTTCGTAGAGGAGCTTCATCAGATCGACGTATTGGTCGCGACTGAGCGCCTTGCCGAACATCGCGTGTTTGATCTTGGCGACGATCTCCTTGAGGATGTGGACGGGACTGGCGATCACGAGCAGGCCTATCGCCATGCCGAAGATCACGACGAACTCCGACACGTGCAGAAGCACGAGCGGGTTGCCGCCGGCGAGCATGAACCCGCCGAGCATGGAAAAGAAAACGATGAGGCCGCCGACAATGATCAGCATGGTGGTGGCGTGCGCTCAGCGATTGCGGGCGACCTCGATCTGCGCGCGCAGCACGAGGATCGCACGGGAGTGGATCTGGCAGATGCGGGATTCGGTGAGGTGGAAAACCTCCGCGATTTCCGCCAACCGCATGTTTTCGTGGTAATACATCGCAAGGACACGTCTTTGGATATCGGGCAGTTCCTGGATTTTTTGAGCGACAAGTTGGCCCAGCTCCTCGCGCTCGAGGACGTTTTGAACGGGTTCGGCCTGTTCGTCGGCGATGATTTCGTGGCGGCTGCCGCCTCCTTCGTCCGACTCGCCGGTGTCGTCGATGGCGATGAAGCTGATGGGGCGGACCTCGAACATCCAGTGTTCGTATTCCTTGTGGGAGAGGCCGAGCTGGGCGCGGATCTCTTCGTCGGTGGGAGGCCGGCCGTGCCGTTGTTCGAGCTCGGCGATGGCGGTCTTGATCTTGCGGGCCTTGGCGCGGGCGCGGCGGGGGAACCAGTCGAGCCGGCGCAATTCGTCGAGCACGGCGCCGCGGATGCGGGTGGTGGCGTAGGCGGCGAAGGTGTGCTGCTGCTCGGGGTTGAAGCGGTTCACCGCGGCGATCAGGCCGGTCACGCCCACGCTGTAGAGATCGTCGGCGTCCACATGGGCCGGCAGGGTGAGTTTCAGGCGGTCGACGACGTTGCGGACGAGCGGGAGGTAGCGTTCGAGGAGTTCCTTTTGGTCCACCGTGCCGCCGGCGGACTGGTAGGCGCGCCAAGCAGAGGACGTCACGGGGTGGGCCTGGGGTTCGGTCGTCGGCGCGGGCGACACGGGGCAGGCTAGAGTATCAGGGTTCATGGCTATGGGGGGTTACGGTTTGTTACCGAGTGGCTCCGGCGGGCGCGGATGCGGAGGCGGGGCGGACGGGCGGAATCTTGACGGGAGGGTTTGCGAGGGGTTTGGCGGGAGGAGTCGAGGGGGCGCCTTTGGCCGGTGCGGCCGACTGGGCTTCCGCTTCGGCATCGGCGGCGGCGCGGCGGGCGGTCATGGTCTCGGCGAAGGCGCGGTCGAGCACGCTCCAGAACCAGCGTCCGGTGATCCCGGTGACGAGGCAGGCCACGGCGGCGTCGCGCAGCACCAGGTCGGACTGGCGGTCGGCGCTGTATCCGGCGATCGCGACGAGGGCGAAGCCGAGGATGCCGGAGATCAGGAAGGCGAATCTCATGACCGGTCCTCCTCTCCCCGCAGCGGCAGGGTGCGCGCGAGCAGGAGGCCGAGCACGTCGGCGTCGAGTTCGCCGGTGAGTCCGGGGCCGGTGCTGAGGAACAGCGGCGACAGTTCGCCTTCGAGCAGAAATTCCCAGAGGCGGCCCCAGCGGGGCGTCTCGTCGAGGTGGGTGCAGACGAGGTGGGTGGCTCCGAAATCGCGACCGCGCGCGTAGGCGGAGCGGAGCGCCTCGGCGTCGTAGGCGGCGTTGAGCACGAGCACGCGTCCGGCGATGTGTTCGCGGTCGAGGAAGCGGGTCAGCTCTCGGGCCTCGCGGGAACCGGCGCCGGGCAGGCCGGGCAGATCGGCTAGAAGGAATTCGCCGGGGGCGACGGGATCGCCGCCGGGCGCGTAGTGTTCCACCGGGATGCCGAGGGCTTCGCAAAAAACATCGAGCGCGGGCGCGGGGTTGGGGCGTTCAAACTCCACGTGCCACACGCGGCCCATGCGGCCCCGGGTGAACACCTCGTGCGAAAGCCATTTGCACAGCGCGGTGGTCCGTCCGACGCCGGCGGCGCCGAGAAACGCGATGCGGTCGGGCAACGGTTTGGCCGGGCGGGCGGCGGCGCGCAGGTCGCGGGAAAGATCGGCGAGCGCCTCGTGCAACGGACGTCCGAGCGCGCGCGACCAGCCCGGGGAGGACTCGAGGCGGCCGATCAGGCGTTCGGGGAAACCTGCTTTGCGCAACACGAACGGCAGGCGCGCGCCTTCGGTCAGGGCGAGCGGGGCGCGGCCGGCAGGCTCGGGTTCCGGTGCGGGCGGAGGCGGAGGCTGGGGCAGTTCCGCGACCACTTCAAAGCGGGGTGCGCCGAAGAAACGTCCGAGCCCCCGGCGCGGACTGCCGTTGACCGAGAGCACGCGGGCCTCGGGACCGAGGCGGCCCCGGATAACCTCCACGGCTTCGGCGGCGGAACCGACCTCGAAGCGGTAGGTGCCCGGGGCGGCGGATTCTGGGGTGGCGATGGCGGACATGGAAAGGGTTGGTTCAGGCGGCGGCGCGAACGGGGATGTTCATGCCGGCGGGAGTCGGAATGATGCCGGCGTTCTCCACCTCGGTGGCGGCGGGCAGTTCCTGGTAGGAGAGCACGACGAGGCGGGGGAAGGAGGGCTCGAGGAAGCGGCGCAGCGGCAGGCGGATCTCCGCGCCGACCACCACCACGGCGGGGGCGCCGTTTTCGGTGAGGGCGGCGACGTTGCGCGAGAGGTGGTCGATGAGATGGCGGCCGAGCAGCGGATCAAGAGCGAGGCCGACTTCGCCGGGCGTGCGATGCACGCGGCCGGCGAGGGACTGCTCCAGGCGCGGATCGAGCGTGAGCGCGCGAACCACGCCGGGCCGGGCCTCATATTCACCGACAAAATACAGGCCGAGACGGCGGCGCACGAGTTCGCTCAGGTCGTCGGGGTTCTTGGTCGTCGAGGCGAAGTCGGCGATGCCTTCGAGGATGACCGGCAGCCCGAGCACCGGCACGCCCTCGCGGAGCAGGTTTTGCAGCACGCGCTGGATGATCCCGAGGTTGACGAGGTCGGGCAGGAGCTCGGCGACGAGGGCGGGGTGCGAGGTCTTCACGTGATCGAGGAGCGTCTGCACGTCCTGACGGCCGAGGAGCAGGTGCGCGGAGGTCTTGAGGACTTCCGAGAGGTGGGTGATGACGACGGAGGCGGCGTCGACAACGGTGTAGCCGTTGAGTTCGGCGACCTTGCGTTCGCTCTCCTCGATCCAGACGGCGTCGAGCCCGAACACCGGTTCGCGGCAAGGCGTGCCGCGCAGGGGAACGCGGCTGCCGCTGACGTTCATGGCCATCCAGCGGCCGGCGTGAACGACACCGCGGCCGAGGGTTTTTCCGCGCAGAAGGAAACGGTAGTCGTTGGACTCGAGCTCGAGGTTGTCGCGGACGGAGATGGGAGGGACGATCACGCCGCGTTCTCGTGCGAGGGTCTTGCGGACGCCGGTGATGCGGCCGATCAGGTCTCCGCCGCGGGAGACATCGGCCATGGGGAGCAGGCCGTAGCCGACTTCGATGGCGAAGACGTCGAGGTCGATCACGCGGCGGAATTCCTCGGGGATGGACGAGTGGCCGGCGGCGGTCGCGCCGGACGCGGTTCCGGAGGCGGCGGTCGCGCCGGCGGCGGGCGCGGGCGCGGCGGCCGGAGCGGCGAATTCGTCGGGCATGCCGCGGCCAAACTGGCGGCCCACGTAGTAGGCGAGGCCGCCGAGCAGACCGAACGGCAGAAGCGGCATGCCGGGCAGGAGGCCGAAGCAGCCGAGCATGATGCCCACGATCCGCAGCGCGCGGGGATAGGAGAGCAGCTGGCGGCCGATCTGGGCGCCGAGGTTGCTGTTTTCGGAGGCGCGGGTGACGAGCACGCCGGCTGCCACCGAGACGATCAGGGCGGGGATTTGGGAGACCAGGCCGTCGCCGATCGAGAGAAGGGTGAATTTTTGGAGCGCCTCGGAGAGGGTGAGATCCATCTGGAGGACGCCGATGCCGAAGCCGCCGAGGATGTTGACCAGGGTGATGAGGATGCCCGCGACGGCCTCGCCGCGCACGAACTTGGAGGCGCCGTCCATCGCGCCGTAGAAGTCGGCCTCCTTTTGGACCTTGAGGCGGCGGGCTCCGGCGGTGACCTCGTCGATGACGCCCGCGTTGAGCTCGGCGTCGATGGCCATCTGTTTGCCGGGCAGGGCGTCGAGGGTGAAGCGGGCGGTGACCTCGGCGATGCGGCCCGCGCCCTTGGTGATGACGACAAAATTGATCAGCACCAGGATGATGAAGACCACAAAACCGACGATGTAGTTGCCCTGGATGACGAAGTGGCCGAACGACTCGATGACGTTGCCGGCCTCGCCCTTGGTCAGGATCAGCCGGGTGGTGCAGATGTTGAGCGCCAGCCGGAAAAGGGTGAACGCGAGCAGAATGGTGGGGAAGCCGGAGAACTCCGGGGGATCCTTCACGTAGACGACCACCATCAGCACGAGCAGCGAGAACCCGAGGCTGATCGCCAGCAGGAAGTCCAGCAGCAGCATGGGCACCGGCATGATCAGCAGCAGCACGGTGGCGAACAAGGCCACGGTGAACACCATGTCGGCGCGCCGCTGGAAGAGCGGCGACTGTCCGTGGGCGGGCATGACGGTTGCGGCGGCGGCGCTCATGACAGCACGGCCTCTCCGGAGGCGGCCGCGGCCCGGCGGCCGGGCAGGCGGTAAAAGTAGTAACGGTGGGTTCGATACACGAACGCGAGGATGCCGGCGACCGCCTGGAAGAGTTCCGAGGGGATGGGCGATCCCACCCGGGCGTTGGCGTGGAGCATGCGGGCGACAGGACGGTTTTCGACCATCGGCACCTCGTGCTCGACGGCGAGGGCCTTGATGCGGCGGGCGAGGGCGTTTTCGCCCTTGGCGAGGACGATCGGGGCGGAGTCGACGCCGCGCTCGTATTTGAGGGCGACGGCGTAGTGGGTGGGGTTGGTCACGACCACGTCGGCGGTGGCGACGGCGCGCAGCATCTGGCGCTGGGAGAGACGGCGCGCCATGCGGCGGATGGCCATCTTCATCTTGGTGTTGCCCTCGGCCTGCTTGTGCTCCTCCTTCACCTCCTCGCGCGTCATCATCAGTTCCTGATGCGTCTTGTATTTCTCGTAGGCGTAGCTGATCGCGGCGATCACCCCGAGCATCAGGATGAGGCGGGACAGCAGTCCGAGGGTGCCGCGGCGGATGAACTCCCCCAGGTAGGCCGCCTCGACGGGAGTGGTGAAGAGCGGATCGGAGAGGAGTTCGCGCATCGCGACCCACAGGCAGCCGCCGATGATCGCCATCTTGAAAAAATCGACCGCGCCATGGACCAGCACGCGTTGGGAAAACAACCGGCCAAAGCCGGCGACGGGGTTGAGCTTCTCGAATTTTATCCCGATGGTCTCGGTGGTCAGCTCAAAGCCGCTTTGGAGGCCGCCGGAGAGCAGCGCGGCCACGACCGTCGCCACGAGGATCGGCAGCAGCACGATGCCGGTCAGCCGTCCGGCGAGAATCAACGGAAGCGGAACCTCTCCCGCGTGAAACTGCACCGTGTGCAGATGGGAGAACAGCCCCGCCGAATATTCCGCCACTTCACGGGCTCCGCCGGAAGCTCCCAGCGTCAGGGCGGCAAAACCGGCGGCCAGCGAAAAAACCACGCCGAGTTCGGGGGTGCGGGCGAACTCACCGCGTTCGTGCGCCTCCTGGATGTGCTTTCCGGTGGGTTCCTCCGTTTTTTGGTCTTTATCCTGATCGGACATGGGTGAAACCCTCGATAAGCAATACCGCTGCCAAACGAAAAATTGGATTTGTTAGTATATGTTAATGAAAGTTTTAAAGTTTGTTTTATATCCAGGGTGATGATTTCCGGCGATTTTTCCGCCGACGGACTCAAGAAGCGGAAAAAACTGCCGATGAAAAACCTGTCCGCCGGCGGGGACCGGTCGTGATCAGGGGTATTCGAAATGGTTTATTGTATTTATTAACTCGTGACACCGTGGACTCCTCGTTCATATGAAGGCGTGGTGAAGCCATGCATTCGATGACTGCCTACGAAGGTTCAATGCCTGTTCCCGATGGCTCCGGCGTGCCCCAGGCGCCCCGGTTGCAACGACTCCCGGAACCGGAGAACGGCCCCGGCGTTGCCGATCGGTTGATAGCCATCGTCGACGACGATCCCGGCATCGCCATGTTCAACGGAGTGGCGTTGCGCCAGGCGGGCTACCGGACGGTCATCCATTCCAATGCCGGGGACTGCCTGGCCGCCTTCCGGGCCGATCCTTCGGCGGTTTCGCTCATCCTCACCGATCAAAGCATGCCAGGAATGACCGGCATGGAGCTCGCCCTCACCTTGAGACAGGAGGGATTGGACGTGCCTGTCGTCATTGTCTCCGGTTACAATCGGACGCCGTTGCCGGAGACCATGGGCCGGCTTGGACGGGTCGAATTCCTGGCCAAACCCTACAAGGTCGGCGCCCTGTTCGGAACGATCGAACGCATGTTGAGGGCCGAGGACTGATCGGGTCGCACGGAACCACGCCTTGCGTTGCCGCGATGGTCCGCCGGGAAGACCGCGCTCAATCGACGGACCTGGAGGTCCGTCCTCCACGGGATGAAACGGATAGGATTGAAGTTCTCTAGCCGCGGCGGGCGACGAGTTCCAGGATCGTCCAGGGCAGGACATCGAACATGTCAGAAAGATACCGGGCAAAAAGCGTTCCCCCGCCGGCCAGCAGCAGCAAGCCGAACAGCGAGCGCAACGAATAGCTGAGGATGAAAACGTTCATCTTGGGCACCGCCCGGCCCAGGATGGAGAAGCCCAGCGTGATCACAAAATTGAGCGCGATGAAGGGCGCCGCCATGCGCAGGGCCAGTTCAAGCAGTTCCGCCACCGCGCGCACCAGCGTTTCGGCGGCCAGCGGGTTGAGGCCGCCCGCTCCCGCCGGAGCCAGCGCGAAACTGCGGGCGAAGGCCGCCAGCACGCCTTCGTGCGCGTGCAACAGGAAGAACATCAGTCCTCCAAACATGCCGATGAAGGAGGGAAGCGGCTCCTGCGAGGGAACCGGCACATCGAACCCGGGCGCGGCCGTCAGACCGACTTCGCCCGCGATCAGGCGTCCGGCGAGCTCGGCGGTGGACAACGCCGTGCGAATCACCAGGCCCATCGCCAGTCCGAGCAACACCTCGTGAAACGCGGCGACCACGAGCGCGCCCGTGGCCGCGGGGTCTATCGACGGACCGGCTCCCGGAGCGACCGAGGCGAGCAGGCCGCCCAAAAAAAACGAGAGCGCGGCCCGCAGCATCGGCGGCAGGGGCCGTCCGCCCAGCGACGGCAGCGCCAGCACGACGCCGAGCGCCCGCAGCGACCCCATCATCGTGATCAAGAGGGATTCCCAGGGCATGGCGCGGAGCGGATGAAGAGGACCGCCTTTTTGGGTTTGGCGTCCTACGGCCCCATCGTGCTCATGCGGGAGATGCTTTGGACCGCGAATTCGCCGAGCAATCGGAGCGTCCAGGGCGCGAGCAGCAACAACGTGGCCGAGACCGCGATGAGCTTGGGCACGAAGGTGAGCGTCTGCTCCTGGATGCTGGTCACCGACTGGGCCAGGCTCATGACGAGGCCCACCACGAGGATCACGCCCAGGAACGGCGACATGATGTAGAGCGAGAACATCACCAGGTTTTTGAAGATATCGATGGCGGCTTCGGCGTTCATGTGTGGAAACTGCTGACGAGGCTTTGCACGACGAGATGCCAGCCGTCCACGAGCACGAACAGCAGCAGCTTGAACGGCAGGGAGATGATGGCCGGCGGCATCATCATCATGCCGAGCGCCATCAGGGTGGACGAGACCAGCAGGTCGATGACGAGAAAGGGGAGGAAGATGAGAAACCCCATCTGGAAGGCGGTCTGGAGTTCGCTGATCACGTAGGCCGGCACGACCACGCGAAGAGGCACGTCGTCGACCTTGGTCGGGGGAAAATGACCGAGTTGGAGGAAAAACTCCAGGTCGCGGGTGCGGGTCTGCTTGAGCATGAACTCGCGCAGAGGTTTGCCCGCGGCCTCGAGGGCGTCGGCGGTGGAGCGCTTGCCCTCCATGTAGGGTTGCACTCCGTCCTTGTAGGAACGCTCCAGGGTCGGGCCCATGATGAAGAGGGTGAGGAACAGCGCCAGGCCGGTGACGATCTGGTTGGCCGGGGCGCTGGGCACGCCGATCGCGGTGCGGACGAAGCCGAGCACGATGACGATGCGGGTGAAGGACGTCATGAGCAGGAGCAGCGACGGGGCGATGCTGAGCAACGTCATCACGACGACGATCTGCATGCCCACGCTGGCCGAGCCGGACTGTCCGCCGCCCTCGAGGTCCACCGCGAGCCGCCACGGGGTGGCGGCCGCCGGGGCGGCGGCGGCGGGATCGGCCGCGCCGGCCGCCTGCGCATGGAGCGCAGCCGGCAGCCCGATCAGCAGCGCGACGGCGAGAAAAAGAAAACGGCGGCTAATCTTGGTTCGGATCATCGGGGTCTTCCTTGGGGTCGAGAGGGGAGAGCAGCTGTATGCCGCCGGCGGCCACGCCGAGCAGGAAACGGCGTCCGTCGCACGAGGCGACCACGAGGAACTGGCGGTTGCCCAGCGCGCGCGTGTCCTCGATCGTGATACTGCCCTGGCGGAGAAAGGAGGCGCGTCCGCGGCGGCGCCACACCCAGAAGGAGACGGCTCCGAGACCGGCCACGGCCATGAACGCCCAGGTGGCTCCGCCGGGGCCCGACGAGGAGCGGGCGGGGGCCGCGGAGGGAGAGGAGGAACCGGCGGGATAGAGCAAAGTTTCGCCGGTGCGCGGCGTGTCGGCGGCCGAAGCTGCCTTCATCGGCTGCGCCGTCTCCAAAACGGCGCAGCCGACTACCACTACTAGCAGCCAGCGAATAACGCTGGAAGGTGTGAGGGAAAGGGAGGTCACGTGGATTTGCCTACGAGTTCGGTGATCTTGATGCCGAAGTTTTCATCGACCACGACGACTTCGCCGTAGGCGACGAGCTTGTCGTTCACGTAGAGGCCGACCGGTTCGCTGGCGCGGTGCTGGAGCTGGATGACGGAGCTGGCGGTGAGCGCGAGCACCTCGCGCATGGGCAGCAGGCAGGAGCCGAGTTGCACGGTGACTTTGACTTTGACGTCCAAGACGAGATCGAGGGTGGAGGTATCCATGGGGAATCAGGACCGATTTTCGTCGGCCGGGTTGAGTTTTCGGATGAGTTTCACCGCCGCATGGCCGCCTTCGAGGCCGACGGTGCCGATGAATTTCGGGGTGCCGCTGAGCAAGACGAGGGTCTGGTCGATGATGCCGAGGGGCAGCTCGAGGATGTCGCCCGCGCGGAGGCCGGCGATTTCGCGCAGGGGGAGATCGGTCAGGGCCCATTCGGCGCGGACGGGAATGCGGACGTGTTCGTAGATCTCCTTCCATTCGGTGCGGGCGGGCGGGGCGGCCGGGGCGGTGTCCTTTTGCCGGCGGAGCTGCAGCGCCTTCACCAACGGTTCGATGGTGTAGTAGGGCAGGCCGATCTGGATTTGTTCGGAGCAGTCGCCGAAGCTGACCTCGATGGCGAGGGCCAGCACCACGGCGTCGCCGGGAGAGGTTTGGAGAAAACGGCCGTTGTTTTCATGGCCGATGATCTGGGGATGCAGCTCGTGGTCGTCGCGCCATTGGGCGCACCACTCCTCGATGATGATTTTCAGAACGTCCTCCAGCAGGGCCACCTCGATTTCGGTGAGGTATCGCTCGGCCTTGACGGAATGGCCGCGCCCGCCGAGCAGGCGGTCGACGAGGGTGAGGGCGAGACGGGGGTTGATGTCGAGCACGCCGACGCCGACCAGCGGATCGGCCTTGAAGAGACAGATGTGGGTGGGACTGGCGAGGGCTTCGGTGAACTTGGCGTAGGTCTGCGTCTGGAGGCGCGCCATCTTGAGGTTGCACTCCATGCGCAGAAACATGCCGAGGCGGGCGGAGAGGTAGCGGATGAAATCCTCGTGGAGGATGCGCAGGCGGCGCAGCTCGACCTCGGTCAGGAAGGCGGGGTTGCGGAAATCGTAGGCCTCGACCCGGGAGCTGTCGGCGTCCTCGCCGCGCCGCCCGTCGGCGCGCAGCAGCGGAGGCTTGGTCTCGGACACGGCCTGCGCGATCAACTGGTCGATCTCGCTTTGATCGAGAATGCCGCCGGTGGGGACTTCGGGTTGATCGGCCATGGCGATTATTGGACCACGAACTCGGAGAAGTAGAGGTTCTCGACCATGCGTTCGCCGAGGGCCTGGTTGTAGGCCGCGAGCAGGCGTTCGCGGATGATGTTTTTCGAACCGGATTCCTCGAGGTCGGCCAGCGTCAGGGAGGAGAGCACGGCGATGGTGACGTCGCCGAGCGGGGCGCGGGCCGCGTCAAAACGGGCGACCAGATCGGGCTTCTCGCCGGAGACAAGGAAGGTGGTCTTGAGGTAGCGGGTGCCCATGGTGCCGGCGAGATTCACGACCACGCCCTCGAACTTGTAGCTTTTCCCGTCGGCGGTGGTTTCTCCGGCCTTGCCGCCGTGTTTGGCGCCTTTGGCGGATTCCTTGCCCGCCTCCTTGGTGGCTTCATGGGAGGCTTCCTTGGATGTTTTGGCGGCCGTCTTGGGATCGGCTGCGGCGGCGAGGCTGGCCCGGAATTGGGGCAGCAGGACGTATTGGGCGACGACGAGGGTGATCGTGGGCGCGAGCACGATGGCAAGAAGGGCGGGGATGAGGGCCTTGATGCCTCCGCCCGGGGCGGGGGCAACAGGAGCGGCGGCCTTCTCGGCGGAGGGCGCCGCGGCGGGGTCGGGTTTTTTTTCGGCCATGTCCGGGGTGCGCTCAGCGCTTCAAGTTGACGACCTCTTCGAGGATCGAATCGGAGACGGTGACGATGCGCGAGGCGGCCTGGAAGCTGCGCTGGACGGTGATCATGTTGGCGAACTGTTCGGTCAGATCCACGTTGGAGAGTTCCAAGGTGCCGGCCTCGATGTTGCCGAGGCCGTTGGTGCCGGGATTGTTTTCGCCGGTGGCGAGGAGGGCGCCGCCGTTGATCGGGCCGGCGGCGTCGAAGCCGATGAAGAGGTTTCCGCCGGAGCGCTGGAGGGCGCTGGGGTCGCGGAAATTTTGCAGGAGGAGCTTGTTGGTGGTGGCGGAGGAGCCGTCGGAGTAGAACTCGACCATGTTCCCCTGGCGGTCGAAGGAGTAGGACTGGAGCTGGGTGCCCGCGGGAGGCGTGCCGAGCTGGATGCTGCCGAGGGTGCCCGGGGCGGTGCCGGAGGAGCCGCCGGTGAGACCTTGCACGCGGTAGCCCTGGGTCGTGACGAGGTAGCCCTGGTCGTCGATGCGGAAGTCGCCGGCGCGGGTGACGTATTCGCTGTTGTCCACGGAATTTTTGACGCGGAAAAAGCCGTTGCCGGAGATGCCGAGGTCGGTGTCCACGCCGGTGGTGCTGAGCGCGCCCTGGGTGAAGTTGGCGTTGATGGAGGCGATCTTCACGCCGGTGCCGACCTGCACCGAGGAGAGGTTGGGGTTGTTGCCGGAGGAGGGCGCCGAGCCTTGGAGCGTGTTGCTCAGGCTTTCCTGAAAGTTGGTCGTCGAGCCTTTGTAGCCGGTGGTGTTTACGTTGGCGATGTTGTTGCCGATGACCTCGAGGCCTTTGGTGAAGCTGCGCATGGCGCTGACGCCGGAGGTGAGTGTGCCGATGAGTGACATGGAGGGGCGATGGTTAGGATTGCGATTGGGGGGTGATGGGCGCGGCGGCCACGCGTGTGACCTGAGAGAGTGGATACAGGACGCCGCCGACGCTTATCTGGACCTCGCCGCTGCTGGTATCGACGTAGTCGACCATGCCGGTGACGGGGCCGTCGTCCGTGCCGAGCGTGACTTCGCGGCCGATCATGCCGGCGGCGGACTGGAGGGCGGAATCCGAGCGGAGCGCGGCCATGTCGGTCGCCATTTGCGAGGACTGCTCAAGCGCGGAGAACTGGGCCATCTGCGCCATGAAGGAGGTGTCGTCCATGGGCTTGAGGGGGTCCTGTTTGGCGAGCTGCACGGTGATCAGCTTAAGGAAATCCTCCTGTCCGAGGGTTTTCTTGGGGATGCGGTCGCCGGCAGCGGTATAGGTCGTGCCGGTCGTTGAGGTGGTGGAGTCGATGGTCATGGTGCGGGGTCAGGCGATCACACTGAGGCGGTGGGCGGTATCGGTCGGTCTGGAGGGGGTAACGGCGGCGGACGACGGGTTGAAGCCGGCGGATTTGGAGTGGAACACGGGCGAGTCGGCCGCGAATTTGCGGTCGGCGGTTTCGTGGCGTGACGGCTCCTGTCCGGAGCCGGAAAGACCGGCATCGGCCGTGTTTCCCTGGGGGGCGGAGGACGGTTGCGAAGGAAGCTGGCCCGGGGATGAGGACGCAAAGACGGGCGCCGCCCAGCGTTGCTCGGCGCCATCGCGTCCGCGCACAAAGCCGTCCCAAGCCGAGGCGAGGGCCGTGCGAACTTCGGCCGAGTCGCTGCGAAAATCGGTATGCACGCGGCCATCGCGCATGGAAATGCGCACGTCCACGCGGCGGGTGTCATCAAGATCGATACGAAGGTCGATGCGATCGGCGGGCCGTGACGAGAGGCGTTCGGCCGCTTCCGTCACGCGTTCCACGAGGCGCACGGCGGCCGCCATCGTGGCGGAGGGAGCCGGGGTCTCCGCGGCCTGCGGTGATGCGACCGGAGCCTGAATGGAGATGATGGGGGAACTCGGGTTCATGGACACGGGTTCGTAAGCTCGACTGATGCCAACGGCATTATACGATGATACATCTCCTTTTCTGTCATTGCTTTGATTGATGTTTTTATTTTTCGCAGAGCCCGCGACGCTATCGCCGACCACGGCCCGATTGGAGGGGGCGGCAATTTGTGCCGTCTGATGGAAAGCGGAGGTCTGGCCGTCCGGAAGCGGCTCCGATTCACCGGATGGATTTGCCGGCGCGACGAGACCGGAGGAGGCTGGCGCGGGGAGTTTAAAGCTTACGCCCGATTCCGGCCTGACGGGTTCCATAGGACGTGTGGGTAACTGAATCGCGGATACATCCTGTCCGGCGGGGGCGGTTGACGGCGGGGACGATTGAGCGAAGGGCGTGGGAGCGATGGGAGCTTGCGCCAGGGCGACCGGCCCGGCGGGTGTCGGGCCGACGGGGGGGATCGTGACGGCAGGAGCGGAGGCGGGGCGCGGGATCACGGGGTTTGCATCGACGACGGACGCGGGAGGGACGGGGGTTTTGTCGGCGGGAGATGGCCGCCGTTTCTCGAGGCATGCCGAAGTGTTATCCGGCGGAACCCCGGGGACGGGGTAGGCAGGGACGGGTGGTTGAGGAAGTTCGCAGGGGGGCCGGGCTCTGGCGGGCGACGTGCTTGTGGGAGAGAGCGGCGCGGGGGCGGTGGTTGCCGCCGTGGGTGTCTGGGTCGGGTGTGCCTGCTCGGGTGTTTCGGGGGATGCCTCGTCGGAAGGAGGCGGAGTTGGTCGGGGCTCGACGAGGGGACGGACTTCGAACGAGTGCGCAAGCGATGGAGGCGTCGTCAGGACAGGGATCTCGGCGTTGATCGGGGCGGGCGATTCGGATTCGCGTTCAGTCGGATCGACCGACGGTGATTCCACGGACGGATCGGAGGCGGGGATGATCGGGGCGGTGCCACTCTCCATCGGGACAACGCGGGGCGGAAGCGCCCGAACGGGCGGATTCTGGGTGGGTATCCGATGCAACAGCGGCTGGTCCGCCGGGTTCATGGTCACGCCCGTCTTTTCGACGGGTGCGGCGCAATCAACGGGGCTGGAAGCGGGGGGCTCGGGATCGTCCGGGGTGATGGTGGCCAGCAGATCGGCGAAGGCGACCGGTTGGGGCGAGCCCGGCGTCAGGGCGGGAGCCAGGACGGATGCGTCGGCGCCGTCCAAAGTCAGGGGGACGGCGGAGGCGACGGGGTCGGCGAGGGAGGTGGGCAAGGCGGAGAAGGAATCAAGCATGGTGAAGGGGCCTTCATGGCGCTTTGCCCGCTCCGTCCTTGGGGCGAGATTTGAAAGGGGAAGAGAACGGGATCAGGGGCCCGGTTTGGCGGGCATCATGAGGCGCAGACGTCGGGAAATCTCGGCCGCGCGCTTGAGGTTGGCGTTGTCGGTGCCGGGCGTGCTGCTCAGTTCCTCGAGAATGGCGGAGGTGACCTCGGGTTTCATCAACGAGAGGAGTTTT
This sequence comes from Opitutaceae bacterium, assembly GCA_041662485.1. Taxonomy (GTDB): domain Bacteria; phylum Verrucomicrobiota; class Verrucomicrobiia; order Opitutales; family Opitutaceae; genus Rariglobus. The sequence continues at coordinate 98,660 of JBAZSJ010000006.1, read as the reverse complement.
GCGACGGTGATGTCGTCCATCTCGCCAAAGATGGCGACGGCGGCGGAGGGTTTGAGACGACCGTAGGTGGCGGAGAGCGTCTTGAGATTGCGCACTTCCTGCGTCTGCACCTCGACGAGCCGGGTGGCTATCTCGGTGCGCATCGTCTCGACCTGGCGGCGGATTTTTTCGAGTTCGAGGGCCTCGTCGGCGAGGCGTTTTTCGCGGACGGCGAGATCGGCCTCGTGGCGGGAGAAGGTGGCGCGTTGCTCACCCAGCTCGCGGGCGAGGCTCTCGACTTCGGGCGTCCAGAAGTCCCACGGTTTTTCCGGGCGGGCGGCTTCGTTGAGGGCGATCTGGCGGGCGGCGGCCTCGTCCACCATCTTGGACGATTCCTTCCAGATCATGGCGAGCATCGGACCGGCGGAAAGCAGGACGGTTGCGGTGATGATTACGGCGGGGGAGGTCAGCGCTTTCATGCGAGGGGGGCGGTTCTGGCGGCGGCGAGGCAGGCGAGTTCGTCGAGGATGTTTTGCTCGGCCTTTTCGGAGGCTTCGCGGTGGACGAGGCGGGCGCGTTCTTCGAGGCGCTCGATGATTTTCAACTGGCGGCGGGCGACGAGCCACTCCTCGCGGGAACGGTCGCGCGCGGCGCCGGCCTCGAGCAGAAGGCGGCGCGCCTGGGTTTCGGCCTGTTCGGCCAGCCGCAGGGCGGCCATGCCGCCGATTTGTTCGCCCGGCCGGAAGCAGCCGGTGCGCGCGCCGGCGAGGGCGTCGGCCAGTTCGGAGCGGCGAAACGCGGCGAGGCGGAGGGCTTCCTCGGCTTCCGCGACCTTTTGCTGGGCCAGGCCGAAGCGCTCGCGGGCGCGGCGCTCCGCGAGATCGCGGATGGTGCGGACCGATTCGAGGCGGAAGCGGAAGCGTTTCATGGCGTGGAAAGCAGCGAGGCGAGGCGGGTGTAGGCGTCGCCTCGCGCGGTGACCTCGTCGATGGACTGGCGGAGAAAGGTCTTGAGGGCGTCGTTGAGGGCCACGGCGCGGTCGAGGGCGGCGCTGGCGCCCTTTTGGTAGGCGCCGACGGTGATGAGATCTTCGTTGCGCTTGTAGAGGGCGAGGTGTTCGCGGGCCCGGGCGGCGAGTTCGACCTCCTCGGGGAGGCAGATGTCGCGGGTGAGGCGGCTGACGCTTTCGAGCACGTCGATGGCGGGGTAGTGGTTGGCGTGGGCGAGCGCTCGGGAGAGGACGAGATGGCCGTCGAGAATGCCGCGCACGGTGTCGGCCACGGGTTCGTTCATGTCGTCGCCCTCGACGAGCACGGTGTAGAGCGCGGTGATGGAGCCGGTCTCGCCGGCGCCGGCGCGTTCCAAAAGGCGGGGCAGCATGGCGAAGACCGAAGGCGTGTAGCCGCGGGTGGCGGGAGGCTCGCCGATGGCCAGGCCGATCTCGCGCTGGGCCATGGCGAAGCGGGTGACCGAGTCCATGAGCAGGAGAACGTTGAGGCCGGCGTCGCGGTAGCCCTCGGCGATGGAGGTGGCGGTGGTGGCGGCGCGGAGCCGGAGCGGGGCGGGGGTGTCGGAGGTGGCGACGACGACGACGGAGCGGGCGAGGCCGGCGGGGCCGAGGTCCTTTTCGAGGAACTCGCGGACCTCGCGGCCGCGTTCGCCCACGAGGGCGATCACGACGACGTCGGCGGCGGCGGAGCGCGCGATCATGCCGAGGAGGGTGGACTTGCCGACGCCGGAGCCGGCGAAGAGGCCGAGGCGCTGGCCGCGTCCGAAAGGAGTGAACACGTCGAGCGCGCGCACGCCGGTGGGAAAGGTGTCGTGGATGCGCTGGCGGCGGAGAGGATGGGGCGGGCGCACGGAGCCGGAGGCGGTGCGGTGCATGGGGACCGGGCCGTGTTCGTCGAAGGGACGGCCAAGGGCGTCGAGCACGCGGCCGAGGAGGGCGGGGCCCGGCACGGGCAGAGGCGGGCGGTCGCAGGCGGTGACGGGGCAGCCGGCATGGAGGCCGGCGGTGTCGCCGAGCGGCATGAGCAGCACGCGTTCGCCGCGGAAGCCGACGACCTCGGCCATGACCTCGAAGGAGTCGCGTTCGGAGCGCAGGAGGCAGAGTTCGCCGAGGCCGACGTTGGGGCCTTCGGATTCGATGACGAGGCCGGTGACGGCGGCGACGCGGCCGAGGCGGCGCAGCGCGGGCGTGTGCCGCACCTGGGTGCGGAGGGTTTCGACGAAATTGGGGATGTCGGGGCTCATACGCCGAGCAGTTCCTGCCGGAGGCCGGCGAGTTTGGACGGGGCGCGCGCGTCGGTGACGCCGAAGCGGCTGCGCACGAGGCAATCGCCGGGATTGAGCGTGTCGTCGATGGTGATGCGCAGGTTGGTGAAATGGGCGCGCCAGGAGGGCACGAGACGTTCGAGGGCGGCGGCGTCGCGCGGGCCGACGACGAGCTCGAGGCCGTCGCGCTCGGGGTAGAGCTGGTCGAGGGCCTCGCGGCAGAGACGTTCGACGAGGTCGGGCGGAGGGACGAAGCCGGCGAGCAGGCGCTGGCCGAGTTCGACGGCGAGGGAAGGGAGCGCGGCGCGGACCTGGGCGGCGAGTTCGTCGTGGGCGACGGACAGGCGCTGGAGGATTCCGGTCTGGAGGGACTGCATCTCGGTGCGGAGTTCGACGATCTGCTGGTTGGAGAAGGCGCGGGCGTCCTCGCCTCCCTGGAGATGGCCGGCGGCGCGGGCGGCGAGCAGTTCGGCGGCGGTGTGCCGGAGCGCGGCGCCGAAGGAAGGCTGCACGGCGACGAGCGGGCGGTCGAAGGCGACGAGGTGGTGGTGCACGGCCATGGTTCGGAAGGGCGGGTTCAGGCGACCATGTCGCCGTCTCCGTCGCCGATGGTGACGGCGCCCTCGTCCTCAAGGCGGCGGACGACCTGGATGATGGCATCCTGCGCGGTCTCGACGTCCTTGAGGCGGACGGGCCCGAGCATGGAGATTTCGTCGCGGAGGGCTTCGGCGGCGCGTTTGGAGATGGAGGCGTAGATGCTCTCGCGGAGGGATTCCGTGGCGGATTTCATCGCGGTCGCGAGGTGGGCGGAATCCACTTCGCGAAGCACGCGCTGGAGATCGGCGGGCTGCAGGCGGCGGATGTCCTCGAAGCTGAACATCTTTCTCCGCACGGCGGCGCCGAGGGTGGCGTTGCGCTCCTCGATGCGGCCGAGCAGGCTCTTGGAGTTTTCCTTGTCGAGATTGTTGAGCAGGTCGGCCACGGCGCGGACGCCGCCGCTCGGGTGGTAGGCGTGGGCGGCCCGGTTCGAGACGTGGCGGGAAAGGTTGCGGACGATCTTGCCGACGAGGTCGCGCGGGGTGCTTTCGATGGTGCCGAGCCGTTCGACGACGTCTTCGCGCTGTTCGGCGGGCAGGAGCATGAACACTTCGGCGGACTTGGCGGAGCCCAGGTGGGAGAGCAGGTAGGCGATGGTCTGGGGCTGTTCGTCCTTGAGAAGGTTGTGTATCTGGCGGCCGTCCATCTCGCCGATGTCGGCCATGAGCTCGGAGGAAGACGTGGTGACGGGGTCGGCGCCGACGCGGCTGAGCATGAGGGCGGCCTTGTATTCGCCGCGGGTGATCTCGAGGGTGCGGCGGGCGTAGTCGAGTCCGCCGAGGGTGCAGCCAAGGCTTTCGCCGATGATAGGCGCGAACTCTTCCATCACCGACGTGCGGAGGGATTCGGTGACGACGGGGAACTGGCCCATCTCGCGGCAGATCGACTCGAGCTCGCCGTCGTCAAACTGGCGGAGGATTTCGGAGGCGGCCTCGGGTCCGAGGACGATGAGGAAGGCGGCGAGTTTCTGAACCCGGGTGAGTTTGGTGTAATCGAGTTCGGCCATGACGGGGCGGGGTCAGTTGCGTTTGGGGGAAACCCAGTCGCGGAGAGCGGTGCCGACGTTGGCGGGTTTCTGGCGGATGAGTTCGTTGAGAAGGTCGGGCGTGAGGGTCGCCTGATGGCCGTTGGAGCGGCCGGAGCCGTGGGCCGCGGCCATGGCGAGGAGTTCAACCGGAACGGGTTCGGGCCTCTGGCGGCGGAGCATGCGGAAAAAGACGAAGAAGGCGCCGAGGGCGATCGCGACCGCGAGGTAGCGGGAGCCGGTCTCGACCCAGCCCTGCACGCGGGTTTCGGTGGTGAGACGCTGGATACGTTCGTCCGCCGCGACGGGCTGGAACGGGGTTTCCTGAAGGCTGACGAGTTCGTCGAGGCTCTGGCCGGCGGCGGCCTTGAGGCCGAGGGCGTTGATCACGATGCGGCGCAGGCCGTCGAGTTCGGCGGGGGTGCGCGGGACGGCGGGCTGGTCGGCGGCGGGGGTCCGGGTGGCGACGAAGACGGCGGCGGTGAGCGACTTGATGCCGCCGGGGTTGCGCTTCACGTTGCTGGTGGTGCGGTTGATCTCGTAGCTGATGGTGGCGTTCTTGCGGTTCTGCGCGTTGGTGACGTTGGCGCGTTCGGCCTCGGCGGGGGCGGGGGCGCCCGGGGTGTTGCCGGCGACCCCGGTGACGCCGCCCTTGCGGGCCTCGGTGGTCGTGGTGGTGTCGTCGGTGTTGGTCTGGCTGCGGATGACGGAACTGTCGGGGTCGAATTTTTCCTCGGTGAGGGTGGCCGACTCGTTGTCGATCTCGGCGGAGACGCGCACGATGGCCTGGCCCGTTCCGAGGACCGGCGCGAGCATGCCCTCGATCTTGCGGGCGAAGTAGTCCTCCACCTGCTGGCGGTAGCGGATGAGGCTGGAGGCGCTGCCGAGGAGGGGGTCTTCCTTGAGTTCGGCGGAGAGCACGCGTCCGCGCTGGTCGACGACGGCGACGGCGTCGGGAGAGAGGCCCTGCACGGAGTTGGCGACGAGGTGGCGGATGGAGTTGACGGCCTCGGTTTCGAGCCGGCCGTTCACCTCGATGAAGACGGAGGCGGTGGGCTTGATGCCCTGCTCGGTGAGAAGCAGTCGGTTTTCGGGCTGCACGATCATGACGCGCGCGCCGGAGACGCCGTCGAGCTGGGAGATGGTGCGGGCGAGTTCGCCCTGGATGGCGCGGTTGTAATTGGTGCGCTGCACGAAATCGCTGAGGCCGAACTGGCCCTTGTCGAAGATCTCAAAGCCCACGCCTTCGCCGCCGGGGAGGCCTTTGCCGGCGAGTTCCATGCGCAGGCGGTGAACCTGGTCGGCGGGCACGTAGATGGTGCCGCCGCCCTGGGAAACGCGGTGCTTGACGCCCTGGGCCTGGAGCGAGGTGACGATGGCGGCGGCGTCCTTTTCGGCGAGACGGCCGTAGAGGAGCTGGTAGTCGGGTTGATGCGACCAGAGGACGAGTCCTGTGACGAGGCCGGCCACCACGAGGGTGGCGACGACGAGGGAGACGCGTTGGTTGAGGCCAAGCTGGCCCCAAAGGGCGAGGATCGACTGGGCGAAGGGTTTCATCGGCGGGGTGAATCAGCGGGTAATGAGAAAGGGGAGGCGCTCAAACGGGCATGCGCATGAGTTCCTGGTAGGACTCGACGACTTTGTTGCGGACCTCGACCATGAGGCTGAAGGAGAGGGAGGCCTCCTGCATGGCGATCACGCTTTGGTGGAGGTTGGGGTTGTCGCCGAGGAGCACGGAGCGGGTGACGGCGTTGGCCTCGGTCTGGCGTTGTTCGACGTCGGTGACGAGTTTGCCCAGCATGTCGCCGAAGTCGCCGCCGGCCGGGGAGACGCCCGCGGGGTTCCTGGGCGAAAGGATCTCGCGGGCCGGCGCGAGGTCGAGCGGGGGACGGATGCCCTGGGCGGACAGGGGCAGGGTGGAGCCGATGATTGCCATGACGGTGCGGCGGCCTACTTGCCGATTTCGAGGGTTTTGAGGGCCATCAGGCGGGAATTTTTGGCGACGTTGAGGTTGGCCTCGTAGGCGCGGGAGGCGGTGATCAGGTCAACCATCTCGAAGGCGAGGTTGACGTTGGGCAGGGTGACCATGCCCTGGGCGTCGGCGTCGGGGTGGCCGGGGTCGTTGATGCGTTGTCCGGGGGTGGGGTCGGTGGCGATGCCGGAGACGCGGACGGTGGAAAGCGAATTGGGACCGCCGGCCATGCCGAAGCCGCCGGGGGAGCGGAGGAGTTCGTTTTCGAAACTGACGACGCGGCGTTGGTAGGGGAGACCGTCGGGGCCGCGGGTGGTGCGGGCGTTGGCGATGTTTTGCGCGATGACGTCGAGGCGGGTGCGTTGGGCGCTGAGGGCGCCGCTGGTGGAGGAGATGCCGTAAATCAGGTCCATGGGGGTAGGGGAAATCAGGTTACGCGGCCGGTGATGGCCATCCTGAGCTGCTTGATGTTGCGGCTGACCAGGTCGGTGAGGAATTCGTGGTCCACGCGGTTGCGGCTCATGGCGAGGAGTTCGGATTCGATCTCGACGCTGTTGCCGTCGGGACGCACGGCGCGGACGGTGGAATCCTCGGCCAGCCGGGGGGTGAGGTTGGCCAGGGAACCGGGGGCGGGCGTGGTGCCGCCGGCGAACTGGGCGCGAAGGGCGGTGGCGAAATCGGGCGCGACATCCACGCGCCGAAAACCGGGGGTCTCGGCGTTGGCGATGTTGGTGGCGATCGCCTCCTGGCGCAGGACCGATGCGTCGAGCAGCTTTCGGGCAAGCTGGTAGTTGAGGGAGTTGGCGACGGGCTCGATCACGCGAGGCATTAAGCAGAGCCGGTGCCACCGCGTTTTTTGGTATTTTAAGATGTTTGGGCTGAGCGGATTAAAAATTTAAGCGGAGTGGTTTTGGCGGCGCGCGATTCAGGTCGGCAAGCGAAGGGTAATTTTTGCCGGTGGACTTTCCTCCGTCATTTCGCCGGCGGATGTTCATTTTCGTGCCGCCGCGCCGATAACCAAGGGCCAGCCCATGTGTCCAAACGACTATCAATTCATCCGCGAACTTGTTTACAGCCACAGCCGGATAAACCTGGGGCCGGACAAGCAGGAGTTGGTGGGCGCGCGGCTCGGCAAGCGTTTGCGCGCGACGGGGCTGGCGTCGGTCGGCGAATATTGCGACCTGCTGCGCAGCAAGGCGGGCGCCGACGAGGTGGGGATGCTGATCGACGTCATATCGACGAACCACACGTATTTTTTTCGCGAGGAAGGGCACTTTTTGGCTTTGAAGGAGATCATCCTGCCCGATCTGGTGCGGCGGCGCGCGACCGAGTCCTGGCCGGCGTTGCGTGTGTGGAGCGCGGCCTGTTCAAGCGGCGAGGAGCCCTATTCGCTGGCCCTGGCCCTGGACGAGTATTTTTCGGGCAATTCAGGGGGCTGGCCCCGGCAGATCGAGGCGACAGATATTTCCACCCGCGTGCTCGCGAAGGCCGAGGCCGGCATCTATTCCGCGGATACGGTTTCCCGCATCAGTCCGGAGATGGTGAAGGCGCATTTTCAAGTGGGCTATGCCGAGCAGGCCGGCCTGTATCGCGTCAAGCCGTCGCTGCGTTCGATGGTTCGCTTCCGGCACCTGAACCTGCTGGAGGGGCCGGTGCCGTTCAACGAGCCGTTCCAGATCATTTTTTGCCGCAATGTCATGATCTACTTTGACCGGGCCACGCAGGAGGAACTGGTCCAGCGGTTGAAGGCGCGGCTCGTGCCGGGCGGCTACCTGCTGGTCGGTCATTCGGAGAGTCTCACCGGCATCAACCATGGCCTTAAGATGATTCGCCCCGCCACCTACCAGAACCCGCTCCGCTGATCGTCATGCAAGCTCCCCGACCCATCCGCGTGCTCGTGGTGGACGATTCGGCCGTCGTCCGGCGTCTCGTGACCGACGCGCTCAACGCCGATCCGGAAATCACGGTGGTGGGCACCGCCACGGATCCGTTCGTCGCCAAGGACCGCATTCTGGAACTTTCCCCCGACGTCCTTACGCTCGACCTGGAGATGCCCCGCATGGACGGGCTGACTTTTCTCGGCATCCTGATGCGGGAGCGGCCGCTGCCGGTGATCATCATGAGTTCGCTGACGAAGGAAGGGTCCCATCAGGCGCTGGAGGCCCTGAGGCTGGGCGCGGTGGACGTGCTCGCCAAGCCCGGCGGTTCCTACAGCTTCGGCGACCTTGGGGGCACCCTGAGAAACGCGGTGAAGGCCGCCGCCGTGGCTCGGCTCCGTCGTCCGGGCGCCGCCGCGCCGGCCGCAGCCACGGTCGCGCGGTCCCATCCGCCTTTCTCGAACGCGGTCCCGTCGCCCCGGCCCCGGGTCGCATCCGACAACTACCGCGGTGATCCGCGACGGCTGATTTTGCTCGGGGCCTCCACCGGCGGCACCGAGGCTTTGCGCGAAGTGCTGGTGCGGCTGCCGGCGGGCCTGCCGCCCATCGCGATCGTGCAGCACATCCCGGCTCATTTCTCGCGGGCGTTTGCCGAACGGCTGGACACGCTCTGCGCCTTCCCCGTTCGCGAGGCGGCCGACGGGGATCCGTTGTCGCCGGGCACCGCGCTGGTGGCTCCGGGCAACTTTCACATGCTGGCGCGCTGGACCGGGACGGGTTATCGGGCCGAGCTCAACTCCGGCCCGCAGGTGTGGCACCAGCGGCCGGCGGTGGACGTGCTTTTCAAATCCGTGCCGGAGGCGCACGGCTCCCTGATGATCGCCGGCGTGCTCACCGGCATGGGCAAGGACGGGGCCGAGGGTCTCGTGCGGTTGCGGAAAGCGGGCGCGTCCACCTTTGCCCAGGACGAGGCCAGCAGCGTCGTCTACGGCATGCCCCGCGAGGCCTGGGAGCGGGGAGGCGCCGAGGTGCAGCTTTCCCTCGGGGCCATGGCCGACCACATCGTCCGTCTCGCCGGACAAGCCCGTCCCCCCCATGTCCTCTCCTGATCCCGCCATCGCGCGCACGCTGCTCATCGTGGACGACGAGCCACGGGTGCTCGCCGCGCTCAAGGAGGTGCTTGAGCGGCAGCAATTGCATGTCGTCACCGCCAACGATCCCCTGCGGGCGATCGAACTGCTCCGGCAACGTCCGTTTGGCGTGGTCCTCTCCGACCATCTCATGCCCTCGATGTCGGGGCTGGATTTCCTCGTGGAATGCCAGCGCATCCAGCCCAACGCCACGCGCGTGCTCGTCACCGCCGTGTTGTCGCTGCCCACGCTGGTGGACGCGATCAACCGGGGTGAGATCTACCGGTTTCTCGCCAAGCCCTGGTTGCGCGAGGAACTTATCGTCACGGTGCGCAACGCGGTCAACCGCTACGAATTGATCGTGCAGAACCAGTTCCTTTTGGAAGAGTCGTCCGAGTTGAACCGGCGGCTGACCCAGGCCAACGCCTCCCTGGCCGAGCAGATCGCCCACCTTGAACGCCAGCGCTGTTCGCTCGACGATGTGAACCGCGAGCTTGCCCGCCGCTACGATCTTTCGCTGGAGCTGTGCAGCCGCATTCTCGCCACCTACGATCCGTATCTCGCCGGACAGACCCAGGCGGTCGCCTCCCTTGCGGTGCAGATGGCCGTCTCCGAGCATTTCACCTCCGAGGAGTGCGAGGTGCTCAAGACCAGCGCATGGCTCTGCGATCTCGGCCTTATCGGGGTTTCGCGCGAAGTGTTCCGCACCTTCCGGCGCGAACCGGAGCGTCTGAGCGAACGCGAACTGGCCGGCATTCACAGCCATCCCATCTACAGCCAGACGCTCGCCGCGCACATCGACGGGCGTCCCATGGTCGGCGAGACGATCCGCGCGCATCACGAACGTTTTGACGGGGCGGGTTTCCCCGACGGACTTGCCGGCCTGGCGATTCCGTGGACGGCGCGCTGCCTCGCCGTGGCCGTGTGGTTTGTCGAGTCGGGCCATCCGTCCGAGCTTGCGCTGGAGGAGATCGACGCGCAGTCCGGCAAGGCCCTCGATCCCGAGGCGGTGCGGCTCTTCCGCACCACCACGCGGTTGCAGCCGCTCCCGCGCAACGTGCGCGAAGTGATGATGGAAGATCTCAAGCCCGGCATGGTTCTGGCCGGCGGCATCTACAGTCCCCACGGACTGCTGCTTGTGGGCGAAGGCCAGGCGCTGAACCCGGGCGCCATCGCCAAGATACGCAACCACAACCTCATTATACCGATCAGCCAGCGCCTGCTCGTGTATTCCTGATCTTTTCATGGCCGGCTCCCCCACCATCGGCAGCATTTTCGCCCAGCGCATCGTCGTGGGCGTGGCGGAATTCGCCGTCGGCAACCAGCCCCAGTCGACCATCAGCACCTACGCGCTGGGTTCATGCATCGGCGTGGTCGCCTACGATCCCGTCGCGCGCGTCGGCGGGTTGCTGCATCTCATGCTGCCCGATTCCACGATCTCCCCGGAGAAGGCCGCATCACAACCGGCGATGTTCGCGGACACGGGCATACCGATTCTTTTCAACGGGCTGGCCGGCATGCGCTGCCAGCGCTCGCGCATCCAGCTTTTTTTGGCGGGCGGCGCCTCGGTGCTCTCCGGTCCCGACAGCTTCAAGATCGGCGAGCGCAACATCATCGCGGTCCGCCGCATGCTGGCCGTGTATGGCTGCCGGATCGTCGGCGCGGAAGTGGGCGGAATCCTGAACCGGACCCTGCACCTCACCGTGGGCACCGGCCAGCTTTCGATCAAGCTGCCCGACCAGATGATCGCGGTTTCGCTGGCCTGATCGGGGGCGACTCGGGGCAATCGCGAGCGGACGCGTCAGGGCGTTTCCCTGAAAACCACGGCTCCTCACCGGCTGCGCGGAGGACGGACCCTCCGGTCCGTCCATAGGAGAAACGAGGTGTCGAACGAGGCCGGACCGGGAGGTCCGGCCTCCTGCCTGAGATCACATCGATTTCGGCTCTACGGACTCCTCGACGGTGAGAAGCGAGACGACCTGGGTGACGCCGTCGGTGTCGAGGGCGAGCGCGATGGCGCGGCCGATGAGGGCGTGGGACTTCACGCTGCCGGTGAGCGAGACGACGCCCTTGTCGGCATCGACGTTGATCTTGAAGACGGACAGGTCGGCGGCGGCCAGCAGCTTGCCGTTGATGACGGTCACGATGCGGGCGTCGCTGATGATTTCGCCTGATTTTGCCCCGACGGAAACGGACTTTTCACGGACAACGCGGCCGGACTTTTCGAAGTCGGCCTTGATGTCGTCGGGGGTGAGCTTCCATTCGACGATTTTGGCGGCGACGGCGTCCTTGGCGTCGATCGCGGCGGTCTTTACGTCGGAGGCGACTTTTACCGCGGTGTCCTTGACCTGTTCGGCGGTTTCACCGGCCTTTTGGGAGAGGGTGGAACCGTCGTTTTTGGCGGATTTGTCGGAGCACCCGGCGGCGAGCAGGGCGGAGAGGAAGAGGATGATGATCAATGGTTTTTTCATAGGTAGAGGAAGGGTTGGCCCGAACTGACAGCGTCCATGGGAATCGGTTCACTCTGGCAAGGTTCATCGAAAGCTGAACGGCATCAGTAAGAAACGTTATACCTGTCCGCGCGGACCCCGATAGTCTTTGACTGAAAGGCTACAGAAGCCGCATCTGGAATTCGCATTTTTTGCCGGGCGGAGTTACCCTTCTCCGTCCGAATTTTCACCTGTTTTTTCACCACCATGTCCAGCAATTCGAAGCCATTTTCACCGTCCTCGTCCCAGTCCGATTTCCAAATGGCTCCTCCGGTCAGATCAAAGGGTGAACAGCTGCTCAACCGGGCGATTCCCGCCGACGAGCGCATGGTGCTGAAGCGCGACGGATCAAAGGCGAAGTTCGACCTCAACAAGATCACGCGGGCCATCGCGCTGGCGTTTCACGAGGTGCGCACGGACAACGCGCCCAACCCCTACCGCGACGACATGCTCGCCTGCTTCGGCCTGGACAGCGACACGTTCATCGAGGTGACGCATATCGCGGCGGGCGTCTCGCAGATGCTCGAGCTTTACTACCGGGACGGAAAACACCCCTCGATCGACCAGGTGCAGGACGGCGTGGAAAAGGCGATCGCCGCTTCCGGACACTGGGACGTGGCGCGCGCCTACATGCTTTACCGGGCGCTGCACGCGGAGCGCCGCCTCGCGCACTACGAGGAGAACGGGCTCGCCGACTACATCGCGATGGCCAAATACGCGCGCTACCAGCCCGATCTGGGACGCCGCGAAATCTTCACCGAGGGCGTGGACCGGGTGCGCGACATGCACCTGACTTTTTTCGCGCGCAAGCTCGACGAGAAGGCCCCGGCCGCGCTGCCCGCCGACGTGAGCGCGCTCGCCGGCGCGAACACCGGCCTGCTGGCGGCCACCCTGGCCGGCGCGAGTCTCGACCGGATGATCCACGAGGCGTTCGCGCAAGTGTCGGCGAAGAAGGTTCTGCCGAGCATGCGGTCCATGCAGTTTGGCGGCGAGGCGATCCTCGGGAACCACAGCCGCATGTTCAACTGCAGCTTCTCCAACGTGGACCGGGTCGCGTTTTTCAAGGAATATTTCTTCCTGCTGCTCAGCGGTTGCGGGGTGGGTTTCTCGGTGCAGAAACACCACATCGCGCTGCTGCCCCCGCTGCCGAAGCGCGATGCCGACCACGATCTGCCGGTGTGGCACTACAGCGTCGTGGACACGATCGAGGGCTGGGCGGATTCGATGGATGCGCTTTTCCAGTCGTTCTACGAGGGGAAGAAGATCGAGTTCAGCTATGCGTCCATCCGCCCGCGTGGCGCCGCGTTGCGCACCTCCGGGGGCAAGGCGCCCGGGCATCTTCCGCTCAAGAAGGCTCTGCACCGGGTGGAGCACATCCTGGAGCAGGCGGCGGGCCGATGCCTGCGGACGATCGAGGTCTACGACATCAACATGTTCATCGCGAAGGCGGTGCTCGCGGGCGGCATCCGCCGCTCGGCCACGATCTGCCTGTTCTCCCCGGACGACGAGGAGATGATGAACGCGAAGACCGGCAACTGGTTCGACAAGCACCCGCAGCGGTCGGCCTCGAACAACTCCGCCGTGCTCAATCGCGGCGAGAAAAACGCCGAGCACTTCCGCAAGCTTTTCAAGGCGCAGAAGGAGTTCGGTGAGCCGGGCTTCTACTTCTGCGACCATCCCGAGGCGGGCTGCAATCCGTGCGCGGAGATCAGCCTGATGCCGGTCGTGGACTGGGAGCTTTCGGGCGACGAGCTTTCGCGCCTTTTCAGCGAGGGCTACAAGGGCGAGCTGCCGGGCATGACGCGGTTGTCGGGCTTCCAGCATTGCAATCTCACGACGATCAACGGCGGCGCCGCGACCACCGCGCACGATTTCCACAAGGCGTGCATTTTTGCGACGGTCATCGGCACCCTTCAGGCCGCCTACACGGACATGAAGTATCTCGGGCCGGTGACGAAACTCATCAACGAGCACGACTCGCTCCTGGGCGTTTCCATCTGCGGCTTCATGGACAATCCCCGCGTGCTCTTCGACCCCGAGGTGCTCCGTCAGGGCGCGGCGCTGTGCCGCGCGACCAACAAACTTGTCGCCAAGCTCATCGGCATCCGTCCCGCGGCGCGTCTCACGACGACGAAGCCAGAGGGCACGGCCTCGCTGCTGCTCAACGCGGCCTCGGGCATCCACCCGCACCATGCGCGCCGGTATTTCCGCCGCGTGCAGGCCAACCGCAAGGAGCCGATCTACGTGTTCTTCAAGTCGGTGAATCCGCAGATGACGTCGGTGTCCGTCTACAATCCCGACACGGACGACGTGATCGCGTTTCCCGTCGAGGCGCCGAAGCACGCCATCCTGCGCAAGGACATCAACGCGCGGCAGTTTTTGGAGCTGGTGAAGCTCGTGCAGCTGAACTGGGTCGTGCCCGGCGGCGATCCGGCGACGCGCTCGGCCGGACTGCACCACAACGTGTCCAACACCTGCACCGTGCGGCCCGACGAGTGGGACGAGGTCCAGGATTTCATCTGGGCCAACCGCGAGCACTTCACCGGCATCTCCCTTCTCCAAGACGCGGGCGACAAGGCCTACCTCCAGGCCCCGCGCGAAGAAGTCTCCACCGAGACGGACGTGGGCGCATGGAACGCGCTCCGGCCGGTCAAGGTGGACTACACCAAGATGCGCGAGGCGACGGACGAGACCGCGCTCAAGGAAGTCATCGCCTGCGCCGGCGGCGCGTGCGAGCTGACCTGATCCGCGGCGGTTCAGGTCATCCCGGCCAGAACGTCATCAATCGAAACCGTCGCAAAGCGCGTGGCAAAATCCGACACTGCGTAGGGAATGATCAACTCGCGGCCGTGCAGCAAGGCGCCGCAGGAATAGACGACGTTCGGCACGTAACCTTCGCGTTCATCCTCGGCCGGGGTGATCAGCGGTTCATGCAGGCGACCGAGGACCTTGGTCGGATCGTCGCGATCAAGGAGGAATGCCCCGATGGAATATTTGCGCATGGCCCCGACGCCATGGCTCAGCACGAGCCAGCCGCGTTCGGTCTCTATGGGCGGGCCGCAGTTGCCGAGCTGCACGAACTCCCACGCGAAGGTGGGTTTTAGAATGAGGACCGCCGTTCGCCAGAAATACAGGTCGTCGGAGAACATGATGTAGATGTTTTCGTTGTCCTGACGCGAAAGCATCGCGTAGCGCCCGCCGATCTTGCGCGGGAAAAGCGCCATGCCCTTGTTTTGCACGGCGGCTCCCACGAGGGTGGTGAACTTGAAGTCGAGAAAATCGCTCGTCTCGAGAAGCTGGGGGCTCGTGATGCGGCCGTCGTAGGCCGTGTAGGTGGCGAAGTAGCTGCGCGTGCCGTCGTCGTGCCGGAAGTGGACGAAGCGCGCGTCCTCGACGCCGTTGCTCTGGCTGGGGGAACGGGGGAAAATCACGCGCTCCGACATCCGAAAATCCCCGGAAAAACGCACCTGATAGTTTGAGAGCGCGAGGGAAAGAATCGCGTTGGCCGCGGTGGAGATTCCCTCCGGGTCTTCCGGCCCCACCTGATTTTTCACGAGAGCGAGGGCGGCGCGCAGATCGTCGATTGAGAACGGGTCGGCAAGGGCGGCCAGGGTCCGGCGCGTGAATTCGCCCGCGAAGCCGAGTTCGGAGAGCTGGCGTGCAAACCGAGACTTTTCATAGGACTGGTCGCGCACCGGTTGCGGTTCGGAGACAAAACGCGTCGGCGTATTGACGCTGATCACATTGTTCGCATCGACCACGCCGGTGCGAAAAGTAATCGAGGAGACATGGCCCTCGCCGGTGGCGCGCAGGCTGAGCACGAATCGCAGCGAGCCCGGAGGCAGCTCGGTCTGGTCCGGATGCGGCACGATGGACGGATTAAACAGGGCGGCCGCCTCCAGCGAATATTCGTGCGTGAAATAGGCGCCGATCATCAGCTTGCGGGCCTCGGAGAGCTCCTGGTCGGTCACGAGATGGCTCCGGACAAACTCGAAGCGTCCCAGAAACAGGTCCTTCGTCTTCTGGTGGCGGCCGCCGAACTCGGCCATAACTTGCGCAAGCAACGCCTCGATTTCGGCCTCGGGCAGGGCGATCAGGCGCGCGATGATCTTCACGATGCGCTCCGCGCTTGCGGGCGTGAACGGCCGGATCAGGACGCGTGCGCGATCAGGATTGATAAAGATGTTCGTGCGTTTGACGACCGGGGCGGGCGTGGATGCGGGCGTATTCATCGCAGGGCGGCGGCCTCGGTCGTGCGATGTTCCTGAAAACCGACCAGGTCGTTGTGCGCGAGCTGCAGCTCGGCGAGCGCGAGATGGAAGGACAGGGTGGATTCGGCCCCTTGGTTTTCGTTCGCGCGGTCGGCGTGCAACCCATCGCGGCAACCGCCGCTCTTTGCATCGTAGAGTATCAGGCCGAGATCGTTGCGGCCGAGGAACCATTCGAAGATGCCGTGCGCACGCTCCAGCCAGTGCCTGGCGGCGGTCGTGCGATGGGCTTCGAGGCACGCCGATACCATGGCGTATGCCTCGACCGGCTGCTGATCGAAATAGGCCCGCTGACCGTTGCGATGGCAAAAGCCATTGGAGCCAACCGGTTGAAAACAGCCGCCGGGGGAAGTCTGTATTTGCACGAGCCAGCGCAGCGCCCGCAGGCCGGTTTCGAGGACCGCAGGCTGATGCATGACGCGGCCGCTGATGATGAGCGCGTGCGGGAGCCGGGCGTTTTCGTAGGTCGCGTCATCCGCGAGCCATTGCCAGTTGCCCCGGGCGTGTTCGGCGAACCGTTTCATGAGGCGCTCCGTCAACTCGGCGCGGATATGGCAGGCCCGGCTGTCGTCCGGCCTGCGACGCAGGTAGGCGTGAATGCCAAGCAGCGCAAAGGCCCACGTGCGGGGATGGGCAAGCCCGGTGGCAACGGGAAGAGCCTCGGAAAACAGCTGGCCCGTGAGAAGGCGGAGCCCGCGGTCGCGGGTTTGCGCCGAGCAAACCCCGAGGGCCCAGAGTGCGCGGCCATGCGAATCCTCGGAGCCATTTTCTTCAAGCCAGCGGCGATCATAGCCCATGAAATTGCGAAATCGTTTGGTTTGCGGATTGAGTGCGTGGGCGAGAAAAGCCGCGCAATTCGTGGCCATCCGTTCCAGCGCAGGGGACGTTTCCCCGAGTTCCTTCCAGAGCAGGATGAGCATGAGCGCGCGCGCGTTGTCGTCGGTGCAATAGCCGTGCGAACGGTTCGGCACCGAATACAGCGCGTGTTGAAACATCCCGGCCGAATCGCTCATGCGAAGCACGTGATCGGGCTTGAATTTCGGCAGTCTCATCGGCTCCTCCGCCAGTGTCCGGACGAGGAGGGATTTGCGGTGCGTCGCGGCGTGATGCGTGCAGGCGCGGGCGAAGCTCTCGCGGTAGCGGACGGCGGCACGGCTCCAGATCATCTCGCGGCCGAGTTGGTGGGCGTGCCGGCGCATGGCGAGCCGGCGGGGTTCGTCGCGGAACAGCGCGCACACTTCGCGGGCGACGGCCTCGCTGTCGGCAAAGGGGATGAGCACGCCGCGGTCGTCCGCCAGCAGTTCGGCGGCGTGCCAATACGGCGTGGAGATGACCGCCTTTCCGGCTCCAAACGCGTAGGCCAGCGTTCCGGAGACGGCCTGCTGCTCGTTCAGGTAGGGTGTGATATACACGTCCGCGGCGCCGATGAAGTCCTTCAGTTCGGGTAGGTCGACGAACCGGTTGTAGAAAATGACGTTCTGCTCGACGCCGTTTTTCTTGGCCAGCCGCTCCAGTCCCAGGCGGTAAGCCTCGCCTTGCTCGCGGACCAGATTCGGGTGGGTCGCGCCGAGAATGAGATATACGGACTGGGGGAACTCGGCGATGATCGCGGGCAGGGCGTCTAGCACGTATTCGATGCCCTTGTTGGGAGACAGCAGCCCGAAGGTAAGCAACACCAGACGGCCTTCCGCCGCCAAAAGCTCCTTGCAGCGATCGGACTCCTCAAAAGGAACGTCGTGGATGCCATGCGCGACGAGGTCGATCTTTTCGGCCGGGGCCCCGTAGATCTCCCGCAGGAACATGCGTGCGCGTTCGGTCATGACCACGAGACGGTCCGACACCTTTATCAGAGCCTCCATGACGCGGCGCTGCTCGGGGCCGGGGTCGCGCAGGACCGTGTGCAGCGTGGTGACGATCGGCATTCTCAGCGAGCGCAGCAGGGCCAGCAAATGGCCGCCCGCGCTTCCTCCGTAGATGCCGAATTCGTGTTGCACGGAGACCACGTCCACTTCACTGCGATTCAAAAACTCCGCGGCCCGCTCGTAGGTCGCGATGTCTTGTTCGGTGATTTCGAAGATCACCTCGGGTGGATAGGCGTAAGGTTCGGCCGTATCGTTTACCGCGATCACCGGACACGATTGCACTCCGCACTGCTCCGCCACGGCGGCGCGCAGATCGTGCGTGAACGTCGCGATCCCGCATTTTCGAGGCGGGTAATTTCCAATGAACGCGATTTTCATAAGAGACATGCGCGCAAAACGCGGGCGAAAAGGTTAAGCTTGGGGTTGGACATGCGAGCAAAGTGTCATGGGTGGCATGTGCGGCCTGTCAGAATGCACCCAGCGTGGCGCGAGGGGTATGGGGTCTAACCCCCGTGAACGCGTGTCCTGGCGATGGATTTCGTCAGGAGACAGGCGGGGATGAAATTCCTCGCCGGGCGCGGGGGCGGGCGGCACGCTCCGGCGCGAATGATCTTTACCTGCCAATCCGGATTTGTGGACCTGCTCGCCGGCGAGCTGACGGCGCATGGCTTTGCGCCTGTCGAGCAAGGAGCCGGTTGGGTGCGGACGGAGCCGGACGGAGGCCGGAAGACGGAAGACGGAGGAACGGAGTCGGGCCAGCGCGTTGGGGACAACGCGCTCCACCTCGGAGAAATGCCCGATCTTTGTTTTTCGCAGATGGCATTGCTCGATCCGGTCGAGATCACCGGCGATTCGGTCAACGCGCTCGCGGCCAAGATCACGGAGCAATTTCTGACGACCGCCAAAACCGAGCGTTTCGAGGGCGAGTGGCCGTTTCTCTTCGAGGAGGCCGCCGAGCTCGACGGGCTCGGTCGTCGCGTGAAGGGTGTCGAGAAGATGGTGCAGGAGAACCTCAAGAAACGCATGTCCCGCGTGTCCAAGCTCGCGGTGGCCGACAAGCCGCGCGGCGTCGCCCGGTTGCGCGGGCTGTATGTTTTCTTCGTGGATTTCAAGCGCGCCTATGTCGCCCGCGAGGCGGTGTTCGGCGGGCAGCGCCGCATGGCGGACGACGAGCAGGCCCCATCGCGCTCCTACTTGAAGATCGAGGAGGCATATATCGTGCTCGGCCGCGAACCGGGCTTTGAGGAGACGGTGGCCGACCTCGGTGCGGCACCGGGCGGCTGGAGCTACAGCGCCTCGAAGCGCGGCGCGAAGATTGTCGCGGTGGACAACGGTCCGCTCAAGGGCGGCGCGTATAACAACTACAAGATCGAGCACCGCATGGAGGACGCGTTTACCTTCCGACCGGCGCCGGACCAGGTGTTCGACTGGATGTTCTGCGATCTTGTGGAGGAGCCGCATCACGTCCTGGACAACCTCATTGCGCCGTGGTTGGAGAACAAGTGGTGCCGTCGCTTCGTGGTGATTTTGAAGTTCGGACGCGTTGATCCGCTGGCGTTGCTGGCACAGGTCCGCGCGCCGGAGTCGGTGTTCTCGCGCTGTGCGATAAACGTCCGCGTGCGCCACCTTTACCACGACCGCGAGGAGTTCACGATCGTCGGCGAGGTGAAGTGACGCGGCGACCGGTTTCTTTTGGTCGCTTGATTCCTGCGCTTTCAAAAGTTTGAAAGCCGCGTTCCTTGGCGAGGCGGCGTGCCCGGGAGTAGCCTGCCGTTTCCCCTGCTGTTCATGACCGACCCCGACGATTTCCAATCCCCGCAGCGCATCGCCAAAATCCAGGCCTTCATCACCGCGCACTGGGATGAAACCGTCCGCCATTGTCCCAAGGACGAGGGCACGCTGATCGGTCTGCCGCATCCTTACACGATCCCTTGCCGCAAGGACGCGTTTCAGGAGCTGTATTACTGGGACACCTATTTCACGGCGCTCGGTCTGCTCGGCACCGGTCGCGCCGATCTGGCGGTGGCCAACACGCGCAATCTCCTTTCTCTGGTCGCCCGCCTCGGCTTCGTGCCCAACGGCAACCGCACCTACTACACGAGTCGTTCGCAGCCGCCCTATCTCGGGCCGTTGGTCGGCCTCGTCGCCGACGCCACTGGGGACTCCGCGCTCATCCGCGCCGCGGTGCCGATGCTGAAACTGGAACACGCGTTCTGGACAACCCGCCGCCTCACGCCGACCGGTCTGTCGCACCACGGCAACCACGCGACGCGCGAAGAACTCATCGAGTTCTTCCCCACCGTGCAGCATCGCCTCGGGCTGCCCGACGCGAAGGCCGAGGACAACGTTGACCTCGCCTCGCGCACCATGGCCGAGTGCGAAACCGGCTGGGATCTGAATTCGCGCTACGACAAACACTGCGCGAATTTCTGCCCGGCCGACCTCAACAGCACGCTCTGGCTGCTGGAGACGTTGCTCGCCCGTTGGACCGAGGGAGCCGAACGCGCACACTGGCAGGCGTGCGCAGACAAGCGCCGCGATCTGATCAACACCTACTGCTGGGACGGGGAGCGCGGCGGATTTTTCGACTACGACCACGTGAACCAACGCCGGAGCACCGTCGTGAGCGCCGCGACGTTCCAGCCGCTCTGGGCCGGACTCGCGACTCCCGAACAGGCGGCGGCCGTGGTGAAGCACATGCTGCCGAAGCTGGAATTTGCGTTCGGCGTTTCCTCGGTCGCACCGGGCGTCCAGCCCAGTCCCTACCAATGGGATCATCCGAACGGCTGGCCGTGCATCCAGCACCTCGTTTATCGCGGACTCGACCGCTACGGATACCACGCCGAGGCGAAGCGCATCGCCGAAAAATATGTCGCCGGCGTGTGCCGTGCATTCGCGGCGACGGGCGACCTGTGGGAGAAATACAACGTGCTCGACGGTTCGCACCACACGGTGGGCGAGGCGGGTTATCTCATCAATCCGGTCAATCTCGTCACCGGCGAGGCGGATGCCTCCGCGACCGAAGTGCCGCCCTCCATGATGGGTTGGACCGCCGGCGTGTTCATCGACGCGGTTGGCTTTCTCCGAAATAGCAGTCCCGATTGGTTATCCTTCAAAAAATGAAACGTATCCTCCCCCTGTTGGTCTGCCTGCTGGCGATTCTCCCGCTGCATGGCGCGGTTTCGCTTAACGCGCTTTTCTCGGATCATGCCGTTCTCCAGAAATCGGACAATGTGCCCGTCTGGGGCAAGGCCGACCCCGGCGAATCCGTCACCGTGACGCTGGACAAGGCCAGCGCCAAAACCACGGCCGGCCCCGACGGAAAATGGAAGGCCCGTCTCGATCTCAAGGCGACGGGGCAGGGGCCCTTTGACATGGTTGTCCAAGGTGCGAACACGCTCACGATCAAAGACGTTTTGGTCGGCGAAGTCTGGTTGTGCGGCGGGCAGTCCAACATGGATTTTCCGCTGTCCGGCTTTCCCGTCGGCAAGACGGAAATCCCCGCCTCGGCGAATCCTCTGCTCCGCGAGTTTCGCGTGAAGTTTACCCCTTCCGCCGTTCTCCTCGATGACGTGAAAGGCAAGTGGGTCTTGGCCGGTCCGAAGACGTCGGGCGCGTTCAGCGCGGTCGGGTATTTTTACGGGAAGAATCTTCAGAAGGAACTGCGGGTTCCGGTGGGCCTGCTGACCGACTGTCTCGGCGGCACCTTCATCGAAACGTGGATGAGCAAGGAGGCGCTCGATGCCGATCCCGGCGTAAAGGCGTGCGCGGACAAGGCGCAGGCCGACCGGCTGGCGTTCGACAAGTATGTCGCCGATTACAAGGCGTGGCAGGCGAAGTTTGGACGCGAAGATCGTCCGGCCGCGGATCCCCAGGCCTTCGCGGCCCCGGGCGTCGATACCCGTGACTGGAAACCGGTGACGCTTCCGGGACTGCTGTCCGCCGCCGGACTTCCCGATGCCGGCGCGATCTGGCTGCGCAAGACGATCCCCGTGCCGTCCGACGACATCGCGCCCAACAAGGGCATCGATCTTTTTCTCGCCGACATCCGCGATTTTGCCGACGTCTATTGGAACGGCAAAAAAATCGCCTCCAGCGACCTGACCGACGTCACCCATCGCTACGGCGTCCGGGCCAATCTTGTGCAGGCGGGCGAGTCGGTTCTGGCCGTGCGCATTTTTAATCCCGCCAAGGGGGCGGGCATTCTGCCGGCGGCCCGCTTTCAGGGAAATCACCACATGTTGAAAGGCGAGTGGCTCGCCAAGGCCGAGACCGTGCTGCCGCCGCTTCAGGGCGAGGCGTTGGGCTCCTTTCCGGTGCGGCCGACCGGCGTGCCCTATGATCCCCAAAACGTCGCCAGTTATCTCTTCAACGGCATGATCAATCCCGTGATCCCGTATGGAATGCGCGGCGTGATCTGGTATCAGGGCGAAGGAAACTGGAATCGCGGCTATCAATACCGGACCGAGTTCCCTCTTTTGATCAAGGACTGGCGCGCCAAATGGGGGCGGGGAGATTTCCCGTTTTACTACTGCCAGGTCGCCAATCTCTCCGCGCATGCCACGAAGCCGGGCAACAACGAGCAGGCCGAGTTGCGCGAGGCGCAGACGATGGCGCTCGCGCTGCCGAACACCGGGCAGGCGATCCTCATAGACATCGGCGAGGAGAACAACATCCACCCGGCCAACAAAATCGACGTCGGCGACCGCCTCGCGCGCATCGCGCTGGCGCAGACCTATGGAAAAAAAGACGTCATCTACTCCGGTCCGGTCTATTCGAAGATGGCCGTGGAAGGAGACAAAATACGCGTCACGTTCACCCACACCGACGGCGGTCTCGCGGCCAGGCCGATGCCCGCCGCCTACCAGCCGCTTTCGACCGATCCCAAGACGGTTCCGGTGGTCCGCAACAGTCCAGACGGAGAGGTTGAAGGCTTTGCGATCTGCGGAGACGACCGCAAATGGAAGTGGGCCACGGCCAAGATCGACGGAAGCACGGTTCTGGTCTGGAGCGCCGAAGTGCCGAAACCCGTTGCAGTCCGCTACGCATGGGCTAGCAACCCCTTTTGCAACCTCTACAACGGTGGAGGGCTTCCGGCCGGTCCCTTCCGCACGGATGATTTTCCGCCGCTTTCTTTGAATCGAAAATACTGACTACCACGTCGTCCCACATGTCCTCCCTATCGGTTTTTATCACCGCCCGTGATGGCGGCGCGCGTCTTTCGGCGCAGCCTGCGGCCGCCTTGCGACCTGCCGAGCCCGGCGACGACAAGCTGCCGTCGGTCATGCTCGACGAGCGGGTCGCCTACCAGGAGATGGAGGGCATCGGCGGCGCGTTTACCGAGGCGGCGGCGGTCACGCTGGCGAAACTCCCGCTTGCGAAGCAGGAGGAGGTCATGCGCGCGTATTTCGATCCGAAGGCCGGCCACGGCTACACGCTTTGCCGCACGCATATCGGCAGCTGCGATTTTGCGCTGGGCAACTATTCCTACTGCGACGAGCCGGGCGACCACGCGCTTAAGACCTTCTCCATCGAGCGGGACCGCCAGGCGCTTCTGCCGATGATCAGGCGGGCACAGGCGGTTTCCGGCAACGCCTTCAAGCTGCTCGCCTCGCCGTGGAGCCCGCCCGCGTGGATGAAGACCACCGGCCGGATGAACCTCGGCGGAAAACTTCTGCCCGAGTGCCGCGAGGCGTGGGCGCTTTACTACGCCCGCTACATCCGGGCCTACGCCGGCGAGGGCGTGCCGATCTGGGCGCTGACCGTTCAAAACGAGCCCGAGGCGAAGCAGACGTGGGACTCGTGCATTTATACCGGTGAAGAGGAGCGCGACTTCGTGCGCGACCATCTCGGGCCGACGCTGCATCGCGAAGGCCTGGCCGACGTGAAAATCGTGGTGTGGGACCACAACCGCGACCGCCTCTACGAGCGCGCCCGCATCGTTTACGACGACCCGGCCGCCGCGCGTTACGTCTGGGGCGCGGGCTTTCATTGGTATGTGACCGACACCTTCGACAACGTGCAGCGCGTCCACGACGCCTGGCCCGACAAAAAACTGCTCTTTACCGAAGGGTGCCAGGAGGGCGGGCCGCACGACGGTTCGTGGCTGACAGGGGAGCGTTATGCCCGCTCGATGATCGCCGACTTCAACCGTTGGACGGTGGGCTGGATCGACTGGAACATGGTTCTCGACGAGACCGGCGGCCCCAACCACGTGAACAATTTTTGCAGCGCGCCGATCCTCGCGGACACGCGCACGGGCGAGGTGCGTTATCAGAGCTCCTATTATTACATCGGGCATTTCAGCCGTTTTGTGCGTTCCGGCGCGCGCCGCATCCTCAGCGCCTCGACCAAGGACGAACTGGAGGTCGTCGCCTTCAAAAATCCCGACGGCTCGTTGGCTGTCGTCGTGATGAACCGCTCCGAGACTCCCGTGGTTTTCCTGTTGAAAACCGGTGC
The DNA here is from genome assembly GCA_041662485.1 of Opitutaceae bacterium. GTDB lineage: Bacteria > Verrucomicrobiota > Verrucomicrobiia > Opitutales > Opitutaceae > Rariglobus. The sequence continues at coordinate 74,729 of JBAZSJ010000006.1, read as the reverse complement.
CGGCACGGCTCCGCTCACCGCACCGCGCCGTTCCATCCAGACCGTGGTGATCGCCGCCGGCGCGTGATCCGTTTCGGACAACCCCCTTGTTCACCCCATGACCTCGATCAAATTCCACAGCCGCCAACCGCTCTATGTTCTGACTTTGTTGGCCTGCGCGTTAGTCGGCCGGGCGCAGGCAACCGTCAGTTTTGCCCTTGATCAGCCGGCGGGCGTTTACGCCTCGGGAAAAACCGCAGTCTTCACTCTTGCCCGCGACGATGCGGCGGAAACGGCGCCCGCGGCCACCGTCAAAATCCTCCGCAACAATCGGGAGGTGGTGCATACGGAGACCGTAGCAGGGAACGAGGCCGCGCACGCCATCCGCTTCACCCCGCCCGCCGACGGCTGGTATTTTTGCTCGGTCACGCTGCCCGTCGCGTCAAAGGAGCGGAAGCCGGCGGCCTCCATCGGCGTTGTTTTCAACCCCGACGCGTTTACCCCCTCGTCGCCCGCGCCGGAGGATTTCGACGCGTTCTGGGCTTCGCAGAAAGCGCGGCTCGCCGCCGAAAAAGCGGTTCCGAAAATCGAGCCGCTCACGCCCGGGCAACGCGCGCTGGAGCAGGCGAATCCCGACCACCTCAAGAAGATCGCGGGGCTGGAGCGCGAGGGCGTGGTCGGCGCGAACTTGGAAATCGCGTGCCTCGATGTGCGGCCGATGCGCGGATATTTTGCGCGTCCGAAAAATGCGAAGGAGGGCGGACATCCCGCGATTCTCTATTTCCGCGCGGCGGGCGTGGAAGGCGGCTGGTGTCGTTCGAGCTTCGTCAACACGGTGAGTCTCGCCAATCAGTTCGACGCGCTGGTCGTCGACATGAACGCGCACGGCATGTTGAACGGCCAGCCGCAGGCGTATTACGACGAACTGGCGAAGGGCGACTTGAAGGGCTACCAGGACCGCGGCAAGGAGAGCCGCGAGCAGTTTTACTTTCTCGGCATGTTTTTGCGGTTGCAGCGCGCGGTCGATTTTCTGGCGACGCAGCCGGAGTGGGACGGGAAGCATCTGATCTGCATCGGAATCAGCCAGGGAGGGGCGCAGGCCCTGGCGGCGGCGGGTCTCGATCCGCGCGTCTCGGCGGTCGTGGCCACGGTGCCCGGCATGTGCGACCTCACGGGACCGCTCGCCGGAAAACCCGCCGGATGGCCCGGCATCGTCGGGGGAAAACTGGACGATGAAAAAACGAAGCAAGCCGTCGGGACGGCGCGCTATTTTGACGCCGTCAATTTTTGCGCGCGCTCAAAGGCCGAGACGTTGGTCACCGTGGGTTTTGCCGACACGACGTGTTCGGCGCCCGGGATTTTTACCGCCTACAACCAGCTCAAGCCGGCCAAGCGGATCATCACGGTGCCCGACAAGTGGCACCATGCGCTGTCCAGTCCCACCCCCGAGCTGAAGGCCCAGTATGACGCCTTCATCCTGGCGCATACCAGAAACTAGGCGAGGAAGGCGGGCTACCCCGACGGTCCGCGTCCGCCGGGACAACAGCCGCACGCCGATGCCATGGGAAGCGGTGGTGTTCACCGGGTGAGCGTCCAGGTCCCGTCGGGATTTCTTTTGCCGGCGAGGTTCTGCGGAGTTTCCGCATGATGGGATAATCCGGGCAACTCGACCTCCGTGGCGTCCAGCGCGAGAAAGGATTCGATGCCGGCGGAGGTCGTGCGGACGCCGGCCAGACGGGCGGTGATGCGGACGGGGGGATTGCGACCGGGCAACGTGAAGCGCAGGGCGGCGATTTTTTCTGATTTGGCGAGGCGGTCGGTCCAGGTTGCGCCGGTGATTTCGAGGAGGCCGTCAACGATGCGGGCCTTGAGGGCGGGGGCGGTCTTGCCGGCAGGGACGGGTTGGAGCAGGGCGGTGACGGAGACCGCGGTTCCGGATTGCGCGGCGGAGCAGGTGAAGTGGCGGCCTTTGGTCACATCGATCTTGGGGGAGGTGGGCTCGCGCAAGGCGAGCGGAGCGGAGGGGGCGAGCAGGGCCACGCGGAGGGCACCGTTTTTTCCGGAGGCGAGCAGGGAGCCGTCGGGCTCGACGGCGGGAGATCCGCGGAACTGGGCGAGCCATTCGACGGTGACGGGTTGCGCGGCGGTGGCGGAGTCGAACACGAGGATGTAGTCACCGCGACGGTGGAGCACTTCGCGGGTGAGCGAGGTGACGTCATGGTAGGCGCGGGTAAGATCGACGGTGGTGGCGTTCCAGTCGGTGGAGCTGAAGAAGCGCGTGACGGTGGCGCGGGCGTCGCGGTCGAAGCGCTGGTTTTTGCCGTTCACGAGGAGCGTGGCGTGGGACTCGGTGGCGTTGGAGAAATAGGTCCAGCGCGGGCCGCCCGAATTCCAGAAGGCGCCGTCGCCGGCGCCCTTGCCGTAGCCGGGGGCGATGAGAATCCATTCGTCGCCGAAGGCGAGGGCGAGGGCGCCGGCGTCGAGATGGCTGTGGTTGCGGTTGGTGTAGCCGGCTTTGATGGAGAGCACGTAGTCGGTGGCGTCCCATCCGGAGCGGGTGGTGACGAGATCGTTGACCGTGAGACGTCCGTCGAGGGCGAGCGGAGCGGGGCCGGCCGGCGGGGCGTTGCGCGCCCAGAGCATGTTCAAGGCGTGATCGTCGGAGCCGCCGCGCGGCGCGGGAAGGTGGTCGGCGAACCAGGCGGCGGTGCGGTCGTCATACTGGGCGGCCAGGCGATAGAGGAGGTGGTGGGGCGTGGTCCAGCCGCGGGGAACGGAGTCGCCCCACGGCAGGTTGCCCACGAGTCCGGGCGTGGCCGCGAGGAGGCGATAAGCGGCGGCGTTTTTCAGGAACGGCAGTTGGTAGAGATCGGCGGAGTCGATGACCGGGCGGGTCGCCTCGATGTATTGGAGAATATAGGACATGCCGTAGCTCCAGTAGGAGACGCCCTCGACGGAGCTGCCGTCGGCGGGCATGTGGCGGCCGACGGACTGGAAGTTGAGGCGGGCGGCGGCGAGCCATTCGGGCGCGCCGGGGATTTCGTCGTAGAACGCGATGCCGCAGAAGGCGAGGGCGGCGACGCTCACGTGGTTGTGGTTTTCCTCGAAGCCCGCCGCCCAGTAGGCGTCGCCATACAGGCCCTTGAGCAGGCAGGGCAGGCGCGCGGCGACGACGGCGCGGATGTGCGCGAGTTCGGAGTCGGTGAAGGCGTCGCGGTGCCAGTCGTAGGCGACGGCGATGCCGCGCCCGACGTGGCCGATGGCGAGGTCGGCGTTGTCGCCCATGCGCGGATTGTTGGAGCGGCCCCAGGTGTCGAAGCGGATCGCGGCCATGACGAGGTCGTGGAGGCGGGCGCGATAGGCGGCGTCGGGGCGGAGACGCGCGGCGACGGCGAGGGCGAAGATGTTGTTGCCGACTTCGCGCTGCCAGAGTTCCTCCATCGCGGCGAAGAGCGTGGGGCCGACGTGGGGCTTTCCGATCATCTGCGCGGGAGGCAGGTAGGCGGGGATGGGTTCGGTCAGGATGAGGTCGGCTTGCGCGAAGAAGGCGGTGGTCAGGGCGGCGCGTTCCGGGGACGGCGCGTCGATTTCCCGCCGGACCTGCGTCCATTCAGCGTCGGAAAAAAAGAGTCGAGGGGATTGGCCGTGGAGCTTCGCCGTCCAGGCGGGCGCGAGGGTTTCAAGCGAGTTCAAGACAGCTTCCCGTGTCACGGGCGAAGCGGCGGTTTCCGCGGCAAGGGCGGAGGCGGGCCAAGTGGCCAAGATTCCCAGGAGAATGCAAGGTAGGCGCATGTTGAAATCGAGGCGGAAGGACAAAAAAGCCGCGTGTATCCGAGTAGGCGGACGCACGCGGCCGGGGAACAGCCGAACGATCAGTCGCGCTTGGTGCGGCGACGGTAGGCGACGAAGCCGAGGACGGCGACGCCGAGGATGGCGGCGTAGGTGGAGGGTTCGGGGATGGAGGCGAGGCTGACGGTGAGAATGCCATCGGTGCCGAGGACGCCGGAATAGGCGGGGTTGAGGCCGGTGATGATGATCCCCGACACGGTATTGGAACCGGTGAAGCCGCTGAACAGCGTGTAGGTGCCGGCGACCGACGTGGCGCCGTCCAGGGCGAGGGTGGTGCCGGTCAGGCTGAATACGCCGGTGCCCATGATCTTGTCGGAGGTATTGGAGGCGCCCAGGGTGAAGTTAAGCGTGCCCGTTGTGGCGGTGAAGTTTTGGGACGCCGCGAGCGTGAGGGTGCCGATGGAGGTGCCGTTGATCGAAATGGCCGATCCCGAGCCGCTCATGGAGACGCCGCCGAGCCCGAGGTTCACATTGGCAACGGTGCTGGCGAGCGCGCCTCCGTTCACGGTGACTGAGCTGGTGCCGGAAAGATTGGAACCGAGTTTGAGCGCGCCCCCTTCGATCAGGGTGGCACCTACGTAGGAGTTTGTGCCGGTTAACTCTTGGGTGCCCGCACCTTTGATGGTGAGGCCAAGCGATTGAGTCGAAACGTAGGCACCGTATTCCTTCAGGGTCCCGGAGAAGGTATTGGAGACGCCGCTGGCGGTGTTGATGGTCAGATTATCGTGTCCGACCCGAGCCTGAATGATACCGTTGCCGGTGATGGCGGTAAGTTCCTGACTTAGCGTAGTAGTCGTAGTGCCGTTTAAGGTGAGCACGGCCGTAACAAGATACCCGGTGCCGTTCTTCAAGTTGAGCAAAGTGGTGGTGGGGAGAGCATTGTTTACTTTGATGTATATCTCACTTGATTTGCTGTTCGCCAGACCGGTGGCATCGATCAAGGTGTCACCCGTATAGGTGGCCGACTTGTAAATGACGAGTCGTCCGAGGCCCTCTTGGGTAAGGCCATGGGACCCCGTGATTGCCACATTTATGTCGAAATTGGCGTTTGCCGTGTTGGTAAACTTCGGGACATCGAGCGTGAAGTTCCCTGCGAAGTTAATGGTTCCACCTGAAGTTCCGTTTCCACTCACGCTTGTGGCTTGGACGTTTTGAGTCAGGGTGATCGTGCGGGCAACTCCGTTGCCGACGAAGAGAGCGGCGTTGTTGTCCGTCCAGGCGACGTCAGAGGAGCCGTCGTTCCAGAAGAGCGATGAGGTATTCCAGTTGGCGGTGGCGCTGGCATTAATCCACGTGAGATCGGCGGCGGAGGCGACGGGGAGGCCGGCGGACAAAAGCAGCGCGAGGCTGCCGGCGGCGGTGAGCCGGGTTCGGGTTGGCGGTGTGTTTTTCATGGAGAAGAGCTAAGAATCAAGGCGTGGTTTCAGGGCTGGAAAAACGAAGCGGCAGCTCCGGCGCGCACGATCACGTGCGGGGATGCAGGGCGGGCACGCGACGGCCGGCGCGGGGATTTTTGGAGTGAAGCGGACCTCATGCTCACAACCTATCCGGCCGGGCGGATGGGAAAAGGCGCGGGGTATTCGACCTTTTGAAAAACGGGCCGCTGCGGAGATCGGAAGAGCTAAGGCGGCGGTCGCTCTTTGGCGCTACCCCGTTACGCGGGCGTCCGTGTGCTTGAGCAAACCCGACCCCACGAGGTCGTCGGGTCTCCACCAATTCTCAAGGCGGACAACTTAACGGGGCGGTGCTAGCGGGGCGGCGCGGACGCGGATGCGCGCACGCTGGAGCCGGGTTGCCAGATACCGCCGACCAGCGTGTAGATCAAGTTGGACGGAAGGCCGACCTCGTTGCGTTGGAGCATGCCGATCACGACATCGGCGGCGGAGGCGCCGATCAGCCGGTCGTTTTGATAAACGCCGGCGATTTTGGGATCGTCCGGATTGGCGCTGAAATTAGCCACGCCCACGTCTTCGGGAACACGCAAGGGTTTGATCCAGTCGGCTATCCATGGAGTGATTTTCATCGTGATGACCGCGTCGGGCCGGGTCCGGTTGAACCACTTGAGGAAGTCTTCCTTGCCCACGTTTTCGGTGATGCGGGGCGTAACGCGGTTTTTGGCCGGAAGCGACTTCTGGGCGCTGGAAAAGCCGGAGATACAGCCGTGGTTCACTTTTTTGTCCCAATCGGCGTGCAGGTAGAGACCGATGCGTTTGTAGCCCAGTCCGGTCAGCTTCTCCACGAGCAGGGCGATGGACTGGGCCTGGTGGTTGGTCACGATGTGGAGCCGGGCGGGGCGCAGGCTGTAGCCGAGGGCGACGGCGGAGAAATGGGTGAAGTCGAAGTTGAGCTTGTTCCCATCATGTTCCTGGGGTGCGACGATGAGTCCCTGGATGCTTCGGGCGCGCAGGATGTCTGCGACGCGGGGCAGGGTGATGCCCGGAGCGTGGAGCCAGAACTCCTCGAGTTTGTAGCCGAGTTGGGTGGCGCGTTCCTGGGCCCCCAGGAAATATTCGTTGAACGACTTCACTTTCCGCAGCGCGCCCTGTTGCGGCCAGTTGTCGATCCATGCCAGCGTGGCCTGATAGGCGGGAGTGCGGCTTCTTCTACTGTAGGCCACCAAGGCCGAAAGCATAGGGTCCGGAGTATAGCCGAGTTGCGCGGCGATATCGAGGATACGCGCGCGCGTCTTCGGTCGGAGCAAGGGACTGTTCTTGAGCGCCAGACTTACCGTGGAGAGATGCACCTGTGCGCGGGCGGCGATGTCGCGAAGTGTGACGCGTGGAGGCATGGGCGGGGTGCGAAGGAGTATGGACCGTGCGGCGGAGATTGCACGCTTTGCCGAGGGGGCGGTGCCGACCGCATTATGCGGGCGCAGCCAGGCTTTGTTGTTCGATAAACCTCCGGAACGCCTCCGCGCCCTCCTCAAGCGCGGCGATCTCGATGAACTCGTTGTGCGTATGCGCCTGGCGGATCGAGCCGGGACCGATCGCGACCGCCGGAATGCCGTGGGCGTTGAAGACATTGGCGTCCGAAAACCACGGCGCGGTGGTGATGCCTGCGGTGAAGGGGCGCAGTCGCCGCAACCACGGATGATCCTCGGGCAATGCGTAGGGCGGGCCCTCGCGGTGCACGGACACCGTCAGATCACCTGCGCACGACCGCACGCGGGCGAGCGCCTCCTCGTTGTTCAGGCCGGGATGCGTGCGGATATCCATGCCGACGAGCGCACGGTCCGGCACGATGTTGAGTTCGCCGCCGCCGCGAAAGACGCCGAGGTTCAAGGACGCGCCGCCTAGCGCGGGGTCGATCCGTCCAGCGAACGCGGGCGCGAGTTCGTCGCGGCACGCCTGCGCGAAGGGCAGCAGTTTGTAGATCGCGTTGTCGCCCAACTCCGGCGTGGAGCCGTGGCAGGCGCGGCCCTCCGCCGCGATCCAGAGCCGGAGAACGCCTTTGCCCGCCCGCACCGCCTGCATTTCGGTCGGCTCAAGAATGAGGGCGAAGTCGGCCTTGAAGCCCGCCGCGCACAACGCGGACGCACCCGTGCTCATTTCCTCCTCGCCCATGGTCATGGCGAACATCCATTGCACGCGCGCCGAGTCGGCAAGCGGCGAACGTCGCCATTGGGCCAGCGCCCACAGCGCGGCCGCCATCGGTCCCTTGGTGTCGCACGCACCGCGACCATAAACGCGTCCATCGCGGACCGTGGAGGTGAACGCGGGCACCGTCATGCCGGCAACGCCCACCGTGTCCGAGTGCGGCACGATCGCGACCACGGGCGCGCCGGGGACCGCGCAAGGGAAACGCCCGACGACATTCGGACGTCCCGGCGACACGTCGGTGACCGTCACCTCGGCGCCCATCAGCCGAAGCAGCGCCGTCACGTGATGCGCCATCGCGCGTTCTCCCGGGACCGTTCCCCCGGCGTTGCCCTCCGGAGACACGCTGGGCAGGGCGATCAATTCGGAGAGGAGTGCGACCGGATCTGCGGGAAAGGTCATGCGGGCAGCATGGATTTTCGCCTTGCCTGGCGTCAAACAATAAGTAACTGAACGGATACTTAATGAACGCGTCCACCCCGTCCGTCCTGTCGTTGCCGTGCCCTCCAGGGGGCGTTGATGAATTCCTCTCCGCGCCGCCGGATTCCGTAGTGGCCGCCGCCGCCGGGCTGCCGGCGCCCGTGCTGGTTCTGGGCGCGGGTGGGAAGATGGGGCTGCATCTGAGCCTGATGTTGAGGAACGCCCTCACCGCCGTCGGGCGTGCGGACGCACGGGTGATCGCGGTGTCGCGTTTTTCCACGCTCCGCGACCGCGACGTCTTCACTGAGGCGGGCATCGAGACGATCGCGTGCGATCTCTCCGTGGCAGGTGAGGTCGCGGCGTTGCCCGAAGCGCCGTCGGTATTTTTTCTCGCCGGGGTCAAGTTCGGCACCAGTTCCTCCCCTCAGCTGCTTGAGCAGATGAACGTCGTCATGCCGCGGCTGGTGGCGGAGCGTTTTCAGCGCTCCCGCATCGTGGCGTTCTCGACCGGTTGCGTCTATCCGTTCGTTCCCGTGGCCGGCGCGGGCGCGACCGAGGAGGTGCCGGTGAGTCCAGTCGGTGAATACGCGCAAAGTTGCCTGCGCCGCGAGGAAGCGTTCGCCGAGGTGTCCGCGCGCGCCGGGACGCGGGTGACGCTCATCCGCCTCAACTATTCGGTCGAGTTCCGTTACGGCGTGCTGGTGGACATCGCCAGCCGCGTGCTGGCACGCCAGCCGGTCGATGTGACGATGGGGCATGTCAACGTGATCTGGCAGCGCGACGCGGTCGCGCAGACGATCCTGGCGCTGGACGCGGCGCGCTCGCCCGCGGCACCGCTCAACATCGCCGGCGCGGCGGTTCTGCGGGTGCGCGACATCGCGGCCGACTTCGGACGCCTGTTCGGCATCGAGCCGGTCATCGTCGGCGTCGAGGCGCCCACGGCCTGGCTCAATGACGCTACGCGCTCGCACCGGCTTTTCGGCGCGCCGCCCACCTCGACCGACACGATGGAGCGCTGGATCGCCGCGTGGCTCTCGCTCGGTGGCGAGACCTGGGGCAAGCCCACCGGTTTTGAAAAACGCGACGGAAAATTCTGACGCATGCCCCTCCTTCAACCTTACCCGAAAAATCCCATGCCTTCGCAGCTCGACATCCGCACCCACCTGCTCGCCGGCCAGGCCATCCCGGCCCTGCCGCTCGCCCTTGATCGCCGCCGCCGCTGGGACGAGCGCCGCCAGCGCGCCGTCCTGCGCTACTACATCGACGCGGGCGTGGGCGGCATCGCGGTCGGCGTTCACTCGACCCAGTTCGAGATTCGCGATCCGGCCCACGGATTGTTCCAACCGGTTCTGGCCCTCGCGGCCGAGACGATCACGGACTGGTTGCCGAAACGACGTCCGTTCATCCGTATCGCGGGACTGTGCGGACCCACCCGGCAGGCCCGGGCCGAGGCCGCGTGTGCGCGCGATCTGGGTTATCACGCCGGGCTGCTCAGCCTCGCCGCCTGGAAGCAGGGAAGCGAACGCGCGGTCCTGCGCCATTGCCGCGAGGTGACGGGCGTGCTGCCGATCATCGGTTTTTATTTGCAGGCGGCGGTCGGGGGGCGGGCGTTCAGTTATCGATTCTGGCGCGAATTCGCCGAGATCCCCGAGGTCGTCGCGATCAAGATGGCGCCCTTCAACCGCTACCAGACGCTGGACGTGGTGCGCGCGGTGATGGACTCCGGCCGCGAGGACATCGCGCTCTACACGGGCAACGACGACAACATCATCGCCGACCTGCTCACGCCGTTTGTGCATGGCGGCAAGTCCCGCCGGGTTGTCGGGGGACTGCTGGGCCAGTTCGGCGTGTGGACCGAGCGCGCCGTGGCGCTGTTCGAGGAAATAAAACGCGCGCGCCTCCACGAGAAAATGTCCGCCGACTGGCTGACCCAAAACGCCGCCCTCACCGACGCCAACGCCGCGGTGTTCGACGCTGCGAACGGTTTCGCCGGTTGCATTCCCGGCATCCACGAGATCCTGCGCCGTCAGGGGATTTTCACGACCACGGCCTGTTTGAATCCGCACGAAAAACTGTCCCCGGGACAGGCGGCCGAACTCGACCGCGTGACGCGCGCCTATCCGTGGCTGGTGGACGACGCGTTTGTAAGCGCCCGTCTGGAGCGGTGGCTCTCATGAAACTCTCCGCCTTCGACGTGATCGGTCCGGTCATGGTGGGGCCCTCCAGCTCGCACACCGCCGGGGCCGCGCGCATCGGGCTGCTCGCGCGCCGCCTGCTGGGCGAAGCGCCCGTGCGCGCCGTGCTGCGGCTGCACGGTTCCTTTGCGGCCACCGGACGCGGGCATGCCACCGACCGCGCGTTGATCGCCGGCCTGCTTGATTTTTCGCCGGACAACCCCGACCTGCCGCGCGCGCCCGATCTGGCGGCGGCGGCCGGGCTGGGCTTCACGTTCGAGGCGGTGGATCTCGGCGAAGCCGCGCATCCCAACACCGCGTGCATCGAACTCGCGGGCGCTTCCGTCGCGCTGCGCCTCACGGCGGCGTCGCTGGGCGGGGGCATCATCGAGGTCGTCGAAATCGACGGCTACGCGACCTCGTTTCGCGGCGATCTGCACACGCTCGTCTGCTGGCACGAGGACCGCAGCGGCTTTCTCGCCCGCGTGACCGCCGTGCTCGCCTGCGCCGAACTGAATATCGCCACGCTGCGCACGTCGCGCCAAGGCCGCGGCGACGACGCGTTGACCGTGATCGAGACGGACGGAGCGCCGCCCGCCGATGCGCTGGGTCTGCTCGGCCGCCACTCCACCATCCGCCGGCTTCGCGCGATTTCCCCTCTGCCATGAACACCCGCGATTTCACGACGGCGGCCGAATTGATCGACCTGTGCGAACGGCAAGGCTGCACGCTGGCCGACGCGGCGCTGCGGCGCGAAGCCGCCGAGAGCGGGAAAACGGAAGCCGAACTGCTGGCTCGCATGGAGGACCACTATCATGTGATGCGGCAGTCGGTGCGCGCCGGCCTGGCGTTGCGCGCGCGCTCCGCCAGCGGACTGTCCGGCGGCGACGCGGGCCGCTTGGCGGCGTATGCGGACGGACCCCGTCCGCTCCTCGGGGCGCAATTCGCGCGCACGGCCGCCTACGGGTTTGCGGTGCTGGAATTCAACGCGCAGTTCGGACGCATCGTCGCCACGCCCACGGCGGGTTCGGCCGGCATCGTGCCGGCGTGCCTGCTCTCGCTGGAAGACACGGAAGGGCTCACCGACGCGAAGGCGGCGCGGGCGTTGTTCACCTCCGCCGCCATCGGGCTGGTGATCGGACGGAGGGCGTCGTTTTCCGGCGCCCAGGGCGGTTGCCAGGCGGAGGTGGGCAGCGCGTCGTGCATGGCCGCAGCCGCCATCGTCGAGGCCGGCGGAGGCACGCCGCGCCAGGCCTGCGAAGCGGCGGCCTACGCGCTGATGAACACGCTCGGAATGGTGTGCGATCCGATCGGCGGCTACGTCGAGGTGCCCTGCGTGAGCCGCAACGGCATGTTCGCCGTGCACGCGTTCCTCGCCGCCACCATGGCGCTGGCCGGAAGCCGCTGCGTCGTGCCGCTGGACGACGTGATCCTCGCGATGCGCGACATCGGCCGGCGCATGCCCCGCGCGCTCCGGGAAACGGCGCAGGGCGGACTGGCGACCACGCCGACGGGACTGCGCTATCCGCCGCAAGCCATCCGGACTGAACCGGCCGCGGCGAAGGAGTGATGCTTGCGCCGACACGGGCAAACCGGTTTTGCTGCCACCCCTAACATGCCCGTCGCCGCCAAAAAAATCATCCGCCGCGATCCCGAGCGGACCCGCGCCCGTCTGCTCAAGATCGCGATCCGGCTGTTCGCGGCCCGCGGTTTTCACGGCGTGGCGGTGGACGAGGTGGTGGCCGCCGCCGCCGTCAACAAGCGGATGGTCTATCATTATTTCGAGAGTAAGGAGGGCCTGTATCTGGCCGCGCTGGAGGAGGTCTTCGGTCGGCTCGGCGGATTTGAACTCGACGCGGTCAACACCTCCGCTCCGCCCGACGAAAAACTGCGGCGTCTGCTCGAGGCCAATTTCGTCTTCCTCGACGCGAATCCCGAATTCGTGCGCATGCTGCTCTGGGAAAACCTCGACGAGGGTCGCCACCTTTCCGCCAGCCCCGGCCGCCTCAGCAAAAACCCCTTCATGGAACGTTTCGCGGCGATCGTGCGCGAAGGCGTGGAGGCCGGGATATTCCGCGCGCCGCACGACGAGCGTCACCTGCTGGTGAACTTCATCGGGCTTTGCTTCGTGTATTATTCGAACCGCCATTCGCTCGCGGCCAGCCTCGGACTGAAGGACACCGCGGCGGAGCGCCGCAATCGCCTCGCGCAGGCCGTGGACCTGGTTTTTAACGGACTCATGGCCTGACCACGGCGCTGATGCGGTCAGGTTCCGTATTTGTTTCCACGATACAGCCGGACGAACGCCCCGCCGTCGAAGGCCGGTGAGGTGGTCCTGTCATCGGGTGAAATCGTCGCGCCGCCCTCGGCGCGCGATTGCCGTCCGGCCAGCGCGAGAAATTCCGGCGCCAGCAACTCGTCCGTGGCGCAGGGGGCGAGATCCGTTTCCCTCGCGAGCCAGGGCAGCACCCGGGCAAGAAACTTCTGATAGAGCAGGGCCGGATCCGGTTGCAAGTGGATCACCGTGCGGTCGGTGACGAGGGTCGCATAAAAGGGCAGCCACTCGTCCGAATCGCCTCCGACCGCAACCAGCGCCCGGCGGCCGTCGTTCCAGACGACTTCGAAACAGGCCTGGGGGCCGTCGCCCAAATGCCTGACGGCGCGCGCGCCCGGGCCGAGGATCGCGCACGCCATCGTGAACGCGTGGATGCCGTAGTTGAAGCCATCGACGCCGCACCCGCAGAAAACGGTGTGCGCGTCGCCGCGCAGATGGACCGGACGCGCCCGCCAGTCCGTGATCTCCCGGGCGAAGCGCAGAGCGGAGCCTCCGGTGATGCGGGCGCCCGCGTCGATCCAGGTGCGCAGTTTTTCCAAGTCGGCATGATTGCCGGCCAGCGGCTTGTCCACGAGCACGGACCGGCCCGCGCGCACGAATGGCTCCGCCGCGCCGACGTGTCGATCCCAGTCGCAGGCGTGCAGGAAGGCGCAGTCCACCGCCCCGGCCATCTCCTCAAGATCGCCGAAAACCCGCGGAATGCCGTGCCGCCGCGCGAAGTCCCCCGCATAGGCCGACGGATGCACCGAGCCGTCGTCATAAACGCCGGCGATCTCGTGTCCCAGGGCGCGCACCAGCGGCAACCAGGCGAGCGGGTGGGACGTGTCGAGATTTACCAGTCCGATTTTCATGGGCGGGACGGGGCGTCGTCGCGGTCCGTCACGTCGAGCGGTCGTAGATTTCCGGGGTGATAACCGACATCAACGGCTCGTCGTCCAGGTAGCGTCGCAGGTTGTCCAAGGCATGCCGGCCGCAACCGGGGAAACAATCCTGAGTAGGTCCGGCGATGTGCGGTGAAAACACTCCGTCGGATGCATTCAGGAGAGGATCGTCCGGACCGATGGGATCGTTGACCACGACATCGAGCGCGATGCGGATGCGCCCGCTTTGCGCTTCCCGCAGCAAGGCTTGTTCGTCAACCAGGGCGCCGCGGGCCACGTTGACGAAAATCGCCTGGTCGGGCAATGCGGCGAGCACCGCGGCGTCAACCGAGCCGGTGGTGAACGGGGTGAGGCTTTCGCATTCGAAGAGCACTTCGCTGCGCGCAAAAAGATCCACGAGGTTGGCACAGGGCGTCGCGCCTGCATTGAGAATGAGGCTGGTCGGCACGCCTTCGGAGTAAACGTGGACACTGGTCCCGAAAGGCTGGAGCAATTTCATGAGGCTGCGCGCCACATGCCCGAACCCATGAATGCCCACGCGGCGGCCATGGAGCGAACGCGTGCCGAGATTGTTTCGGGTGACCGTGCTTCCGGGCAGACGGGCATTTCTGATCGCCGACTGCCAGCCGGCGAGGTTGCGCAGCGCGGCGAGAGCCAGGAGCAATGCGTGTTCGGCCACGGGCACACTGGCGAGGTCGCCCCAGTTCGTCACCTTGACGCCGCGCAGCAGCAGCGAGCGCGGAAAAAGAAAACGCACCGCGCCGGTGACCTGGCAGATGTAGCGCAGGGAAAGATCCGGTCCGGTCAGCCACGAAGCAGGCAAGGGGGGCGTGTCCCAAGCCGAGATCAGCACGGTCGGACGGTATTCACGCAACAACCGCTCCCACCGGCCGGCATCCCTGTCCTGCAAGTCGGCTTGCTGGCAAGGCACTGCAAATGTCGTCCCGAGATCGATTCCGGGAAGGAACATCCGTTGCTCTTTTTCCGTCAGTGCCAGCAGCAAACGCTCGTCGCGAACGGCGGCGGTTTTCGGACGGTAGGCGGAGGCGACGAGGGAGTTCATGAAAACAGGGGTTCGGCCGACGTGAGGGCCGGCTGCGGGCCATGCTCGTTCCCGAGCGCGCCAGACGAAAGCGTCGCGCCTTTCGAGTTATTGAATTCCCCGGTTGGCGCGGCGTCCGCGGGGCTTATTTCAATAGCTCGAAGACCGCGTTCCTTGGCATTTCGCGGACGGGATCGCATGGCTGGCTGCGCTACCCTCTCACCCCATGAAATTATCCGACCCCCTTCGTTCGCGCGGCTTGTCCGCGCTGTTTGCGTTCTCCATTCTCGGCCTCGGTTCACTTCACGCGCAGACCGAGGCGGAGGATTTTGAGGACGGTTCCATCTCGCCGTTCTCGCTCGAGATCAGCTCCGGAAATCTGTCCGAGATCATCACGCCCGCCGGTTTCCCCGCCCGGGCGGGCACCAAGGTCCACCACATCAAATGGTATGCCGACAACTACAACAACGACCGTCCGAGCAGGAGCGTCGAGGGCAATTCGGCGACGCGCACCCGCATCACCGGCGAAGGCTGGTATGGGTTCAGTTTTTATTGTCCGGAGAGTTTTCCGGCTCCGGGCAAGGAGGTCGTGCTGGGACAGCTGCACGCATGGCATGCGTTGCAGACCACGCCCAACATCACGGTCACGGTTTTCGTGCGGAAAACGGGCGAGCTGGTGTTGGAAGGCGCCTATGGCGACGGCACGGGAGGCAAGACGGTCACGGTTTACACGACGCTCGCGCCCAAGCTCACCAAGGGCGGCTGGCACGACGTCGTCCTCTACGTGAAGTATTCCAACAACAACACCGGCATCCTCAAGGTCTGGCTCGACGGAGCGCCGGAGACCGCGCCCACGGCCAGCTTCACGGGCATCAACCTCGGCAACGGAGCCTGGACCGGCAACACGATGACTTACGGCACGTATATCAAGTGGGGTCCGTATTGCTGGGACAACGCCAACTACACCCCGGGCGAGAGCCGCGAGATTTATTACGACGAGATCGCGTATCAGACGGGCAACCCCGCCGGTTCGTTCAATCTGGTGAAGCCGTCCGGCTACGGCACCGGCTATGCATCTCCGACGGCCAGCGCGGTCGCGGACGCCGCCGTGGTGGTGGAGACGTATGACCTGCTGGCCACCGGCAGTTCCCCGGCCGGCTGGGACCGGACCTACGGCGCGAGCACGGGACTGACGGTGCGCGAGGTGCCCGGCGTGTCCGACAAGAGCATGCAGTTTTATGACGGCACCGCCACGGCCCACATCGAGGCCTACAAAATCTTAACGGCCCAGACCGGACGCGTCAGGGCCATCTGGAGCTTCATGCAAACGGGACAGGCCGAGGGACATTTCATGGCGCTTCAGTCCGGTGCGGTTTCCGCGATCGAACTCTCCACGGCCGGGGGGAATCTGGTCTATCGTGACGGCGCCGGCGTCAATCAGGTGGTTCAGGCCATCCCGGCCAACATCTGGTATGACGTGGAGGTGGAGATCAATCCGTCCACGTTCAAAGCGGACGTCTATGTCGACGGAGTTCGCAAACTCACGGGAGCCAGCTACCGCAATCCGGCCACGAGCGTTGACCGCATCCGCTTCGGGACCAGCGACGCCTCGGCCTCCTATCATTATTATGTGAACGACGTGGTCGTCTCCCAGGCTCCGGCGGTTTTGGTGGAGACGTATGACAGCCTGGCCAGCCCCAGTTCGCCGGCGGGCTGGGTCAGAACCTACGCCTCGAGCACGGGACTGACGGTGCGCGACGTGCCCAGCGTGGCCGACAAGAGCATGCAGTTCTATGACGGCAACGCCACGGCCCGCATCGAGGCCTACCGCACCTTCGCGCCGCAGCAGGGACGCATCAGCGCCAAGTGGAGTTTCATGCAGACCGGTCAGGCGGAAGGCCATTCCATGGCGCTGCTGTCGGGCGGTCTTCCCGCGATCGAACTGTATACGATCGGGGGAAATCTGGTGTATCGCAATGGTTCCGGCGTCGACCAGATCGTGCAGGCCATCCCGGCCAACACGTGGTATGACGCCGAGGTCATTGTGAATCCGGGGACATTCACGGCGGACGTCTATGTCGGCGGAATCCGCAAGCTCACCCGGGTCGCCTACCGCAACGCGACCACGAGCATTGATCGCATCCGCTTCGGGACCGGCGACGCTTCGGCCTCCTATCATTATTATGTGGACGATGTCGCCATCACGCAGGCTCCGCCTGTGTTTGCGGAGACGTTCGACGCCATGTCCGCCCCCAGCGATCCGCAGCTGGTAAGCGGCTGGTTCAGGGCATACGGCGATATGATAGGTGTGACGGTGCGCGGTGCGCCCAGCGCGACCGACCACAGCATTGAGTTCTATGACGCCAGCGCCACGCTGGCCTCCGAGGCCTATCACCTCTTCGTCCCGCAGACCTCCACGTTTGCCGCGAGTTGGTCGTTTAAGCAAAATCAAGCCTCGGAGGGGCACTACATGGGCCTCGCTTCCGGCTCCACCACCGCGGTGAAAATTTTCACCTCCAACGGCAACCTGTATTACCAGCGCGCAGGGTCGACCGTCTCCATGCAGGCGGTGCCGGCCGGGGTGTGGTATGACGTCAAGGTGGTTGCGCATCCCGGTTCCTCGCAGGCCGAAGTCTATGTGAACAATATCCTGAGACTCAGCACCCAGCTCATGCTCAATGGCGTGACTTCGGTGGACCGGGTGGTGTTCGGCACGGGAACCGCCGCGTCCCAAAACTATTACATCAACAACATATCGGTGAATGATTACGAAGCGCCGCCGATGGCGCCCCTCGCGGCGAACATCCCGCGCCGGCCGATCGTGCTGAAGCTCGACGATCTTTCCTCCAGTGGCGGAATCCCGTCCCTGTGGCTGCGGGTCAGCGACTTTGCCAAGGCGCGCAACATCAAGTTCTCCGCCGGTCTGATCGCCGACTCGCTGAACACGACCAACACCTCGTATCTGAATTACATCAAGGACCTGCGTAACGGTGGTTATGCGGAGATCTGGTTCCACGGTTATGACCATGGCATGACCGAGTTTGTCGGGACGAGTTACGCCGTTCAAAAGAGCCGGTTCACCAGCTCGCAAGCGCTGGCGGCGACCAAGCTCGGGTTTCCGTTCACCGCGTTTGGCGCCCCGGGCAACGCGTTTGACGCCACCACCGTGCAGGTGATGTCGGAAGACGCCGACATGCGCGCGTGGATCTACGGCGATCCGTTGCAGCCCGGAGGCAAGGTCGTGTTGGAACGTGATTCGCTGGTCAACATCGAGCAGCCCACCTTCGTGCCCAATCCCGAGCGCTTCGTGGGTGGCTACACGAGCGACTATGCCGCGCATCCGTATTTCGTGATCCAAGGCCATCCCGGCAACTGGACCGAGGCGCGCTGGGCCGAGTTCGTGCGGCTCATCGACTGGCTGCAGGCCAATAATTTCACGTTCACCACGCCGACCGAACTCGCCGACTCGCTATAAGTCCCGGTTCATCCAACCCTATGTCTTCAGCGCCCGCCCGCCTGCGGGCACTTCCATTACCGGCATGAAACTGAAACGAAACCTCCTTGCCCTGGCTGTGCTATTCGGGACCGCGTGGCTGCGCGCCGATGTCGTTCTTTCGCCGCTTTTTTCCGACCACGCGGTGCTGCAAGCCGCGGAGGACGTTCCGGTCTGGGGCAGGGCCGAGCCTTCGGAAGCGATCGTGGTGACGCTCGGAAAGGCGCGCGCCTCCGCCGTGACGGATGCCGACGGGAAATGGCGGGCGAGCCTTGATCTTCGTGCCGTCGGGCCCGGTCCGTTTGAGCTGGTCGTCGAAGGACGGAACCGGATTGTCGCGACCGACGTGCTGGTGGGCCAGGTCTGGTTGTCCTCCGGACAATCCAACATGGAGTGGCCCTTGCGAGGCAGCGGAGGAGCGGCGGCCGAGATCGCGAAATCCGAGAATCCCCGATTGCGTCTGTTCAAGGTGGAGAGAATCGCGTCTCCCGTTCCGCTCGACGACGTGAAGGGCCGGTGGCTCGTGGCCACGCCCGAGACCACGCCGGATTTCAGCGCGATCAGCTATTACTTCGGGCAGAAGATTCAGCGTGAACTCGACGTGCCCGTGGGGTTGATCAACGCGGCGTGGGGCGGGACTCCCATCGAGGCGTGGACCCGCGTGGATGCCTACGGCGGCAATCCCGATTTGAAGGCGGGCGCGGAAAAGGCGCAGGCGGACGCGGCGGTTTACCGGAGGTTTCTTGCGGACTACGGAGCCTGGATGGAAAAACAGGGGCGGCGGGATCGCGAGCCGGCGACACCGGACAGGTTCAACGCTTACGGGCCGGATGCAGGCGGATGGAAGTCCGTGACGCTTCCGGGTTCGCCGGCCGACGCGGGTTTGGCGAAGGCGGGCGCCGTATGGATTTCGCGCAGGATCACGCTGCCCGCAGGTGCGGTTGGCAACGGGTTGCAGCTCTGGTTTGGCGACGTGAAGAGCGACGTGAAAGTTTACTGGAACGGCCTCCGCTTTGGCGAAGGCGGGATTGAGTCCACCGTCCATCGTTATTCCCTGCACGGGAAACATGTCACCTCGACCGAGGGCGTTCTGACGGCTCGCATTTTTAATCCGTCCGGTGCGCCGACCGTCGCCCCGAGCGAAGCCCGTTTTCGCCTGGATTACAAAGGGGGCGGCATCCAGCTGGCGGGCGAGTGGCGGGCGCAACCGGAATATGCGTTTCCTGCGTTGACCGCGGGAACCGAAGAGTGTCCTGAGAAGGCTCCGTTGCCGCGCGCCGATTACGAGGTCGCGAGCTATCTTTACAACGGCATGATCAATCCGGTAATCCCGACGGCCATTGCCGGCGTCATTTATAATCACGGCACGTCGAACTCCCGGCGCGCGTGGCAATACAGGCATGCGTTTTCGTTGATGATCACCGACTGGCGCAAACAATGGGGCCGGGGCGACATTCCGTTTTATTTTTGCCAGCTCTACAATTTCCAACCGCAACCCGAGCAACCCGGGGAGTCCGCCTGGGCGGAAATCCGCGAGGGCCAGACCGCCGCGCTGGCGCTGCCCGACACCGGCATGGCGGTGCTGATCGACGTGGGCGAGGCCGGGAATATTCATCCGGCCGACAAGCGCAGTCCGGGCGAGCGACTGGCCCGGATCGCGCTGGCCAAGACCTATGGCAAGGACGTGGTGGCGTCGGGACCGATGTTCGCCGCGAGCAAGACGGAGGCCGGGCGAATCCGCATCACGTTCACCGGCACCGAGGGTGGACTGGTGACGAAGCCGGTCGGGCACACGGTGGTCCGTCCGGAGAGCGAAGTGCAGGGTTTCGCCATCTGCGGCGCGGACCGCAAGTGGCGGTGGGCGCAGGCGAAGATCGAAGGGGATACCGTGATGGTCTGGAGCGCGGACGTGAATGCGCCGGTGGCGGTGCGTTACGGCTGGGCGGACAATCCGGTGTGCAATCTCTACAACGGGGCGGGTTTGCCCGCCTCTCCGTTCCGCACGGACGACTTTCCCCTGGCGTCCCAGAGCAAAAAATACTGACCCCCAAAGACGGCTTCCTTCATGGACAAGGCGGGTTTTGCATATCCGGCATGCGGGTGGGCGGTCTATTCAAAAGGTTGAAAACATCGCGGGTCGCGAACGAACGGGAATCGTTTTTGATCTTCGACAGCGCATGGCTCCCGTTCATACCACCCCAGGGATCATAAAAAATATCGCAGGCAACCGTGCGGACGTGCGGCGATCAGGCTTCGCCCTGCTCATCACGATCACGTTGCTGGCGTTTCTGGTGCTGCTGCTGGTGTCGCTCGCCTCGCTCACCCGGGTGGAGACGCAGGTGGCGAGCAACAACCAGCAACTCGTGCAGGCGCGGCAGAACGCGCTTATGGCGCTCAACATCGCGCTGGGCGAGTTGCAGAAGTTCACCGGTCCCGACCAGCGCACGACGGCGCGGGCCGACATCGATTCCGCGCTGGCCAACACGACCACCGCCAACGGACGCTGGCTGGCCGCGTATGGCAATGGCGCGCCGGTGGACACGACCTATTCACTCAAGCCGTCTCAAATCCACACTCCCATCACGGGGAATTCCAATTCCAAGGGTTCGCAGGCGAAGCTGCTGAACTGGCTGGTGAGCGGCAACGAAGGCACCGCCTTTGATCCGTCCTCGACCACGACGGTCGAGACCGACGGACACATTGTCACGGCTCCGTCGTCCATCAGCTATACGCCGGCGAGCGCGATCAATCTCACGACGGCCAGTGCCACGCCGGCGGCGGCGGACACGCAGGCGTTGCTGGTGGGGGCCAACTCGGCGACCGCGCAAAGCGACTACGTGGCCGCGCCGTTGGTGACGATCAACGCGGCGGCGGGCACGGTGCCGGGCCTGACCACGGCGGTGCCCATCGGCCGCTACGCGTGGTGGGTCGGCGATGAAGGCGCCAAGGCGCGCGTGAACCTGCCGATGGCTTCGGCCGCGCAGGCTCCGCAGGCGTTCGTCTCCGCCCAGCGTGCGGGCATCGAGCTGATGGACAAGGCGGCCAACCCTGTCGCCACTTTCGACCCGCTGAAGCTGATCGGCACCGCCGACTATGATTCGACCCAGGCGGCGTTGCCCAACGTGGTTTCGCCGGGGCAGCTTGCGATGCTTACGCCATCGGCGGCCACCACGTTGCCCGCCGCGCTGCGGTTGCGATTCCATGATCTCACCGCGACCTCCACGTCCGTGCTGGCCGACGCCTATGCGGGCGGATTGAAGAAGGATTTGTCGGCCGTGCTGGCGACGGGCGCATCCAGTCCGGCGGAAACGGATTATTTGTTTATGCCTGAGAATAACGTGGCCACGGACTCGTTTGGCGTGCCGACCTGGGGGCAGCTCCGGTCGTTCGTGCAGACCGCGTCGTCGTCCGGGGTCTTGCCCGTTTCGCGTATGGTCCTGGGCACACCGACGAGTGTCGGCATAGCCCCGGTGCTCACTTATGTGGCGCTCGGTCTTAAATTCGTCGCGCCCGAAGGCGTTGCCAACGACAAGCCCATCCGGCTGGCGGTTTTCCCGATGGTGGTGCTTTGGAACCCTTACACGGCGACGATCCCGCAGCACACCTACGAGGTGGGCGTCATCCGTCGTTTCGGAAATACCATCACTCCCACTCCGAGAACCCTCGCCCGTATTGCGGTGGATAGCACCGGGACCGGAACGGCTCCCTTCCCGTCAAAAGAGGATGTCAACTTTGACAAAAACCTCACGACGTCCGGCGGCACGGCCAACACCTACGTCCGCTTCAAGGTTGAGCTTCCCGTCGGAGGCATTCCTGCGGGCGCCAGTCTGGTCTTCACCCTGCCCACCGGCGGTGCCCCCTATAACGCCCCGCTCAACGGACAGCCCGGCAATATTCTTACCAACGGATCCAACGCCACCGGCTACGTGCTGGTGGGTTCGGCGTCGTTCGCCACCGGCGAGGCGGCGAAAAAATTCCAGGGAAGCGGCATGCTCGGCGGCTCCGGGATCGCGGCGTATTTGGGCGAGGTTTCATCGGTGGCGGTCTCGGGCGCCGCCAGCTTCCTGAATAACAATGGGAGCAACAACTATCAGTGGCACCAGTTTATCTGCACCCTTTCCCCGGGAGGAGTCGGCGGGACGGCGACTTATTGGCAAGGGGGGGCGGCAGGATTGCCCGCGGCTACTTTCTTTGACGATCCCGTGGTCGACGGCGTGCTTTATCCGACGCCGGCCTTGGTGTGCGAGGTTCAGATGAATTTTGGTTATCAGCGCAACATGTCGGCCAACTACCCCAATGTGCGCTGGATTGCCCAAACCAATCCGCGCGCCGGTATCCTTACCTCTACGCCCGGCGGGCACAATGTGCTGAATTTCATATCCAGCAGTGGAAACCAGAACTGGCCCACCGCGAATTTTGATACCAACGGCCTGCGGGCGTCCTCCGGCGCATCGCTCAACTCGAGCACCGCCATCGTGGACACCACTCTCTTCGAGTTCCGCCCCGACACGCAGCCGCTGCTCGGTATCGGCCAGTTGCAGCACGCCAATCTTTCGCTGCACAACAACTATCCGGCCTACCCCATCGGCAACAGCCTGGCCGATTTCCACTTTGTGAGCAAACGCGACCGGGTTCTCGTGCCCTACACGATGACCTCGGGCGTGGATAATCCTCCGAACACTCAGATCACATCCTACTACGATGTCTCCTGGTTGCTGAACCGCGCATTGTGGGATCGTTACTTCGTTTCCTCCGTGCCGAACAGGGGCACCGGAACCACTTACTCGGGCTCCCCCGATCTCTTGGTGACCGCCTCGACCGATGTGCCCGAGGTGCTGCCGAATCCCCGGCACGTGAAATACGGCGCCGCCGACGACGAGGATCTGCACGATGCCGGCAAGGCGGCCGCCAATCTGCTGCTCAAGGGCGGTTTTAACATCAACTCCACTTCTGAGCAGGCGTGGCGCGCGATTCTGGGCGGCATCAACCAGCTCATTTACGAGCCGGAGACCGGCTCCACCGCAGGAGCCCCCAAGCTGAAAGCCGCGCTGCCACGTTTTGCCAAACCAACGACCCCGGCCAACGCCGCGAGCGCCGCCTGGCAGGGTTATCGCGTCCTGGACGAAGCACAGATCGCCCGGCTTGCGACCAACATCGTCGGCGAGATCAGGAATCGCGGCCCGTTTGTTTCGCTGGCGGATTTTGTGAACCGTCGCCTGGTGGACAGCTCGGCGGCGGCCAGCGGGATCGACGAACGCATCAAGGGCGTGATCCAGGCCGCGCTCGATGCAACCTTCTCGGGTTCCGGCGCGACCAACACCGCGACCGCGCCCTTTGACGACACGCCGATCTATCCGTTCGATCCGGCCACCGGCTCCGCCAACTATTCGGACTTCGACGTCGAGCTGATGCAGGGAGGAACGACGTCCACGGCACCGATCAGTTCACGTGCGAACTCCGCGCCCCAACTCCTCTCCCAGGCCGATGTTCTTTCCGCGATCGGCGGTGGGCTCGGCGCCCGGTCCGACACGTTTACGATCCGCACGTATGGCGAGGCGGTGAACCCGGTCACGCAGGCCATCCAGGGACGCGCGTGGTGCGAGGCGGTGGTGCAACGCCTGCCCGAATACGTAAAAGACGCGTCCGCCAGTTCCGCCGCGGGCGATCCGGCGATCACCGTTCCCGGCTCGCTCCAAAACGCGGACAACCGGAAATTCGGCCGCCGCTACAAAATCATCTCTTTCCGATGGCTTTCCTTGAACGACATTTGAACCGCGGATTCCGGCGGTTTTCAGGCGTGCTGCTCGCGGTCTGCGCGCTTGGATTTTTTGCGTCCGCCGCTCGCGCGCAACCCGAACCCCCGCCCGCCGCCTTCCGGACGCTCGCGATCAGCGCGGATGTTTCGGAGGTTTTCTACGATCTGCGCGGCAAGCCGGCGCCGGTCGTGGCGGCAACCGCCGGGTTGTCCATGCCGTATGAAATCCCGACGGGCGGGCGGGTCGTTTTCTATCGTTTGCAGCCCGCCGAGACTCCCGGGGGAAAACCGCGCCGCGTCACCGTGACGGATGCAAACTTGAACGGCCCCGGGCCGTTCCTGGTGTTCATGGCCGCGAGTCCGGAGTCGCCGGGAGGAATCTGGGTGCAGGTGGTGGAGGATTCCTGGGCAACCCATCCGGCGGAAACGATCCGCCTGTTCAACTTCTCCCGGCGGAACGTTGCGGTGAAGATCGTCATCAAAAATGTCGTGGCCGAGCTCACGTCCGGCCAGGACCGGGTTCTGCCCTATGTCGCGAACGGCCAGTTCTGGATGCAGGCCGCAACCAAGGAGCCGGAGGGCTGGGTCATGAGGGTGAGCGCTCCGCAAGTGGCGCCGCCCACGGCGCGTATCACCGCCATCATGTTCGACCAGCAACCCTCCGCGGACCGTCCGGTCACGCACGAGCTGGATCTGGTCAAATATATCGACGTCGCGCCGAAGCCGCCCGCGCCGTAATCCCAATCATCGCGGGGAGCGGAAACGGAGCGGACCCGGTCGAGCGTATGAACCGGGTCAAGGCTTGGCGGATGTTTTGAGCGCGGGGCCGCCGTGAATGCACAAAAGCCGAAGAGGCGCGCATGTGGCGCGCCCTGCGGGAAGGCTTATTCCGGGGCGACGTAGCCTTTGGGACCGCCGAGGCGGACGAATTGTTTATAGACAACCCAGGCCGCGATCAGGGCCACGAGTGACAGGAATCCTCCCAGGACGAACGTGTAGCGATACACCTTGCCGGAGGCATCGATGGCCATGCCCATGGCGGGACCGATCGCCATGGTGGAGACGGATCCGATAATCCCCGCGGCGGAGGCAAACTGGGCATATTTTAATTGAGGGAAAAGCCGCTGCCCCAGGGACGCGGCACAGGTGAAATAACATCCCGAGATGACCCCGTGGAGCACCCATGCGATGAGAAAGGTATCGGGCGTTTTCGCCCAGATGCCGCCATAGATGGTCACCAGAAAGTAGGCGGCCAGGGAGGCGATCGTCATCCTCAGCGGATGGAAGGCGTCGCACGCCCAGCCGAGGAAATAGGCGATGACCAGGGAAATGCTGAACGTCAGCGCGAGGGATTTCCCATACATGTCTTCGCTCACGCCGAGACTGTTCGAAAAGGGAATGGCGAAGGTGTTGACGGGAATGAACGTCAGGCCCGCGACCACGAGCATGATGAAGACCGAGACATAATAATAGTTGGTGAAGCACTCCCGGAAGTAGCGGCGCGCCTCGCCCAGGAATCCTTCAACGATGCCGGCCGTGTCGGAAGAAACGGCGGCGGGCGGCGGCGGATATTGCCCCTCCTTGACCTTGAGGCAGACCCACATGAAGGCGACGCCGTAGAACGCCCCGATGGTCAGGAGAATCAGCGTGAAGTGGGCGGGGATTTTTCCGAAAATCCAAAAATTGAAAATGATCCCGATGATCAGGCTGACGGCGCGAAAAAGGCCGTAGAAACGCCCCATCAGGACGGCCGGAACGACGTCGTTGATCAGGCCGCCAAAAACCGCCTGGCTGGCGATGGTGGCGAATTCAAAGGCGGCCCAAAAGACTCCGAAGCAGATGAGCGAGACCGTCGTCGCGCTGAGTTGCGGGAAATGACCGTGCATCCATTGCGAGATCA
The DNA here is from genome assembly GCA_041662485.1 of Opitutaceae bacterium. Lineage (GTDB taxonomy): Bacteria > Verrucomicrobiota > Verrucomicrobiia > Opitutales > Opitutaceae > Rariglobus. The sequence goes on along the minus strand of JBAZSJ010000006.1, from coordinate 49,305 downwards.
AAGGGGTGAGGGCCAGGCCGACCATCCCAAGCGCGGCGAAGGGAGTGGTCAGCAGGAGGAAGGGAAGCCGCCGTCCCCATTTTCCCCGGTGCCGGTCGGATTTGACGCTGAGGATCGGACCGAGAATCAGTCCGATCGCAGCCGGAAAGGAGGTCATGAGCAGTCCGAAAAGCAGGTTGGAGGCGTTCAGATGCGACAGATACCACTGCGCCATGGGGCCGACCGACCGGTCGCGCATGGACCAGGCCACATCGCCCATCATCAGCAGCAGAAACAGGGCGATCAATCCGCCCGAGGTGTAGGTGAGAGTTCCGACGTGCCAGAGTTTGCGGGCGGAGGCGGGACTGTCGATGGGAGGAGCGGGAGACGGGGTATGCACGGGGTAGGACGTAAGGTGGGTAAACAGCAATGCTGGGGTCGGACTCAGGCCCTCACAAGGCAGGTGGACAGTCAATTAGTTCTAACTGTTGAAATGCCGGGCTCCCCGCCGACCGGTCCGGGATTCAAGGGAACTTCTGAAATCCGTCAGGGGGTATGAGGATCGTAGGGCCGGCGCTTGCGCCGTGCCGGTTGGGAGTTGTCCGGCCTGCGAGGCATGGCGCAAGCGCCAGCCCTACACGGGCAGGCGGAGACGGCGTGGCGGACCGGATTTCAGGGGTTTCCTCAAGACGAGCGGTTCCGGGGTTTGCATCCGGGTTATTTTTGTCCGGCCCCGCTCTGGATGAAGCGAACGTTGCTGCCTGCGGGTGTGGAGACGTCTTTTTTTACATCACGGCTGGAGGTTACCGTCCAGCCGCCGTCCGGGGTTTTTTCAACCGCCAGGTCGCACGGGATCTCGGAGTGATAGGAAAATCCTCGGAGTCCGATCGCGGTGGCGTCCAAAGCGAGACAGGAGGAGACTACGCCATCCGTCGTTTGGCGAAGGATCGACAGGCGGGCGGTGACGCGGGCGGCTGTTTTGTCGGAGGGCAGGGAGAACTGGAGGTCGGTCGTTTTGTCGGCTTTCGCCAGATAGTCCGTCCAGCCTTCGCCGGTGATTTCCAGATGAGTGGAGTCAAGGACGTTGGTTTTGAGGGGAGGCGTGGTCTTTGCGCCGGGGACGGGCTGGAGCAGCGCGACGAAACCGGCGGTCGCGCCGGACTGCGCGGCGGAGCGGGTGATGTGCCGGCCTTTGGTCATGTCGACCTTGGGGACGGTGGGCTCGCGCGGGGTGAGCGGGGTTTCGGGAAAAAGCAGGCTTATGCGCAAGGCGCCGTTTTTGCCGGAGGCGAGCAGGGAGCCGGCGGGCTCGACGACGGGGGAACCGCGGAATTGGGCGAGCCACTCGGCGGTGACCGGTTGCACGGCGGTCGCGGTGTCGAACACGAGGATGTAGTCGCCGCGGCGGTGGAGCACTTCGCGGGTGAGAGAGGCGACGTCGTGGTAGGCGCGGGTGAGATCGACGGTGGTGGCGTTCCACTGCGGGGCGCTGAAGAACCGGGTGACGGTGGCGCGGGCGTCGCGGTCGAAGCGCTGGTTTTTGCCGTTCACGAGGAGCGTGGCGTGGGACTCGGTCGCGTTGGAGAAATAGTTCCAACGGGTGGAGCCGGATTGCCAGAAGGCGCCTTCGCCGGAGCCCTTGCCGTAACCTGGGGCGACGAGGAGCCATTCGTCGCCCCAGGCGAGGGCGAGGGCGCCGGCGTCGAGGTGGCTGTGGTTGCGGTTGGTGTAGCCGGCTTTGATGGAGAGCAGGTAGTCGGTGGAGGCCCAGCCGGAGCGGGTGGTGACGAGGTCGTTGGTCGTGAGGCGGTGGTCGAGGGCGCGAGGACCGGCGCCGGAGGCGGGCGCGGTGCGGGCCCAGAGAAAATTGAGCGCGCGGTCGTCGGCGCCGCCGCGCGGGGGCGGCAGGTGGTCCGCGAACCAGGCGGCGTCGGGGTCGGCGTATTCGGAGGCGAGGCGATAAATGATGGCGTGCGGCGTGGACCAGTCGCGCACCACGGCGTCGCCCCAGGGGAGATTGCCGGTGAGGCCGGAGGTGGACGCGTTGAGGCGGTAGGCGGCGGCGTTTTTGAAGAACGGGAGCTGGTAGAGACCGGCGGAATCGGTGACGAGGCGGGTGGCCTCGATGTATTGAAGGATGTAGTTCATCCCGTAGGTCCAGTAGGAGACGCCCTCGACGGAGCTGCCGTCGGCGGAGGCGTGACGGCCGACCTCCTGGAAATCAAGACGGGCGGCGGCGAGCCATTCGGGCGCGGCGGGGATTTCGTCGTAGAAGGCGACGCCGCAGAAGCCGAGCGCGGCCACGCTCACCTGGTTGTGGTTTTCCTCGAAGCCCGTAGCCCAGTAGGCGGCTCCGTAGAGGCCTTGAAGGACGCACTGCATGCGGGCGGCGACGACGGCGCGGATTTTCTCGCGTTCGATCTTGGTGAAGGCGTCGCGGTGCCAGTCGTAGGCGACGGCGATGCCGCGGCCGACGTGGCCGGCGGCGAGGTCGGCGTTGTCGCCCATCTTCGAGGTGTTGCGTCCCCAGGTGTCAAAGCCGACGGCGGCCATGACGAGGTCGTGCAATTTGGCGCGATAGGGCGCGTCGGGCTTCATGCGGGCGGCGACGGCGAGGGCGAAGATCTGGTTGCCCACCTCGCGCTGCCAGAGTTCCTCCATCGCGCTGTAGAGCGTCAGGGTGTCGCCGCGTTTGCCGACCATCTGCTCGGGAGTGAGATAGACGGGGATCGGTTCGGCGACGACCTTGTCCATCTCGGCGAAGAACGCGTCGCGCAGGGCAACGCGCGAGGGCGGCAGCGAGTCGAGTTCCTTCATGACTTGCGGCCACTGGGCGTCGGAGAAGTAGAGGCGCGGCGTGGTGGTTTTGATTTTTGCCTCCCACGCGGGGGCGTTTTCCTTGAGGGAGGCCAGCACCTGCTCCTGCGTGATCGTCCCGGGTTTGGTCGCGGTGGCGGCGGGCGCTTGGGATGAAAGGGCGGCCAGCCCGATGATGATCAGGGCGAGCCGGGACGGGGAACGAAGGATACGCATGGGAAATCGGGGTGCCAGGGCGAGTTGACTGGAGGACGGACCTCCAGGTCCGTCCAGAGGAATGCATGTGAAATCCAATCGTCGGACCGGGAGGTCCGACCTCCTTTTCGCCGTGCTTTTATTTAAGGAGCCTTATCGGGCGGGCGTGATGGTTGTGCGGAGCGTGGTTTCTAGCACGGGCTCGACGAGGTCGATGCCGATGCGCGTGCCGGGCGACGGCTTGGCGGGCACGATGCCTTTGAGCGGCGACTCGCCGACGACCAGCGTGCCGGTGTCGGCGGCGTAGGAGACGTCCACGGACTTGCCGCCGGAGGAGACGCGGAACCGGCTTCCTTCGAGCGGCTCGCGTTTTTGCTCGGGGCGCAGGATGACGGCGGTGCCGAAGGCCTGCGGGGTTTTGAACCGGACGCGGTCGATGATCTCGAGTTTGCCGCCGCCGCCTCGCGTGAACACGAACGTGCGGGTGAGCTTGATGAGATCAGGCGAGGCGTAGGCGCTGGTGATGTCCATTTCCCAGGTGTCGCGGGCGTCGGTGAACTCGGTGCGGACGGTCACGGCCTTGGCGTCGGCGCCGGTTTTCTGGAGCTGGTCGGCGACTCGAGGCACGGGGTGGCCGAAGGAGTTCATCACGTCGCTGGTGTAGCGTTTGGGCCCGAAGGTGTCCTTCACGTAGGTGTCGGAGCCGAGGTCGGTGAGGACGAGGACGCCGTCGTTAATGACGACGAAGGAGCCGATGTCGTTGTGATTGTGCGGCTGGTCGTTGTTGCCGCCGTCGAAGGCGGCGGCGAGTCCGCTTGCGGGGACGGCGGGGCGCACGATGAGGGCGCCGCCGTCGGGGAACCAGTCGCGGAGAGGAAGCGGCGCGGCGGTGCGCGGCTTGTCGCCGGGCGCGGGGTCGCGCGGCAGGGCGAGATCGAACAACGCGCGATACATGAACGAGCCGAGCACGTGGAGCTGGAGGGGATCATCGACTCCCTGAAGTTCGCCGACGCCGAAGCGGAGCACCGCGAAGTCGTGCAGCCACGGGGCGGTCTTCACCTTGACCCAGGCGTCGCCGAAGGCGGGGTAGATGCCGTTGACGACATCCCAGCGCAGGTCGAAGGCGGCGATGCGTTTCACCTTGTCGCCGGAGAGCAGGTCGAGTTTTCCGCCGGTCGCGAGACGAATGGCCTCGGAGCCGAGCACATGGTGGCCGAAGCCATACACCCAGTAGCCGAGGCCCTCCTGGCAAAGGCCGTCGTCGGTGAAGCCGGCGATGAAGAAGGGTGCGTAGGCCTCGAAGGCGGCGACGAACTCGGCGCGTTCGGCGGGCGTTTCGGAGAGGAGCAGGGCGGCGCCGACGACGCCGGAGTTGCACACGCCGTTCCAATTGTTGGAGCCGTTCATCCACCAGAAATCGCGGCGGTTGGCGGCGCGGACGCGTTCGATGTAGGGCGTGAGGACGCGTGCGCGCACCTCCTTGCGGAGACGGGCGCGGGTCTCGGGTTTGAGACGGTCGCCGAGCAGCCAGTCAACGGTGGCGAGATCCCAGGCGCGGGCGGCGGCGGCGAGGTCGATGTTGTCGTAGGCGTCGCGCCAGGTCTTGCGTCCGTAGGCGTGGGCGGGCACGGCCCAGGAGGGTTCGTCGAGGATCGAGGCGAGAGTGATCTCGATGAGGGGGAGGCGGCTGCCGTCGTTGACGAGGCCCTCGGCGAAGACGAAGGCGCGGAGGCGGGCGGTGCGGTCGCCGAAGGCTTTTTCGTATTTCCAGCGCTGGCCGGTGCGGGCGAAGTCGTTGTAGCCCTCCTCGGTGAGTTCGGGCATCGGCTGGCCGGCGAACGTGTCGGCCTGCTTGATCAGTGCCTGGCCGGCGGGGCGGTCCTTCCACGAATTCCAGAAGGCGCGGTCGGAGAAGGGCGGGGCGAAGTGGGCGGCGGGCTGTTGAGCGAGCCAGCCGGCGATCTGGGTGACGCGGGCGGGGTCGAGTTTGGGCAGTTCTTTCTGCGCGTGCAGAGGGAGGACAAGGGAGAGGAAGAGCAGGGATAGGTAACGCATGACAAAAAAAGGCCGCGTGCGCCCGCGCAGGCGGAGGCACGCGGCGGAAGTGACGTGGGCCGTGATTAACAACGGAGGGAGCGGCGACGGAAGGCGACAAACCCGAGGACGGCGATACCGAGGATGGCGGCGTAGGTGGAGGGCTCGGGGATGGCGATGGCGAGGAAGCCGCCGCTGTCGATGGTGGCGGCGCTGCCGTTGATGGTGATCTCGGCGAGTTGTGCGCCGGTGAGGCCGCCGGAGGTCGTGCCGATGCGGATGGTATCCGTGCCAGCGGTGAAGTTGACGAAGCTCAGGGTGATGGAAGAACCCCAGGTCGTGCCGCTGCTGTCGGAGAAGACGAGGGCGGAGGTGCCTGCGCCGAGATCGATGGTCGAGTTGGCGGAGAGAGTGAGGGTGCCGAGGGTTTCGCTGAAACCGCCGGTGGCAAGGGTGCCGCCGGACATGACGAGGTTGCTGGTATCGGCGATGCGATCGGCCGCGCCGAGGGTCAGCGTGCCGGCGGAGATCGCGGTGTTGCCGGTGTAGGTGTTGGCACCGTTGAGCGTCACGGTGCCGGCACCGGTCTTGGTGAAGCCGCCGGAGGAAGCGCCGTCGGCGACGATGGCGTTGATGACGAGGTTGCCCGCGCCGCCGATGGTGTTCGCGGTGCCATTAAGGGTCAGGGAGGAGAGAATCGCGGTGGCGGCAGCGCCCGTGGATCCGGTGGTGGTGAGGTTGACCGTGGTGGCGCCTGTAAACCCGCTGCCGGCGTTGGTAAGGGTAAACGAAGAGATCGCTCCACCCGTGATGGTAACGGTTCCGATGGCGCCCGAACCGGTTCCGCCAAATGAGACCGAGCCGGATGTGGCGGTTCCCGAACCCAAGTTGGTGAGATTGACCGCCGCGATACCGTTATTGATCGTCGTGGTTCCCGAGCCGCTATTGGCGAGAGCGCCGCCATTGAGGATGATAGCCTCATTGACCGTCATGGAAGAAGCGGGGGCCAGGTCGAGCGTGGCTCCGGCGGCCACCGTCGTGTTGCTGTTGCCCAGATTAATGGCACTCATGGCGGCGCCAAACCCCAACCCTTTGTCCGTGGTGGTCTGCAACGTGCCTTGATCGACCGCGGTATTTCCATTGTAGGTGTTGTTTGCGTTCAGGATCAATTTACCCGCACCTGTCTTGGTAACCGAGGTAATAACTCCTGCGTTAAAGGTCGTGATGGCGTTTCCCACCGTCAGCTGGTCGCTGCCGCCGTTGGTGGCAAAGACCATTTCGCCATTTTGCCTGAGGGCACCGCCTCCGTTGATGACGGCGGCAGTCGCGCCATTGGTGAGAAAGCCCCCGATACTGGTGGCCGTGCCTGTTGCGCTGAATGTGAAATTGCCGCCAAAACGAACGGTGCCGGCACCAAAGTTTTGGCCGATCACGGAGGCGTCGGCCGTAATATTGTAGAAGTTGCCATTCGTGACGGTGCCCATCGCGCCGGATGCATTGGCAGTGCCGGAAGTGGTTCCGTAAACAACAGCCCCCACGGCACCACCCGCCGTGGCCGTGGCGTAATCTCCGTTATAAAAAACTCCCCGATTCAGTGACATTGCCGAGGTGGATTTGATCGCCGCCCCGGCACCGACCGTCACCAGATTGATCGTGGCTCCCGCAGTGCGGCTGATCGTGCCTATGGTAAGCGTTGAGCTGCCTGAACCGCTTTCCTCGCTGGTGATCGTATTGGAACCCGCACTCACGCTGATGCCTCCGAGCGTTTGGGTATTGGCGCTGGCATTCGTGCTCCTGTAGCTGAAGGCGCCCCCACCAAAACCAAGGGGTTTGCCCGCGGATAAAACCGCGACCGTATCGCCATTGGCCACGACCGTTCCTCCGTTGATGGTCAGATTGCCGGTGGAAACGTTCGCGCCGTTCAAGGTCAACGTTCCCGTGCCGGTTTTGGTAAGAGTGCCGGTTCCGCTATAACTATTGTTAAGCGTCAAGCCACCCGCGCCGATGTTCCAGGTCTGGGCGGAGCCCACGGCAACGAGAACGCCTTGATTCGCCGTGGTGGAGCCGATGGTCACCGCGCCGGTGCCGGTGGTCAGTCCGCTTTGGAGCGTCAGCGTCTGATCCGCGCCGCTGTTGATATTGGTCAGCGTCACGGCGGACGTGTCGGTGAAGTTGACGGTTTTCGCGGCTGCGGTTGCAGCGACGTCGATGTTAAGCGCACCTGCGGCGTTGAGAGGACCGAGAACCGTCAGGTCATCGCCGGTGGTCGGCACGTTGCCGCCGGTCCAGCCGGTAGCCCAGGTCGTGTCGGAGGAGGCGGTCCAGTTGTAAGCAGACGCCTGTGCGGAGTTGACGATCAGCAAAAGGACGCAGGCGGTGGCGAGGCGGGAGACAGTCCGGGGCATGGATGTTCTCATAAGCGAGGGGTGACGAAAGGAACAGGGGGCTGGGGCGGAGCCGATTAAAGCCGAAGAAAGCGCCGGCGGAAAGCGACAAATCCGAGAACCAAGGCGCCGGCGAGGGCGGCGAAGGCGGAGGGTTCGGGGATGGCGATGGTGAGGAGGCCGGTGTTGTCGAGGGAACCGGAGTAGCCGCCGGAGAGGCCGGTGATGGTGAGGCCGGAGACGGAGCCGGAGGTAAAGCCGCTGAAGATCTGGTAGGTGCCGGCGACGGAGGTGAGGCCGCTGAGGGAGAGGGTTGAGCCGGTGAGGCTGAAGGTGCCGGTGCCCGAGCCGATGATCTGGTCGAAGCTGACCGAACTGACCAAGTCGAAGTTGAGCGTGCCGCCGGTGGTGGAGAAGGCCTGGTTGGCGGCGAGGGTGAAGGAGCCGGCGGTGCCGGTGCCTTCGGGGTTGATGGCGCCCGCGCTCATGGAGACGGCACCGGTGCCGAGGTTCACGTTGGCGACGGAACTGGTGAGCGTGCCGCCGCTGACGGTGACGGAGCCGGTGGCGGCGAGACCGTCGGTGTTTCCGAGGCTGAGCGTGCCCGCCTGCACATCGGTCAAGCCCGTGTAGGTGTTCGTCCCGTTGAGGGTCACGGTGCCGTTGCCGGTTTTGGCGAATCCGCCGCCTGTTCCCGATACAACGGCATTGATCGATAGATTACCCGCGCCGCCGATGGTGTTGCCGGTGCCCGTGAGCGTCAGCGAGGAGAGGACGGCCGTCGCGGTTGGCGTCGTGGTAAATGATCCCGTCGTGGCGGTGACGGTAACGGTGGGCGCCGTGGTATATCCGCTGCCGGAAGTAAATGTGAAGGAGGTGAGAATACCGCCGCCAAGGCCAACCGTGCCTGTGGCGGCCGTCGTGGGGCTGCCGCCAAAAGAAACCGAGGCGGCGGTAGCCCCGCCAGCGCCCTTGTTCGTCACCAAGATGGAGGCCACGCCGTTGTCGAGCGTGGTCGCATTGGTCGTGCTGTTGTTGACCAAGTTGCCGCCGTTGAGGGTGATCGCCTCGTTGACGACGATGGCCGTCGTGCTTCCGTTCAGATCAAGCGTGCCGCCGCCGCTCACCGTGGTGATGTTGGTATTCGTTGCGCCCACGTTTCCCGAAACCCCGGTGCCCAAACCCTTGGCTTTCGTGATGGCCAAGGTGCCGCCGGTGACCTGCGTGCCTCCCGCGTAGCTGTTGTTGTTGGTAAGCGTCAAGGTTCCCGTGCCGCTCTTGGTCAAGGAAACGGTTCGGGCGAACTGGCTTGAACGTTGGGATATGATGCCCGCATACGTTCCTCCTCCCGTCACGGTCAGCACGCCCGTCGTGGAGCCGTTGCCGCCATTCGTGTCTTCGATGTTGGCTCCGGTAAAGGCGCTGTTGAGCGAGGCGATGGTCTGATTGGCGGCGCTCACCAAGTTTAACTGCCCGTTTCCCGTGAATGTGACGCCGGTCGTGGTCGGCAGGGCGTTGGTCCCGCTTACGCTCAAGGTTCCCCCGCTGATCGAGGTGGTTCCGGAATAAGTGTTGGCCGCGTTAAGTTGCCAGTTGCTGGTGCCGCTTTTGACCAGGTTGGTCACGCCTCCCGTGCCATCATCCGTGATCTTATAATTGAAAACATTAGTGACCGATTCGCCGTTGTTATAGGTGCCGGCAAGCGTGATGGTGCGCGAGGCCGCCGTCCCGCTCAAGGCGATGGAGTTCGTGGTGCTGGCGCCCAAAGTGAGCGCGCTTCCGGCGTTATTCGTGCCCGAGCCCTCAAACGTGGCTCCGTTTGCTCCGACGGTGATCGTCTGGTTCACGGTCAGCGCGGTGGCGCCGGCGAACTTGAAAGTGCCGCCATCAACCGTGAGCGTGTTGCCCGCATGGGTGCTCCACGCGCCGGTGGCGCCAATATGCAGGGTTCCGGCGGTGACCGACGTGGGGCCCGTGTAGGTGTTCGTGCCGTTCAGGGTCAAAGTCCCGGTGCCGCTTTTGGTGATGCCGAAGGTTGCGCCGCTGATGGCGTTGTTGGCGGTCAAGCCGCCCGCGCCGATGGTCCAAGTCTGGCTGGCGCCCAGGGCGATGAGCACGCCTTGATTCGCGGTAGAGGAACCGATGGTCACCGCGCCGGTGCCGGTGGTCAGTCCGCTTTGGAGCATCAGCGTCTGATCCGCGCCGCTGTTGATATTGGTCAGCGTCACGGCGGACGTGTCGGTGAAGTTGATCGTATTCGCGGCGGCGGCGGTCGCGACGTCGATGTTGAGGGCGCCGGCGGCATTGAGGGGGCCGAGAACCGTCAGGTCGTCGCTCGTGGTTGGCTCGTTGGCACCGGTCCAGCCTGCGGCCCAAGTGGAGTTGGTGGCGGCGGTCCAGTCATAAGTCGCCGCGCGTGCGGAGTGGCCGAGCAGGAAGAGGGCGCAGGCGGAGGCGAGACGGGAGACAGTTCGGGGCATGGATGTTCTCATAAGCGTGGGGTGACGAAAAGAGGTGGTGCGGGGCGGGGGCAGAGCCGATTAAAACCGAAGGGAGCGGCGGCGGAAAGCCGCAAATCCGAGGACCAGGGCGCCGAGGAGGGCGGCGTAGGCGGAGGGCTCGGGGATGGCGGCGACGGTGAGGGAGCCGGTGCCGGAGAAGGATGACACACCGAAGAAAGTGTTGAGCCCACTGGCGTCGTAGGTGCCGCCGGTCAGGAAGGTCGAGGTGACGGAGTTGAAGACCGCGCCCAGGGTTTCGGAACCGGTAAACCCAAGCGAGATGGTGGACGTGCTGGCGAAAGCAAGAGTCTTGAGATCTCCGATGGATGCATTGTTGCCGAAGGTGAGCGAGGTGCCGGCGGCGACCGAAACGTCGCCTGCGCCAAACGTGCCCGTGGCGTCGGTTGCCAGCGTGCCGCCGCTGACGGTGGTGGGGCCGGTGAAGGTATTGGCTCCGGAGAGCACCCATTTTCCGACGCCGTCCTTGGTGAGAGAGGTGGCGCCGGTGTTGTCGGCGATGAGGGCGGCGAGGGTGTTGTCGCCGGTGTTGGTGCCGGTCAAGGCGAGCGTCTTGGCGGCGATACCGCTGTTGAAGCCCATCGCGCCGGTGTTGGTGAGGTTGAGCGCGCCGCTGCCGGACGATTCGATAGTGCTGCTGGACTGGAGCGAGAAGAGGCGGTCGGTGCTGACGGCCGCGCCGGTGTATTTCAATGTGCCGCCGTTCAGGATGAGCTTGTCGGCCGTGTTGGCCGATGCGCCGATGTTGCTGTTGTTTCCGCCGTTGGCCAAGGTGGAGACGCTGAGCGTGCCGCCTTTGACGGTGGTGGAGCCATTATAGTTCGAGGTGGTTTTGGTGAGGGTGAGGGTGCTGGTGCCGGCTTTGACCAAGGAGAGGGTGTTGGTTGTATTGATGGCGAGGGATCCGGTGAAGGTGGTGCTTGTGGTCCCGTCCACCGTGAACACGGCATTTGATGTATATGAGGTGATGTTGCCGCTGCCTGCCAAGGAGGCCACGGTCTGAAGTTTGCCTCCATAAAGCCTGAAGCTGCCGTTGACCGTCAGGTCGGTGCCGGTGGGAAGACCGTTGTCGATCCCGAGACGCATGGCGCCGCCTCCGCTTATCAGCGTGGTGCCGACATAGTCGGCGGCGGTGTTCAGATTGAAACTAAACGTGCCAAGACTGAAGCTTACGTTGGCCGTGCCCGTTAGTTTTGAGGCCATCGTGACATTTCCACTGCCGCTGGGGGCCGAGATCGTGACTCCGGCTCCGAGCGCGGCTTCGGAAAGAGTGATGGCCCCGGTGCTCAGCGTGATGATGCCGCTGGTATTCGAGAACGTGAGTCCGCCCACCGTGACGCCGCCCGATTGGACGGCGACAATATAGTTGGAGGCTCCGGTGCCAAAGACGGCGGTGTCCTTGTTGCTGTTGTTCCAAACGGAATCAGACGGAGACCCGGGATTTGCGACAATGTCGCTCCAGTAGGCATTGGTGGTGGTGTCCCACGTGCCGGCCGCACTGTTGGGCGCGCCGGGGCTCAGGCCGCCCTGGTCCCATGTAAGCGAGGCGGCGCGGGCGAGTGGAAGGGTGATGGACAACAGCGTCGCGAGGACGCAGGCGGTGGCGAGGCGCAGGGCGGTGGGGGAGGCGAGGCGTGTTTTCATGAAAGGATAAGCGAGGGGCGAGCCGAGTGATGATCAGGACTTGGGCGCGACGAGCGCGGCGGCCTCCATCGGGGTGACGATGGGGATGTGGTTTTGCTGGAGGTAATCGATGAGCTTCACGAACTCGGCCCAGCGGGCGTCGTTCCACTGGTTGGGGTGGCCTTGGATCACGTAATAGCTGCGGCCTTTGGCGTTCTTCAGGTAGCCGGCGATGAACTTGTCGGCGTTGGGCACGAAGAGCGGGTCCTCGATGTTCACGCCGCCGACGCGCTCCAAGATGACTTTGCCGGGGATCTTCGTCTGGTCGCCGCGATTGGCGAAGAGGAACACCTTCATGTCGGGGTCTTCGGCGAAGACCTTGAAGGTATTTTCGTCCATGCCGTTGAACGGGGAGCCGAAAGTGGTGAAGCCGAAGCCGAGCTTCTCCTTCGCGAGGGCCTGGGATTTCACGAAGCTCTCCTTCTGGTGTTCGTAGGGCGTGCCCTTGAACTCCTGAAGCTTTTGTCCGTTCTCCTCCCACATCTTGTGATTCCAGCCGTGGAACCAGAACTCGATGAGGCCGGTTTTCTGGAGGTCCTTGATGTAATTGATGTAGGACGGATTGGCGGTGCCGAGGGACTCGGTGATGATGCCGACGGAGAGCTTGAATTTACGCTCGAGGGCGAAGTCGGTGATGCGTTTCCAATTGCGCGGCACGTTGCCGCCGCCGGTGGCGAGGTCGTCCACCTTGAGGACGACGGCGGGCGGATTGGCGGGCAGGGGAGGCAGTTTGGACAAGTCGAGCGCGGGCTTGGCGGGAGCGGTGGCGACCGGAGCGGGTGTGGCGGCGGCGACCGCGCCGCCGGGGCCTTCGAGCTCTTCGAGTTTGATGTCATCGATGTCCCAGGCACCGGTGTTTTTGCTGAAGGAATGGATCCACACGCTCACGCTGGCGACGCCGGCGGGCGCGACGGTTTCGAATTGGCAGGGGGTCCACTCGGAGGAGGAGGCGGGGATGGTCGCCGCCGGTGGCTCGGGCAAGAGCTTCCGGTCGGCGTCACGAAAACGCAGATACACGCCGCAACCGATCTTGGGATCGGAGGAGCGCGCGAAAAAGCCGAGGCGGTAGGTGCGGCCGGGAACGGCGGGAAGGGGGGCGCTCTCGACGCTGGAGCCGAGGACCGCGTCATTGTCCTCGACGCGCAGGCCGAGCGCGCCGGCGTGGGCGGACTTGGCGTCGGCGCGGCTCATGGGCGCGTTGTTTTCGAAGGGAGTCCAGCCCTTGAGGCCGTCCTCAAACCCGGGGTTTTCGAGGGGTAGCGGTGCGGCGAGCGCGACCGTCGCGGTCAGAAGGGCGGAGAGGATGGAGTGCAGAAACGGGCGTGCAGGAAGGAGCATGGGATCAGGGCTTGAAGGCTAAAAAGGGGAGGGCGTCGGCGGGCGACATCGAGACGACATGGCCGTCGGCGAAGAGGTAGTTGGCGTTGGAGCCGTGACGGTAGGGGGCGCCGCTCGCGTAGCCGTCTGGCTTTCCCATATTGTTGGTGGGATCGGTGTTTGTGGTGGTTGTCCAGCTGCCGCTTACGGCGATGTGGTAATCGCTGCTGTCGGCGACGAGGACGCTCTTGGCGGGATTGATGATCGAAGCGGCCGGGAAGCGCGTTGAGATGGAGAGTTTGCTTCCGCCAAGCGCGATCGGATTTCCATTCGTATCGGTGCCGCCTATGTTGAGGTTTGAATTCATGCCGTAGCCGGCGGTTTTATAGTTTGAGGAGGCCAAGGTGGCGTTCGGGAAGAGGAGATCAAAGGAAGGGCAGTGGGCGATATTTGAGTCGGCCCCGACTTTTTTGACGTCGCCGAGGAGTCCGTCGCGAAGGACGTAGCGACTGATCTCCGCCTGCCAGTTGTCGCCCTTGGGATTCGGGTTTGAGCTAACATCACCCGAAGTTGTATAGGGCTGGCGCTCTGCGGGAAAAAGGCCGCGGTTGTCGGCGGCGTGGAGTTGGAAGGCGGCGTATATCTGGCGGAGGTTGCTGGCGCAGGTGGACCGGCGGGCGGCATCGCGGATTTTTGAAACGCTGCCGATCACGAGCGCGGCGAGGACGCCGATGATGGCGACGACGGCCAGCAACTCGACGAGGGTAAATGCGCGTGGGGTGGAACGCATGGGAGAGGGAGGAGTGAAAGGCTTCCGAAGGGGAGGTCGGAACATGAGAAAAAGGTAACCGGTCGGGCACCGGGGGAAAGCGCGAGGGCTTTCAAACTATTGAAGAATGTTGCCGAGAGCGGCTCCGAAATGGGGAATCACACGCAAGCCGGGGGCATTAGAGCGTTTCGGATAAAGTTGTAGCCGGGGTCGTTGACCCCGGTCTGAGCCACACAACCAAGACACCGGGGTCAGCGACCCCGGCTACATCAATCCAGAACGGCTATGATTTTTATTTAACCGCTCTATTGGCGAGGGCGCGCAGGCCTAAACACTTTCAGTCTTCCCTCGGCTCACGCCTCGGGCCACACGAGTTGCCCCATGGACTTAGGGCTTGTAGGCAACGGCCACGATGGCGGTCTCCAGAGGCAGCGCGGCGACATGGCCGTCGGCGTAGAGGTAGTTGGCGGTGGCGCCATGGCGTTTGGGCGCGGCGTTGCCATAGCCGTCGAGAAACGAGGGGTCGGCCGTCCAAGGAAGGGTTATGAAAAAATTGGCGCTGTCTCCCACGAGAATGGTTGTGGCCGGATAGGTGAGGCCAATGGCTCGAAACCGAAGCGTGTTTTCTTTCCCCCAAGTGGTGCCGCTGTAGTTGGAGCCGTTCACATTGAGGTTCACGTTCATGCCATAGCCGGCGGTGCTGATGTTGCTTTGAGAAGACATCTTCGCAGCGGTGTTGAAGAAAAGGTCGTAAGACGGGCAGTGGGCGATGTTGGCCTGACCGTAGATATCCTTGACGTCCCAAATATAATTCTGGTCTCGAACGACGTAGCGGCTGATTTCAACCTGCCAGTTTTCTCCTGACGGGTTGACCCCTGGAGGAGGGTTTTGCTTCGTATACGATCCTCCTCCCGGAGGCGTTACCGGGTAGGGGTAAGTAGCCATTCGCGGCGCGGGATACAGGCCCTTGTTGTCGGCGGCGTAGAGTTGGAAGGCGGCGCCGATCTGACGGAGGTTGCTGGCGCAGGTGGACCGGCGGGCGGCATCGCGGATCTTGGAGACGCTGCCCACGACAAGAGCGGCGAGGACGCCGACGATGGCGACGACGGCCAGCAATTCAATGAGGGTAAATGCGCGGGGGCGGGAACGCATGGTCGGACGGGGGAGGGTGGGTTTGCCGAAGGGGAACCAAGGGGACTTCCCAAACAGTAGCCGGTTTGATGAAAGGCGAAAGAGCGGCTTTGTTCGCACAATAGAACAAACATTCCAGGAGTAGGCTCTGGTATTGAATGCAGATTTGTAGGAGGCTTTACGCCGCGATTCCGATCATCGCGAGCAAGCTCGCTCCCACGGGCGATCAATCGCGGCGTAAAGCCGTTCCTACATCCAAGCCGAAGCAAGCGTCGGGCTATTGGCCCCATAGCGAATAAACGGGAAACAAAGAGCTTTTCCCAAGGCGCATGCGGGGGTGCGAGGCGTTACTTGGCCAGCGGCGCGGGCGCGCTTCGCAGGCTGGGGCCCGGTCGCCAGACGCCGCCCACCAACGTGTAGATCAGGTTGGCGGGCAGGCCTCGCTCGTTGCGCTGGAGCATGCCGATGACGACTTCCGCCGCGGTGGCGCCGATGAGCCAGTCGTTCTGGTAGATGCCGGCGATATGGGGGGAGTCCCGGTTGGCGCTCAGGTCGGCAACGCCCAGGTCCTCGGGCACGCGCAGCGGTTTGATCCAGTCCGAGATTCCGGAGGCGAGTCCCTGGGTGATGACCGCGTCCGGACGGCTTTCATTAAACCATTTGAGGAAATCAAGCTTGCCCAACGTGCCGGTGATATGGGCCCGGAGGCGATTTTTGGCCGGCAGCACCTGCTGGGCGGTTGTGAAGCCGCCCAGGTAGCCGTGGTTCACTTTTTTATCCCAATCCAAACTCAAGTAGAGGCCGATGCGGCGGTAGCCCAGGGCCACGAGTTTTTCGAACAGCAGGGAGATGGATTGGGCCTGATGGTTGGTGACGATGTGGAGCAGGGCGGGCCGCAGGCTGTAGCCGAGCGCGACGGCGGAAAAAGGGGTGAAATCGAAGTCGAGTTTGACGCCGTCGTATTCCTGCGGCGGGACGATCAACCCCTGGATGTTGCGCGTGCGCAGGATGGCGGCGGTGCGCGCGGGGGTGATCCCCGGGGCGTGCAGCCAGAACTCCTCCAGTTTGTAGCCAAGCTGGCCGGCGCGTTCCTTGGCCCCGAGGAAGTATTCGTTGAACGCCTTGACGCCGCGTAATGAACCGCGTTCCGGCCAGTTGTCTATCCAGGCCAGCGTGGGTTGATAGGAGGCCGGCTGGATTTTTTTCCGGTAGGCCACCAGCGCGGACAACATCGGGTCGGGCGTGTAGCCCATTCCTTCGGCGATCTTGAGGATGCGTGCGCGCATCTCCGGCCGGAGCTTCGGGCTGTGGCGCAGGGCCAGGCTGACGGTGGAAATATGCACGTCGGCCCGCTTGGCGATGTCACGAAGGGTAACGCGTAGCGGCATGGTTTCGGGTGGTGAACGGGGTTGAGGGGGCGCCGGCCGTCACTCAAGGGGAAGCTTGGAAAACAAGCGAACAAATCAAACGCGTGCCGGCGGCGCCTAGTATGCCATGGCACGATAAAGTTCGGGGTGTAGGGCCCGACCTTGTGTCGGGCCGGTGCGGCTTGCGTAGGCAAAAAGACATCGCGGCCTCACGCAAGGTGAGGCCCTACATAAAACAGAAAATTTTTATATTACTGGATGCTATGTGGAGCGGTCAAAGATCTCGGGCGTGATGAGGCCCTCCGGAGTCTTCCCGGAGAGGTAGCGGGCGATATTGCGCAGCGCGTGCCGGCCGCAGACGGCGAAATAATCGCGGGTCGGCCCGGCGATGTGGGGGGACAGGATCGCATCCGGAAGCTGGAAGAACGGCGAATCGGGGTGGAGCGGCTCGTTGGCGAACACGTCGCTCGCGATCCGCAGGCCGCGGTTTTGGGCGGCTTCGGCGAGGGCGGCTTCGTCCACGACCGCTCCGCGGCCCACGTTGACGAACACCGCGCCTTCCTGGAGGGCGGCGAGCACCGGGGCGGCGATGGCTTTGCGGGAGGCCGGCGTGAGGGCCTCGCATGTCACGAAAATCTCCGAGCCTTGGGCGAGCGCGAGCAGCGAGGCCGCCGGAGCGGCTCCATGCTCGCGTATCAGTGATTCGGGGACGCCCGCGGAAAAAACGGTGACGGAGACGTTGAACGGATGGAGCAGCCGGATGAGTTCTCGGGCGATGACGCCGAAGCCGTGGATGGCCACGCGTTTTCCGTGGAGGGTCCGCGTCATCAGGTGTTTTCTTTGCGTGGTCGCCGGGAGCAGCATGTGTTCGCGCCAGAAAGGGAGCTGGCGCAAGGACGCCATGATCAACAGCAGGGCGTGTTCGGCGACCACGGGGGCGACGAGCGAGCCCCAGTTGGTGGTTTTCAGGCCGGCCGCCAGTTGCTCGCGCGTCACGAGATGCCGGACGGAGCCGGAGGCATGGCAGACGTAGTCTATGGAACCGCCGTGTCCGGGGAGGGTGGTCTGGGCGGAGTCGATCGCCGGAGTGGACCAGCCTGTGACAAGAACACGGGGCCGGTGGTGTTCCAGCAGGCGATTCCAACTGCCCGGTCCCAGGCCGCGCGGGTTTTCCCAGACGGAACCGGAAGGCAGCTCGCCGGGGAAAAAGAGATTCCGTTCGTCCTCGGCGAGGGCGAAGAGAATGCGCGGTGTGGGAACGGCGGTGGCCGTGGCGGCAAGGACGTCGGTTTGCGTCAGAGGGGTCATCTCTCACGCTTCTCCCAGAGCGCGCGGCGGGGCACGAGACGGCCCTTGCTCACACGGGTGAGCAAGGGCGGATGTAGCCCCGACCGCTGGTCGGGGGCCTTGGCTCCAATCAGCCCGACCGGCGTTCGGGCCTACATCGGAGTTCTAGTCGCTGGGCAACGGGCGCAGCGTGCGGCCCGACGTCCAGGTGCCGGGGACGAGAAGCTGTTGCGGATGGTCGGGGATGCCGCGTTCTCCGCGGTGCAGCATCGAGACCAGAAAATCCACGGCGATGCGGCCGAGCTGCCGATTGTCCTCGCAGATGCCGGCCGTCGTGCCGGTGGCGTCGGCCAAGCCCGGGCAGGCCAGACCGATGTCGTCGGGGGCCTTGAGGTTTCGCTCCTGAAGAACCCGCTCGAAATGCCGGTCGCCGGTGATGATCGCATCCGGCTTGTAGCGATCGAACCAGTGCCAGAGGGCGGACCGGGAGGAATCGTCGGCCTCGTTGATGAAGGGCGGCAGGTTGATGTGGGAATCGTGCAGCTCGCGCGCGGTGAGATAGCCGGCGAGGTGGGTGTGATTGGTGCGCTGGTCGTGCTGGCGGGTGAACACAAACCCGATGCGCCGGTAGCCTCTGGCATACAGCTCGGTCATGGTTTGGAAGGTCGCGGCGTAGTGAGCCGAGGCGATCATGTGCAGCTTGGGCCGCGTCATGGTGTAGCCGAAGGTGACGGCGGCGAAGTCGTGCCAGGGAAAATGATCCAGATTCGTATCGGGGAAGGGCTGGGGGCAGAGGAGCACGCCGTCGATGCCGCGCGATTTGGCGACGACCGCGGCGCGCGGCCAGTTGATGCCCATGTCGTGCAGGTCGATGACCTCGACCCGGTAGCCGTGGGATTCCGCCTGGGCGGAGGCGGCTTCGAGGTAAGTCACAAAATGGGGAATGTCGCGCCAGCCGAGTTCCGGCGTGGTGTGCGCCAGCCAGCCGAGGGTGCCGTGAAACTTGGCGGGCCGTTTGCCATGCCGGTAATTGGCCAGCGCCGAGAGCATGGGATCGGGTTCGTAGCCGAGTTTTTTCGCCAGCGCCATGATGCGCTCCCGCGTGACGGCGGGAATGCTCGGGCTGGAGTGCAGGGCCAGGGAGACGGTGGCGCGGTTCACCCCGGCGGCGCGGGCGATGTCCTGCTGGGTGACGCGGCGGGCGGGTTTCATGACAGCTCACCCGTGTAAGCGACTGTGCTCTTGTTGCGGCAAATGAAAAATGAAAGACTGTTCGGGCTTCGCCAATGCGCTCCCGCGGAGGCTTGGCTCCTTTTGGCAACGAATGCTTTTGCCCCCAAAACCCATGAAAACCCCGATCCTATTTTTTAAAACCGGCCTGTTTCTCGCGGCCTCCGTCCTGTCCCTGAACGCGGCGCCGATTCTCTCCGAGCCGTTCGACAAGCTTCCGGCGTCGGAAAAATGGAAGGCGGATGCGAGCGTCACGGTCGCGGACGGATCGCTGGTGTTGACCGCTTCCGGGATGAACACGGGCTACGCCAACTCCGTCTTCGTGATGAAGGCCGGCGATCCCAGGCTGGATTTTACTGCGAAGCCGCTCGAGATCGAGCTGCGCGACGTGGCGGTGGGCGGCACGGCGGCGCCGGGCGACAGCGTGATGGTGATGATTTTTTCGGCCAACTCGCCGGGCGAGGGCAACTCGAGCAGCTACCTCAAGCTGCGCCTGAGCGACAACGGCAACCTGCTCCTCATGTGCGGCGCGGTCGGCACCAAGGAGGCGACGATCCACACCCTGGCCACCAAGCTCACGCCGCCCCTGAAGAACCTGAAGCTGCGGTTTTCGGCGACGGATTTCAGCATCAAGGGAACGGACGCGGCGCAGGAATTTTCGGGCGCGGGCAAATGGACGGAGGCCTTCAACGTCGCCGCGTGGACGGGCGCGTCGCCCTACCTGATGTTCCGCAGCGTCCGCCGTCCGGGCGAGGGCCAGTCCGAGGTGAAGATCGGCGCGCTTACGGTGACGAACGTGCCGTGAGGCGTGCGGATCGAAATCATCGGGCATCTCGGAACACGCCCGGCACGGGCGCGGCCGCAATTGGCGTCTAGGTCGCGCGGTCGTAGATCTCGAGTGTGACCTCGTCGGTCAGCGGCTCGCGGTCGAGATACCGGTGGAGATTTCCAAGCGCATGGTCTCCGCAACTGGGGAAGGTGTCCCAGGTGGGGCCGGCGATGTGCGGCGAGATCAGCAGGCCGGGAATCTTGGCGAGCGGGGAATCCGGCGGCAGCGGCTCCTGGTGGAAAACATCGAGGCCGACGCGGAGCTGTTTTTCGGAGGCGAGGCGGGCCAGCGCGGCCTCGTCCACGACCAGGCCGCGGCCCACGTTGACGAACACGGCGTCATGGGGGAGACGGGCCAGCACGTCGGCGGTCACGCTGCCGCGGCTGTGAGGGGTGAGGCTTTCGCATTCGATCAGCACGTCGCTGCGCGCGAACAACGATTCGAGATCGGCGAAGGGCTCGACGCCGTGCGCCTCGAAGAAGGCGCGGGGAACGCCGTGCGAGCACGCGGCGATTTCCACCTGGAAGGGTTTGAGCAATGCGACGATTTCCCGGGCGATGGCGCCGAAGCCGTGCAGTCCGACGCGTTTGCCGCGGAGAGAGCGGGTGCGGAGGACGGGCATGAGCTGGGCACTGTAACGGCCCGATGCGGTGGCGGCCGGCCAGGCCGCGGTGTTGCGCAACAGGGACAGCACCATTAGCAGGGCGTGCTCCGCGATGGTGTGGTTGATGATGGCACCCCAATTCGTCACGCGGACCCCGCGTGAAAAAAGGACGCGGGGAGCGACCGTTTTTACGGAGCCGGTGATGTTGCAGAGATAGCGCAGCGTGAAGTCGTCGGATTCGATCCACGAGACGGGGATAGGCGGGGTGTTCCAGGCGGAGACCAGCACGGTGGGCCGGTGCCTGCGCAAGGTTGCCTCCCAGTCGGCTGCGCCGATCCCGTCCGGATTGATGTGAACGCAATCCTGATCGTGGAAGCGCGTCAGGTCGGCCTGCGGCAGGAAAAGGCTTTTTTCCAGGGGGCCTACGGAGAAGAGAATGCGTTCTTCGCCGACGCGGGGGGCGACGGCGGGTTTGGTTTCGAGCAGTGAATTCATGGAGAATGAGGCGTGGTCGTTCGTCCGAGGCGGCGGCCGAGTTGATCGAGATAAAGGGAGCGCGGCTGGAGCGAGTCGCCGTTGCCGACACCTTCGACGAAGTCGTCGGAGTCCACGTTGCTGGCGGGGCCCCGCGTGCCGATGACGTAGCCGTCGCCGAATTGGTGCGAGTAGACGACGGCGGGCGAGTCGCCGAGACGCTTCGCGGCGTAGCGCAGGCCGCAGGTGTTCCAGAAAACGGACTGCGTGGTGGTGACGCCGTGCATGGGCCCGCCCCAGGGGCGGAGCGCGCGGGCCTCGATGAAATCGCCGTCGCAGGTCAGGTTGTCGATGAGGTTGGCCAGAGAAAGATACATGTGAAAATCGGACGCGAGGTCGCCGTCCTTGGCCGTGCAATCGAGGATGACGTTGCCGCTGGCGGCCATGGTGCCGAAGTCGTAATTGTGCCGGCCGCCCTCGGCGCGGCAGTCGCGGATCAGGTTGTCCTGCGCATTGAGGCAGTAGAGGTAGCCGTTGCCGGCGCCGCCGCGATATTGGGGAAACTTGAAATCGCAGTCCGAGACGGTGACCAGGCGCGTGTTCCAGAGGCGAAGGACGTTGGAGAGAACGTGGACTTTTGCATCGTTGCCTTCCGGGGAGTAGGTGCGGATGCGCCGGACCCAGGCGTTTTCGACGAAGGAGAGCGAGAGGACGATCGAGCCGTGGACTTCGTAGGCGGCGGTGCCGGGTTTGTCGTAGGCGCCGTCGTCGAGGGTGGTGCCGGGATTCTGGAGCATGCCTATGGAAAAATCTTCCAGGCCGACTTCGGTGAGCATGTGGCCCGAGGTCTTGACGACGCGGGCCCGGTCGGAGGCGTAAAGGAATCCGCGCACGGGAATGTCGACCGTCAGGGTTTTGTTTTTCAGGTCGATCGAAACGATGCGCCGGCAGTAGGCCAGCGGGCGGTTGGCGGGATCGTCCGCGCGCCATTTCCCGGTCATTCCGAGCCGGTCGATGTAGGATTGGGTGATGGTGTTACGGATGGCGATCAACTCGCCGGCGGCGAACGGTGTGACGTCGGTTACGGGGATGACCGTGGAAGATCCCGGCAGGTCGGCGGACAAGGCGACGCCTTGCGGATCGCCTGAGCCGGTGTTCCACCACGCGCGGGCGCGCGATTCGAGGCTGATCACCTGTTTGCCTCGCATCTTCACGGCTGTGTTGAAGAGGAAGGTGCGGTCGGCCCCTGCTCCGCGCAGGATCACATGATCATCCCGAATCCTCAGGGCGAAGGTGTCGGCGCCTTGCGGGGAGATCCGGTAGCTGCCCGCCGGCAGATAAACGATGCCGCCGCCGGATTGGCCCACGGCATCGATGGCCTGCTGGATGGCCCGGGTGGTGTCGGTTTTGCCGGAGGCGTCCGCGTTGTAGGGCGGACGGGTGACGTCGGTTGCGGGAGCGGTGCGGTCGGGGATGGCGATGTTTCCCGAGTGGTAACCGGCATGGGAGAAGTCGTGGAGAAACCGCCCTGCGTCATCGGTGTAACCGGGCTTCCAGTTTTCCGGATACAGCGATGAACGCCAAGGGGCCGCCGCCTGAAGACCGCCGCCGAGAAGGAGGAGGAGGGTGACGGCGGATATTTTCCAGCGGGGCATTATGCGCGGGTTTTGCGGCGGCGAATGGCGGCGATGCCGAGGATGGCCGCGCCGGCGAGGGCGGCGTAGGTGGAGGGCTCGGGGATGGCGGTGACGGTGAGGAGACCGGTGTTGTCGAGGGAACCAGAGTAGCCGCCGGTGAGGCCGGTGATGGTGAGACTGGATACGGAGCCGGAGGTGAAGCCGCTGAATAGCTGGTAGGTGCCGGCGACGGAGGTGAGGCCGCTGAGGGCGAGGGTTGTGCCGGTGAGACTGAAGGCGCCGGAGCCCAGGCTGATGATCTGGTCGAAATTCGACGAGCTGACCAAGTCGAAGTTGAGCGTGCCGCCGGTGGTGACGAAGTTTTGATTGGCGTCGAGCGTGAAGGTGCCGGCCGTGCCGACACCGCGCGGCGTGATGGCACCGGAGCCCATGGAGACGGCGCCCTTGCCGAGGTTCACGTTGGCGACGGTGCTGGTGAGCGTGCCGCCGGAGACGGTGACGGAGCTGCTGTTGACGAGGTTAGAGCCGAAGCTGAGCGAGCCGCCGGAGACAATGGTGGCGCCTTTGTAGTTGTTGGTGCCGGTCAGGGCGAGAGTGCCTCCGGAATTGGTCAGGGCGAGGGTGCCGGTGGAGGTTTCCGAGAGGGTGCCGGCAAAGGCGTTGGTGCCGCCGGTGATCGTGAGGGTCCAGTTCGAGGCGGTGGTGTTACGAATGGTGTTTGTCGAGAGGCCGCTCAGTCCCGCGAGAGACTGATTGTTCTGCATGGTTACAAGACCGGTGTTCGACATGGCCAGCTGGGTGGTCGCGGGCAGAGCGTTGGCCGCGGCCAGGACGATCTGGCCGCCGCTGGTCGAGGTGTTTCCCGTGTAGGTGGCGGCGGTGTTGAAGCGCAGGGTGCCATTGCCCGTCTTGGCCAGCCCGTCGGATCCTTGGATCGCGATGTTCAAAGTGAAGGTGCCGGCGCCGCCGATGGTCGGCGTGGCGCCGGCCAAAGTAAGCGACGAGGAACCGTTGCCGGCGGAGATGGTGACCGTGCCGGCGTTGGTGGTCGTCAATCCGCCCGCCGTGATCGCGATGCCGGAGCCGATGGTGACCGTGTAGGCGGTGGTGCCGCCGAAGGAGGCGGTGTCGTTGTTGGCGTTGACCCATGCGGAATCCGTCGAGCCGTTGCTCCAGTAGGCGTTGGTAAGATTCCAGGTTCCCGCCGCATTGTTGGGCGAAGCGGGGGCCAGGCCGCCGCTGTCCCATGTGAGGATGTCGGCGGAGGCGAGGGGAAGCGAGACGGACAGCAGCGTGGCGAGGGCGCAGGCGGCGGCGAGACGGGTGGCGGTTGAGGCTGGGGTTTTCATGGAATGTGGCGGGTAAAGAATTGAAGAGGGTTGGATCGGTGGGGCGTGGTGTCGGACGGATTTGTCAGAATTGGCCGATGCTCCAGATCGTGTTGTTGCTGATGCCCCATGATGAGGTGCCGCTCTCAAAGCCGGGGTTGGCCAGCTTGTTGGCGCCGCCGCTTACGCCGAGAAACGCGTCATCTATGTAGATCGTGCCGGCGGTGCCGTATTGGTCCTGCAGGACGAAGGTCAGCTGGGTGTTCGCATCGGTGCTGAAGGCGGGCGTGGTGACCTGGGTCCAGGTGGAAGTGGCGTTGCACTGAACGGTCGCTAGGGCGGCACCCCAGGCTCCCGCCAGAACCTTCAACTGGACGGAGCCCGAGCCCTTGATCCAGATGCTGCCGACATAGGTGGTCGCGGCGGGGATGCCGGTGGGAGCTTGCGAAGCGTTGGAGTAGCTCTTGGTTGAAGTCAGGACGCTCTTCAACGACCAGGTGCCGCCGTGGACGTTGGCGGTCCGGTATTCAAAGGCCCCGATGTCATAGGGGGCGGAACGGGGGAGTTGGTCGCAGTCGATGGCTGGGGCCAGCGTGGAGGAGCCGGCATTGATCGCGGAGCTTCCGGTTTTCAGATGAAGGTCGAGGTTCGGGTAATCGACGAAATGCGCGGAGTAATTGGCGGCGTTCAGGGTGATGTTGTGATCGGCGGTGTAGGTGCCGGTGAACCACCAGTTGGGGGCGAAGTTGTTTCTGACCGTGTTG
The DNA here is from genome assembly GCA_041662485.1 of Opitutaceae bacterium. Taxonomy (GTDB): domain Bacteria; phylum Verrucomicrobiota; class Verrucomicrobiia; order Opitutales; family Opitutaceae; genus Rariglobus. The sequence continues at coordinate 24,957 of JBAZSJ010000006.1, read as the reverse complement.
TCCGTGGAGACCGGGGTCCCGCCCGGCTTGGGATCAATGCGGATGTAGGGCGTGTCGCCTGTCGGGTTCAGAGGGTTTTTAACCACCGTGTTGTTCACGATCCTGCAGTTGGTCGCGCCGCTAAAGGCGATGCCGTTGATCATGCAGGCGGCGACCACGTTGTTTTCCACGATCCAGCCGCTATACATGCCGTTGAAACAACCGATGCCCTGCATGTCCCCCTTGTGCGGCTGGGCCGGATCGGTGCAGCTGATGAAAATGTTTCCACGCAGGGTGATGTTGGACACGACCGAGGCCGCGTTGGTCGCCCAGCTCTGGAACCCGTCGTCGTGGTTGGGATCGACCGCCAGTTCCAAATAGGAATTCAGCACGGTGTTGTAGCTGAACTCGCAGTTGTCCGCCAAGCCGATCATGCCGTCCTTGCTGAAGTTGGTGATGCGGTTGCCCGTGATGAGCGAATCGGGGGCGGTCTGCATGACCCTGATGCCGAAATTCACGTTGGTCAGGGTATTGTTGATAAACTGGGAGTGCGGGCCTTCGACTCTCGCGCCATCGGCCGCCACGCCCCAATCCGCGACCGACCAGAGCTTCACGTCCACGGTGTCGGCGACCGAGTTGAGCCGGCAGTTTTGGACGGTGATGTAGCTGCAGCTGGGCCGGATGAAGCACAGGTAGTTGGCGTTTGTCAGGGTCGTGCCCGCGTAGAACGGACTGATGTCGAGGTCGGAAATCGTCCAGTGGGAGGCGTTGAGCGTATCCAGGTATTTAAGCTTTGGGGTATGCCCGCTCTGCGGCTGGATGGTGACGGTGCCGGTGTTGAACCCGCGAACCATCGGAGCACCGTGATAGCCGTTGCGCAGATAGATCACATCGCCGGCGACGAAGGGTTTTCCCGCGTTGAAGACGGCCTCAAGCGTGCTCCACGGCAACTGGCTCGTGCCGGGGTTGCTCATGCTGCCGGTGGCGGGATCGACGTAGTAACTGGTGGCGGTCGCCGTGGTGGCGGCGAAGCCGAGAAGGAGAAACAGTTTTGAAAGCGGGAAGGAGAACGGCGCCGCGAGGGCGCGAGGGAGGAAAGGACGGAGGGTGTGGGGTGACGTATGCATGGGGTGTGGGGTATGGGGACGGGAAAGACGGAAGGCGTGGCGCGAGCGCCAGCCCTACAGGGCGGCGGCTTCGGTCGGGGTGACGACGGGGATGTGGTTTTGCAGGAGGTAATCCACGAGCTTCACGAACTCGGCCCAGCGGGCGTCGTCCCATTGCGCGGGGTGACCTTGGAGGACGTAGAACCGGCGTCCGCCGGCGTTCTTCGCGTAGCCTTCGATGAACTTTGCCGGGTTGGGCACGAAGAGGGGCTGCTCGATGCTGACGGCGCCGACGCGATCAAGGACGGTTTTTCCGGCGGGATTGGCGCGGTCGCCGTAGAGCCAGACCTTGATGTTGGCATCCTCGGCGAGGACGCGGGCGGTGTTGGCGTCGGAGACGTTGAACGGCGATCCGAAGGTGGTGAACGAAAAGCCCAGCTTCGCGCGGGCGAGAACCTGGGAGCGGACGAAGTGGTCTTTCTGCTGTTCGTAGGACGGGCCCTGGAACTCGCTGACGTTGCGGTCGCCTTCCTTCCAAGCCTTGTGGTCGTAGCCGTGGAACCAGAACTCGAAGAGGCCGGTTTTTTGGAGATCTTTGATGTAGGAAAAGTAGGCGGGTTTGTCGCCTTCGAGGGAGTCGGCGATGATGCCGATGGAGAGCTTGATTTTGCGTTCGAGGGCGAAGTCGGTGATGCGTTTCCAGCGTGGAACGACGTTGCCGTCGCGTGTGCTGACAAGGTCGTCGAGCTTGAGGACGATCACGGGGGGGGAAGCGGGCAGCGGCGGCAGCGGGGCGAGAGCGGCCGCAGGTTTGGAGGCTGCGACGGAGGTGGCGGCCGCAGTGGAAGCGACGGGAGCGCCGCCGGGGCCGTCGAGTTCAGCGAGTTGGATGTCGTCAACCTCCCAGATGCCGGTGGTGGTGCTGTAGGAATGTATCCACACCGCGATGCTGGCGGCGTCGGCGGGGGCGACCGTTTCAAATTCGAGGGCGGTCCAGTCGGAGGCGTGGGCGGGGATGGATGCCGTGCCCGTGGGAGTGGGAATGAGGCGCTGAAGATCGTTACGGAAGCGGAGGTAGACACCACAGCCGTTGGTGGCGCCGGGAGAGCGGGCATAAAGACTGACGCGATAGGAGCGTCCGGGGACGGCGGGCAGGGGCGTGCTCTCGACGCTGGAGCCCAGTTTTGAATCGGTGTCGTGGATACGCAGCCCGAGTTTCCCCTGATGGGCGGCCGAGGCCGTCGCGGTGCTCATGGGGGCGTCGTTTTCATAGACGGTCCAGTCGGCGAACTCCTGTTCGAAGCCGGGATTGGGGAGGGTGATCGGAGCGGCGACCGCCGCCGGGATCAGCAGGGCGAAGAGAGCGGCGAGAAGATGGGCGCGGGGTCTCGTCATCGGGATCAGGGGTGAAAGGAGGCGGCCTCATTGGAGGCGTCGAAAGTCAGGGCGGAGACATGGCCGTCGCCATAGAGATAGTTCGCGGTGGCGCCGTGGCGTTTGGGCGCGCCATACAGGTAGCCGTCGGGCTGGCCGACGGGATCGGTGGGGCTGGTGTTGGTGGCGACCGCCCAGCTGCCGGGATATGAGCTGTTGATATAATAATTGCTGCTGTCGCCGACGAGAATGGTCTTGGCGGGATTGTTGAGGAGCACGGCGGGGAACCGGCGGCTGGTGCTGTTCGTCCAGTTGCCGGATTGGTAATTGGAACCCCCCACGTTGAGGTTCACGTTCATGCCGTAGCCGGAAGTGCTGAGATTGCTGACGGAGGTCAGCTTGGAGATGTCCGGGAAAAACAGGTCGAAGGACGGGCAGTGGGCGATGTTGGACCCGGCCCCGGTATTTTTGATCTGGCCGATGCTTTGCTCGCGGGTGATGTAGCGGCTGATTTCGACCTGCCAATTCTCGAGCGTGAGGTTGGCCCAGAGCGGGGGATTCAACTTGGTATAAGGCGCGGGCATTTCGGACTCCCTCAGCAATCGTGCCGCTGGAAACAGTCCGCGGTTATCGGCGGCGTAGAGCTGGAAGGCGGCGCCGATCTGGCGGAGATTGCTGGCGCATTGGGTCCGGCGGGCGGCGTCGCGGATCTTTGAGATGCCGCCGATCAGGAGGCCCGCGAGCACGCCGATGATGGCGATCACGGCCAACAGCTCGATGAGGGTAAATGCACGGTCCTTTTTATCGCCGGGGCGGGGCGTTTTGCGGTGAGCGGGGTAACCCATGCGCATAACCTAGCCGAGGTCGTCCGCACGGGACAGCGCGGGGAAATCCAATTTATTGGATTTCCTTCACGCGAGGCTTCCTAGATTGGCGCGCGAGCCGGATCGGAAACGATCGTGCGCACGGTTTTTCCGGGACGCCAGATGCCGTCAACCAACGTGTAGAGAAGGGTATCGGGCAGGCCGCGCTCGTTGCGCTGAATCATGCCGACGACCAGATCGACGGCGGTGGCGCCGATGCGGCGGTTGTTTTGGTAGATGCCGGTGACGTCGGGCTTGTCGGAGGGGGTGCTCAGGTCGGCGATGCCGATGTCGCGGGGCACGCGAAGGCCGAGGGGTTTCAGCCAGTCGCCCAGCTTGTCGGAGAGTCCCTGGCTGATGATCGCGTCGGGCCGCGCACGCCCGACCCAGGCGCGGAATGCGTCGGAGATGATGTTTTCGGGGGCGGACTCGGGGACGTCGTGGAGGAACGGAGCGATACGGTTTTTCTTGGCGACGTGTTTTTGGGCGGAGAGGAAGCCGGAACTGTAGCCCTCGTTCACCTTGAGGTCCCAGTCGGCGTAGAGATAGAGGCCGATGCGGCGGTAGCCGAGGGCGCGAAGCCGGCTCATGGCGAGCGTCGCCGAGAGAAACTGGTGGTTGGTGACGACGTGCAGCGATGCGGGACGCAGGCTGTAGCCGAGGGCGACGGCGGAAAAATCGGCGAAGTCGAAGCCGAGCTTTTCGCCGTCGTGCTGTTGAGGGGCGACGATGATCCCCCGGATGTTTCGCGCGCGCAGGATGGCCCCCAGGCGGCCGGGCGTGAGGCCCTTGGACCTCAGGGGGAACTCGTCCAGCTTGTAGCCAAACCGGGCGGCGCGCTCGGCCGCGCCCACGAAATATTCGTCGAACGCCTCGATCTTGCGCAGTTCGCCGCGCACGCGCCAGTTGTCGAGCCAGGCGATGGTGGATTGATAGGACGATGTCCGGACGCCTTTCCGGTAGGCGACCAGCGCCGACATGGCCGGATCGGGTATGTAGCCGAGGTCCGACGCGGCTTTTTGGATCAGGGCGCGGGTGTCGGAGCGCACGCTGGGACTGTTGCGCAGGGCGCGGCTCACGGTGGAAATGTCCACCTCGGCCGCGGTGGCGATGTCTCGGAGAGTGATGCGGCGGGGCATAAAGGGGACGACCTTGGCGGGATGCTGACGCCGAAGCGTTTTAAGCGTCAACCTTGCCGAATGTTCGCCGGCGGGCGTTCGCTCGACAAACCGCATCGGGGCGCGCCAGCATCGCGGCGTGAAATCCCCCGAGCTCAATTTGTGCGGTCTGGTGGCGGTGCGTTCGCGTTTCGAACGCGAGCCGGCGTCGATCAAGCGGCTGTTTTTCGACGAGGCGACCGGGAGGAAGATCGGCGCGATCTGCAAGGCGCTCGCCGCAGCGAGGAAAGTGTATCGCTGCGTGCCGCCGGCGGAGCTGGAGAAGATCGCGGGAAGCGTCCACCACGGCGGAATCGTGGCGGTCATCGACGCGCCGAAGCTGCGCGCGCCGGATGCGGCGATGATCGGCCGTTGGTCGGCGCAGCGCACGCCGCTCGTGCTGCTCGACCGGATCGGCAACGCGCACAATCTCGGCGCGATCGCGCGGACGGCGGCTTTTTTTGGCGTGGAGCATATCATCATCCCGGCGCATCCGCAGGCGGCGCTTCCGGGCGAGGCGGCGTTTCGTGTGTCGGAGGGAGGGCTTGAGCAGGTGACGGTATGGCTCGTGCCGGACCTCGCGGCGTTGGCTAAGCAGCTTGTGAAAGCCGGCTACGACGTGGCGGGCGCGGCGGCGCGCGGCGGCAAGCCGGTGGCGCTGGCGGGGCCGGCCAGGCCGGTGGCGCTGGTGCTGGGCAACGAGGAACACGGGCTCGCGCCCGAGGTGGAGCGTGCGTGCACGCGGTTGGTGACGATTCCCGGAAGCGGGCGCGTGGAATCGCTCAACGTGTCGGTGGCGGGCGCGGTGTTGATCCATGCGCTGCTGGCGGGGCGGGCTTGAAGGCGCCGGTTAACGGGTTGCTTCCGGCCTTCGTTCTTGCAATTCCAGTTTGCGTTCAAGCTGAGCCCGACTCGGATACCTCTGCTCACTCAGCGGGCTACATTTCAGACGTGGCCCTGAGGGTCAGCTCAGGAAATTTTGCGTGGAGATAGGCTCATCTTGAATGCGACTTGGAATAAGTATCTCGCTCAAAATAGGTCCGATTCATCGCCCCGTTCGGAAGATTTATAGATTACTTATGGCCGGCAAGACAGCCGGCATGCACCAAATCATTTGCGATCGCATGCTTGACTCTCGACGACGGGGGCGGGTAATTCACGCGTTTTATGGCCAAACGCATACTCATTGTTGATGACCATCCGATGATGTGCGACGCGTTGCGCCTGATGATGGAGACTTTCACGGGGGTCGAGGTGGTAGGCGTGTGCGGCGATTGCACAACGGCCTGGCGTTTGACCGGAGAGCTCCAGCCCGACCTGGTGCTGATGGACGTGGATCTGCCCGATGGCAGCGGTATCGCGCTTACCAGACGCATACGCGCGGGATTTCCCTCCATAAAAATCCTTGTGCTTACCGGACATGTGGCGAGCAAAGTTGCGGCCGAGGCCATAGACGCAGGTGCCCAAGGATATCTCGTGAAAACACGTGCCGCCGACGAACTCCTGACGGCCGTTCGTCTAATCCTGGAGAGTGACATCCGGGGCGGCGCCGAACTATTGACCGCGAGCGGCGAAGGGGTGCGGCCCGCCTCAGCGGCCATGGCCGCGACCTCCGAAAGAATCCGGGACGCCTTGCCGTTGAGGGAAGGCCAGGTGCTGGAGTTGATCGTCAAAGGACTTCGGAACAAAGAAATCGCCGCCGAACTTCAGCTTAACGTGAAGACGGTCGAAACCTACCGGTCGCGGCTGATGAAGCGCTACGATTGCGACAGCCCGGCGGAACTGGTGCGCCACGCGATCCGCATCGGTCTGGCGGTTGCCTGACGCGAGCGTCGAGAACCCGAGCGCGCCCCGTTGGTGACGCAACGTGCGGCGGCGCGGCAAGGGTTTCCCTTACCGAAACGGGGATTTTTCCCGATACAGGGTTGGCCGGCGTGACCGATTGAGGACGCATGGCGCAAATCCCTATCTTCACCGGCGACGATTCCATCAGCCCTGGATTCCGGCTGCCGAACCGGCCCCCTGTCTCCGGTTGCGCATCATGACCATCCGCGCCGCGCCGACACAGAACAGGGGCCAACCTGCAACGCTTCCAACGCGATGAATCTCCAAATCACGACACTGCCGGATTCCAACACCCTTTGTTTCGCCGGCGATCTGGACATTTACAACGTCGAGGCGGCGCGCGAGGCGCTGCTCAATCATTTCGCGGACAAGCCCGGACTCGAGCTGGATCTCGCCGCCGTCTCAACCTGCGATACCGCGGGCATGCAACTGCTGATGGCCGCCCGCCGCAGCGCCGTGGAGCTTGGAAAGTCGTTTGTCATTCACCGCCCGGCTCCGGCCGTTGAGAAATGCGGCGAACTCCTCGGTCTGCCGCCCGAAACCCGGTCGCCGCGCGCCAACTGATTTTATGGGCAAGACCATCCTCACCGTGGACGATTCCGCCAGCATGCGGCAGATGATCAGCTTCACGCTGCGCGATGCCGGCTATGACGTGGTGGAAGCCGTGGATGGACGGGACGCGCTGGCCAAGATCACCGCCGGTGTTCCGCACATGCTGATCACCGACCTGAACATGCCCAACATGGACGGCGTCGAGCTGATCCGCCGGGTGCGCGCCCTGCCGCAGTGCAAATACATCCCCATCGTCATGCTCACCACCGAGTCGCAGGACGCCAGAAAACAGGAGGGCCGGGCGGCCGGAGCGAGCGGCTGGATCGTCAAACCGTTCCGCACCGAGCAGCTGGTCATGGTCGCCAGGAAACTCCTTCCCTGAACCCGTCCGACATGAGCCAGCACAATCCAGTCCAGACTTTCCTGAGCGAAGCGGAAGACCTGTTGACTCGCATCGAGGAGATCGCGCTCGAACTCCGCCCCAACGAAAAAGCGGACGATCTCATCAACGAACTTTTCCGCGCGTTCCACACGTTGAAAGGCTCCGGGGCCATGTTCGGCTTCGACGCGGTGGCCGCCTTCACCCACCACGTCGAAACGGTCCTCGATCAGGCGCGCGAAGGCCGTCTCTCCCTTTCCAAAGAACTCATCGGCCTCATCCTGCGCTCGCGCGATCAGATCAAGGCCCTGCTCGCGGCGGCGCAGAACAACCAGCCGCCTCCCGTCTCGGCCGGCGCGGAGATTGTCGCGTCGTTGGCGGCGCTGCTGCCCCCTGCCGAGGATGCCCGCCCCAACGGGGCTTCCGCCCATGACGCGGCGGCTGTTTCGCGGTCCGCGGTGACCGCGGACGAATCGTCCCGGAAGACCTTTCAAATTTATTTCCGACCCGCGCCCGAATTGATGATCTCCGGCGCGAATCCCGTCGCGCTGTTGAACGAGTTGCGGGCGCTCGGCGATTGCCGGGTCGTCGCCAATGCCGGGCGCATCCCTTCGCTGGAGCAACTGCATCCCGACCGCTGCCATCTCGAGTGGGACATCACGCTCACCACGGACAAGGGCCTCAACGCCATCAAGGATGTGTTCATGTTTGTTGAAGATGGCGGCGAGCTGAGAATCGAGCCGGTTGCTGGTTCGATCCGAAATCAGGCCGCCCCGGCTCCGGGTCCCGCACCCGCTCGTGAAGCCGACAATCTCGCGGGCGAAAGAACGCCTCCGCTTCCTGCGGCTGGCAATGCTCCCGCAAAAAAGCCCGCCGCGAAAGATGTCAGCGTGCGCGTTCCCGCGGAACGGCTCGACCGTCTCGTGAATCTCGTGGGCGAACTGGTGATGAACCAGTCGCGTTTGTCGCAGGTCGCCGCCCGCGCCAATGTGTCGGACCTCGGCGGCCCCGTGGAGGAACTGGAGCGCCTCGTGGACGAACTGCGGGACAATGTCCTCGGCATTCGCATGATGCCCATCGGGGCCACGTTCAGCCGGTTCAAACGCCTCGTGCACGACCTCTCCGCCGAACTGGGCAAGGAGATCGACCTCGTCACCGAAGGCGAGGAAACCGAACTGGACAAAACCGTGCTCGACCAGCTCGGCGACCCGTTGGTCCATCTCATCCGCAACAGCATCGGCCATGGAATTGAATCGCCCGAAGCGCGCGTTGCCGCGGGCAAGCCGCGTCGCGGGGTCATTCGCCTGGCCGCCGCGCACGTCGGCTCAAACGTCGTCATCACCATCGCGGACGACGGGCAGGGACTCGACCCCGAGGCCATCCGCGTCAAGGCGGTCGAGAAAGGCCTCATCGCCGCCGACGCGAAACTCTCCGAACGGGAAATGTATGACCTGATTTTTCGCCCCGGCTTTTCCACGGCCAAGCAGTTGACGAGCGTTTCCGGTCGCGGCGTCGGCATGGATGTCGTCAAGCGCCAGTTCGAGGCTCTACGCGGCCAGGTCGCAATGACGAGCGACGTGGGCAAGGGCACCACGCTCACCCTCACGCTGCCGCTCACCCTTGCCATCATCGACGGGCTTCTCGTGGAGATCGGCCGCGACCAGTTCATCGTCCCGATGTCCGTCGTCACCGAAAACGTCGAGCTTCCGCACGCCGACCGGGGCCGCAACAACGGCCGCAACGTCGTCGCCATTCGCGGCGAACTCGTGCCCTACGTCCGGCTCCGCGACGCCTTTGCCCTCAACGGCGCCGAACTCGACGTCGAAAAAATCGTCATCGCCCGCCACGGCCATGATCGCGTCGGCCTGGTCGTGGACCGCGTGCTGGGCAACCACCAGACGGTGATCCAGTCGCTCGGCCGGTTTTATCGCGACATCGAGCTCGTTTCCGGCGCGACCATCATGGGCGACGGGCGCGTGGCCCTCATCCTCGACATGGGGGGCCTGGTCCGCGCCGCGGACGCGGCGCGCGAGCAACGGGACACCACTATTTCTGCCCGGAATCCGGGCCGTTCGAATAAACCAACAACCGCACCCTGCGCCCAGGGCGCCCTTAACCAGGAAACAACAGCATGAAACTAAACATCGGGAAAAAAATAGGACTGGGATTCGCGGCCTTGCTGCTGATCCTCACCATCGCAGGGGGCTACGCCATTTTCAAAATGCGGACGGCCGCCACGGGCGCCCAATGCCTGTCGAACGAATATGTCGCGGAATGGGTGGCCGCGGACAAGGTGATCGAGGCGCTGAACGCCATGATGCTCAACGCCCGAACCTACGGGCTGACCGGGGAAAAGACCCATCTCGACAACGCCCGCAAGGCGCTGGCGGAGATCAAGCCCGCCATCGCGGAACTGGACGCGCTTTCCGCGCGTGCGTCGCGGCTGGTCAAATTGAAGGAGCAGCTTGGCGAGGTGAAGAGCACCGCCGCGGTCTATGAGCAGGCCTTCGAGGAAACCGCCGCCCTGGTCACCGAGCTTGATGCCAGCCGGGCGGCCGCCTTGGCGGCCGGCCTTAAATTGGGCGGCAGCATCGACGCGCACGACGCTTACCAAAGCGCCGGCCTCGCGACCGACCTGAAGGCGAACGCCGCATCCGACAAGCTCGTGGAACGCTTTCAGAAAATCGAACAGGTGGCGAAAATCCGCGCGGTTTTCGTGGCCATGCGGATCGCATTCTACCGCTCCCAGGCGCTCCGTGACACCGATATTTTCACCAAGGGGCTCGAAGACTTCAGGCAGATGGATCCGTTGCTGGCCCAGATGTCGCCTCTCGTGCATCAGGAGGAGGGAAAGCGGCAGATCGAGACCATCCGGGTCGATTTGAAACACTACTCCGAGATGCTGGCGCAACTTTCCACCACCCAGCGGCAGCTGGACGGGATGATGGAGAAGCGCACCAAGGCGGCCGAAGCGATGCATGCCGCCTGCAACGCCCTGACCTCGGCGGCCAACACGGGCACCACGACAATCGCGGCCGAGTCCGCCCAAAGCCTCGGCGCTTCGTCGGTGCTGCTCTCTATCGGCGTTATCGTCGCCATTTTTGTCGGCATATCCGTGTCCGTGTTCATCACGCGCATGATCAGCCGTCCCATCATCGCCACGGCTGAAATCGCCAAAAAAATCTCCGAGGGCGACCTGACCGAGACCCTCGAGGTCACCAGTCACGATGAAATTGGCGACATGGCCACGGCCATGAACCGCATGGTGGAAAACCTCCGCAACGTCGTCTCCGACGTCACCAAGGCCGCCGACAACGTGAGTTCCGGCAGCCAGGAGATGAGCGCCACCGCGCAGCAGCTTTCGCAGGGCGCGTCCGAGCAGGCCGCCTCCGCCGAGGAAACCACCTCCTCCATGGAGGAGATGACCTCGAGCATCCAGCAGAACGCCGACAACGCCAAGCAGACCGACAAGATCGCCTCCAAGGCGGCCGCCGACGCCCAGAGCGGCGGCGAGGCCGTCGCCCAGACGGTCCGCGCGATGAAAGAGATCGCGGAGAAGATCAACATCATCGAGGAGATCGCCCGCAAGACCGACCTGCTTGCGCTCAACGCCGCGGTCGAGGCCGCCCGCGCGGGCGAACATGGCAAGGGCTTCGCCGTTGTCGCCAGCGAGGTCCGCAAGCTCGCCGAGCGCAGCCAGGGCGCCGCCGCCGAGATCACCAAGCTCGCCACCGGCGGCGTCAATGTCGCGTCGGGCGCCGGCGAAATGCTCGCCAAGCTCGTGCCGGACATCCGCAAGACCGCCGAACTCGTGCAGGAAATCAACGCCGCCAGCGCCGAACAGAACACCGGGGCCGTCCAGGTCAACAAGGCCATCCAGCAGCTCGATCAGGTCATCCAGCAGAATGCCTCGGCCTCCGAGGAGATGGCTTCGACGGCCGAAGAGTTGTCCAGCCAGGCCGAGCAGCTCCAGGCCACGATCGGCTTCTTCAAGATGGACGATGGCAGCCGCAAGCGCATGGCCGCCGCGGTCGTCACGGTCGCCCATGCGAAGCCGGCCGCGAACGGCAAGAAGACCGCCGTCTCCGCACCGGTTCATGAGGCCAAGCCGCGCTCGTCAAAACAGGCGGGCGCGCCGATCGAGCTGGGTTCGCGAAACGGCAACGGCCATGGCGATGCGCATGACAAGGAGTTCACGAGCTACTGACATCCTTAACATACAAGCCCATGAGCACCCTTATCAACGAGACCGCCCAATACATCACGTTCAAGCTGGGTGACGAACTCTTCGCCATCAACGTCGCCCAGGTGCGCGAAGTGCTGGAGCTTCCGCTCATCACCAAGGTTCCCACCTCGCCCGATTACATGCGCGGGGTCGTCAATGTTCGCGGCAAGGCGATACCGGTGGTGGACCTGCGGCTGAAATTCGGACTGCCGCCCGCGGCGGACACGATCAACAGCCGCATCGTCGTTCTGGAGCTGGAACTGGACGGGGAAACCACCGTGGTCGGGGGCATCGCCGACAGCGTGCACGAGGTCATCGAACTCGAGGCCTCACAGATCAATCCGCCGCCGCGCATCGCCATGCGCTGGCGCACGGAATTGATCCAGGGCATGGGCAAGCGGGGCGATGAATTCATCATCATCCTGGACATCAACCGGGTGTTCACCTCGGCCGACACGGTGCTGCGGGAAGCCGCGGCCCTGGCGAACGAGCCATCCGCAGCCGTGGCCTGAAAGCCTCCATGACCAACTCCGCCGACGACACCCTTGCGCCTCGCGGGTTGTCGCCCGACACCCTGGCCCGGTTCTTCAGGTTCATCACCGAAGAGCTCGGCATCAAAATGTCCGACGCCAAGCTGCCCATGCTGCAGAGCCGGTTGCAGCGGCGTCTGCGGGTGCTGGGGCTCGGCACGCTGGACGAGTATCATGACCGCCTGTTCAATTCGCCCGACGGCGAGGAGGAGCGCGTTCATTTTATCAACGCGATCACCACGAACAAAACGGATTTTTTCCGCGAACCGCAGCATTTCGACTACCTCGTGCGGACCGCGTTGCCCAATCTGGACCCGAACGGCGAGGGCGGCGCGGGCCGTCCCTGGCACCTGAAACTCTGGTGCGCGGGCTGTTCGTCCGGCGAGGAGCCTTACACGCTCGCCATCGTTCTCAGCGAATTCGGCAGACAGCGCCCCGGCTTTGATTTTTCGTTTTTGGCCACCGATATCTCCACCCGGGTGCTCGAGCATGCGCAGACCGGAATTTACGACGAGGAACGTATCGAGCCGGTGCCGGCGCCATTGCGGGAAAAATACCTGTTGCGCAGCAAGCGGCGGACCGAGGCGCAGGTGCGCATCATCCCCGCGCTGCGAGGCAAGATATCGTTCCACCGGCTCAATTTCATGGATGCGCATTACCCGGTGCGGGACATGTTCGAGGTCATTTTTTTTCGCAACGTGATGATCTATTTCGACAAGCCGACGCAGGAAGCCGTCATCGGCAAGCTGTGCCGCAATCTCGTTCCTGGCGGGTATCTTTTTGTCGGACACTCGGAATCGCTGGCGGGGTTGAACCTGCCGGTGACATGCGTCGGTTCGGCCACCTATCGGAAGCCGTTATGAAGCTCCCGGACCCGAAATTTCCCCAGCACCATCTGCAACCCGGCGAGTTGCTGGTGACGCAGGAGCCGATCTGGGTCGTCACGCTGCTCGGGTCGTGCGTGGCCGTGACGATGTTCAATTCCCGGTTCCGGTTGTCGGCCATCTGCCACGCCATGTTGCCGAAGCCGCCGGGCGCGCATGCGTCGGGCCGGCGTTCGGACGAATGCTTCCGTTATGTGAGCCATGCGATCCCCGCCATGGCGGAACGGTTTGCCCGGCTCGGCTTGGAGCCGGCCGAGGTGGAGGTGAAAATGTTCGGTGGCGGCAATGTCATCGATCTGGGTGGAAATCCGCAGGGTGACCGCTCGATCGGCGACGCCAACGTGGCGCTCGCCACGCAGCTCCTCCGGGAGGCCCGGTTTCAACTCAAGGGGCATAGCGTCGGCGGAAATTGCGGCCGGAAAATCGCGTTTAACACGCACAGCGGGGAGGTGCTGCACAAGCACCTCTCACGGGGGGCGACCAAGAAATGAAAAAAATCCGGGTGCTGATAGTGGACGACAGCGCGGTCGTGCGCCAGGCGATGAAGGAGATTCTGGAGAGCGATCCCCAGATCGAGGTCATGGCCACAGCGGCCGATCCCTACATCGCCGTCGAGCGCATCAAAGAGGAAGTGCCGGACGTCATCACGCTCGACGTCGAGATGCCGCGCATGGACGGCATCACGTTCCTTGAAAAACTGATGGCGCAGCGGCCCATCCCGGTGGTCATCTGTTCGACCCTCACCGAGCGGGGGTCGGAAACCGCACTGGCCGCCCTGGAAAAAGGCGCGGTCGAAATCATCACGAAGCCCAAGCTCGGCACCAGGCAGTTTTTCGAGGAATCGCGCATCCGCATATGCGACGCCGTGAAATCGGCCTCCCAGGTGCGCTTCGGAAAACGCCATCCTCCGGCCTACCCCGCGCCGGTCCCGGCGCCCAAGCTCACGGCCGACGCCATGCTGGCCAAGCCCTCGTCGCACGCGATGATCCAGACCACGGAGCGGATCGTCGCCGTGGGCGCGTCCACGGGCGGTACCGAGGCGTTGCGCGTTTTCCTGCAGGCCATGCCGCCGGATGCGCCCGGGATCATCATCGTCCAGCACATGCCCGAAAAATTCACCGCGAGTTTCGCCCAACGCCTGGACAGTCTCTGCGCCGTCACCGTGAAGGAGGCCGTCGATGGCGACTCGGTTCTGCGCGGTCAGGCGCTCATCGCGCCGGGCAACCGCCACATGCTCCTGAAACGCAGCGGCGCGCGTTACTACGTCGAGGTCAGGGACGGTCCGCTCGTCAGCCGCCATCGTCCGTCCGTGGACGTTCTCTTCCGCTCCACCGCGCGTTATGCCGGAAAAAACGCCATCGGTGTCATCATGACCGGCATGGGCGACGACGGGGCGCGTGGCATGCTGGAAATGAAGGAGGCGGGGGCCATCAACCTCGCCCAGGACGAGGCGAGCTGCGTCGTGTTCGGCATGCCCGCCGAAGCGATCAAGATGGGCGGGGTGGACCACGTCCATCCACTCGGGCAACTCGCGCGCGAAGTGGTGCGGCTGTGCGGTTGAAATGCGCGGGCGGCGCGTCTCGCAAGGGTTTCCCTTACCGTCACGGAGGTGTTTCTTGATACAGGGTTGCACATCGGGGCCGATTGAAGCGCATGGCGCTTTCGCGAACTCGGATTCACACGCGATCATCCGGCACGGCACTGCGCGAGCAAGCGGGGCTATTTCGGCATGCCGGCCGCGTTTTGCTCGCCGGCTGCCGCCTTCTCGGAAGCCGCGCCTCGGCCCGACCCGAAGACGTGGACTGGGCCGGCCGCCTGGAAGAGGAGAAGCTTTTCCTTCTGGCCTTGGTCCGCGGCATCGAGACGGAGTTTCTTGCGACCGGCGAGGGGCTGAAGCACCTGTCGCTGCAGGTGGGAGAGATCCAGCGTGAAAACCAGACTCTCACCGACCTGACGTTGGGGCAGACGCCGGATGCCGCGACCCAGTTTGCGTTTCAACTCCTCAAGAAAGCGGAGGATCTCGTGCTGGCCAGCTATGACCAATACGACCACGTGTTCGCCGCGTTCGGCGAGATGCAGCGACAGCTGGGACAACTTTCCAAGCAGCATGACGCGCTCATGCGCATCCTGCTTCCGTTGAATTTCATCATGATGACGGTGCGCATCGAGGCCAGCCGCCAGCCGGCCGACGTGCAGACGGTCTTCGTCGCGCTGGCCGCCGACGTGAACCGGATGGTGAGCGACGTCCGGGTCGCGCTGGGGCGCCAATTTGAAGAGCTTGCGGCCAGCGAACGGATCGCCGGTGACCTGATGGAGCAGGTCTTCACGTCCACCCAACAGTATCGGAAGGAGATCAGCGCCACCCTGGAGCTGATCCGCGGACAACTGCACGCCCTGAACGGGAATCTTTCCTGCGCCGGCGCCGGCGCCTCGGATTTTTCCCGGCTCAACCAGGCGGTCACGAGGCACATCAACGGCATCGTCATGGCGCAGCAATGCCAGGACATCGCCCGGCAGAAAATCGAGCACGTCGGCGAGGCGATGGACGAGATGCGCGCTCAGATGGACAAATCATCGCAGGCCGCGTTCTGCCCCGACGCGGCGCGCCGGTTTGTCTTCCAGGCCGCGCAGATTCAATTGCGGCAGGCCCAGAATGTTTTCGACGAGCTCAATCGCGCTGCGGACGGCCTCAAGGCCGGCATCCGAAGCCTGCGCACCGACGCGGACGCGGCCTCCGCCGCGGTCGTCAAAGTGGGAGGCGCCCTGATCGACTCCAAGATCGCCAGCCAGTGTCAGGACGGCATCGGAAGGATTCTCGCCATCATCAGGCAGGCCGTGCAGAAAACCGCGGACATTCTGGCCGCCTTCGAGCCGTTGCGGGCCAGGTTCATCAACTGCACGACGCAGGCGGCTGAGCTGGCCTTCGACGTGCGCAACGCCGCGTTAAACGCTCAGGTCTTCGCGATCCATGCGACCGACGGGGCGACCCTGGAGGTGCTGTCCGGGCGCATGCGCGTCATCGCCGACGAAACGATGACGGAGGTGCGCCAGCTGGAGGACGGCATCCGGCACACCGCCGAGATGGTCAACAATCTCCGGCAGCGGCTGGAGGACTTTCAGAGTCTGAGCGAGCAGGAGCAGGCGGTCCTGACCGAGGAATCTGCGCTCTCGCAAAAAAAACTTTCGGACCTGGACGCGACCGTTCCCCTCCTGGTCGGGAGCGTCACGCGGCGGCAGGAGGCCTTCGCCCAATCCATCGAGGAGGTGCTGGTGAACGTGCGGTTTCCCGTCACCGTCGCCGAAGCCGGTTCACGGTCCATCGGGTTTTTCCGGGATCTGGTGACCTGGGGCGGCGAGGGTGGCCCGGGAGTCGACGCCGAGTCGGCGACGTCCGGGAAAATCGATCTGCTCCAGGCGAAATACACGATGGCGTCCGAGCGGCTTACGCACGCGGCGGCATTGCAGGCGGTGCCGGCTCCGGTCTCCCCGCCGGATCAAACGGCTGCTCCAAACAATCCGAAAAACACCCGGCCGTGCCGTGCCGATCCGGCGCCGGACGAAATCATCGCGCCCGCGCATCCCCCCGCGTCCAAGAAACCCGCCGCCGGCGAGGACATGGGCGACAACGTGGATTTGTTCTGATGACAACCAACCCTCTCATCCCCCCCTCGGTTGACGCATTGCCGGACGGGCATTCTCCGCGCCCGGTCGCACGGGTGCTGGTGATCGACGACAACCCCTCCATTCACGTCGACTTCCGCAAGACCCTCTGCTCGCCGAGGTTTTACCCGGTCAAGTTTTCGGAGGCCGATGAATCCTTCGACGATGCCGCGCTGAAAATAAAACCGTCCGAATTCGAGATCACCTCCGCCTATCAAGGGGAGCGAGGTCTGGCCGCCGTCCGGGAGGCGATGCGGGAGGGGCGTCCCTTTTCGGTGGCGTTTGTGGACATGCGCATGCCGCCCGGCTGGGATGGAGTGGAAACAACCTCGCGGCTATGGGAGGTAGATCCGGATCTGCAGGTGGTCATCTGCTCCGCCTACATGGATTATTCATGGGAGGAGCTGGTCGCCCGCCTCGGAACATCCGACCGGCTTCTGGTTTTGAAAAAGCCCTTCGACATGATCGAAGTGCAACAACTGGCGCACGTCATGGCCGAAAAACGCATGCTGCTCCAACAAGTGCGCCATCACATGGCCCATCTGGAGGAGACGGTGAAGCTGAGGACGCAGGAATTGGTCCGGACGCAGACCGAACTGCTGGCCGACATCACGCAACGCAAGCAGGCCGAATCCGGGCTGCGCAAACTCTCGCGGGCGGTGGAGCAAAGTCCGGTGTCCATCGTCATCACCGATATCAACGGCGCGATTGAATACGTAAATCCAAAGTTCTGCGCCGTGACCGGCTACAGCTTCGAGGACGTGCGCGGGCGGAATCCCCGCGTGCTCAAATCGGGCGAAATGCCGTCCGAAGCCTACCGGCAGTTGTGGGCCACCATCACCGCCGGCGAGGAGTGGCGGGGAGAATTCCACAACAAAAAAAAGAACGGGGAGTTGTTCTGGGAATCGGCCTCCATTTCGCCCATTCGCGACGATCTGGGGGGCATCACTCATTTTGTCGCGGTGAAGGAGGACATCACCGGGCGTAAAAAATCCGAGGCGGCGTTGCGCGAGGCGGAGGAGCGGTATCGGTCACTGTTTGAACGCTCGCTCGACTGCATGTATGTCCATGATTTCGAAGGGAGGTTCATGGATTTCAACCCGGCGTCTCTGACCCTGTTGGGCTACCAGCGGGAGGAGCTGACTGCGCTGACGTTCAGTTCGTTGATAGTTGCCGAGCATATTCCGCGGGCGTGGCGCGTGGTGGAGGAGATCCGGGCCGGCGGAACGCAGTCAGCGATGACGGAGTTAAGCATTGTTCGCAAGGACGGCACCCTCGTGGACGTGGAGGTAAAGTCAGCCCTTGTTCTGCGTGACGGCCAGCCCTACGCCATTCAGGGGATCGCGTGCGATATCACGCTGCGCAAGCGTGCCGCCGAAGCGCTCATGGAGCAACTCGCATTGCGGGAGCGGCTTTCCAAACTGGCCGCCAACGCTCCCGGGGTTATCTATTCCTTTCGGCAGCGCCCGGACGGTTCGAGGTGCTTCCCCTATGCGAGCCCGACCATCGAGGAATTTCTTGGTGTGCGGGCGGAAGCGCTGACCGAGGACGCTTCGCCGATTTTTGAGTTGGTGCACCCCGATGACATGGCGCACCTGCAGTCATCGATCGCGGAATCCGCCCGCACGCTGTTGACGTGGTCGATCGAGTTCAGGATGCGGCATCCGGTGAAGGGGCTGTTTTGGGTCTCATGCCAGACGACGCCCGAGCGCGAGGCGGATGGTTCCATCCTCTGGCACGGGTTCATGAGCGACATCACCGGGCGCAAGCGCGCGGAGGACGCCTTGCGCCAGAAAGAATATTTCCTGTCCGAATCACAGCGTCTCGGCCATATCGGGAGCTGGTTCGACGATAAGACGGGCCCGTTCACATTGTCGGATGAAATGTATCGTATTTTCGGGGTTTCACCGGGCACGTTTGTCCCGACCGTGGAGTCTTTGCTGGGCTTGATACATCCCGATGACCGGCAGGCGGTGCAAGAATGGCTGGTTGGCTGCGCAACGGGGAAAAGACGCGGCGAAACGGAGTTTCGCATCGGCGGACCCGACGGAACGACCCGGTTCATCAAGGCAAACGGAGAAGCGGTCTACGACGCCGAGAACCGGATCATCCACATGGCCGGCGCGGTGCAGGATATCACCGAGCAGACGCGTGCCGCCCAGTTGCTGGCCGAATTGAAGCTGAACGAGGAACGGGCCCGCCGGACGCTCGAGCTCGAACACGTGTCGCGCCAGAGCCACTTTGTGGCCATGGTCTCGCATGAGTTTCGCACGCCGCTCGGGGTCATCAACACGGCCGCCCATCTGCTGGGCCGTTACCTGGACCGGATGAACAACGGGGAGCGTGCTTCGCAGATCCGGGAAATCCAGGGTTCCGTCGAACGTATGACCCAGATGATGGAAGACCTCCTGCTTCACGGTGAATTCGAGACCGGCAGAATGGAATGCAAGCCCGCGCATCTGGATGTGGAGGCGCTTTGCCGGCAGCTGGTTTCGGACACGACGCAACAATTCGGCGCCGCCCGCCAGGTCGACTGCATGATCGACCCCGCCGTGCACATGGCCTTTCTCGACGAAAAATTGTTCCGTCACATTCTGGAAAATCTTCTCAGCAACGCGGTCAAGTATTCCTCCGACGACCAGACGGTGACGCTCGAGGTGTCTCTGGGGCGGGATCTCTCGCAGTTCGAGGGCCAGCCTGTGCCTTCCCCGGGAGATCATCTGCACCTAAAGGTTGCCGACACGGGCATCGGGATTCCCCCTCCCGACCTCGCGAGGCTTTTCGAGTCCTTTCATCGCGCGGCCAACGTCGGCGACCGCCCCGGCAGCGGCATGGGTCTGGCCATCGTCAAGCAATGCGTGGATCTCCACCGGGGCTTGATCCGGATCGAGAGCACCGTGGGCCGAGGAACGATCGTCCGTGTATGGCTGCCGCTCTCTTCACCCGGCGACGCAGAAGAATTTCCTAAAACCCGTTAATTTATGCACAAAATATTGATCATCGAGGACGACCGGCCCACGCGCACACTCGCGGCCCAGGTTCTCCGGTTCCAAGGCTTCGAGGTTCTGGAGGCCGCCAACGGACGGCTTGGCGTGGAGGCGGCGCTCGGCTCCGCCCCTGACCTCATCGTCTGCGACATCATGATGCCCGAGCTGGACGGCTTCGGCGTCCTCAAGACGTTGAGGGAGGATCCGCGGACGACCCTGACTCCCTTTATTTTTCTCACCGCGAAAATCACGAACGCGGACCGCCGGCAGGGGATGGAGGAGGGTGCCGACGATTTTATCACCAAGCCCTACGACCCCGACGAGCTTGTGCGTTCCGTGCGCCGGCGTCTGGAGAAAAGAGGGCGCCAGATCGAGGAAAGCCGCAGGCGGGCCGAGGAGGTCAGACTGGCGGCGGCCGCGTCGGTGCCGCCCAGGATTTGGGAGACGTTTGATCGGATCACGACCGTCACGAACCTGCTGGCGCCCGACGAGTCCCCGCCGAACGTCGAAGCCTCGGCGATGGATCAGGCCGTCGCGCAGGAGTCCATGCGGATGCGGCGCATGATCCGGCGGCTGCACCTTTACGTGCAGCTGCCCCAGCTCTACGGCAGCCGCTTCGAGCTGGTGGGGAACGGACCGCTGCAGCCGACGGGACCGGCGGTCGAACGTGCCGCGCTCAACGTCGGCCGAAGCTGGAACCGCGAGGCCGATCTGGTAATCGCGATCGAACCGGCGCGTCTGCCCCTGCGCGAAGAATACCTGGTGCTGATCATCGAGGAACTGGTCGACAACGCCTGCAAGTTCTCCGCGCCCGGGACGCCCGTGGCGGTCACGGGCCGAGGCGGACGCGAGTTCTGGTCGCTGACCGTGGGTAATCGCGGCTCCGGCATGAGCGCGGAGCAGATCGCACGGATAGGGGCGTTCAAACAGTTTTGGAGCGGCAGCAAAAAACCCGAGGGACTCGGACTGGGGCTGGCGCTGACCCAAGGCATCGCCCGCCTGCACGGCTGCGAATTTGCCATCGAATCCGACGCGGAGGCGATCACCGCCACCGTCATGGTTCCGCTTGAAACCTAAGGAGCCCAAATCAATGAACGAAAACATCGATTGGGTTGAATTGGCCCGTCTGCCGATCGCCAAGATGCAGGACGTGCTGCTCGCGAGATTTGTCAGCCGGGACGAAGCCACGAAAATGGGCTTTGCGCCCGTTATTTTGACCCGCCTCGCGACGGCGGTATCGGAAATCACCCGCAACGTGGTGCAGCACGCCGGCTGTCCCGGGAAAATTCAAATCGGCCGCGTGACCGAAGGAGGGAGCGTCAGGCTGCGAGTCATCATCTCGGACAAAGGCAAGGGCATCGAGCACCCGGAGCGGTTCATGGATGAGAGCAAGCTCGGGGCGGGGTTGCCGGGCACGCGCCGGTTGGTGGATCAATTCGACATCCAGTCGGCGCCAGGCATGGGCACCACCGTGACCCTGGAAATGTGGAAGCGGGAAACAACGGCATGAGCGGATAAAACAACCGAAGGCCGCGCAGCGTGGTGGATTCCAGGAGCGGGCGATGTTGTCCGCGCGTTGCTGGCGGAGCGCGCTTAAAGTGCCGAGCCGCCGGCGATGAGTTTGGCGCGCAGGATGGTGGTGTTTAGCGCGCCAAGCGGTTGGCCCGATTCGAGCGCGAGGACGGCGGCGACGCCGGCGGCCTCGCCGGTCTGGTTCATGTTGACCATCACGCGCACGGCGGCGTGGGCGATCGGGTCCACGTCGAGCATGCGGCCGGCGACGATCACGTTGCCGGGGCCTTTGAGGGGGAGGAGCGTGCGGAAGGGGACTTGGTAGAAGGTGGGGTTGGTGGGCGTCTCGGGACGCCAGCGGGTGCGGGCGTTGGCAAAGCCGGGGCAGCAGTATTCCTCGGTGCCGTCGAGGTAGCGCAGCGTGATGCCGGGTTTGTCCTGATGGTGGACGTCCACGCGGTAGCTGCCCTGCGCGATGGTGTCGTCGAAGGCGCGTCCCGAGAGCACGTCGTCGCCGGTGAGTTGATACGGCGAGCGGATGTGGCGCGATTCGCGGAGGCCGAGGCGCGACGGAAGGGCTTCGAGGGCGAGGCGGGAGTCGGGCGCGGCTTCGCGGAGGATGTTCATGATCGCGCGGACCTGGCGGCGACCCTCGATTTCGCCGTGGGTAAGATCGTCGGCCTGCGCGGGGTTGATGCCGTGGATGCGCGTGGCGGCGAGCATGTAGGTGGCGGCGCCGGGCACGCGGCAGCCCCAGGCGAAGGTCGAGGGGAAGTTGTGCGCAGGGCCGCGGGTGCGGAGAAGTTCGCCGAGTTTTCCGGCGGTGTCGCCGAGCGTGTCCCAGCCGCTGAAGCGGGCGCAGGCGGTGGCGGGCTGGAGGTGGTTGGCGAAGTAGGTTTCGCAGCCGAGGCGCGCGGCGAGGTCGGCGTCGCCGGTGGCGTCAACAAACATGTGGGCGCGGATGGCGCCGCGTCCGGACTTGTTTTCGACGAAGACGGCGGCGAGGCGGCCGTTTTCGACAAGCGGCGCGGGCGCGGCGAACTGGGTGTGAAAATAGATTTTGAGGCGGGCCTCGCGGGCGAGTTCGTCGAGCTCGATCTTGAGTTCCTCGGAGTTGAAAAAGAATCCGACGGACGGGTTGGTCTTTTCGTTGCGCTTGAGGGCGCCGCGACGGTCGAGGCGGTCGATGACTTCCTCGGTGAGGCCGGCGATGATCTGTTTTCCCCCCTCGGTGTCCCAGAGAGAGTGCCAGACGTTGACCATCGCGGTGGTGGCGATGCCGCCGAAGCAGTTGTCTTTTTCGACGATGACGACGCGTGCGCCGAGGCGGGCGGCGCGGACGGCGGCGAAGAGGCCGGTGCAACTGCCGCCGAGGACGCAGACGTCGGCTTCGTGGATGACGGGAAGATCGCGGGCGGGTTCGTGGAGCGTGTTCATGGGGAAAACTGCGTTGTGGTGCCAAACCAAGAGTAACCTATTGGGTTACTCTTGATTTCGGAGCAGGAGGGAGCCGCCGGCGTTGAGTTCGGTGCGGACGAGGGAGGGGTTGAGTTGGGGGAAGGTTGTGCCGGTGCGATGGGCGAGGGCGGCGGCGACGCCGGCGGCTTCGCCGGTCTGGTTCATGTTGACCATCACGCGCACGCCGCCGAAAGCCTCGCGATCGGCGTCAAGGAGACGGCCGGCGACGAGAAGGTTGTCGGCTTCAAGGGGGAGAAGCGTGCGATAGGGAATGTGGTAGCACGCGGGGACGGGGGCGTTGTCGGGTTGCCAGCGGCGCCAGGTGTGCGAGCCGTCCTTGGCGACAACCTCTTCGCGTCCGTCGAGGTAGCGCAGCACGGTGCCTTCGGCGGAATGGATGTCCACGGGGTAGGTGCCTTGGGCGATCGAGTCGGAGAATGGGTGGCCGTGAAGAAGTTCGTCGCCGGTGAGGCGGTGGTGGCAGCGGGCGTGCCAGGTTTCGCGGACGCCGAGGGCGTGGGCCCAGGCAACGATGGCGAAGGGCGAGTCGGGGTTGAGGGCGCGGATGCCGTCGAGATAGACGCGATGAAGGCGCCGCCCTTCGAAGAGCGCGGCGGAGTGGGCGTCGGCGTCGCTGGCATCAACGCCGTTGAGGCGGGCGCCGAAGAGATTGCGGAGGGCGGGCGCGCCGGGGACGGGAAAATACCACGGGCGGCTGTTGGCTTCGGGATAGGCGTGGGCGTCGAGGTGCGGTTGCAGGTCGGACCACGCGGGCGTCTGGGGCAGCGCATCGAGACCGGCGATGATGGCCTGGAGGTTCACCGGTTGGAGGACGTCGGGTTTGTCGGCGGCAAAGCCGGCGTGGCGCAGCAGGTTGCCGTCGCCGGAGGCGTCTATGAAGAAAGGGGCGGAGATCGCGCGGCGTCCGGAGCGGTCTTCGATGATGGCGCTGTTGATGTGCGCGCCCTCGCGGGTGGCGGCGACGCAGCGGGCGGCGAGGAAGACGCGGATGCGATGGGAGCGGACAAGTTCGTCCAACTCGACCGCGAGTTCGGCGCTGTTGAAACGGAACTGTCCGCGGAGAACCGGCGAGAGTTCATGGAGCACGCCGCGGCGGCGAAGGCGTTCGACGACTTCGAGGGTGAGTCCGCCTATGATCGGGCGGGAGCCCGAGGTATCGTTGACGGAGTGCCATTCGTTGACCTGCGCGGCGACGGCCATGCCGCCGAGGATCGTGTTTTGCTCGACGAGGGCGACGGACAGTCCGAGCCTGGCGGCGCGGACGGCGGCAAAGACCCCGGTGCAGGAGCCTCCGATGACGCACAGGTCGGCTTCATGGCAGACGGGCGTGGCTCGGGCGGACTCATGGATGAAAGGCATGGGGAGAGGTGGTGGAACCACTGTCGCCGGTGCAGCCTGTCGGTTAAAGAACCGAGAGGTGGAGCAAAGGCATCATGTCATGGACAAAACGCATGATTTATGATGGCTTCGGCCATGGCTGGAGAGGTGATCAACCGGTTGGACGTGTTGCAGGCGCTTCTGCGCGCGCCGTTGTTGGTCACGGGAGGAAGGCTTGAATTCTTCTCTCCGGGCTGGAAGACGCCGGACGAGGTGATCGTGACCCACCGGTTTCTCGTCATTCTGGAAGGGGTCATTGACTATACGGTGGAGGGGCAGACGCATCGGCTGAAGGCGGGCGTGCAGTTTTTTGTGCCCGCGTGGTGCCGGAGGGAATGGACGGCGCCGAAGAGGGTGGGCGGGTGCCGGCTGCTCTGGTGCGAATTTTCCTCGGGTGCGGTGACGCTTCCGGCGGTGCTGTGCTGGCGAAGGTTAGAGCAAAAAGGAAAGGAGCGTGCGACGCTTGAGCGCATCCGTGCGCTGGGGGAACGAACCGGCGACCGTGCGGCGGCGTTGGAACAGGAAGGCGAACTCAAGGCCTGCCTTGCACGGTTCTGGCCGGAGGCGCAGACGGAAGCAGGCGCGGGCGGGAGGGCGAAGGCGGCGCATCCGGAGGTGGCGCGGGCGGTGGTGTGGCTGGAGCGGCATTTTTCCGAGGCGGATGCGCTGGAGGCGTTTTACCGGACGGTGACGCTGAGCCCGAATCACTTTCGCGTGCTGTTCAAGCGGCAGACAGGCGAGACGGTGCAGGCGGTGCTGGCGAGGCTGAGGCTGCGGCGGGCGCGATACCTGGTGCAGGAGACGGCGATGCCGATGAAGCAGATCGCGGCCGAGACGGGGCATGCCAATCCGCTTTATTTCTCGGTGCAATACCGGCGCTTTTGGGGCCGCCCGGCGACGAAGGACCGCATGGCGGGCGGGGTGGCGTGAGCGATTCGCTGAACGCTTGCTACCCGGGCAACGGTTGCATGATGGTGACGGTTTGCTCGGAGGTTTTAATTCTTACCCAAAATGAAACGCATCGGACTCATGGGCTGTGGCGTGGTCG
>JBAZSJ010000005.1:0-167621 GCA_041662485.1 Opitutaceae bacterium | reverse complement strand
CAGGCGGGGAGGGCCGGCCGGCCGGCCGACCCTCCCCAACACCGCTGGCCAAGGGCAGCTTGCTTTACGCCTCTGCCCTTGGCCAGCGGTCCTACAAGGTCCGACCTCCTTTCAAGCTACAGTTTTAGTTGAACCGCTCTATCGAGGTTCTGTGGCCTTTCGGGCATAACGCTCTGTTGATGCTGTCAGCTCAACGTCTTCATCGCAGAAGCTCCTTCCAGGGAATTTGCAATCAGGTTAAGATAGGTCTGTATAGGTCTATTATTTATTGCCTTGCTCCGTCCGTTTAGGTGGGGCAACATCTTAGCACTGCTCGCGTTTGAGCCTTACCATACATTGTTAGGAGAATTATTCATTATGAAACAGATCAAATCATCCAAGGGCTTCACCCTCGTTGAAATCATGATTGTCGTGGTCATCATCGGCCTTCTTGCCGCGATGGCCATTCCTGCGTTCCAGAAGGTGCGCACCGCGTCCCAGGACAAGGCTGTCACGAACAACATCCGCCAGCTCGGTGCCGCCGCCGACCAATACTTCTTGGAAAACGGTGTTTCGACTGCGGCCGTTACCTCGCTGGTCGGTTCCTCGGCCTACATCAAGGCTCTGACCACCGTGGCCAACGAAACCTATCCGGCGTCCTACACGCAGGGCACGCCGATCTCGGTATCCGGTATCGCCGGCGCCCGCACGATCACCTACCAGCAATAAGCTGAATTTAAGGTTTTCAGTGTCATCGACCGTCCGCATAACTTGCGGACGGTTTTTTTATGTTCCGACGACTTCTCCTCCTTGTCCTGGTTGCTCTGTTTGCACTCGTTTTTGGCTTTGTCACGTTCACACCCTCTCAGGCCGTAACGATGGTTCGAGCCGGGGGCTATTGGGTGATTCTCGCCGGGTTCATGGCGTTCATGTATTTCCTGCTGAGAAGCCTGCGATCGGAATGGAGCCAGATGAAAAAGATCGGTGATTGGTGGCGCGCCGGTTTGTTGATCATAGGGGCGAGCGGTTTTTTACACCTTCACGAGCCGCACCAATTCAAGATTGTGGCCGATGAAGTGGTGCTGAGTTCGACGGCCATGCAGATGCATTTTGCGCGCGAGTCCGGAGTGGTGCTGCGTGGCTACGAATTTGCGGGCAATTTTTTGCCGATGCAGGTGTATCTGGACAAGCGTCCCCTGTTTTTTCCGTTTCTGCTTTCGCTGGTCCACGATCTCACCGGCTACCGCGTGGCGAATGTCTTTGCCTTGAATGCGCTCGTCACGTTGACGCTGGTGGCGGGGTGTTATTTGGTGGGCCGGCGGATGGGAGGAGCGTGGGCCGGTGCTGCCGCCGTGCTGTTGTTATGCGCGATTCCCTTGGTTGGTCAAAACGCGACAGGGGGCGGCTTCGAACTGCTGAATATAGCCATGATTGTCGTGACGGTCTGGTTGGGCTTGCGCTATGCAGAGCGCGCAGACTCCGACCGGCTGTGCGCTTTTGTGCTGGCCGGCGTGTTGCTGGCTCAGACCCGCTATGAGTCGGTGCTGTTTCTCGCTCCGGTGGCGGCTTCCATCTTGTATATCTGGTTGCGGGAAAAGCGGGTGGATCTGCCGTGGGCGCTGATTTTTTCGCCTTTGCTGCTGCTGGTGTATCCCCTGCAGCACAATGTTTTCAAGATGTCCGAGTCGACTTGGCAGCTCAACGATGTGGCGGGCGCCACGTCGCCTTTCGCCCTGCGCTATTTCTACGACAACGTCGGGCATGCGTTAAATTTCTTTTTCAGTTTTAACGGGACCCAGCCCAGTTCATGGCTGGTCGCGGTTCTGGGCATGGTCGCCACCGCGTTTTTTGCGCTGGTGCTCTACAAGAAGCATCGGGAATTTTTTGCACGGGATCGGGGGATGGCCGTGGCGAGTATTTTCATCATCGCGCTGGTGCTGCACACGGGCCTGATGCTGTGCTATTTTTGGGGCAAATGGGACGACCCGATCATCCGTCGGTTGAGTCTGCCGGTCCATGTGTTGTTCATCCTGGCGATTCTTTTTGTGGTGCCTCACCTCGTTTCACATGCGCGCCGCTGGCATGCTCTTACCTGGATGGCGGCAATCTATGTTCTGGGATTCACCGTGCCGGCTTCGGCGATGCATCGGTTTACCCAGGACAATTTCGCGGCGCGCACCACCAACTGGCTGGGCGGCTACATCCGCACGCTGGGCGACAAAAACGTGTTGGCCATCGATAACAACGCCGGCCTGCAATGGTTCCTCTATCGTAAGTCGAGCATCAATCCGTTGCTTTTTGCCAGCCGCATCGACGAATACGCCTTTCATTATGAGAGTCATAGTTTCGAAGACTATCTGGTCGTCCAGCGGGCCGGCGTGGACCTGAAGACGGGAGACCGTTTCGTGTCCGTGGAAGATGATCTGGGACCGGGCGTGAAGCTCCAGTTGATCGAGGAAAAGGCCTTTTCTCCCATCTATCTCGTGCGTTTAAGCCGCGTGGTGGGCTTGGACAAGGAGAAGCTCAAACTCTGGGCCGAAGAGCGCAAGAAACTGAAAAAGGCGTCCGCTTCGGGGGCTTCGATGATCGTGGTCAGCGTGGATGATCCTGATCAGCTGGTCATCTGGCTGCGCAAACTCCCTTGAGGCTCTGGCGGCTTTAACGGGTGGATGGCGGCGGATTGAGCGCCTGATCCATGAGGTCTGCGAGTTCCTGCGGGGATCCTTCCACGGCGGCATAGATTTCACGGGAATTCAGCCGATAGACAAAAATGCTGCTGTTGATGATGGCATCAGGCCGGCGGAGTCGCAGGTATTGGGCGAGTCGCGCGAAGCGAAGGCGATCAAGATTCCAGAGCGGCTTGGAATCGCCTTCGCCGAATTCGGCGATCTGCGACGTGCGTTGATGCGCGGCCAGCTCGGCCCGCATTTTTTTCAACAGGATCTGGTAGGTGCTTTCATGTGATGGAGTCCACGTTCCCCGCCAATTGCTATAAACGTCTTGAAGCAAAGTGGCGCTGACGCAGTAGAGGCCGGGCTTCAGCTCGAACCAACCGCGAAGACGATAGTGATTGTAGTAGGGCGCGAGGGGGGCGGCGTGAATGCCTTCGTATCGCGGATCCCCCATGCCAAAATAGGACAGGTATGCAGGTTCGCCGGTCTGTTGATTTTGACGGAGCCAACGGGACAAGGAAGGAAGGTCCTGTCCCCAGTCCAGCGAGCTATCAACGAGGTGGCGGTAGCCTTGGGAGGAGCCGCCGCCCAAGGTGTTGAAATACGCGAGGTAGTTGGGGTGGACGGCGAAGGCCGTGAAAGCCGCTGCCAGGGAGACGCCAGCAGCGCAGGTCCGCATTTTTTTTGAGCTTTCACTTCTGATCAACAGGCCGGCCAGAATGAAAAGGACGGGGTAGGTCGGCAGGATATGCCGATGGCCAATGTTAAGATGACTGGTCAGCGAGAAGCCCCAATAAACCAGAAATAAAATCAAGAGAGGCGCGACGCGCCGCAAATCCGAGCAGACTCCCGCGATGGTTTTTGTCCTCCAGCGGAAAAGCGTCGCAAGCCCAGCGATCACAAATGCGGCCAGCTCGGCCGGCGGGGTCTTGACGAGAAAGGCGTAGGGGAAAAACGAAACCCAGCCGGTGTTGCTGTAGTCGCCGTTCAGAAAGGCGCCTCGTTGCTGGGCGGCATGCAGCACGTAGGCGAATCCTTGCAGATAGGCCTCCGGCAGGAGGTGCCAGTTCCGGGCGGTGGTCATGAAAAATTTCCAGAATCCGTGCTCCGGCATGACGACGTCCCACGGGATGTAAAATTTCAGGCCGACGGGAAGTGATGGATCAAACGCGCTGAACCTAAACCCAAAGAACAGCCAGATCACTCCCCAGGCTATGCAGACATGCAGGGCGGCCGATGCCAGCATCAGTCCCAGGCGCTCGCTTCGAGAAGTGAAGACGCGGCTGTTCCGGCCAAATGCAACCGCCATGGGTGCCGTCTCGGCCAGACGCCAGACGAGCAGCGCGCCAAAGGTCGGGATTAACAGCAGAAAGGAAAATTTTGAAACCGCCGCCAGGCCGGTGGCCGCAAGGCTGAGGGCGAGCGTCCCCATGGATGGTTTTTCGAGGTGCCGCCAGTAGGCGCCGCA
This sequence comes from Opitutaceae bacterium, assembly GCA_041662485.1. GTDB lineage: Bacteria > Verrucomicrobiota > Verrucomicrobiia > Opitutales > Opitutaceae > Rariglobus. Next base: position 163,502 of record JBAZSJ010000005.1, on the reverse strand, counting down.
GGCGGCCAGCAGCCAAAACGCGATCGTCATGTCCGAGGTCACGAGGGGGCCATGGGCCAGGGTGGTGGCCGAAAATACATAGAGCGTGAGTGAAAAGACACCGCCCCAATCCCCCCACAGACGTCGCGACCAGAAAAAAACCAGCAGACCGGTCGCCAGACTCCAGAACATCATCGCGGCCCGTGCGGTGGCCAACATGAAGTCGGTGTTGTTCCCGGAATCGAAAAAGAACCGCTGCGAGATGAGCCACACATGCGAGAGCGACCAGACATAGGGTTCGTCCACCGGCTCCAGTCTTGGTTTTTCCAGCAGCAGGGGCAGGGCGGCCCAGCGTTGGGGCAGGTTTCCGTTTTCGGGCTGGAGGCGATAGTCGTTGAACTTCCAGTAACTGTAGCCGCCGACGAGATGGGCGGTCTCGTCCGAGGTCACGCTTTTCTCGAAGGTGGCGCTGACGCCGAGCCAGAAGTGGAGGGCAAGCAATGTCGCGACCCAGAAGGTGAGAAGAGCGGATCTACGCGTGAAAGACATGCGGCGTGGCGACAAAAACGTGGACACAGCTTCGCGCCACTCCGACGCTCGTCAATCCACGAACAAGCATCATGAACGCCGAAGAATATGCCAACCTGGAGCAGGTCGAGCGCACCCACTGGTATTACGCGGGAAAGCGCGAGCTGGTGCGCGGATGGATTGAACGGGTGCGCCCGCCGGCCCCAGGAGACCTTTTGCTCGATTGCGGCGCGGGCACGGGGATTTTCGCCAAGGAAATGGAGGCCCATTGTCGCGTGTTGGTGCTCGACGACCACGAGGAGGCCTTGCGGATTCTGCGCACGCGGTTCCGGTCGGAGCAGATTTTGAGTCTGGCGGGCGATCAGGTGCCTTTGCCCGACGGTTCACTGGACTATGTGACCGCGCTCGATGTCCTGGAGCACGTGCCCGACGATGTCGCGGTGGTTCGAGGCTTCCACCGTTTGCTCAAGCCGGGTGGTCTGGCGGTCATCACGGTGCCGGCAAGCATGGCTTTGTGGAGCGATTGGGATGTGGGGCTCCATCACTACCGGCGTTATGCGCGACCCCAGTTGAAGGCGTTGTTTCCCGGCCAGGATTGGGATGTGGTCCACGTGAACTATACCAATGTGGTGGTTTATCCGGCGGTCTGGCTGCTGCGAAAATGGCGGAAGTGGTTTCCTTCCGATCAGCGTCGAGCCGAAGATCGCGAGCCGGCCGCCTGGCTGAATGGCTTGCTCAAGGCGGTGTTTGTCGGCTGCGGGCGGCTGCGACTGCCGTTTCCTTTTGGCGTGAGCCTGCTGTTGGTGGCGCGGCGTCGCGGCTGAATCAGTAGGGGAAACGCAGGCGGCCAAGCACGCGGCCATCGGCGGCCTTGAGCAGCACGAAGGTTTCCTTCGGGTTGTGGTGGTCGAAGACGGCCTTGAAATCCAAGGTGAAACGCACGAGACCGCCGGTGACGGCCGGCGCGCCGTCGGTCATTGTTTGTCCGTCGGGTTGGATGGGAATGGCGGAAAACGCCGATGAGGGATTCAGGTCAAAGGCTTGGATGACAACGGGGGAGCCTTCGTAGTTATGCAGTTCGATGCGGGCAATGGTCTGGCCGCCGACAGGGGCGACTCCTTCGATTTTCAGGCGGAGGCCCGGACCGGTCTGCCACATGTTCACCATGTTGATCGGAGCGATGCGGCGGTTTTTGTGAGTCCAGATGGCGTAGCCATCGAGGGTGAGCGCCGGGGTGAACTCGCGGGCGAGATAGTCCTGCAGCGGGCTGCGGGTGCTGAAGCCTTTGTCCTTTAGGAAATCGAGGACCAGTTGCTGAACCACGATGCAGGCACGGGGATCGGCCTCCAGCTTTTCGATGATGGCTTGTTGCTGCGAAGCGTTGAGCAAGGTGAACCAGTGGGTGGCGTTGGCCAGAGTCGGGGCGGGCTTGCCGGTCCAGATGTTGAAACTGTAAAGCCCGGGGAAACTGAAGAGAACCCCCGAGTGAAGGCGCAGGTTGGCGTCGAGGATGTGGAGGGTGTCGGAAACGCTGTCGGTCAGCCGGAGCTGTTCGGCGCCGCGAAGGCCGAGCGGCTGGCTTTGGCGGTAGCGTGCTGCTCCCATTTTGCCCACATCGGTAAGCATCGTGCCTGCGGAAACGAGCAGGGCCGCGCCGCCGCCGACCGCCAGCCAGCGACCGGCGGTCGCATGGCGATTTTTCAAATGCGCCAGGGCATCGTGGAGTCCCATGACGAGCACTGCAGGGAAGAGACAGGTGCCCCAGCTGAGCTGGCTGCCGGCGACGGGGTAGGCGTGAAGCGTTTGGAAAACCAGCACCCAGCCAATCCACAGGCGGGCATGGTCGCGATTGGTTCCGGGGCCCGGGTCCAAGCGGCAGACCATCAGCCAAGTGAGCGGGAGGCCATAACTCAGAACGAAATCCGGCATAGCAAGCGGCCCATGCGAGAGCGCGTAGCCCAGAAACCAGGCCCCTGCGATCAATCGTAAGACAGCGATGGCGGAATAAATCCAAGGCAACCGGCCATCCCGGATGTAAACGAATGCCGCCAATCCCAGTGAGCCGATGGCCAATGCGCCCGAGCCTCCACCCCAAGTGATCGGCGGGCAATAGACGCTGGGTTGTCTCAAGGGCGCCAGAATCACGCCTTGGATCAGGGCGTTTATATCGGTTCCTCTCATCCAGCAAAGGCCGCAGATCAAGAAGGCCCAGATCAGGGCGACACCAAAGAAGACCGTCCAGGTTTTGCCGGTGTATTCGGGCCGCGGGTTCTTGTCTGACAGCATGAGCAGTCCCAGGGCGGAGGTCGTTACAACGAAGGCAAACATTCGCACCCAAGCGGCCGCCGGCCAAAGCGAATGCATCAACAACGACGGCAACAGCACGCACGCCATGGCCATCAGGCCGACCGATAGGCGTCGCGCAGAGCCAGAGCAGGTTCGGATCAACATCCAACCGGCGGCCGAGATGACAAAGAAGACGCCAACATTGATTTTGGTCAGGACGAGGGCGATGCCGATCAGCGCGGCGCCCACGGCGAAGGCCATCGGCCGCTTCCGTTCGATCGCGATGGCGCCGGCGATAGCGCCGATCATCACCAGTGAGGTGAGCAAACCACCCGGATGCATCGGCTCACTTACGAGAATCCACAGATACAAAAACGTAATGGAGGTTCCGAACAGCGTGCAGACGACCGACCGGGTGTGGCGCCACGCCAGAATTCCGCCCGCTCCCGAGGCCAGCAGCCAATTCACCAGCGTGATCCAGCGTCCGCTTACGTTGTCATATTCCAGCGGGATCAACCGCCGCAGCAGATCGTGAAACTCGTAATAAAACGGCCCGTATTGGCTGTAGACGTGAGAATAGAGTCCGCCGTGAGCGATGTAGTTGCGCAACGACCAGAGCACATAGCCCTCGTCGTCGTAGAACATGAATGTCGTGAACAGCAGCCAATATCCGACCACCGCCAAAACCGACCCCAAGGCGAGCAGCGGTATTGCGGGGATAAGCGAACGTTTATGCACGGGCGGACCGGTCGGGCGGGTCAGGCTGGGGGGATTTCAACTAAGGGGTCGGTTCGACGGGGGGAGGCAGTTCCCCGCCGTTGGGAGCCAATATCCGGGCCGCCCCCAATCGCCGGCCGTCGGCGGTCATCAGCCTGGACTCCAGTCCTTCGGGCGGAGGAAGGGGGGTGTCGGTGGCGAATGACAGGGTAAGGCGGTTGACTTCACTCAATGCAAGAGGCCACGAGACTGGCCGTGCCGGACCGGAGGGAGAGTTGTCGAGGTTCAACGGGGTCATCTCCACACGGGTGTTGGTGGCGTTAAGAGTGAGGGCCTTCCACGGTTGGCCGACGACGGCCCAGACCTCGATGCATGCCACCCGACCATCGACTGGAGCCAGGGTGAGGGTCATCTGCAACGCACCCGGATCGCCGTTTGGCAAGCGGATCAACGATCCCGTGGACAGCGGCGCGATGGAGCGGTCCTTGTGAACCCAGAATGAATATCCTTCGATGGCGAATGCCCGACGATAGGAGGCGCGCAGATATTCCATGGCGGGGCCGCCGGGGTGAAAGCCCGCTTTTAACAGGCTCGCGAGAATGTTGTGCTGAACCACGAAGATTGCGCGGGGTGACGCCTTCATGCGTTCGATGATTGCTTCCTGACGTTCGGGCGTCAGCAGCGAGAACCAGTGGGTGGCGTTGGCCAGGGTGGGGGTGCTGACACCGGACCAAAGATTCAAGCTGAAGCCTCCGGGCAGGCTCAGGAGCATGTCGCCATGGACTCGCGCATTTTCAGTGATGACGCGGATGGCCGAGTTGATGTTGGCCGGAAGGCCGATCTTTTCGGCGCCCGGAAGCGCGAGCGGTTCGCAGTTGAGCCGGTTGTTGTGGGCGACGCTGAGCAAGATGAAAAGCATGCTCGCCGTGAGGCCGATAAGGCCGATCTTTACGCCGCCCCAAATGCGGCGGGACGCCTGCGCCGAGCGTGTTGCGAGCACGACATCAAGAGCCTCCTGAAGGCCGAGCGCCATGAGGGGAACCCAGAGAAAAGTGCCCCAGTTGAGCTGACTGCCGGCGACCGGATAGGCGTGCAGGGATTGAAAGACGAACAGCAAGGCGATCCAGGCGCGCGCTTGGTCGGCCGGTGACGCGGGGGTGTTGGCTCTTCTGAGCGGCAGGGCAAAAAGTCCGGCAAGAGGCAGGCCGTAACACAGACCGATGGCGGCCTGGCTTGCGGAGAACCAAGGGAGCAGGGTGAGCTGAAACAGCGCGACCGCCGTAATTCGCACCCAAGCGATGACCAGGATGAGCCGCTGATCGTCGGGCCTGCGCATCGAGGCGATGACCAATCCCAATGCCGCCAAGGCAACCGGCAGCACCCCGGGTCGCCAGCGGAGGGGAAAGGCGTAAATTCCCGGATGTTTGAGCGGGGCGACGATGACGCCTTCCCACAGCGCCGCCAGGCTTGTGCCCCGCGCGAGCGTGAGAACGACGATCCCCAGCGTGACGCCTAGACCCGTGCCCAGAAACCAGAACCATGCCGAGCGGCCGGCAGGTTTGGCGCGGGAGCCTGATTCTGCCGCGAGCACGGTTCCGGCAATGGAGAGCCCCGCGATGATCGCAAACACCTGCACCCAAGGCTCCTCAAGCAACGACCGCATCATCACGGCGGGGAGGCATAATCCGAGTCCGGCGAGCGCCAGCTTCCAATGCCGCGCAAGCGGGGTTGGCGATGCCAGCACCAGCCAGAATCCGGTCGATAGCACCACAAACGCGCCGATGTTGATTTTGATCAGCCCGAGAACCGCACCGGCAAGACCAACTGTGATGGCGAATGACCGGATTCTTCCGGCATGCAAAAGCTCCCAGCCCAACCATGCCGTGCCTGCGACCAGCACCGTGATGGTGCTGCCCGGGTGCATGGGCTCGTTGATCATGATCCATTGGTAGATGAAAACATCGGCCATCACGAAAAGTCCGAGCGCCCAGGAGACGCGCGACCGCATCACCAACAAGGTGCAAAACACGGCCGTGCCCGACCAGTTGACCAATGTAATCAGGCGGCCGACGGTGTTGCTCCATTCGAAACCGATCAGGCGGTGCAGCGCATCATAGATCAGATAAAACGCCGGCCCGTATTGGCTGAAAATTTGATCGTAGAGCCCTCCGTGCAGGGAGAAATCACGCAGGGTGATCAACACGTAGCCCTCGTCGTCGTAGAGCATGAAGGTGCTGAAGAGCAGGCTGAGTCCCATTCCGACCAACAGCCCTCCCAAAACGACGAAAACCAGGAAAAGAAACGTTCTTTTGATCAAAACCCGCTCCTGCTTTTGACGATGTAGTGGGGGCGGCGCTTAACTTCGTCGTAGATGCGTCCGAGATATTCCCCGAGCACGCCGATCCCGATGAGTTGCACGCCGCCGAGAAAGAGAACCAGCGTGACCAGCGTGGTGAAACCGGTCTGGGCGACCTCGATGCCAAGCAGCCGCCGCACGATGAAAAACAATCCGACCGCGAATCCCAGCGCGGCCGTCACAAGCCCCGCGTAGGTGAGCAGGCGCAGCGGCAGATGAGAGAAGCTGAACACGCCGTCGAGGGCGTAGCGCACGAGTTTGCGAAAGGTGACGGCCGGCGTGCCGGCGGCCCGTTCTTTCCGGTCGTAGAAAATCTCGGCCTGGGGGAAGCCGACCCAGGCGCGCAGGCCGGGGAAAAAACGGTGTTGTTCGGACAGTTGATTGAATGCCGCCACCGCCGGGCGTCCGAGCAGGCCGAAGGTCCCCGTGTTGGACTCGATGGGAAAATCGATGAGCCGGTTGAAGGTTTTGTGGAAAAAATCGAAGCCCGCCCGGCGCAGTCCCGTCTCCTGGCGCGAACGGCGCACCGCCAGCACCACCTGGGCGCCGCCCTGCCAGGCCGCGACCATTTCGGGGATGAGTTCGGGAGGATCCTGCAAGTCGGCGTCCATCGTCACCACGGCGTCGACGGTATCCGCGTGGGCCAGTCCGGCGGTGAGCGCGGCCTGATGGCCGAAATTCCGGGAAAAATCGACGAGCTTGAAACGCGAATCGCGGGCGGCCTGCGTTTTGATCAGTTCGGCCGTCCGGTCCCGGCTGCCGTCGTTGATGAAAATCACGCTCCAATCCATTCCGGCATCCGATGCGAACACGGCTTCAAGCCTGCGCAAAAGCTCGGGTAAAACGGGCTCCTCGTTGAAGACCGGGATAACGATGGCGATGCTGGGTTTGGGATTCACGATGGAGATGCGGAGAGGGTGTGCGGTTTAAGGCGGATAAATCAAGTGCGGCGCGGTTGCGGGCCGCGAGTCGTGCATCGCAGCCAGATAGCAGCGGCGACGAGCACGATCAAGAGCGCCGCCACGGGTATCGCCAAGCCGGGCAGGCCGTCGCGCAGAAAGCGGACTCCGGTCACGTCTTTCAAGGAGGCGCTCAAGGCCACGCTCCCATACTGGATGAGTGCCTGCATGGGGTTATGCAGCGCCAGCCAGGCGGGATCCGGATCGCGTGACTGCAGGGTGTAGTGCAAGCCGATGTTCACAACGGCATCCCAGGCCAGCCCGAGGCCCAGAATCACGCCGCCGATCCGGCCGATCAGGTCGATCCGGGCGGCGAGACAGGCGAGCCCGAGCAAACTCACGGGTTGCAGGCAAATGTGGGCAAGCCCCCATTCGTCCCGTGAGCCGACGACGGCGACACCGAGGATGATCGTGAGCACGAGGGCGGATATCACCCAAGCGGGTCGCAGGGATGTCTGATATCCGGCGATGACGGGCCCCTTCTTGAAAAAAGAACAGGCCAGTGCGACAAGCCCTCCGGTGCCGAGCATGGCGGGCAGGTTTACCTGGTTGATCATGAAAAAATAATCGCGAAACCAACCGATGCGCGTCGGCTGCCGGATGAGGGCGTAGTTGACGGAGCGCAGGGGATGAGGGACGAGCGTGTCCCACAGATTGGCCGCGATCCTGCCAAGTTGCGCGCCCAAACCATGGGCGTCGCTGTCCGTGGCGGTGGAATTGCTCAGGAAGGTGCCGGCCGCGCCATAGTGAATCCAGGCCCAGGAAAACCACAGGCCAAGCAAGGGAGTCACCACGAGCAACCCCGTTAGCATCTCCATGGCCAGGGAACGGAACGCTTTTTCATGCAATCGCCAGAGAATCCACCAACCGGCCAGCACGATGCAATACGGGCCGGCGGAATAGTGGGTAAGCAGTGCCGCGGCCAGCGCCGCCGCCGCGAGGGCGAAGAGCGCGCGACGGTCCGGCCGATCCAGCGAGGAGAGCAGGAAATGAGCGCCGACCAGCACGAAAAACGCCGCCGGCAACTTGGTCCATGCGAAGGTGGAGTTTTGGGTGAAAGACGGATTCAGCATCAGCAGCAGGGCGAGCACAGGCAGCCGTTCCGCGCCACCGCCAAACCGTCGGCAAAAAAGAGCCAGGGGAAAAACCGCGAGGGAACTCCACAGCGCGAGCACCGCCTGGCCGCACGCCAGCACGTTTTGCGTGATGGCCTCGAATCCGGCGGTGACGACGTTGGCCAGCGGCGGGCGGGCGGTCAGCAGGTAGTCGCCGATGAAATTGAAATCCAGTCTCCAATGCTCGTGGAAAAAAAGCGCGCGCTGATGATGTTCGAGCCAGTCGCCCCAGGCGCCGCCGCTGTAGCTGCGGATCATGGCGGTCAGGGCCTGCGTCCAGGCCGCCACGATCAGCCAGCCGATGAGGGACTGGCGGGCGTTTGGGTTGCTCCATATGTTCCTTATGGCGGCACCTTGGCTGATCAAGCCGATCAAGCCTGCGACCGGCGCAAGCGCGAACCACCACCAGGAAAGGCCTGCGGCATAAATGCCAAACGCCAGCACGAAACTCACCACGAGTCCTATCATCGCCGCGGCGGTCACTTGTTCCAAGGCGTCTTCGGTGAGACGCAGCGCCAGCGGCAAACCGAACCCGAATACCGTGCAGACGAAACATCCCAGCAGAAGGAGGTAGTTGGGCAGACTCATGGAGCGGCTTGGACGTTCCTGTAAAGATGCCACATGCCGATCTCGGTCGGCGGCTGTTCGACCGGACGAATGTTGAGAGCCAGGCCCCAGTCGGAATTGCCCGAGGGCAGGGCGGTGACCAGCCAGTGGTCGGGAAGGTGGGCGTCGGCATGGCTGTATGTCAGCGGATAGCCCGTGATGAAGCGGACATACAAACCGTCCTCGGCGTGATAGAATTTGCCCTCGGTATAAATTGTGATGAGAGGGTTCCACGGAAACCAGATCTGCCCGGGGAGCTGGCGGGCGATCGATTCGCCCTGCTTGAGGTGTGAGGTCAGCGGCAGGAGGGGGCGCAACGGGGTTGCGCTGACACGCAGACCCACAATGGCCACCACCAGTCCGGCCGAGATGATGAATGTCTTGCGCGCGATTGATGCGGTTCGCCGGGTGACCTCGAAGAAGACGAGCATCAGCGGGGGGAGCAGGTAGTGCAGTCCTTGAATGGAATTGAGGGTGCCGCCGAGCGTGAGGATTCCCGCCAGGCCGCCGGGCAACACGCAGCACCACGTCAAGGAGGGCAGCAGTAACGGAGAATGCGTGCGCCAGATATGGCGTCTGAAAAATATCAGCACGGCGGCGGGGGCTAGCACATGCACTGCGAGCAACGGGGCCAGGTCCAGCAGCCGTTTCGCCGTCTCCTGGGTCCACGGAAGATGACCCGGCACCTGGACAAGATTGAACCAAAGCTGCTGCGGGCCGAACCAAGCGATGGCGGCGGCCAGCAAGCCGGCCACCATCGTGCCTGCGCGCACCGCGTGGACGAGGCCGGCGCGCGGGCCGGCGATCCAGGCGAGCCAGAGGCACTGCGCCAGAATGATCCCGCCCGAGGTTTGTTTGCACATGATGGCGCCGGCGGCCGCGAGCGCGGCGAGCCAGCCACGGGTCGCGGAAGGTGCGCCGCCGGTTCCGCGCATCAGGATGAGATTGGAGAGCAGTCCGCAGGCGACGGCGTAGTTGTCGGCCTGGATGTATTGAAAGCTGGCGGCCGGCCAGAGGGCCACGCAGGTCGCGAATGCCAGCACCCGTTCGCAGACGCCCAGCTTGGCGGGGCTGCAAGCGCACACGAGAGCCACGACGCCGGCGGTGAAAAACAAATTGATCGCGCCACCTGTCAGCAGTGCGGACGCGGTGTCATGAGCAAAGGTGGCCGGCCACAAAAGCAAGACCGGCAGCGGTCCATATATCCAAGTCGTGACCGCGCCGATGTTTGGCGAGGGGTAAACCGGGAGCCCGCGGGCGAGCAGGAAACTGGGTTCCAGCCGCACGTCGTTCCAGGCGGAAAGGGGAAAGAGGCAGAAGCACAGCCACAACCAAAGGCCCGCGGCGCAGACGGCCAGGCCGGTGCACATACGTTCGGTCGAGGAGGGTGGCGGCCGGAGGGTCATGGTGTTGCGGGCAACGGTTGCACCCTCGCATTGAGATCATAGATGGCCACGGAATTGGCCCGCGCATACGGGGCAGTTTTTTCCACCAACGTTCTTAAAAACGGGTGTCTTTTGATCGTTACCTGCGCGACCGGATCATCGATGGTCAGCGCGATCCAGCGCACGTTGTTATGCCGGAGCGCCTCCCGGCACTGTTCAAAAGAGAGGGTATCGTCGAAACAAGGATCCACCGCCGGGCTGAAAACCATGGAAGCACGGCCTCCCAGTTTCTTGATCAGGGTGTGCGCGGTCGGGGAGTCCACGATGACGATGCAGTCTCGCGTCCTGACCGCCAGGAAGGCCCATACGGGGTGCTGGGTGACCATGTCGGCAAATTCCCGCCACTCCCGCCAAGGGGTGAACGTGTAGGGAAGCGGAGCCGGATTCGGGGCCACCGGGAGAAACCAGGATCTCCGGGCCGCATCCGCCGAGAACACAAGCGCCAGCGCCAGTCCCGCCCAGCGAAGCCGCCGGAAAGTTCCCAGCCAGCCGCAGAGTGCGGCGCAGACGGCCACCATGGGCGTCAGCACCCGCACCGAGTAGTTCCAGCCTCCGCCTGTTAACGGCAGCGACCAAAGCCAAAGGCCGCAAATCAGGACGATGGCGACAAATGGCAGCCAGCGTTTGGACTTCAACATCACCAACCCGGCCAGCGCGCCCGGCAGGGAGAGGCCGACGATGATCAGAATATTGCACGCGAACAGACGCTCATTATGCAGGCCCGTCCCCAACTTCCAGTAGGACGCGATCACCTTCATGGTTTCCGTATAAATGGCGTTGGTCGGGAAGAGTCCGCCCAGATTATTTGAATACAGCGGATTGCCGGTCAGGATCCAGTTGCGCACATACCAAGGCCCCGCCATCAGCGCGGCGGCGGCGCTGTAGGCGAGGAGAGTCCTGCGTCCCGCCGGGGAAAGCAGGAAAACCGCCCCGCCCAGCAGCACGAAGGCCAGTCCGTATTCGCGGGACAAGGCGCCGATACCCGCGGCCAGACCGGCGGCCGCGGCCATTTTCCATGAGGGCTTCTCCCGGTGTTTGATGCAGAGATAAACGAGCGCGGTGAGGGAGAGCGCGGTGAGTCCGGTTTCCTGGCTGGTGCTGACGCCCCAGAGCAACAGGGAAGAGGTCGCCGCGATGGCCAGCGCGGGCCAGCCGGCCTCGCGTCCCCAGAGCGCCCGCGCCAGCATGAAAACCGCAGTGCCAATCAACGCGGCTTCCCCGAGGGTCCGGCCGACGATCAGGGCGGGATCAGAGCTGCCGGTCACCAGATAGATCCAGAAATTGAGCAGAGGCACCAGCGGGGGAATGCCGTCGCACCAGGCGTAGATCTCGAAGTGCGCGGCGGTGACCGGCGGATAAAAATCGAGATTTTGATACAGCAGAATTTTCTGCGCCAACCCATCCCACCGGAAGGAATTGTCCCAGCCGTTGATCGGGTCGATCACTCCGCGAATGCCGATGGAAATCAGGGCGAAAAGCGGAGGCAGCACCCAAAGCCAGTTTAATCCTTCGGGGAGCCAGGGTTCGTTGGCGGTTGCGGCAAGAGGCTTTCTCCACGCCCAGCCGCACGCACCCACACTCAACACGGCCCAGGTTGCCAGAAGATGCGTGCGGTCCAGAGGCACCCCGAAGGCATTCAGGATGAGGACGAGATTAAGCCAAAGGGCGCACGAAATGAAGAACCCGGTCAGGACCGGCGCATCCCAACCCAAGCGTCGGGCGACCTGGACGCCGGGCAGCATGAAGGCAATCAGGGCGACCGGCAGACTGATCCATGCGGTAATCATGAGCACGGGGCGGAATCAGGGTTGCGGTGATGGGAGGGCTGGAGCCTGCCGCCGCAACACCAGGAAGACGGCGTCGAAGGACAGGTATGCACGGCCGGGAAGCAAATCGATCCCGTCGATCGCGGCCTGCGCATCCCAGACTTTTTCGATTTTATAATTTCCGAGGGCGTGCGCCTCGTCGCACATCAGGTATTCCTGGGGACGAAGCACTATCCAGTCGGGTTTCAAATAACCGATGATACCGGTGAATTTCAGTCCGCGGGTGCGCCGCGCATCCACCACTTCACGCGAACTGAGACCGGGGTAATCAAGCATCTTGAGCTGTGAATAGTAGCCGATGTAGCCCAGGCATTCGAGCATGACGGTGTCGCTCGGTTTGGCATGGGAGGCCAGCCAGAGGCCGATCGCGCGCCGGTTGCCGTCCTCGATGAGGCGCTGTTGCTGGCGTGTCTGCCAGGCGCTGAGTCCCAGGCCGGCGGCAAGCATAAGCAGAACGATGACGGCACCGCTGCGGAGCAGCCGGCGGGCGAGGCCTTGGGGTTTGAGAGCATTCAGACATGTCTCGACGCCGCATCCCAGCGCCATGGCCGCCCCGAGGATCCACACGGGCAGATACCAGGGAAAAAGCGGGATCGCCTGCATATAAAAGCTGCCGATGAAAACCATCAGCGAAGCCGCGCGGCCCACCCGGTTCACCTTCGGGAAAACCCAGAGGAAGCCGGAGACTATGGCCATGACGGTGAAGAGGGAGATCAGCATGGGCGGCCAGCCGCCGAAGGTGGAGTAGATCGGGGCAAACAGCTGGTTCATCGACGAGTCGCCGGTGATGTATTTGAACGGCGCCGAAAACAGGTAGCCCGGGAACGAAATTTTCGGGGACAAGCCGGCCTTTGCGATGATCGTGTTCGGCACGGGCGAGCCATAATACCACCATGCCCAGGCGACCCAAGGGCCGTAGATCGCGGCGGCCCAGGCCAGGGCGCGTCCGATTGCGCCAAACGTCTTTCCGTCAACCGAGGCGCTCGCGGGCCGGATGAAAACCAGCGCTCCCACCATCAACGCCCCCGCCGGAACGAAGGCATCGGGTCGCGTCCACATCATTCCGGCCAAGGCGAGCGCGAGCCGAAAGACGCGGATGCCATCCAGCCGCGTCATCTCGGCGAAGGTCATCATGCAAAAAAACAGGAGCAGGCCCGTTTCCATGCCATTGATGGTGAAAGCAACGGCCGTCGTGCTGCTCAGCAAGATGATCAAAGATATCCAGCGGGCGGGCGCGCCCGCGCCGTGGACCCGCAGGATGGACCACATCATCCCGGCGGCCCCGGCAAAGGCGGCGCTGCTGATGATGCGAAACAGCCAGAGCGAGGCCGTGTCCGAATGCGTGAGCCAGCTCAGCGCCGCCGGCAGAAGAACGCCCAGCGGCGAGGTGAAGGTGTGCAGGCGTTCGCCGATCTGAAAAACCAGCCCGTGCCCCTCGGCCAGATTTTTGCTCGCGCGGAAGGTGATGTAGTAATCCTCCCAGACGTTTTGGGTGAAAAGCGCGAAAATCATCGGCACCGCGAAGGCAATGGCCAGAAGCCAGCTTGGGATTCGTTTGGCCGGTTGATTGGTTTCTGTGGTCATGGATTTGACGGGCATCTTCACGGATATCCGTTTCAGCGGAGAGGGTCGGAGGCGGCGGGAGTTTGTTTCAAGAGCACCGTGATCATTTCCACGTCATAGATCGAGACGAGGTTCCCCACCGTCAGGACCTTGAACTTATCCTGCCGTAACGCCTGGAAAAAACGGCAGTGACGGTTGAATTCGTCGTTCAACGGACTTTGCTCGACCAAGGTGATAAAGCGGATGTTGCGCACTCTTAACTCCGCGATGATTTCCGCGAACGATTTGTGCGGATCAAACATGCAGTCCACCCGGGGGCTGAACAGAGGCACCGCCAGCCCGCCAGCCCGCCGCACCTTGATGAAGTTTCCCGGGTGGTCCACGACGATGGCCTTATCCCCTGCGGTCTGGCGCAAGATGCTCCATAACTCCGGGAGTTCGACCCGGTCCAAGGTTTTCTGTGCCTTGGCCCATGGATCAAACGACAGGCTCCAAGGCGTCGTGAGAGAAGCGCTGGGAAAGGCCCAGGATCGTCTGGCGGCATCGACCGACAATGCGAGTGCGGCTAGGCCGCAGAGCAATCCGGTGCGCAGAGAAAGGCGGGCGAGATTTCCGGACAGGATCGCGGAGATCGCGATCAGAGGGGAGAGCACGCGCATGGAGTAGGTCCATCCTGCGCCCGACTGCCCGATCGCCCATATCCAGAGCAGCGCAACCACTATTCCGGCGAACACCAAGGGAGCGCTTTTGAAGCGCAGTCGGTAGGCTCCCGCCGTTGCGGCGATCAAGACTGCCCCCAGAAACAGGATCATTGAAACAACCAGATCGTGCAAATCTTCGGGGTGGGCGGAAAGACGGCCGGTTTTATATGTCGCCTCCATGATAGCCCTGTAAACCGGGTTCACCGGGAAAAGCCCGAGCACATTCATGCTGTAGAGGGGGTTTCCGGTCATCCAGGCGTTGCGCAAATACCACGGCGCGGAGAGGGCGACCGCCACCATCAGGAACCACGCGACACCCGGCCGCAGCGATTTCTGCGACAACAGAATGAGCGCTCCGATGATGATATAGGCCAATCCATATTCACGGCTCAGCGCGCCCGCCGCCGCCGCCGCACCCGCCCAGACCACGTCGGAAATCCGGCGCGACTGCGCGTAGGCGTGCAAAAAATAAAGCATGGCCACCAGCGTAAGCGCGGTCAGCCCCGCTTCCTGTCCCATGGCCACGGACCATAGCGCGAGGGAGCTGGTTGCGAGCATGCCCATGGCCGTCCATCCGGCCGCGCGGCTTCCCCACAACACGCGCGCGAATTGGAAGACGCCGAAAAACAAAAGGCCCGCTTCCAAGGCGAGGCGGGCGATCGTCAGCACGGAGGCCGTGCTGCCTGTTCCCAAATAAAGCCAGAAATTCAGGCTGGAAACGAGCGGGGCCATGCCATCGGTCCATGCGTAATGGGCGAAAGCGCCCGAGCTCACGGCCGGATAATAGGACAGGCTTTGCGTCCGGAGCATTTCCAGGCTCAGGCCGTTCCATCGGAAGATATTGTCGTATCCGGAAAGAGGATCGATGGCGGCGCGCACCAGGATGCTCGCAAGGCCCAGCACGGCGGCGGCGAGATAGAGAAAGTGATCCGGGCGCAAGGCCGGCTCCTGCCCCGCGCCGGGCGTTTTTCCGGTGGCAGCCGGCTTTTTGCGGGCGGCCAAAACCAGGCCGAGCGTAACCAGGCCGAGGCCGCCGCCCACGTGGGTGAGGTCGAGGGGGAGCCCCAGCAGTTGATTGCCCAGCACAATCCAGAACAGCACCAGGATGGATCCCAGAAACGACGACAGCGCGACGGATGCGCTGGGAATCAGCCGGGTCAACAGGTAGCCGGGCGCCAAAAATCCGGCGATCGCCACGAGGGGGAGCAGCATCCAGCTATACACGGAGGACGGGATCATCGGCGCCGATCAGGCATTGGGACCAGGTGCGGTGACTGATGATGCGTCGCCTTGGCAAGGGGATGGTTTGCGGTAGTCGCCGCGGCTGAAGTATTTTTCAAGCCATACATACATGCAGATGAAGAAATAGCGGCTGCCCATTTCGTTGATCTTGAGCTTGGCCTCGCCGGCGCGGCGGTTGCGCCAGGTGATGGGCACCACCGTCCAGGTGAAGCCGCGCACGATGGCCTTCAGCGGGAGCTCCACGGTGAGGTTGAAATGCGGCGCGATGAGCGGGCGTGCGCCGTCGATCACCGTGCGCCGGTAGGCCTTGAACGCGTTGGTGGTGTCGTTGAGCGAGAGCTTGAAGATGACGCGGATGAAGGTGTTGAAGATGCGATTGAGAAGGAGCTTGTAGCGCGGGTAATCGATCACGCCGCCGCCCTTGATGAAGCGGCTGCCAAAGACGCAGTCCCAGCCTTCGTTGAGTTTTTTCCAGTAGGCGACGACGTCGCGGGCGTCGTCGGAGGCGTCGGCCATGAAGATGACCACGGCGTCGCCCTTGGAGTTGTTGAGGCCGTGGATGACGGCCCGGCCAAAACCGTGCAGACCGGTGTTTTGGACCGGGGAAAGTTCGGGGATTTTGGCGCGAAGGCCGGTCAGGATGCTCCAGGTGCCGTCGCTCGATCCGTCGTCCACCACGACGATCTCATGGGGCACCGCGTGCAGACGCAGTTCCAAGTGGAGATGTTCGACGGTTGCGGCGATGGAGCCCTCCTCGTCGCGCGCGGGAATGATGATCGAGAGCAGGTCGAGCGGCCGGTTGTCTGCCGGGGGATTCATCATCGGGATTCGGGTTTTTCGGCGATGACGAGAAATTGGCGCCCGAACAGAAGCCATGTGAAAGGCAGGGCCAGATACAGTCGAAGAAACAGCAGGGGATATCGGGGGCCGCCCACCATGGTGTAGGGCAGGAAGCGAGGGATGGCCCGCACGATGGTGAAACCCTCCAGGCTCAGGGCTTCCGAAAGCGACGCTTCCGTGAGGGCCACGTGATGATCCAGAAAATCCCAGTAACGGCTGGGGAGATAGCGGATATTCGGCCCCATGGCGATGAGCCGTCCGCCTGGGCGCAGGGTGCGGAGGGCCTGGCGCAGGGTGGCGCGGAGGGCGTCCTTGTTGGGCAGGTGCTCGAAAAAATTACTGGTTACGACCACATCAAGTGATCCGGCGGGAATGGGCCATTCCTGGGTGCAGTCCTGTTCGTGAAACACCACGCCGGGGGCGAGATGGCTGCGGGCATCCGCATTGAGATCCATGGCGTGGCGTTCCGGAGTCTGCAGGGAGTTGATCCACTCGCCGTAGCCGCAGCCCAGATCAAGCGCGACCCGGTTCGTTTTGGGGAACCAGCGGGACAAATAGGGAGACAGGATGCTCCAGACGCTCGCGCGATAGGCTGCCGTGGCCGCAAAACGCCGTGCGTAGATGGATTTAAGGTCTTGGGCGGTTTCAGCCATGGGATGTTTAGCGGGGCCAGTTTGGATGGGCGAGGGAGTGGGTCGCAATCTCTTCTAGAATGGAGACGAGAGGGGTGCGCGGACGCCATCCCCATGTTTTTTCGGCGGCGGCGGAATCGAGAACCACCCAAGGCAGGTCGTAGGGCCGGTCTTTGGGATCGGCCGCGACTTCATGGGGGCCGAGCCGTTCCCGGCACCAGTCACTGAGCTGGCGCAATGACATGCACTGGGTGGTGCCGCCGGCGATGTTGAGGGTGCGGGGGACCTTCGCAGACGGGGTGTCGAGCTGGGCCAGCAGCAACGGTGCGAGATCGGCGGGGTGCAGGCAGTCCCTCACCTGATGGCCTTCGCCGCCGAAACCGATGAAACGCAGCGGGCGGCGGGCGGACCATTCGCGAATCCAGTAGGAGAAAATTCCCTGGTCGGCCCGGCCGAACTGGCCTGCTCCGGAAAGCACGCCGCAGCGGTTGATCCATACGGGGAAGTTGAAGGCATCCCCGTATTCCAAGGCCATGGTTTCCGATGCCCGCTTGGTCGCCCCGTAGAGCGAGACGGGCGGCTCGGTGGAAAAGGTTTCGGCCACGCCGGCCGTGCTCATGCCGGGCGGCAGCGGTTTTTCCAAATCGGGCGTGAATCCGCCGCGCCGGACGACGAGCGGCAGGGAGGAGAGCGGAGGGATCGAATAGACGCGGCTGGTGCTGATCAGGATCAGTGCGGCACGGTGGCGCTTGCAGTATTCGAGCAGGTGAAGGGTTCCGATCAGGTTATGCTCCACGAGCCGGCGGCTGCCGTTGCCCGAGTCCAGGCCGGCGAGCACGCTGGGTTCGGCGGCGCAATCGATGACCGCGTCCACGGGAGGCAGGGCATCGAGGTCGGAGGGGCAGCGAAGGTCGCCGTGGAGGACGCGCACGCCCGCGGCCCGCAGCGGGGCGAGGTTGTGGTGGCTGCCTTCGCGGGAAAGATTGTCGAGGCCGGTCAGTTCAAGTCCGGGACGCCCGGCCAGAAGGGCGCGGGCGATCGCCGAGCCTGCAAAGCCGCAGATGCCGGTGATCAGTATTTTCATGAGGCGCTGGTTGGAGAGGTTGATTACCGGAACAGGTTATACTTGATGATCGCGTAGAGGGCGCGGAAGCCGTCGCGCCAGCCGATTTTTTTGCCCTCTTTGTAGGTGCGGCCGTAGTAGCTGATGCCGACTTCGTAGATGACCACGTCGAGCTTGGAAACCTTGGCTGTTATCTCGGGTTCGAAACCGAAGCGGTTTTCCTCGATGGTGATTTTTTTGAGGACTTCGCTTTTGAAGACCTTGTAGCACGTCTCCATGTCGGTGACGTTGAGGTTGGTCATCATGTTGGAGAGGAGCGTGAGGGCTTTGTTGCCCACCATGTGCCAGAAGTAGACCACGCGGTGCGCCTCGCCGCCGGCGAAACGCGAGCCGAAGACCACGTCGGCCTTTCCATCGATGATCGGCTGGAGAAGTTTCGGGTATTCGTTGGGGTCGTATTCGAGGTCGGCGTCCTGCACGATGACGACGTCGCCGGTCGTGGCGGCGAAACCGGTTCGCAGGGCGGCGCCTTTGCCCTGGTTGACCTCGTGGAAGAGAATTTTGTCCACCAGCGGGGCGATTTCGGCGCGCAACAAATCGCGGGTGCCGTCGTGCGAGCAGTCGTCCACGATGATGATCTCCTTGTCCGCCACCGGGGCGTTGCGAACGCGGTCCACGATGTTGCGGATGGTTTTAACCTCGTTGTAGCAGGGGATGACGATGGAGAGCTTCATGCCGGATTCGGGCAGGTTAGGAGCGGCGTGGGCGGACGGAAGCCTTTTCCCGATGACAGCCAAGGTTTTGACGGGGGCTTTACGGGGCCGGGGCGAGTGCTCTTGACGGTGGCGAGAGGGGCGGGGCATCGTCGTCGGCATGTCTTCCCCCGAGAAACGGTCTTTCCGCTTGAGTCCGGCGCTGCTGTTCAAGCTGGCGGTCGTCGGCGTGGTGCTGGCCGGGGTCGCCTTGCTGGTGTTGCAGGGCGTCGATGTGAAGGCATTGTTCAACCGGGGGCTGGAGTTCATCCGCGGACTCGGGCCGGCGACTTTTTTCGCGGCGATGGCGGTGCTGCCGTCGTTTGGGTGTCCGCTCACGGCGTTTACCCTGTCGGCGCTGCCGGTGTTTGGCGCCGAGTTGGGCGCACCGACGGTCGTTGGGCTGGCGCTGGCCAGCATCGCGGTGAACCTGGCGTTTTCCTACTGGCTGGCGCGCTACGCTCTGCGGCCCTGGGTGGAGAAACTGCTCGCCTGGATGGGCTACACGCTGCCGCAGGTGTCGGCGGAGGACCGGCTGGGGCTGCTCGTACTGGTGCGGGTGACGCCGGGACCGCCTTACGCGCTGCAAAACTTTGTGCTCGGAATGACGGCGATCCCGTTCGGGCTCTACATGGCGGTCTCGATGGCGATCGTGAGTCTTTATTCGGTGGCGTTCATTTTGTTCGGCGACGCGCTGGTGCATGGGCGCGGGAAAATGGCGTTTCTGGCGGTGAGCCTGTTCGTGGCCTTCTCGGTCGGGGTTAAGTTTCTCCGGCGGTATTATCAGCGCCGGCAGGCGAAAGCATCATGAGCAGGGAAACGGAAATCGAACTCGACGGCGGGCCGCGCCCGGAAAGCGTGACGGAGTTCACGCGTCGGGTGAAAACCGTGCTGGAAAAGGAAATCCGTCCGGGCTGGGTGCGCGGCGAGGTTTCCAACCTGCGGGCGCAGGCGAGCGGGCATTTTTATTTTTCGCTGAAGGACGCGGGGGCGCAGGTTTCGGCGGTGATGTTTCGCGGCGACGCGTCGAAGCAGACGGTGAAGCTGCGCGACGGGATGCAGGTGGTCGTCTACGGGGAAATTTCCGTCTACGAGGCGCGCGGCAACTACCAGCTGATCGTGCGCGTGATCATCGAGGACGGCGTGGGACGGCTGCAGCGCGAGTTCGAGGCGTTGAAGCGCAAGCTGGCCGACGAAGGGCTGTTCGCGGCGGAGAACAAGGTGGCTATTCCCGAGATGCCGCGGACGGTGGGGTTTATCACGTCTCCGACGGGGGCGGCGGTGCAGGATTTTCTGCGGATTTTGATCCGGCGCGGCTGGCGCGGACGGGTGGTGGTGTTGCCGGCCAAGGTGCAAGGCGACGGGGCCGCCGCCGAACTGGCGGCGATGGTGAACTATGCGGATTCGCTGGCCAAGAGGCAGGCGGAAGGCGCGGGCGGCGGAATGACCAATGTCCAATGTCCAATGTCCAATGACGGAGTCGGGGCGCTGGCGCTCCCCGCTACGGGAGGGGAGGAGGCATTTTTTGATTTATTGGTGGTGGGGCGCGGGGGCGGTTCGCTGGAGGATTTATGGGCGTTTAACGAGGAGCCGCTGGTGCGTGCCGTTGCCGCGTGCCGGGTGCCGATTATTTCGGCGGTGGGGCACGAGATTGATTTTACGCTGTGCGATTTTGCGGCGGATGTGCGCGCGGAGACGCCGAGCGCGGCGGCGGAATTGATTTCGAGCGGTTTCGTGGCGGCCTTGGAAAAGGCGGAACGGCTGGCGGAGGATTTGGAGCACCATGTCGGCGCGGCGCTGGAGACGGCGGGCGAGCGGTTGGATCATGCGCGCTCGCGGCTGCGGCTGCTGGCGCCATCGGCGCAGATCGAGCGCGGGTTTTTGCGGCTGGATGATTTGAGCAACCGGCTGGCGTCGGCGCTGGGGAAAACGGTGCAGGCGCGGCGGCAGCGGCTGGGCGAGATGCGGTCGCTGTTGCGCGAACGTTCGCCGCAGCGGCGGGTGGAGTCGGAGTCGCAGCGGTTGCTGTCGTTGTGGAAGCGGTTGCAGGCGGCGAGTCCGGCGTCGGTGCTCAACCGCGGTTTCGTGATCATGCGCGACGAGGACGGGAAGCCGGTGCAGAAAAAAGCCGCCGTCCGGAAGGGACAGCGGCTGGCGGCGGAGTTCGCCGATGGAACGGTGCCGGTGAAGGCGGAGGAGTAGACGCGGCGTCTCGCCGCGTTTCGGCGGTCTTGTGTTTTGATTAAAACCAACGCGGCAAGATGCCGCGTCTACTTTGCGACCGGCGCGGCTTCGCGGGTGCGTTCGGCTTGGATGGCGGCGTTGGCGTGTTGGCGGAGATCGGCGGCGTCTTCGGCGGAAATGCCGGGAGGCGCGAAGCCGGCGGGGACGCTGTCTGCGTTGAAAATAAACTGATACCAGACGGCGGCGGCGAGGTATTTGCCCGCATTGCTAAGGTGGATGGCGTCGAGGGTCAGCTTGGATTCGCCGGCCTTGTTTTTCTTCCAGGCCCAGCCGGAATGCAGGCTGGTGGGTTCGTTGGGGACCTGTCCGGCGGGAGGGTTTTTGAAGTCGAAATTCTTGTCGGCGACAAAGGTCCAGCGCGGGGTCTGGCGGGCGAGCTCGATGGCGTCGCCGGTGGGCATGACACGGAAGCCGGTGTCGGCGGCGAGCTGGTGGTAGGTCGCGCGGAGGCCTTCATGCATTTTCTTCTGGGTGAAGCCGTCGTCTTTGTGGAAGAAGGGGTGATCTTCGCGGTAGGCCCAGGTTTCCTGGATGATGATCTCGGCGGTCGGGGCGTATTTGCGGACGGCGGCGATGAGCTGGTCCACGTAGGGGTGGAAGGTCTCGGGTTTGTAGCTTTGCTGGCTCCACTGCTGGATGGTGACGATCTCCCACTTGTCGGCGGCCAGGGCTTCGGGCAGCGTGACGGCCCGGGTCTCTTTGGTTTTCGGATCTACAAAGGCCTTGTAGACGCGTCCGGCGGGGTCGTTGGCCTCGGCCTGGGCGAGATGCTTGGCGTGGCGTTCGAGGGAGCAGCCGCCGAGGTTGGCCTTGCCGAGGACGAGGGTTTTGCCGCCGGCCTTGGCGAGGTCGGGGAGGAGGGCGACGGGGTAGTCCACGAAGCTGTTGCCGATGGTGAGAACCTTGACCGAGGTGCGTTCGGCGGCGGTCGCGGCGCGGACCTGCGGCGGGATGCACAGGGTGATCGCGAGCAGCAGGAAGGTGAACGCGGGGGCGTTTCTCCTGAGGAACGAGGGACGGACCGACGGGGTAGTCTGGCGCATGGCTAGAGGACCTTGGGGTCGGAGGGCGGGGTGCGTCAACGCCGGCGTGGGAGCGAGCAGGCTCGCCCCCACGCACTCAAACCGGACGGCCCAGCGGTCCGTCCCTACCTTTTTAGACGGTGGCTCAGAGCGCGACGGGCTTGCCGGTGGCGGCGGACTTGTAGGCGCCGTCTATGATCTTCATCAGCGAGAGGGCCTGGTCGGGGGTGTTGAGGGGCTTCTCGGTGCCTTCGAGGACGCGGATGAAGTTCACGGCGGAACGCACGCGGCCCATCGTCTCGTCGGCGGGGACGATGATGTCGCGGTTCACCTGACGGCCGTGTTCGACCGAGTAGAGCTGGCAGGCGTCGAGCGCGGTGGCGTCGAGGCCGTCGACACCGAAGAGGCGGCGGACGAGACCGCCGGCCTTGGTGCCCTGGAAGGTGACGGAGACTTCTTCGCGTTGGTTGAGCTCGGCCCAGGAGACTTGGAACGAGAGGGCCTGACCGGTCTTGAAGGTGACGAAGCCGTGCGCGGCGGCTTCAACATCGGTCGTGCCCTTGGCGACATCGGGGATGCCCCACGGGCCTTTGAAGGCCTTGTTGTCGATGTGGTCGTTGAAGGTGCGGGCGAGGATGTGGGCGGGTTCCGGGTAGCCCATGAAGTGCATGCCGAGGTCGATCATGTGGAGGAGATCGATGAGCGGGCCGCCGCCGGAAAGGGCTTTGGTGGTGAACCAGCCGCCGAAGCCGGGGATGCCGGCGCGGCGGATCCATTTGGCTTGGCAGGTGTTGATGGTGCCGACGGCGCCCTGCCGGATGTAGTCCATCATGGCGTAGCTTTCGGGGCGGGCGCGGTTGTTGAAGTTGAACATCAACGTGCGCTTGGCCTTGGCGGCGGCGGTCTTGAGGGCGAGCATTTCCTTGGCGCTGAGCGCGGGCGGTTTTTCGCAGAAGACGTGCTTGCCGGCCTTGAGCGCCTGGAGGGCGAGGGGGGCGTGGAATTTGTTGGGGACGATGATGGAGACGGCGTCGAGCTCGGGGAGGGCCTTCAGCATTTCGGTGACGTCGCCGAAGACACGCGGGATGCCGTGTTTGGCGGCCGCTTTTTCGGCGGCGGGTTTGTTGACGTCGGCGAGGGCGATGATTTCGGCCCCGGCCTGGCGGAAGCCGGTGGCGTGATAGGCGGCCATGCCGCCGGCGCCGATGATGGCGATTTTGATGCTCATGAGGAAAAGGGAATGAGGGAGTGAGTGAAAGGGAGTGAGGGGCGGAAGCGAGGGTGGGTCGGTGCCGGGGCACTCATTCCCTTATTCCCTCACTCCCTGCGCGCAGGGCTCACTGGTTTTTCTTGTCGAAGGCGGCGTCGAAGGCGACGGAGCTGGGGGGGAAGTCGAGCTTGCGGACGAAGGCGGCGGCCTCGGTCGCGCCGTGGATGCGGTCCATGCGGATGTCTTCCCATTCGACGGAGAGCGGGCCGCGGTAGCCGACGTCGTTCAGGGCGACGATGATGTCTTCGAACTTTACGTCGCCGTGACCGAGCGAGCGGAAATCCCACGCGCGGCGGGCGTCGCCGAAGCTGGTGTGTCCGCCGAAGACGCCGACGTCGCCGTCGCCGTGGCCCCACCAGACGTCCTTCATGTGGGCGTGGTAGATGCGGCTGCCGAAGTCGCGGATGAACTTCACGTAATCGACGCCCTGATACGCGAGGTGGGAGGGGTCGTAATTGAAGCCGAAACGCTTGTGCCCCTTGACGGCGTCGATGGCGCGCCGGGCGGTGGCGAGGTCGAAGGCGATCTCGGTGGGGTGGACCTCGAGGGCGAAGTTGACGTTGGCCTTGTCGAAGGCCTCTAGGACGGGGCCGAAGCGTTTGCCGAAGTCGGCGAAGCCGGCGTCCCAGTAGTCCTGCGAGGTGGGGGGGAAGGCGTAGATCGAGTGCCAGATGGAGGAGCCGGTGAAGCCGTTGACGACGGCGGGGAAGTCGTCGTGTTTGCCGCGGCCGGGTTTCACGTCGAAGAAGGCGCGGGCGGCGCGGGCGGCGGTGATCATCTGGCGGGCGGCGCGCTTGCGGACGCCCTCGGGGTCGCCGTCGCCCCAGACGTCGGGCGGGAGGATGGATTTGTGGCGCTCGTCGATGCGGTCGCAGACGGCCTGGCCGACGAGGTGGTTGGAAATCGCGTAGCAGGTGAGGCCGTGGCTCTTCAGGAGCGCCCATTTGTCGTGGACGTATTTTTTGGACGAGGCGGCGGCCTCGACGTCGAAGTGATCGCCCCAGCAGGCGAGCTCCAGGCCGTCGTAGCCCATTTTTTTGGCGAGGGGCGCGAGTTTTTCGAGGGGAAGGTCGGCCCACTGGCCGGTGAACAGGGTAACGGGTCTAGGCATGGGGAGGGCGGGGTTGAGAGTTGAGAGACCGGGAGAAGGTCAGTTATAGAGCCAATACTGGCGAGTTTGCTGTTGGTAAATGCGATCTTTCGCGCGCCAGTCGGCAAGGAAGGACTCCAGGTTGACGCGGGCGCCGTCGCGTTTGAGGGCGGTCCACCACGCGGTCGAGCCGACGTGGATGTTGAAGCTGCGGGCGTCCTTGGCGTCGAGTTTGGCGAAGGGGTTGGGCGGGTCGTAGCGGCAGGAGAGGCGCATGAGGGCGAAGCTGAACTCGGTGGGATTCCAGGCGTTCCAGTTGGCGACTTCGACATAGACGCCTTCCTTCGGTTTTCCGGCGGGATCGGGCGCGGTGATCTTGCGGTAGGCGAGGCCGGGCACGCGGAGGGCGTTGAGATCCTGGAGGAGCTTGTCGGCGGAGACATTCTTGAAGCTGATTCCGCGGAACGGATAGCTCGCGCCGACGCCGTGCTTGAAGCCGCTGTATTCGCAGCCGAGGCCGACCATGGCGTAGCCGACGACGGCGTTGTAGTCGCGGACGAGGGGCGAGGTGGGGACATACCTGAGGCCGGTTTCGGGCCAGCGCATGGAGCGTTTCCAGCCGCGCATCTGGACGACGGCGAGGCGGCCTTTTTTGCGAACGTTGTCGGGAATTTGGAGCACGCCGGGGGCGTTGGCGGCCATCTTGGCGAGTTCGCCCAAGGTGAGGCCGTGGACGTAGGGGATGCGGAACGCGCCGACGCCGCTCATCAGCTCGGGGTCGAGGAGGGGGCCGTCAACCTTGAGGCCGCCAAGCGGGTTGGGGCGGTCAAGGACGATGACCTCGACGTTGTTGGCGAAGCAGGCTTCCAGCGTGTATTTCATCACGACGTTGAACGTGTAGGAGCGCACGCCGATGTCCTGGAGGTCGATCACGACGGCATCGAGGCCCTTGAGCTGGGCGGGCGTGGGGTAGCGGTTTTTGCCGTAGAGGGAGTAAACGGGCAGCCCGGTGCGCGGGTCGGTGGTGTTGTCGATGTTCACCGAGGCCTTCACGTTGCCGTAGAGGCCGTGTTCGGGGGAAAAGAGGGTGACGAGCCTGGTGTTGGGGGCGCGGCGGAGGACGTCGATGGTGCGTTCGCCGCGGCGGTTGACGCCGGCGACATGGGTGAGGAGGCCGATGCGTTTGCCGGCGACGGCGCGGAAGCCGGTGGCTTCGAGCACGTCGATGCCGAGCATGACGGGAAACTCGACGGCGGGGCGGGGAGCGACGGGGACCGGTGCGGTCACCACCGGAGGGAGGGGCACCGGGGCGGGTTTTGGCTCACGAGAACCGGAGCGACAGCCGGCGAGGCCGGCGAGTCCGGCGACGAGGACGAGGAGCAGGGACGAGAAAACGAGGCGGGGGGAACCGGGCATCGGGTGCCTACTGTGATTTCGGCGGGGTGTCCGTCGAGCCGGAAGCGTTTTTTTGCGCGAGAACTTTTCGCTTGTGGGCCGTGGCCTGGCGAACGCCGAGACGCCAGAGAAGGTCGAGGCAGGCGCCGAGGATGAGTCCGCCGACCACGCCGCCGAGGAGAAGGGCGTTGATGCGCGTGCCGAGTCCCTGGGTCCAGCGCAACTCGTGCGGCGGCACGGCGGGGGAGTCGGTTGTCGGCGTGGATGAACCGGTGTCGGGCGTGGCGTCGGGGTTGATGGCGAAATCGATCGCGGGGTCGCTCACGACCTCGATGCTGCGCCCGAAGCCGGAGACGTTGATGACGGCTTTGCCGAGCTGGTAGGTGCCGTAATAGACCGGGACGGCGGTGACGGGGTTGGTGATGAATTGCAGGCCGCCGAGCAGCATGAAATTGCCGCGCAGCATCAGGGCGAGGACGAAGGCGACGGGGAGTTGCACGCCCATGAACGGGAGCAGCGAGAGGACGGAGCCGGCGTAGAGGGCGGGGCGGACGTGCGCTGTCTTGAACGACCACAGGTAGGAGCGCCGGCGGGCGATGGCGGCGAAGCGGCCCACGAGCGGATATTTGTGAAGCCGGGCGCGGCGCGGCATGAAGCGCAGGAAGTTTTTCACCCGGCGGATGCGGGCGAAGCGTTCTTTGCGATGGTGCTCTTCGTGGGGCATGGGTCGTGCGGGGCGGTCAGGCGGGGCCGACGTGGGCGAAGCGCGGCACGGTGCGGCCTTCGATGAGGATTGTTTCGAGGAACATGGCGCGGGGGCGCACCCACAGGCCGTGGTCGCCGTAGAGCAGGCGGTAGACGACGAGTTCCTCCATCGTCTCCGAGTGGCGGGCGACGCCGAGGACGAGGTAGTCCTTGCCCTTGTAGTGGCGGTAGCGGCCGGGGAGGGGGCCGTCGGGGTGGACGGGGATGGGAGGGACGGACGGGGCGGAGGACATGTTTGCGATTCTTTTAGAAAGAACCTGAAACGATCCTTTGCAAGGCCGTGGGCCGACGTCCATGTTGTATCAAACTTATGCCGGCCAAAAAACGTCCACCGCTTACGATCACCCGGCTTAAAAAAGAGGCCAAGGTTTTCGCAGCCGCCGAAGCCAGTCATGCCGAGCCGAGTTTGTTTGGGGTCACGGATGGAAAGGCGGTCGGCACCTATTTGGAGCATAAATTCCAAGCCGATTTGCTCGAGCGCTACGCCTACCCCAAGGGCAGTTCGGCGAAGGGCATTGATTTTCCCTGATTGGATGTGGACATCAAAGTCACCAGTGTTCGTCAGCCGCAGTCCTCGTGCCCGTTTAGGAGCGCGCGCCAGAAGATTTACGGACTTGGCTACTCCCTGTTGGTTTTTGTGTATGACAAGCAGGACGATCCTGCTGCACGCGTAGCCCGCTTGAACATTCTCCATACGATCTTTGTCGAAAAGGAGCGCACGGCTGATTTCCAGACCACGTCCGGCCTGCTTTCATTGCTGAAGAACAACGCCAACCGGGAAGACGTATTGGGGTTCTTTGCAGAAAGGATGCTTCCGGTTGATGAGATTAGCGCCGGGTTGCTGGCGGACGAGGTGATGAAATCGCCGCCCGCTTTGGGCTATCTTACCATTTCCAACGCGCTTCAGTGGCGGTTGCAATATAGCCGGGCCATTGAGCATGCCGGGGTTACGCCGGGCATTCTTCGTCTAAAGTGAAGGCTCATGGCAAAGTTGAATTTGGCGATTTCCAGACTCCCGATGGTCTGGCGGCGGAGGTTTGCGCGCTGTTGTGCAGACTCGGTGAAGCGCCCGAGCTGGTGATCGAACCCACGGCGGGACGGGGGGCTTTTTTGGTGGCGGCCGCCCACGCTTTTCCCGACGCGATTTTGAAGGGATTTGAGATCAATCCCGAGTATGTGGCGGATGCGCGGGATCGGCTTGCTCAGGTCGCGCGGCGGAGCGCGGCAAGTGTCGGTTGCCATGATTTTTTCACTTACGACTGGGACGGCGAGTTGGCCAAGTCGGGCCCCCGGCTGCTTTTGCTCGGCAATCCTCCGTGGGTGACCAATGCGGGTGTGGCGGCGGTCAATGGAACCAACCTTCCGGTGAAGGAAAACCTTCAAGGCTTGCGGGGAATCGCTGCACGGACGGGGAAGGCGAACTTTGATATTTCCGAGTGGATGTTGATTCGTTTGTTGCGCGCGTTGCATGGGAGGCCGGCTTCGCTGGCGATGCTTTGCAAAACCGCGACGGCGCGGAAGTTTCTCCGTTACGCTTGGAAAAACGAAGGGCATGTCTCGACGGCCTCGATTTACCGCGTTGATGCGGCGGCGCATTTTGATGCGGCGGTGGACGCCTGCCTGCTCTATCTGCGCACGGGCGAAGACGGTCCTGAAGAGGCGGATATTTACGCGTCCCTGTCCGACCTGCGGCCGGCGATGCGCATCGGGTTGCAAGGAGATGAGTGGGTGGCGGATATCCGGGCTTATCGTGCGTTGCGGCATTTGGAGGGCGTGTGTCCGTTTCGCTGGAGATCGGGGGTCAAACACGATTGCGCGGCGGTCATGGAGTTGCATGCGATGCCCGATGGTGGGATCGAGAACGGTGAGGGGGCGCGGATCGTGCTGGAATCGGACTATGTGTTTCCATTTTTGAAGTGCAGCGATCTGGCCAACGCCAGAACGACGCCGACGCGGCTCGTGCTCGTCACGCAGCGGTTTGTCGGCGACGACACGGGGGCCATTGCGGAGGTCGCGCCTCAGACTTGGGCTTACTTGCAGCGTCATCGCGCGCGATTTGAGGCCAGGAAGAGCTCGATTTATCGCGGACGGGTGGCCTTTTCGCTCTTTGGAATCGGCGACTATGCGTTTTCACCATGGAAGGTGGCGGTATCGGGGCTGCATAAATCGCTGCGATTTCAACTGGTCGGCTCTATCGAAGGGAAGCCGATGTTCTTCGATGACGCCTGTTATTATCTGTCGTTTGAAACCGAGGAGGCCGCGCGTGTGATTTTGGACATACTCAACTCCGAGCTGTGCCAGCGATTCTTAAGCACGCTGGTTTTTGCGGATGCCAAGCGTCCGATCACGGTCGATCTTTTGCAGCGCTTGAATTTGGCGGTCATCGCCGAAGAGGCAGGCTTGGGCGAGCGTTGGGTTAAGATGCAGCGCTCGCATTACAGCCTGGGCCAGGGAGTGCCGCAGATGGAGCTTTTGATGGAGAGCGGTCCTTCGGCAAAGGCCGGCAGGCGCGCAAAAGTCTGAGGCGATATAATTGGCCTTTTTATTGGGCCAAACAAAAAGGCGCGAAGACGGGAGTCTTCGCGCCTGGGGGAGGTGTGTGTTATTCGGATCGGGTCGCTGGCGCTCCCCGCTACGCTTAAAAAGCCGAGCCGTCGGCCTTGGTGCCGCAGAGGGCGACTTCGAGGCCGAGGTTGGCGGCGAGCTGGGCCTTGGTGTAGAGCGCGAGATCGGCTTCCTTGGCGCTGTTGGCGTAGACGACCTGGATGTGGTTGCTCTTGTGGCGGGCCATCATCTGGTCGCGGGAAACACCATAGGTCACGGCGTGCATGATCGGCCATTGCACGGTCGTTTCTTTCCAGCGGCGGTCGGTCTCGGCCTGGGGCAACGCGATGACCTTGGCGCGGCCGAGGTCCATCTTGAGTTTGCCGTTCTCGACGAACACGCGGCTCCAGACGATCTCGCCGACCTTGGCGATGCCGCGGAGGGTGCCGCCGCCGAGGCGGAAATACATGCCGGGCTGGCGGAGCGAGTCGGAACCCGCCCAGCCGCCGACGTGGTGCGCCGGAGGAGCGCTGCCGGAGATGAGGAACACCCAGACGTATTCGTCGGTCGTGCCGCTCTCGTCGTAGGCGCCCCAACGCAGGTCGTGGAGGGTATTCTCGACGGGCTGGCCGAGGGCCTTGTGAACGCGATAGGTGAAGAGGCCGTCGAGGCCGGCGCATTCGTCCACTTCGTTGAAGTGCGGGATCGGCTCGCCGTCGCGGATGACCTTGCCCTGGGCGTTTTTGACGGGCGGGCGGTCGGAGTTGTTGAGCGTGCCTTCGACGAGGTCGGAGGCGGGGAGGAGATCCTTGAGGCCCTGCTGATACTGGATGCCGATGGTCTCGGCGCCGAAGTCGTCGGCGATGCGGACGGCGGCGATGTAGGTTTTGCACTGCCAGAGGACCTGCGCCTCGGTGAGTTCGGTGGCCTCGTCTTTGCCGAAGTGGAACTTGAGGCCCTTCTTTTGATACCAGGCGAACACGGCCTGGGCGTCTTCGTCGCTGACCTGGGTGGCGCCGTAGTAGAGGGCGGACTGGGAGAGACGCTCTTTGTAAACGCCGGTCTGGAAGAGGAGTTCGTCGGGGATGATGGCGTTATACATGCCCATGCAGCCTTCGTCGAAGACGCCCATGATGGACTTCTTCACGCGGAGTTCGTCGGCGAGCTTCTTGGCGAGGGCCTTGGCCTTGGGCGGGACGACGGCCTTGGCGAGGGGTTTGACGTGGGTGATCTTGTGCTTGGTGACGCCGGTCTTCAGCCATGTGGCGAGGCTGGAGAGGAAGTAGGCGTCGTCGAAGTTGTCGCTCCAGAGCGTGGAGTATTTCACGCCGGCCTTGGTGAGGGAGCCGTTGAGGTTGAGCATGCCGACAAGGCCGGGCCAGGTGCCGGACCAGTTGGCGACGGTGAGGATCGGGCCGCGGTGCGAGATGAGGCCGTGGAGGACGTGGTGGGAGTATTGCCAGACGGCCTCGGCGACGATGATCGGCGCGTCGGGGTCGATGGTGGCGAACACCTCCATGCCTTCCTTTTGCGAGGAGATGAAGCCGTGCTTCACGTCGGCCTTGTAGCCGTGGGCGCGGACGAGCTTGTAGCCGAGATTGGCGACGGCGGCGGTGAGGGTTTTTTCCATTTCCTGCTGGGCGGCCCAGCAAACGGCGTTGGCGGAGTGGCGCAGGTCGCCGTTGGCGATGAGCGTGACGGTTTTCTTGGGTGCTTTGGGCATGGTAGGTAGGGAGCTTGCTTGTAGGAGCGGCTTTACGCCGCGATGGCGGTCGTAGGGCTCTGATCGCGGCGTAAAGCCGTTCCTACATAAGGCAGGATGGTGATCGGGTTGGTTGTGGGGCTAGAGATAATCGGCGCGGGGCCGGATTTCGGGGAGGGGTTCACTATACTCTCGATTGGGAGGCCTTAGAATGGATAAATGACGGACAAGCATGGATAAAGTCGGCTTCATTTCACCGGGTGAGTTGGTTTCGAAGCAGGTCACGGGCACGAGGCATTTTTTCCTGAGCCTGGCGCCTGCGAAGACGGCGCGACTGGCGGTGGCGCTGGGTGGACGTGAACGATGCAACCCGGATTACGAGATACGCCGGGTCGCTCATTCATACCCCTACCATGTGCTCGAATATGTGGCGGAGGGGGCGGGCACGGTGGAGCTGGACGGGGTGCGTCACGAGCTGCGGCCGGGCAGCGTGTTTTCCTACGGGCCGGCGATGCGGTGCGCGATGAACACCGATCCGCAGCGGCCGATGCTGAAGTATTTCATCTGCTTCACGGGCACGTCGGTCGTGCGACGGTTGAGGGGGACGCCGGTGGCGCCGGGCCGCGTGCCCACGCTGGCGGCGCACGCGGAAATCCGCGGCATTTTTGAGGATGTCATGCGCGAGGGACAGCGCACGGGCGAGTTGGCCCGGGAGATCTGCGCGCAGTTGTTCGGGCTGTTGTTGCTCAAGATAGAGGACGCCGCGCAGGTGGGCGTGCACGGCGACCCGGCGCAGGAAAATTTCCAGCGGTGCAAGGCGCTGATCGACGCGGAAGCGGAGCGGTTGCACACGTTGCGCGAGATCGCGGCCGAGGCGGGGCTGGAGGAGTCGAGCGTGTGCCGGTTGTTCCGGCGGTTCCAAGGGACGAGTCCCTATCAATATCTCCTGCGCCGGAAGATGAACCTCGCGGCGGCGTTTCTGGTGGAGAGCGGCGGGCTCGTCAAAGAGGCGGCGCAACGGGTGGGGTTCGCCGACCCTTATCATTTTTCCCGCTGTTTCAAGACGGTGCACGGCGTGTCGCCGAAGAAACTTCAGCGGCACGGACGACGGGCGTGAAAAAAACGGGCGGGGCGGTTTGTTCAAATGCAGCGGATAGACTGGCTTCTTGGAGGACGGACCTCCGGTCCGTCCATAGGAGAAACGAGGCGTCGAACATGAGCGGACCTGGAGGTCCGTCCTCCTTGACGACGGCAACTTTGCTTCAACCGGCTTAAAACACGATGCGGCCCGTGTTCAGCCGTTCGCTCAACAGGTGCGACGCCCGCTCGAAGACCGTGGGCAGGGTGGCCTCCAAAACCGCTTCGTCGATCCCGTGGTCCGCGAGCAATTTTTCGTCGAGACAATACAGAAAGGCGTCCTCTCCCTGGCCCGCCCCAAACGCCGCCGCCAGATGGTGGGCGGCGTGAATATGCGCGGCGAGGCAACGATGCTCCTCGGGCAGCCCGGCTGTGGGAGGATTGAAGGCCGCCACCGTGACGCAGGATGCGGGGAAACGCCATTCGGAGAGCAGTCTCGAACTGACCGCGGCGTGATTGAAACCGAGCTCCGCGGTCTCGGCCTCCAGCCAGGTGCATTGGGACGTTTGCTGACGGGCGCGGATGCCGGCGAAGGACGGCGCGCAACTGAAGGCGACCGCGAGTTTTCCGATCTCGTGCACGAGGCCGCAGGTGTAGGCCAGCGCGGGATCCGTGCGCCCGGTGCGTTGGGCGAGCGCCTCGGCGGCGACCGCCTTGACCAGCGAGGCCCGGCAAAAATCGCCCGCCTCCCACCGGTAGCCTTCGGCGTGGATCGACATCCAGCGGGAAGCCATGGACAGCGCCGCCAGCCGGTAGAGTTCGCGGGCGCCCAGGCGCATGACGGCCTCTCCCACCGTTTCCACGGGAGCGCCTCCGCTGAAATAGACTGAGTTGGCCATGCGCACGGTCGCCGCGGCCAGCACGGGGTCCAGTTGGATGAGCGCGGCGAGTTCGTCGATCCCGACATCGGGCCGCTGCAGCAGGGCGATCAACCGTGGCAGCAGGGCGGGTGAGCAGGGCAGCGAGAGCGCGCGTGCGCAGACTTCGTCGAGGGTGGGCATGGGCGGTCAACCCGAACAGAGCGAGGCGGGATCGAGGATGAGCGCGATGGTGCCGTCGCCGAGGATCGCCCCGCCGGCCACGCCCGGCAGATTTTGAAGATAGGAACCGAGGTTTTTGATCACGACCTCCTGTTTGTTGAGCAGCTCGTCGACCAGAAGGGCATACACGCGGACGCCGATTTCCATGATGACGACGATGCCCTGGGCGGGATCCTCGACCGCGCCCTCGATGCCGAAGCGGCGGTGCAGCCGGTGCAGGGGGATGATGTGCCCGCGGTGGTCGATGACCTCGCCGCTGCCCTGGATGGTCGTGAGCATTCCCTTCGAGGGGCGCATCGCCATCTGCACGGTGACGGTCGGCAGGATGAACCGGTCCTCGCCGACCCGCACGAGCAGGCCGTCGATGATCGCGGTCGTGAGCGGCAGGCGGATGCGGAACGTGGTGCCCCGGCCGAGCTCGGTCTCGATCTGCACCTGGCCTCGCAGGCGCTCGATGTTGCGCCGGACAACGTCCATGCCGACTCCGCGGCCGGAGACCGCGGTCACTTTCTCGGCCGTGGAGAAACCGGGCAGGAAAATCAGGTTGAGGATTTCGTCCGGCCCGGGGGCGGCCCCGTCGGCGACGAGTCCCTGGCTGCGCGCCTTGGCCAGCACGCGGTCGCGGTCGATGCCCCTGCCGTCGTCGGTCAGCTCGATCACGAGGTTGCTGCCTTCGTGGTAGGAACCGAGACTGAGGCGGCCCTGCTCGGGTTTGCCGGCGGCGCGGCGCACCTCGGCCGACTCCAGGCCGTGGTCGAGCGAGTTGCGCACCATGTGAACGAGAGGATCGACGATTTCCTCGACCACGGTGCGGTCGATTTCGGTGTCCTCGCCGCGGGTTTCGAACGCGACCTGTTTCCCGAAATCGCGCGAGAGATCGCGCACCAGCCGCTCCATGCGCTGGAAGGTGGGCTTGATCGGCACCATGCGCAGCGACATCGCGGTGAGCTGCAGTTCCTTGGTGATCCGGCCGAGCTGGGCGATGTTGCGGGGAAGCGTCGAACCGCCGGTGTCGAGTCCTTTGGCGGACTCAACCAGCTGGCTTTGCACGATCACCAACTCGCCCACCACGTCGACGAGGGAGTCGAGCTTCTCGGTGTTGACGCGCACCGAGGAGGCGGCCGTCGTGCCCGGCTTGGCGCCGGTTTCGAGCGGCGGCGACGTGATCGGCGAGGAAGCCGGCGGAGGGGCCGCTGCGGCCGAGGAGGAGGCGCCGGCCGGCGCGCCGTCGCTGACCGCGAGACGGCGGACCGCCGTGATCAGATGGGCCACGGGCACGGCGGCATCGGGAAGGCGGCCTTGTTCCAAGGCCAGGGTGATCTGGCCCATCATGGTCTGGATGGCGTCGCGGCTGTTCAGGATTTCGGTGACGATCGCCGGGGTGAGTCGCAGGCGTTCGGTGCGCACCAGATCGAGCAGCGACTCGACCTCGTGGGTGAGCCGGTGCATGGGCGCGAGATGGAGAAAGCCGGAAACGCCCTTGATCGTGTGGAACGAGCGGAAGAGTCCGTTGAGCGCGTCGCGGTCGTTGGGCGTGGTGTCGAGCACCAGAAGGGCCGCCTCGATTTGCTGCAGGTGGTCGAGGGCCTCGGAGTGGAATTCGCCGAGCAGTTCGCGGTTTTCGGCCAGGTCCAGTTGCAGTACCTCGTCGGGAGCGGCGGTCCGGTTTTCCGAGGCTGCTTCCGGAGGGGAGGGCGGGGCGGCGACGTCGGCGGGCGCGGCCATCGGCGCGAACGGCGCGCCTTTGCGGGCGTTGTTGAGCGCTCCGGGCAGCCAGCCGGCCAGAGCCTTGAGGTGTTTCTCCGCCGCCTCGTCGAACGGTTGGGCGTTGGTCAGAAGGGCGTCCAGCCGGGAGTGGAGCGCCTGCAGCGCGCCTTGGAGTTCGGGAGTCTCGGCGTCGGCGAGATGTCCCATCATCTCCGTCAGGAGGCTGTAGGACGGGATCAGGCCTTCGTCGCTGTGGGCCTTTGCAAAAATGGATTCACCGGCGAGCCGGCTGGAGAGATCATCGAGAACGGCAAAAGTGGAGGCCTGGAGTGACATGGTCGGCGTGGGGCGCGCGGTATGCGGCAATGCATGACTACGGCACGAGATCGGCCCGGCTTTAGGACGGTTTTCGCTTCCGCCGGCCGGCGAGGCGTTAAAATCTGCGGGGAGCGGGTAAAGTCGCGGCGTTCCGGGCCGATTAAACCCGATGCAGACGCGACTCCGTCCAGTCTGCCGAGTTCAACCCATCCATTCCGTAGTCCATGAGCACCATCCATACATCAGACACCTCTCGTCTCGCCGGCAAATACCTGACCGTCGTCCTCGACAACGAGGCCTACGGCATCGCCGTCCTCAAGGTCAGGGAAATCATCCGTCTGCAAAAAATCACGCCGGTGCCCCAGATGCCGGTGTTTGTGAAGGGCGTCATCAACCTGCGCGGCCGCGTAATCCCGGTGATCGACCTGCGGATCAAGTTCGGCCTCAAGGCCGAGCTTGCGGAGCGCACATGCGTCGTGGTCGTGCAGATCTCGCTGGAGGCGGGCCGCAACGTGCAGATGGGGCTGGTGGTGGACAGCGTGGAAGAGGTGGTAAGCCTCACCGGCGCGGAAATCGAACCCACGCCCGAGTTTGGCGCCCGGATCGACACCTCCTACCTGCTTGGACTCGCGAAGGTGAAGGGCGTGGTCAAGACGCTGCTCGACATCGAGCGGGTCGTCGCGCCGGACACCGTCGAGCGCCTTGCCCAGATCGGGTAAAAGCCCGTGCGGCTCCGGCGAGCGCAGCCTCGTCCGGCGGCTTCCGCTGTTTTTACCGAAAAATAACGGGCGGGCGGCTCAAGCCGGATGCCGATGAACCGAAGTCTGATGGTGAACCATCATCACGTCATGACGCTTGTTCCCGGACGCCATGCCTCCCCGCTCCCGCGCCATTTGACCGGCGGCGTGGAGGACCGTGCGCGCATCTCCCGGCAGCTTTGCCTGGCGGGCGGGCTTCTGGTCATCGCCTTTATTATTCTTATCCGCGGGTGCTGGCCCGGAGAGGACGAGGCCGGCCTCACCCTCGCGACATCCGCAGAAGTGGTGGTGGCCAATCCCTCCGGTTTCACCTGGCGCATCGCCCTGCAGCCGCTGGCCGACGCCAATGCTTTCAACCACCCGGCCGTGCCGTGGATTCAGGTCGCGCCCCGCGCGGTCCTGAGACTGAAACCAACCGCCGGCGTTTATCGTGTTCACCGGCAATGGGTGGATGTTGAAGGACGGACAACTCCCGCGGGAACGAGCGCGGACAGCACCGAGCTGACATTTGACGCCGGACGCACCTACCACTGGCCGCTCGCGACCCTGTTGTCGGGCGAGGAGGACGCGCCGTGAGCCAGGACTGGACGCAATGGCAGGCAACTGATTCCGAGGCGGCTGCGACCAAGGTGTGCGGCCGGCCGGTGCAGGCTTTGTGGCCCCTGCTGCGCCCCGCTTTTCACTGGGTGTTTTTGGAGCCCCACCGTCGTGCAGGCGAAGGAACGGTGGTTTGGACGTGGTCCTCTCCCCGTGATCCTTCGCGCCCCGAGGCCGCCGATCTCGCGGCCCTAAGACGGGCTCTGCGCAACGCCCTGCTGGACCTTACGGACATCATTGACCGGCGTGATGCCATGCCGGCCGGCATCGAATCACGGGAACTGCGCTCCTCGATGAACGGCATCGTCAACGACCTGTTGATGGCTGATGACGCGCGCATGGCCTCGCACGCCGTGTTGACGGAATTCGGGTGGATGATTCGAAGCTGGGGCTTTGACCGTCCAAGCCGGGCCATGCCGGTCAAGACCGCCGCGGGCATGTCTGAAAATCATCCGCAATCAACCGCCGGGGCGGCGGTTCCGCCCAAACCGCTTCGGTCCCGCTTCCGCATCCGATTGCCGAGGTGGCTCGCAACCGTCTTCTGTCTGGCGGCGCTCTCGGCCGGCATCGTGTGGGGAGCGCGGACGTTCATCTGGCCATCGGCAACGCCGGCTCCGGTCGCGGCGACCGGCAACGCGCCCACCGTCTCGGCTCCGGACTCAATCCATTCACCGTCCCCCTCCGCCCGCCCGCCCGCTTCGAAACAGCAAGCCCCTCCGCGTTTGTCCGGCGCGGACAAGACGGCTCCGCCCCCGGCTTTGGTTTTGCATGCGGACGACCGCGCGACTTCATCGAAGGGATCAGCCTCTGACCGCGCGGAGCCCTCGCTGGAATCGGCCGCCGAACCCGGAGTGCTGGTCGGAACCATGCCGGCGATGCCGGAGCGTCGCGACGATGCGGCCGGCCCGGCTTCAACTCTGCCCGGAGCGGCGGAACCGGAACCGGACATGAACCATTCGGGCGCCCCCGCGAGTCCGTTTACTCCAAGCGGAAGCGGACCGCCGCCGAAACAAGGCGCCGGTTCGCAACGACACGCCGAGGGCAAGGACTCCGCCGACGCCACCGGCATTTCGTCCGGACCGGGCGCCCCGGGAAATTCGAAGTTCGGGGCGGCGCAGCCTGCTCCCGCGGCGGTCGCGCCCAAGGACGCTCCTCCCGGAACAACGTCCACCGTCGCCGCAAAAGCGCCCCCGAAACCCGGCGAGATCCCCGCGCCCGCATCCGGCGCGACCGCTCCCGTCTCCACTCGCCAAACACTCCCCGATGATCCCGATCTGTCCTCGGACGCCACGCCGGCGTCGGCGGATCAGCGGATCGCGACCAAGTCCCCTGCGCCTCCTGCGGCGACGCCACCACCGAATCGGGTGCGTCCGGATCAACCGTCAACCGCCGCCCCTTCGCTGGCGCCCACTCAACCGTCCTCCGGCACGAGTTCACATTTTCCGGCATCCACTGAAGAGACGGCCGGCCAGACCGGCGATGAGGTCTCCGCCGACATCCTGCCACCGGCGAATGGCTGGATCACGACCCGCTTCCGGGTGAGCGCGTGGAATGTCCGGCGCGCGCAGGACAGCGTGCTCTCCACTTGGCCGTCGGAAAATACCCGCGCGGAAATCTTGAAAACCGCGAGAGCCGCCGCATGGACCCGCGCGCGCGCCATGTTGCCAAAGACGTTTCGCAATCCGGTGGTGCGCGTCGGCTGGCATTTTGAACTCGCGGCGACGGCGCACGATTCCGCTCCGCCGACCTGGCGGGATGCCGCCACCGGGCAACCTCTGCCGGCGTCGGGTCTGGTTGCAAAAGAAGCGAGGGACGGATGGGCGGGCGTCGTGCCGGTCGCGCAACTGGACGCGCGCCTCTTCTCGGGGGACGGTCGCGAGTTGGCGCGGTTGAAAATATCGCCGCAGGCCCGGACGATCGAAATCTCCACCGGTCCGGAGGTGCGGCACTCGTCCCCGTGGTTCATGGTCGAGATGGAGCCGTCGGAACCGGCGCAAGGGTTTGACTGGAAAAGCCGCTCCCCTGGCTGGTCGGAGGCGGCCTGGGAAACGCTGCGCGGCGAACGGGCCGTCGGTCTGATCGCCCACGACGCGACTCAGTCGCCGGGGCGTCCGTCGGCAAGCGTGGTGGCGCTGGTGCATGCCGCCAGCGGCTGGGCGCTGACCGGCGAGTTGGAGCTGCTGGAGCGCTTCAAATAAAACTGTGGCCCAAAAGGAGGTCGGACCTCCCGGTCCGATCCGATTGGACGTCCTCTAAAAAATATCATGACGGACCTGGAGGTCCGTCCTCCTTTACTGCATCCGCGCGAGCTTGGCCGCGACGCGTGACACGATGCGCTGCTCAAGGCGCGCGTCCTCCAGGCCCAGCTGCTCTTCGTTGAGGAAAAACTCCAGAAAGGCGGCGATCCGTCCCTCGTCATCTTTGCGGGGGCCCGCCACGAGAGACCGCACCTCCGCCAGATCGCGCACCGGATGGGTCACCGCTTCGTAGTCGCTGGCGCCGAAGTTCAATACCTGGCGTCCATGCAGCAACGCCTCGAAACCCACCCCGGAATTGATCAACGCCACCTGGCGCGCGCGGCAGAAGATCATGGATGTGGCTGTCGCTGATCACGGCGCCGTGCCGGGAGGCTTCTGCGCGCACGAAGGCCGCGAAATCGTCGTCGCGACAAAGCGGATGCGTCTTGATCACCGAGGGCCGGCCCGCCTCCGCGGCCGCGGCGAGGACGCTCGTCACCATTTCGCGCGAGGAAAAGCGCGCCAGTTCGAGCACCGAGTCGCCCTGCACCTGCGTGATGATTAGCACGAAATCGTCGAGCGGAGGCGGCGGAGTGGGACGCTGGGCGTATTTCGTCACACGTCCATGGACATAGCGTTCCACGAGTCCGCGCTGAAAGGTCGCGGCCGTGGGCGATGAGGAGGGGACGCGCGAGAAATCCCCCGCCAGCCGCGCCCAGCCCGAGTAACCGCCCTCGTCGAAATAAAAAAACTCCGGCAGGTAGCCGATCTTCACGTTGAGCACGTCGGCCGCGTCTAGGTGGGTGTGATAGCAGATGTTGAGATCGTGGCGCTCCGCCTCCGGCCCGCGCCCCTCGCGGAGGACGACGAAATGCCCCGCGGAACGGAGCGCGAGAATCATCCGGTGATAAAAGGCGCCGACCGTGGGCAGATCGCGG
This sequence comes from Opitutaceae bacterium, assembly GCA_041662485.1. GTDB lineage: Bacteria > Verrucomicrobiota > Verrucomicrobiia > Opitutales > Opitutaceae > Rariglobus. The sequence continues at coordinate 124,128 of JBAZSJ010000005.1, read as the reverse complement.
TTGGTGCAATGCGGCGGGATATGGACGACGATGCGACTCATGGCGGATGGGTAAGGATGGGTTGCGTGCGCGTTCAGATTTTTTCGGCGACCAGCAACCATCCGTCGGCCGCGCGACGGTCTTCCTCGGACGGGCGCTCCTGAACCATGCGGAAAACACCGCGCGCGCCGGTTTCCCCGCGCAGGGCCGGATCGCTCAGCCGGTAAAGCGCGCGGACCGCGCACCCGTCGGCCGCCAGACTGGCCAGGGACTCGTCTGAGCCGCCTTGCGCCCGGGAAACGGCCAGCACCAGGAGGCCGCCGCGTTTGAGCGCCCGGCGCAGCGAGCGCACGAGTCCAAACGGATCCGGCACGCGGGCGAGTCCATCGAGGCAAACAGCCATGTCCGCCGTTCCCTCCTCTTGCGCGGCCAGGGCGGCGGCGTCGCAGGGCTGACAGGCGAGATCCGCCTGCGTCGTTCCGTAGAGCGCGCGGGCGTAGTCGGCCGCTCCGTCGCCAAGCTCGAAGGAGTTTATCCGCGCCGTCGGATTCCCCGCGGCCAGGACCTTGGCGCCGGCGCCGGCATCGGCGCTGACAACTAGCACCGCCCAACCGGGCTGCACGAGGTCGCGGGCGAGGGCATAGCGCATGTGCGCCGCCTCCGCGGCGGGACCGGTGTTTCGGAGAAAATCGGCGCCAAGACCGGAAGCTGCGCGCGGCGCGATCGCGAAGACCGCCGGCGATACGGGTTCGACCAGCAGCACGAAATGCCGCGCGCCGCCGGGGACGTAATCCTCGATGCAATATTGCAAGGGGTGCCGGCGAAATCCCGCCGAGAAGAGCCGTTTTTCCCACCAAGTCCGGTCGCGGCCGGCATCCGCTTCGAGCGCGAGCCACCAGGCGCGACGCAGCACGCGGCGCGTTTCCCCGAGCCAGCCCTCAAGACGGTCCGGCGCAAGGCGCGCCAGCGATCCCAGGATGAAACCAAAATCGATCGCGCCGGACGCCGCGGGCAGACGGGGAAAAAGATCGGCCGTCGCATGGGTCTCCTCAAGGCCATGCGCGGCGCCGGCCTGGTGCGCGGCGATCCGGCAGGAGCCGTCCTCGGCGAACTCAAGCTGGACGGGAGACGAGCCGCCGAAAAATTGGCCAAGCTGCTCGACAAAAATCGCGAGGGCCGGCGGCACCGGCGTTTCCACGGGCTCGACGTTCGCGGAGGTTGAACGGCGCGGCGGTCGCGGCCGCGTCGGCAGGGTCGGCGCGTAGCCGAGGCGTCGCACGAGTTCCTCGCCCCCGAGCTCGACGAACAGATGACGATGGCGGTCCGTGAAGACTTTTTCCCAGTCGGAGCTTGGGCCGGTGTGAAAAGTCTGCGAGCGGGGATTGCAGACCTGGCGCGCGAGCGTGGCGGCCTCCGCCTCGTCCGCCTCGACGCCGAGGTGCGCCAGCGCGCGGCGCACCGCGCGGGTCTGCGCGGCCGCGCCGAGTTTGCCGGCGAGTTCCTCGTAGGTGAGCACAAGGCAGGGCGTGGGTCCGTCGAGCCAGCGGGTGAGATCGGCGTAACGCCCGGCGAGCGGGCGGTCCCAGTGCTGGGAGAAATCGAGGTCGAACGGCGCAAGCACGGGCAGGCCGCGGATGATTTTTTCCAGGCGGGCGTCCGGATCGAGCGGAGCCAGGTAGCGGCTGATCGGCCAGTCGGGTCGGAGGTCGCGCAACCATCGCGCGGTGGAGCACAGGACTTCGCGGGGATCGCGCACGATGAAAATGTGCGCGAAGTCGTGCTGCGCGAGCAGGCTTTCGATGAGCGGATGCCGGCCGATGTGGCCTTTGACCGCGAACGACCGGCCCTCGTAGCGGTCGATCCTCTCTTGAAGGCGCAGGCCGAATTCAAGCTCGCCGCCGGGATATTTGAGGTCGGGATCGCGATACCAATCGCCTTCGCCAAGGGCGAGGCGGGCAAGCTCGAGCAGGACGTGCGTGCCGGCTTTCGGCCAGCTATTGCAAAGGACGCGACGGGCGACCATCGGGCTGTTCACTGACTTGGAGGGTTCGGCGAGCGTCACCATGGGAATTGGAAATTTCAGGCCACGGTGCGGCCGGGCACGTAAAAATCGGCGCCGGCGGCGATGCGCGGGCGGAAGCCGGAGTTGGCGTCGGGGCTGGCGGGATCTTCCAGCCAGAGAAACGTGGGCGCCCGCCAGACGGCGTCGCGGCAGGCGTCGCCATCCACGCCGAGCGCCTGGAGGACGACGGTGTGCGCCCCGTGGGCGCTCGCGGGAACGGCGAGGTCAAGCCACCACCATTTGCGGTCTTCGGGCGCGTCGCGCAGGTCGATGGCGGCGTCGATCAGGTCTGTTCCGTCGGCGGTGATCAGCAGGCGGCAGGGCCCCGAACCGGGCTGATCCCAGCAGCGGGGGTGCAGGCTAAACGCGAGAGTGAGACGGCCGGGCCGCCCCGTGGGAATCGCGTAGGTAAGGCGGGTCGGCGCGGGCGTGACCAAGGCGCGGACCGCCCGTCCGCCGATGGCGACGAACTCGATTTCCGCGCGGCCGTCGCAACCGGCGCCGGGAAATTTTTCCAAAAAGGAAAACACGCGGACATGGCGGATGTCGGCGGCGGCGAAGGCCTCGGCCAACTCGAGGCCGTCGCGCTGGAGAATCCCCTTTTCGTTGCGCGTGTGCCGGAGCTGGTGGTGGGCGGCGGCGAGCTCGTATTGAAGAACCGAGTCCGGGCTGATCGCGAAGGCGCTGAGTTCGGAATGAACCTGCCGGTAGTCGAGGCGGCCGGCGGCCTGCCTCGGAGGTGTTTCCTTTTCGGATCCGGCTTCTGCCGGCGGACGCTCGATGGCGGTCCGGATGACGTCGGCAAGCGAAGCGGTGGCGTCGCCCGCCTCGAGCTCGTCGGCGTAGCAGGCGTCCTGCCACGCGAGTTTTTGCGGCGGCGGATAAAGCAGTTCCTGCACGACGCCGGGGATGTGGTCGGCGCAACGGATTTCCCAGGCGGTGGCGACATACAAGGGCGCGGTGCGGTAGTCGATTTGGGCGACGGGCATGCCCTTGTGCATGCCTTCAAGCAGGCAAGTGGAGGTGAATGAGATGAGCGCGGACGAAGCGGCCAGGACATCGGCCATCGAGCCGCGAATATCGGCCTCCACGCCGATGTCCTCGGCGAGATCGGCGGCGATGCGCCAGACGGCCTCGATGTCCGGCCGGGTGGCGAACCATGCGTGCAGATCGCGCAGGGCGCGCCGGGTCATGACCTGCTGCTCGACGTCGTGGCCGGCGGTCCGGGCCGTGGCCACGAGGATGCGCGGACGGGCGCCGGCGCGCACGATGCGGTCACGCGACAGCGAATCGAACCGCGGCAAACCGACGATGTGCGTGCGGTCCGCGAGTCCCATCGACGCGAGGATGCGGGCGGGATGACGTCCGATCACGCAGAGATCGCTCGCGACGAGCGGCTGGAGCATGGTGCCCCACGGACGGATGAAGCTGAGGTTGTTCCAGAGGTAGGACCATTCCAGGACGCCGTCCATGACGTAGACGACCGGCACGCCGGCGCGGCGGGCGGCGGCGGAGATGAGCCGCCATTCGTGGGTCCACTCGCTGCTGAGGAGAAACGCGGCGGGCTCGAGCGCGAGCAGGGTCTCGGCGTCACGTTCGCCGGCATGGATCACGGGACGGCCAAGACGCTGCGGGGCGTCCCCGAAAATATCCCGGGCGCGCGGAGGCGCATCCAGAAGGATGATCGGACGTTCGCCGGGCGGGATCATGCGGCGGGCAGAGGACATTCGCGAATCCGGCTGGCGGCGGCGGGCGCGAGGTGGCGATAAACTTCCAGCAGTTTTCCGGCGACCTCCCCGGCGTCGCAGAGCTGCGCGATGCGGACGGAAAGGGCCTGGCGACGGTCGGATGTGAGGGCGTGCGAACGGTGGGCGGAGATGACCGCGTTGCGGATGGAGACCGTGTCGGCCGGGTTGCAAAGATGGGCGGCGGCGCCGAAGTATTCCTTCTCGGCCGGACGCTGGGAGACGACCAGCGAGCAGCCAGCGACCGCGGCCTCCAGCGTCGGCGAAAAGCGGCATTCCTGCCAGCTCGGCGCGGCGTAGACACGGGCCGCCTTGAAGACGGACGCGAGCTGGTCCGGCTCCAGATGCTCGATGAACAGCACGTCCGGCGACGCATGCCGCAGGCAGAACTCGGTGTAGTCGCTGTTGCGATGATGGCCCACGACCACGAGCGGGAGATTGGTGCCGCGCAAGGCCTGCATCAGCATCAGCTGGTTTTTCTGCGGATCGAGGCCGCCGACGGTGAGGACGAAGTCGCGTTGCGGATAGTGTTCGTGGAACCACTCCGGCGTGGCGTCGCGAAGACGCTCGGCGGCGACGGGCAGCGGAAGCAGGGTGTGCGGACGCTGCACCGAAAGCTCTCGCTGCAAATCGGCGAGCTCGGCGGCGCTGGCGGGCAGCAGGTGATCCACGCGCTGCACCAGCTTTTGCTGACAGGCCTCGTGGGAGCCGAAGTAAAGATGGACGTTGCGGGGAGTCGGGCGGGCCTCGCCGGAGACCGGCGCGAAACCGCGGGCCAGCGTGCGCAGATGGACGTCCATTTCGGCGGGCGGGATCAGTCCGCCGAAAATCACGCCCAGCGCCGAGGCGCCCCAGGCGGATTCTCGCTTGTCCTCGTAGAGCGGGGTCAGGCAGATCGGAATCTTCGGGGAGGCCACGCGAATGGCGTTGAGCTGGGAAAGCGTCTGGTAGGGAAACCCGGTGTTCCAGACGTGAACCAGATCAAAGCCGGTCGGATCGGGCCGCGCGGTGCAGCTTTCCTCGACGTGGACGCCCTGCCCGCGAAGGGCGGCGGCAAGCGCTTGCATGAGCCCGACGTCGTCGTCGGGCAGACGCGGCTGAAAGGCGTTGACCATGAGCACGCGGAGCGGACGCGGTCCCGTTTCGATCACGGGTTCGTCGGCGTGCGCGGGTTCGGCCACGGGAGGAGTGGCGGAAGGACGAAGGGAGAGTTCAGCGAGTTCCGCGTTTTCAGGATCGAGATGCAGGCCGCGACGGGCGGCGGCGTGCGCCTGGTCGGTGTAGCCCAGCCGGTGATACGAGCCGGAGAGGGCGGCGAAGACCTCCGGGCACGACGGCATGAAGTTGGAGGCGGTCAAAAAGACGTCGAGAGCGTCCATGAAGAACCCCTTGGAAATGAGCTGCCGTCCGCGTTTCAGAAACGCCTTCGCGAGCGGGCGGAGCGCGCCGTCGGCCCCGTCCGGAGGACAGAGGGCGAGATAGATGTCGTCGAGAATCTTGAGGTGTCCCGGCGAAAGGGCCGGGACGGAACGGGGAAACTCCGCGGGTTGCGGACCGGTGGCGAGCCAGGCGGAGGTGTCGCCGTCGTCGGGCAGGTAGCGGCCCTCGCGGGAGAGCACGATGGCGGAGTCGAGGCGTTCAAAAATGTCGTGTCCCCATTTGCCATACATCTTCGCGCCGTTGGCGGCGGCGCTGGCCATGCCCGCGAAGGAGCGGTCGAGGCCGGTGCTGATCTTGTGGACGACGTGGGTGCGGCCGTCGTAGAGCACCTCGTAGCCGGCCTGCACGAGGGCGAAGTTGTGGTCGATGTCGTCGTATTGGGTGGGGCTGTAGCGGATGTCGAACACGCCGCAGCGCTTGATGGTGTCGCGGCGATAGAGGATGCAGCAGCCGTGGATGGCGGCGACGCGGGCGAGGTAGTCGGCCTGGCCGCGGTTGGTTTCGTCGCGGTAGTTGTAGCCGTTGGGATAGCTGTGCGGGCAGGCCCACTGGAGGGTGCGGGCGGTGTTGTCGTTGATCGTCTTGGTGGCGACGCAGCCGGCGAACGGGCGGTTGCGCAGATCCTCGACGAAGACCTTGAGCCAGTCGGGCTGGAGCGAGATGTCGTCGTCGAGGCGGGCGACGAGTTCGGCGGAGCCGGCGAGGATGGCCGCGTTGATGCCGGCGGCGACGCCGGTGTTGAGCGGCAGGGTGATGATGTGAAGCCGGAAGGGATAATCGGCCTGGAGGCCGGCCAGGTAGGCGGGGGTGGCGTCGGTGCTGCCGTTGTCGGCGACGTAAACGCGCAGGCGGTCGGCGGGATACTCGGTGAGCGCGAGGGTTTCGAGGGTGCGCTTGAGAAGTTTCAGGGAATTCCACGTCACGAGGCAGCAGTCCACGGGAGGACAGGCCTCCTTGGGCGTGTAGCGCAGGGCCTCGCCGATTTTCCAGGTGACCTCGGTCGCACCGTGGAGACGGCGGATTTCATTGGTGTCGGGATAGTGGGGATCCCAGCCCCATTTTGCCTGCCAGCGCGCGGCCTGCACAAGGCCGGCGGTCTCCTTCAAGTTGCGGGTGACTTGGGAAAGCGCCTTGTCGGAGCCGATCACCTTGGCCTGAAACACCGGTCCGGCGCAGCGGGTGTAATGGACGGCGCGGACGCCGGGATGGACGAGGACCTTGAAACCGCGATGACGCGCGGCGATGCAGAAATCGTCGTCCTCCATCCACACGGGGCCGTAGCGTTCGTCGAGCCCTCCGACGGCGGCGAGTGCGTCGCGCCGGTAATAGGCGAGCGCGCCGGCGACCGCGTCCACTTCGGCGACCGGTCCGGCGGGACCGTCGGCCAGGTAGGCGCGGAGGTTGCAATGCCGGGGATGCAGTCCGAGTCCGCTCACGAAATGGCGGCCTTCGGACTGGATGCGGCCGTCGGGGTAAACCAGGCGCGGGCCAACCGCCCCGATGCCCGGACGCGATGTCGCGGTTTCCGCGAGAAGTCCAAGCCAGCCGGGTGTCTCGACCACGACATCGGCGTGCAGGCGGACGACGTCGCGACCGGTGGCCAAGGGATGGTTGAAACCGGCGTTGAGCGCGCGGGCGACGCCGGCGCGTTTTTGCGCAAGAATCGCGACGTCCGGAAAGGCCGCCCGCAGCGCGGCGGGGCCGCCGTCGGTGGAGCCGTCGTCAACGACCAGCAGCTTCCAGTCCGGATGATCGGTGTGCTTGAACACGGCGCGCACGCAGGCAAGCAGGGTTGCGGCGTCGTTGTGGACCGGGATGACGATGGTGACGGGAGGCATGGAGGTAAGACGGGGTGAACGGGGGCGGCGTTGAGGGGACTCAGGCGGCGCTGGCGGCGAACCGGGCGGCGCGGATGGTTTCGAAAAGGTCGAGGGCGGCGTCCACGATCTGGTCCATGTTGAGATAACGATAGGTGGCCAGGCGTCCGGCGAAGTAGGTGCGGGGTTCGAGCCGGGCGAGCGCGGCATAGGTCTCGAACGCGCGACGCGCCTCGGCGGTGGGAACGGGATAGTAGGCCTCGCCGCCGCGCACGTAGTCGGCGGGATATTCGCGGACGATGGTGGTGTTGGCGCAGAGCTGGCCGGTGGCGTGCTTGACCTCGACGATGCGGGTGAAGTCGAACTCGTTCGGATAGTTGACCTGCATGGCGGGCTGCCAGAAACCGGCGCGGCCGGAGACAGGCTCGCGCTCCTTGAGCTGCGCGGGGGTGAAGCTTTCGGCCTCGAAACGAAGGGAGCGGTAGGGCAGCACGCCGGCGCGGTAGTCGAAATATTCGTCGATGGCGCCGGTGTGGATGAGATGGCCGTAGGAGACCTGGTTCATGACCTCGCGGTAGTCCGCCTTCAGCAGAACTTTCACTTTCGGCGAGGCGGCGAGCAGGCGCTCGAACATGCGGGTGTAGCCGGCGGCGGGCAGGGCCTGGAATTTCTCGCGCAGGTAGGCGTCGTCGCGATTGGTGCGCAGCGGAATGCGGGCGCACACCGAGGCGTCGAGCTCGGCGGGGGATTTGCGCCACTGCTTTTGGGTGTAGCCCTTGAAGAAGCGTTCGTAGAGTTCCCACCCTATCTGCGAGATGATCACCTCCTCGGAGTTGGCGGGATTCGCGATGGGGATGCGGACCTTTTCGAGGTGGGCCTTGAACTCCTCCTCGGTGGAAGGGCGGCCGATCATCTGCTCGAAGGTGTTGAGGTTGACGGGGAATTTCCAATACCGGTCCTGCGTCCAGGAGAGAATCTGGTAGCTGACCGGATGCCAGGCCGTGAAACGCGCGAGGTAGTCGAGCACGCGCTGGCTGTCGGAGCGGAAGTAGTGCGGGCCGTATTTGTGGACGAGGACGCCGTGGTCGTCGTATTCGTCGGCGGCGTTGCCGCCGATATGGGAGCGGCGCTCGACCACCAGGCAGGTGGCGCCGAGTTCGTTGGAGAGGCGTTCGGCGAGGACGAGGCCGGAGAAGCCGGCGCCCACGATCAGGTAATCACATTTCATAACGGCGGGGTTGGTGACGGAGGGGTGAAAATCAGGCGTCCAGGCCGGATCTTAGCTCGGCGAGGTTTTCGTCGTCCGGACGCAGGCGGGCGGCGACATCCAGGGCTTCGCGGGCGAGGTCGCTGAGACCGGCGGCGGCCGCGAGTTCGCAAAGCATGATCCAGCCGGCGGCGTTGGCCTCATCGAGGCGCAGGCTGGCTTCGAGGCTTTCGATGGCGGGCTGGACGAGATCGGCGGCCCGGTAGGCGCGGGCGAGATCGAACCACAGGGCGGCGTCGCCTTCCGCGCGCTGGATGGCCGAGAGCAGGCACGGCACGGCGCGTTCGGGACACCCGGCGGCGATGAGCGTGCGGCCTTCGGACTGGAGATCGCCCGGATGTAACGAGTGCGGAGTGGCGACGTGCAACGGCGCGCGGGTGTGCATCATGCCGCGGCGGCCGAGCGTGCAGAGTTCGTCCCAGGCCGTTTCCAGCAGCAGGGTGAAGTCGGCGGCGGCGGCATAGAAATCGGCAAAGCGCGGCAGCTTCATCATGGCCTGTTCCACGGTCTCGCGCAGACGCGCGCGGGCGTCGGCGTCGGCCAGGAGGCGGACAACCTCGGCATCGCGACAGGCAAGATCGGTGAAAATGAGTCCGGTGAGGCCGGCGGACTTCAACAGGGCGGCATTGGGAGATCCGGCGACGGCCAGCAGCGGCACGCCGGCTTCGAGCGCCAGGATGGCCGCCGGACCATCAAGATCGATGGCGAGATCGGCCAGCGCCAGCAACGAGGCCATTTCGGCGTGATCCAAGGGCGCGGGTTCGTGCAACCGGACGGAGGGATCATTGGTTGCCGCGACGGCCTGCCGCGCGTGATCGAGATCGGTCTGGCCGGGCGACGGCACGAAAAGAAGCGCGGCTCCGGGCACGGTGGTGAGCAGCGCGGGCCAGCGGGCGAGCACCGCGGCGTCGTTGGCAAGGCCGGCGCGGCTGACGACGCAAGGCTGGTCCGCCTCAAGTCCGAGAGTGGCGCGGTCCCACGGCAGGGCATCGTCCGGACGATCCGCGGAGAGATCCCACGCCTGCGCCGTTTCGGGGAGAACCGCGAGACGTTCGCTGAACGCGTGCGGGTGGCAGGCGGCGTCATCGTAGGCGCCGGTGAGCAGGAGATCCATCGCCGGCAGACCGGTGGTCAACGACCCCGTGGCGATTTGAAGCGGTGCCGCGCGGAACAGGGCGAGTTGCGCGGCAGGCAGCGGATGGGCGGAAAGATCGTCCGCGTAGATCAGGACATCCAGCTTGTGGCCCTGCAAAACGGCCAGCTGTTCGGCCGCGTGTTCGGGCAGGATTTCGAATGCAAAGGCGATGTCGCGGCAGCGATTCTCGATCGGTGAAAAGGCGGGGGCGCCGGCAAAGAGGTGCAGTTCGACGCGCCGCGGATCAAGCGACGCGCAGCGTGCGTAGGTGGCGAAGGTTTCCGGACGGTGGTCGAATCGGGAGTGGAGAACGCCCACGCGCAGAGGACGTTTATCGCGCCGTGTCGACACCAAGTGAACACCCACCCGGCCGCCCTGCGCCCGGATCAGGATGCGCGCGCGCGCCTGCTGAATGCGAAGTTGAAGGATGCGCGGCATGCCGGCCAGCGGCGGCGGCGGGGTGCGCAGATAGGCCGCGACGGCGACGCGAATGGGCGTGGCGGCGTAATTGCGCTCCATCCAGTCGGCGATCTCCTCGACCCGCGCGGCCAGATGGGCGGCGATGGCCGGAAGATCGGCGGCGGACGGATTCTCGGGATAGGCGAACAGCCATTCCGCGTAGGCGCCCCAATATTGATCCGGCACGTCGCGCAGGCGCGGCGCCTTTGGCAGCTCCCAAGCGGACACCAAGGTGGCGGCGGACACGATTCTTTCCCAGTTTTGTTCGAGCGCCTCGCGTGCGGTTGCCAACGCGTGGGGAGCGGATGACGACTGTCGCATCCTGGCTTGTTGCGCGGCCCGGTTGAGCGCTTCGTCCACGGACGATGAAAGATGTTCGACGGGAAGCGGGGTATAAACGCTTGATGAGGACATGGCCGCGTTGATTGCAAAAAACGGGCCACGCAATTCATGTGAGTTGTAACAACATTATATAAAATGATTAATAAATTTTTATTTTGGAAATCACCGTGGTTTGAAAACAAGAATCAAGGGGGCGGCAGAAATTGCCGAGGCCGGGGGAAAACCGGTTTGTGGGCGTCCTTACACGATTTCGACTCAACCGACCGGCCGATGTGCCGAAAGGGTTATCATCTACTAGTGTGCAAACCTCATCCCTTTCGCCCTTCTTCATGAGCACGTCCACATCCACCGGTCCCTATCTGGATGATGAGATCCGGCATCGAATCGAGCGTTGCCCGAAACTGGCGTCGCTCCAGAGCATCAACCGCAAGCTGGCGGGCCTGGTTAACTCCGAACAAAGCTACACCTCCCAGATCGCCGAGATCATCCGCCGCGATCCGTCGTTGACCGCCCGGTTGCTGCGCATGGTCAACAGCGTCTACTTCGGCCTCAGCGCAAAGGTGAACAACATCGAGGAGGCGGTCCTGTATCTCGGACTGAGGCAGATCAGGGAACTCTCGATGGCCACGCCGGTGATCGAGGACATGGAGCGGATCAGTTCCTCGTCGATGAAGCTGCCGTGGCGCGAACTCTGGCAGCACTCGATCGGCACGGCCATCATGACGCGGGAGATTCTCGCCACCACCAACCTTCTGGTGGACGACGACACCGACTACATCATCGGACTGCTGCACAACGTAGGGAAAGTCGTCCTGGGCACCGCTTGGCAGAGTGAATTTGAAAAGGTGATCGGCGCCGATCATGCCGACGCCGAAGCCGTCTGCGCGGCCGAACGCGCGCTGGTCGGCTGGGACCACGCGGCGATCGGCGGCTACTATCTGGAGCGCCATCAACTCGCGCCCGAAATCGTGGAATCCGTGCGCCACCACGCCCACCCCGGCGAAGCGGGCGATTACCGCATGTATGCCGCCGCCGTCCAGGTGGCCGACCTGGTGGTTCGCGAGGTGGGCATCCCGAGCGGATTCGAACGCGTGCCCTCCCTGGAAGCGGGCGCCTGGCGCAAAGCCGAGGGCTGGCACATTCTGTTCAACGCCAATGAGCGCGAGGAATCGCTGGCCCAGGCGTCGATCGAAAACATCATGGCCAAACTGCCCGGCATGTTGAGCGGCATGGTGTGATCTCATGCGCATCGCCCCATGAAGTCCGTCCCCGAGCAAAGCACTTTAGCGACTCCCCTGCCGGCCCTGGGTCCCTGGGCCGACAGCCTGGAGCTTGCGGTTTTCTTTGATCCGGCCACCAACCGCGTGCTCGAGGTCAACCGGGCCTTCGCCCGGAAATTCGGCCAGCCCGCCCCCTTTTGGGTCGGCCAAAACGTCTTTGCGCTGATCCATCCGGAAGACGCCGGCGACTGGACGGACGCCTCGCAACGCCTGGGGCGCCCGCCGTTCCACATCGCGCGCGAGCACCGCTGGCAGACCGCCCAGGGCTGGCGTTGGATCGCCTGGGAAGAAACCGCGATCCGCGACCTCGACGGGGAACTGAAGGCGGTCCGCGCCATTGGCCGTGACGTGACCAAGCACCGTCTGGCCGAGGAGCATTTCCGCAAGCTTGCGCAGGCCGTCGAACAGGCCCCCGTTTCCATCGTGCTCACCACGCCCGGCGGCACGCCGCAGTATGTAAATTCCCGTTACACCGAGGTGACCGGCTACACGCTGGAGGAAATTTTCGAGCGGCAGATCCCGCTGCTGCGCGACGGGCATCCCAGCGAGGCCGCCTACAGGCATTTCTGCACCCTGGTCGCCTCCGGGCACAAATGGTCCGGAGAACTGCGCTCGCAGCGCAAGGACGGCACGGAAACCTGGGAGCTCGTCCAGGTCTCGCCGATCCGAAACCACCTCGACGAAATCACATACCTGCTCTGCCTGCGCGAGGACATCACCGAGCGGAAAACCCTCGAGGAACAACTGCGCCAGGCCCAGAAGATGGAAAGTCTCGGCACGCTCGCCGGCGGGATCGCGCACGACTTCAACAACATCATCGCCATCATCCGTGGCTTCACCGAGCTTTCGATCGCCCTGCCTCCGGCGGACCAGCGCCTCCATCGCTACCTCTCCGCCGTGCACGCGGCCGCCCTGAGGGCCGCTTCCCTGGTGGGGCAGATCCACGCCTTCAGCCGCAAGACCGAGGTCTCGTATGAGGCCGTGCGCATCAACTCGCTGATCAACGAGCTGACCGGCATGTTCGACGAAACCTTCCCCCGTAACATCGAAATCCGGCGCGAGCTGGACGACACGATCGAAGTCTTCGCCGCCGACGCCAACCAGATCCGGCAGGTGCTGCTCAACCTCTGCGTCAACGCCCGCGACGCCATGCCCGACGGCGGCGCGCTTACCATCGCCACCGGACGGATCAAGGGCCCGATGATCGCCGACCTGAAGGTCGATCCCACGCAGGACTACGTGCACATCCGGGTGGCCGACACCGGCCTCGGCATGCCGCCCGAGGTGCGCGCCCGGATCTTCGAGCCCTTCTTCACGACCAAGCAGGACCACGGCGGAACCGGCCTCGGGCTGGCGGTCGTCTACGGCATCGTCGCCAATCACCAGGGGGTGATCGACCTCGAAAGCTCTCCCGGAAAAGGCACCGTTTTCCATGTCTATCTGCCGCTCAAGGCGCGCCCCGCCGAGCAACACCCGTCGCCAATCCTCCAACCGGGCCAGTTCCACCTGTCGCCCGGCACCGAGCACATTCTCCTCGTCGAGGACGAACAGCCGATCCAGGACATGCTCGGGACCGTGCTGCGCGGCGCCGGATATACCGTGCAACCCGCCATGGACGGCGCCGAGGCCATCGAGCTCATCCTCGCGGCCGAGACCCACCTCGACATCGTGATCCTTGACCTGAACATGCCGCGACTGGGCGGCATCGACGTCCTCAAGGTTCTCCGCCAACGCTGGCCGGAGGTTCCGGTGCTCGTGGCCACGGGCAATCTCAACTCCGCCGCCCTGGCCGAACTCCACCAGCTCGGCCAGACGGACATCATCGAAAAGCCCTTTGATCTGTTCACGTTCGGGCGGACCATGCGCGCCCTGCTTGACGCTCCCCGCTGCACTTGAACCGGCGCGAGGGGGGGCTCCGCCTCATCCAGCAGCTCTTTCCCTTTCACCAGTATCCCGATTATGCCTTTCATCAGGGCTCAATTTGCAGCCAATTATCCGTGCGGAACGGAACAGCGGGCAACCCGGCGCCATCGACAAGATTTACAGCCGGATTGTTCGCCCAAGCATATCGGACGGCGAAGGGATGCATGATCACGGGGGCGCTCAAAACGATCGCCATATCGTCTTCGATTTTTGCATTCGCCCAGACAAACCGTCGGTCTGCGCCCGCAAGGGCAAAGCCCTTTACATTCCCACCGTCGGAGGTGGAAAGCCCCTTTATCGTATCGGGTTGAAACGCAGCTCTGGCGTTTGCCGAATTGTATTGAACACCGTGAACATGCGAAGTCTTGGGTATTTGGCGTCTGCAATCTCCTTTTCGGCCTCCTTGAGGCCTTGGTGCCAATTACTGGGCCTTGCATAATAGAGTGACGATTTCCAGGTAGGGCGGGACCGCTGGGCCCGCCGCGATTTACCACTGGGCACCGCGCAACGGACGGCCCAGCGGTCCGTCCCTACCTGTCACCCTATTACGCTAGACTCAGTAGATTTGTCCACTGTCATACTGGTCCCTCTCGGGACACGAGGGCAAGGGTTACGCCGAGTGGTTGGTTTCACGGGGAATCAGCTGCTATGTGTTGAAATACCGGCCGACCTCATAGCCGGGACTGGAGTATGACGTGGGTTACGGTCGTAATGGTGGCGATTACGAAGCCGACATGGTTATCAATGGTCACCAATACGAAGCGGGCCAGGTCGTAGCTACGACCTCGACAGACGGTGGCCAACGAGCCGGGGTGAGAGGAGCAAGGTCGTCCTGATTGGTCATGGCTGGCAGGCGCGAGAGGACGTCGCGCAGATAGCCGGCGGTGGGCGGTGCGGCTTGCATCCGGGGCAGGCGCTCGGGCATAAGGGCGCGCATGGCCCGCCCCGACACCCAGACGCGACTCGCCGTCGAGATCATCCGCAAGCGCCTTGAGCATGGCGACCACGCCGGACGTTTCCCGGGCGAACGGCAGCTTGCCCGTGAACTGGGTCTCAGCCGGCCTACGGTGCGCAAGGCTCTCCGGCAACTGACCACCGAGGGCCTGCTCGCCCGCGGCCCCACCGGACGTCTTTCGGCGGAGACCGAGACGACGGCGGAAGCGCGCCGTCCGTTGATTGCCTTCCTCCACTCCGGACGTATCGGCGGAGAGAGCGCGCTGTGGCGCGACGGTGTCTATGACGCGGCCGAGGCGCGCGGCGCGATGGTGCGCTCGTTCAGTTTTTCGCACTACGGTGATCGGGTGATAAGCTCCGCGCTGGACGGCTTCGACGGTGTCTTCCTATTGCCGTTGAGCGCTGAAGAGATGCCCGATCCGCTGGTGAAGCGACTGATCTCCGCCCGCACACGCGTAGTGGTGCTCGACCAAGACCAGACGAAGTCGGGTCTGCGCTCGGTGATGGTGTTCCCCTTTGCCTCCGGCGACAAGCTGCTGGCCCACCTGCGCAAGCTCGGCCATCGCCGCATCGACTGCATCAACATCCAGCCGCCCAATCCCGTCATCAGGGCGCGCATCGCCGGCTGGCGCGCCTACCTCGACGAAAACGACCTGGAGGGCGAGTTGCTCAGTTGTCCCGAATCGGTCGGGATGCTGGCCGAGGCCTATCGCCTGATGCTGGCCCGGCTCAAGACGCGCCGCGCCCCCGCCACGGCGTTCCTCGGCACTACGGTGCACGCCGCCATCGGCGCCATGCGCGCCCTCCACGAGCGTGGTCTGCGCATCGGGCGCGACGTGTCGGTGTGCGCGATCAACGACGAGGGCCTCGGCCCCTTCTTGGTTCCCTCGCTTACCGCTCTGCAAACCCCGCCCCGCGACCGTTACCTGGCCAAGGCGGTGGACTGGATGATCGGGCGCGTCGAGTGGGTGAAGCCGTCTCTGGTGCAGCCGAGGGCCGTGCCGTTGTTCGTCGGCGAGTCCACCGGGCCGGCGCCAAAACAGGCTTGAGTCCGGCCGGTTAATTAATTTACCAAAAATGGTAATTTAATTAACTCCGCTCAAGCCATATGCTTCCCCGCACCTTCCTCACCCAACTTATCCCTGCCCGCATCGGCGAGGCCCTGCGCCGCGCCCAGACCCGCATCTGGCGTCCGCTGCCCGGCGAGTGTCGCGTCGAGCAGACGGCTCCCTCGCTGGTCTTCAAAACCGTGAAGGAAGTGGCTCCGGCCGATTTCAAGCCGCTGCCGGCCGCGTCGTTCAACTGGGGGCCGAAATATGCGCAGAGCTGGTTTCGCGTGACGTTGCCCGAGGCGACGGGGCCGGAGACCCGCTACTTCCGCTGGGAGGACCAGGCCGAGGCGACCGCCTATATCGACGGAGTGCCGTATTCCGGTTTGGACGTCGCCCACCAGCAGATTCCATTGCCCGCCGGCACGCGCGAATTGTGGATCGAGGCGGTGTGCATCCGGTCCGCCATCTGGCTCTCGGGCGAGTCGGCGCGCCTCGAGGAGGAGGGCAGTCTCTACGCTCCGCCACGTTTCGTCGCGCGCGACGACACCGCCTGGGCCGTCTACAACGATCTCAAGGTGCTGTTGGATCTTGTCGAGGCCGAGTATCGCGATGGGCAGCCCGCGCAGCCGGGACCGTCCAAGGGCCTGACTGATCCGGTGCGCCACAGCCCCCAGGCGTTTCGCGTGAGTCCGCTCTTCCGCCGCCTGTGCGACCGGCTCGACAAGGCCGTCGACCTTTTCGACCTGCGGGGCATCGAGGTCTTCGCCGCGGAACTCAAAAAAATCTACGCCGATTTTCCCGCGTCGCCTGACGCGATCAAGGCCGTGCTCACCGGCCACGCGCACATCGATCTTGTGTGGCTCTGGCCCGAGCGGGTGGGCGAGTTCAAGGCCGTTCATTCGTGGTCCACGCAGACGCGCCTTTTGAAGGAATATCCCGAGTTCAAATTCGGCTATTCGCAGCCGGCGAGCTACGAGGCCGTCGGCCGCCGTTCGCCCGAGTTGTTGGAAAAGGTCAAGGGCTTGATCGCGCAAAAAAGATGGGACGCCACCGGCGCGGCCTACGTCGAGGGCGACACGCAGATGCCGTGCGGCGAGGCGATCCTGCGCTGTCTGCGCATCGGCCAGGAGGAGTTCAAGGCCTTGCGCGGTTCGCCGAGCGACGTCTTCTGGCTGCCTGACGTCTTCGGCTACAGCGGCTGCATGCCGCAGCTGCTCGCCGGCGTCGGTGTGACGGGGTTTTTCACGAGCAAGCTTTCGTGGAGCACGGTAAATCGTTTCCCGCACTCCAGCTTTCGTTGGCAGGGGCCGGACGGCGCGGAGGTCAACGCGCATGTCGTGCTCATTCATGATTACAACGAAAACGTGGACGTGAATAATCTGCGCGAAGACGTGCTGCACCACCAGCAGTCGGCCGTGCAGCCCGAGTTCCTGCAGCCGACCGGCTACGGCGACGGAGGAGGAGGGCCGACCGAAGAGATGATCGAGCGCGCCCGCCGAGTGGCCAACCTCGCCGGTCTGCCGCGGGTGGAATGGGGCAACATAGAGCCCTTCTTCGAACGCCTCGCGCAGGTGAAGGACGCACTGCCGGTCGTCACCGGAGAACTCATGCTGGAGCTTCACCGCGGCGTGTTCACCACGCACGGCGCGCTCAAGGCGGCCTTTCGCGGACTCGAGCGCGCGCTGCAGGTTTTGGAAGCGGCGCACGTCGTGCGCGGGCTCGGACCGATTGACCGACACTACTGGAAACGCGCGAGCTTCTCGCATTTCCACGACTACATCCCCGGCAGTTCCATCTGGGAGGTTTACGCCGAGGCGATTCCCGAGTTGCAGACGCTGGCCGCGAAGGCGCTGGCCGAGGCGGCGCACGTGCTGGGCGACGGCCGGACCGCGGGCTGGTTCAACCCGCTTCTGCTCCCGCGCACTTGGGTTGACGGTGGCAAGTGTTATCAACTCGCCCCGCTCAGCGGTGGTCCGGCGGCCTCGCTCGCCGCACTTGACGTGATCGCGCCAAAGGCCGCCGCGAACTCGCTGGAGAGCGAGCGCGTGCGCGCGGTGTTTGATGCCGAGGGCTCGCTCGCCGCGCTCTTGATCGACGGCAAGGACGTCGCCGTCACCGGACACACGCTCTGCGCCTATCCCGACCAGCCGGCGGCCTACAAAGCGTGGGACGTGGACCGCACGAATCTGGTGAACGGGCACAAGGCGCGTTTCTCCGGGAAGCAGGTCGTCGTGAACGACGGTCTGGTGGCGTCGGTGGCGTTCAACTATGACATCGCGAAAGCGAGCCGCATTACGGTGATCTATTCGCTGCGCGCCGGCGAAGCGGCGCTGCGCATGCGCTACGAGGTGGACTGGCACGATCCGCTTCACTGGGTGAAGGGTATTTTCACGAGCGAGTATCGCGGTCGCGAGGCCCGCTACGGCGCGCCGTTCGGCAGCCTGTTGCGCGGGCAATGGCCGGGCTACGCCCGCGAAGAGGCGCAGTGGGAAGTGTCCGGCAGCCGGTGGATGGTGGTGTGCGACGACGCCCAGAGCGAGGGGCTCGCGATCATCACCGAGGCGAAGTATGGATTTACCACGCGAGAGGGCACCGTGGGCGTGAGCCTGCTGCGCAGCGCGTTGGTCACCGAGGCGGATCATCATCCCAAGATCCGCGCTGTGCCCGATCGTCCCGTGCACTCCGATCTGGGGCGACACACGATCAATCTCGCGCTCACACGCTATGCGCCGGACCTGCCCGCGCACGAGCAGCCCGCGGCGATGGCCGACACGTTGTTCACGCCTTGTGTGCCGTATGCGGGCGAGAAAATCTCGGCCGGGTTCGAGCACATCGAAGGCGTGTCGTCCGCGGTGCCCGCATGGGCCGAGCCGGTCAATGACGGCTGGGTGTTGCGTCTGCATGAGACGTTGGGTCGCCGAGGCGCGCTGAAGTTGTGTTTGGCTTCAGGCGTGAAAGGCACGCCGGTTGATTTGCTCGGCCAACCGCTGACCGGCGCCGAGACGACGGTCGGCGAAGTTGCGCTACCGATCACTCCCTACCAGGTGCGCTCGGTGAAGATCGTGCGCTGAGCGGGTCCCGGGCGCAGCGAGCGTGACGGTCGTTCTTGGGTGGGTTAAACGACCGTCGGGCGTGGACGGCTCACTCGATCTGCCGGATTGGGTCGAGGCGCTGCGCTTCGCCTTGGAAATGGATACTGACAGGGGCGCATTACTTTGTCCCCGGGATGAAGACGGCGTGGCGGCCGGGGAGATGGCGGCCGTCAAAACCTTCGAAGGTGGAGCGGGTCTTGCCGCCGGTAGCCGCCGCCACTTCAACGGTGTAGGGGGTGTGGTTGACGACGAGTTCGCCGCGTTCGAAGGCGATGCGCTCCACGCCGCGCTGACGTCCTCGCGAGAGGCCCGACTCCGCGAGCAGTTTGTCCACCGGGGTGCGCACCGCGATGGTGAGCGGGTAGTGGTTTTCCTTTTTGTAGTCGCGGGCGACGGGCAGGTGTTCCTTGCAGCCGTAGGCAAAGCCGTAGTGGAAACCGTAGGAATGCACCGTGCCGCGGCCGACGGCCTGGGTTGCGTAGGCAATCAAGTGATCGCTCAGGTAACAGGCTTCGGCCTTGCCCGTTTCGTAGGACACGAACTCGGCCGAGCCGGTGACGATTTTTTCTTCCCAGCCGAACGAGTCCGCCTTGTGCGGGTGCGATTTCAACCCGAAGGCGCGCTCGGCCAGGGGTGACACGCTGTGCGACACGGTGCCGCCGGTTTCGACATAGGCACGCAGGCGTGACTCCATCTCCGGATCGGGCATCGAGGCGTAGAGGGGATCGGCGGGAAGCACGACTTGACGGTAGCCGTCGAGGGCACCGGCCCTCACTTGCGACGGGTGCAGGATATCCACGGCGACGCCGTGGTCGGAGAATTGGCGGAACCAGCCGAGCAGATCTTCGCGGAAGGCGACGTAGCGCGCGGCATCGGTGGCGAAGGCCGACAACGTGTAGGACGCATATGGAAAAAGGATCGCGACCTCGCGTGTTTTCACGCGGCGGCCGGCCAGCTCGCGCACGTCGGAGAACCAATCGAGCGCGGAACGCAGGGAGGATTTTTCAGCGTCGCCCCATTTGCCGAAATTGCCGCCGTCATCGAGGCCGTTGTAGCCGTAGAAATACAGCTCGGTGGCGCCGGCGCCGAAGGTGGAGGCGATGATTTCGGCGGGGCTGCAGACCGCGTAGATATCGTTGGCCATGTAACGGCCGAGGAAGAGAGAGCCGACGAAGTCTTTGCCCCGGGCGGCGCTGCGGAGCATGGCGAGTTCGCAGGGGACGACGTAGGGTTCGACGTTGCCGTGGTTGTCGATCGGCATCGTGATGAACGACGGCGAATCGAGAGCCTCGCCGAGATCCCAGAGATCCCAGCCGCGATTCTGGATATGGACGAAGTCGTTGAAGAAACATTTCCACTGCGAGAGCGCGGCGTAGAAGTAGAAGCGGGGTTCGACCTTTCGCAGGCGCGCGACGATTTCGATGAAGTAGTGCTTCATCACCTCCTGCTTGTAGCGCTGATTGTCGGCGTGTTTGAGCACGACGGACGGGTGGGAGGCGTAGTCTTCCGGAGACGGCACGTAGCGCAGCGACTCCGTTTCCTGGTCGGGGTGGACCCAGTAATCGGCGGGCTGCAAGTCGTCGAAGGACGCGTAGGCGGTGCCGTAGCGGGCGTTGAGCTCCGCGAGGGTGTAGCGGTTTTTCAGCCAACCGAGATAGTGGGCGCGGCCGTCGGTGTCGAAGGACGGGGCGAAGATCGGACTGTGGTAGAAATAGAAGGGCAGACGCTCGCGGCCGGTGTCGTCCACCGTTTTGGCGGCGGCGCCGCGGGCGATGAACTTGTAGAGTTCGAGGCAGTGGCGCACGTGTTCGTCCATCTGGGGGAGTGACCAGTGGCGGTAACCACGGAAGGGCTTGCCCCAGAAATCGACGGGCTGCTCCACGTATTCGGGAGGATTGTCGTAGATTTCCGGATACAAGTTGTCGCCGATGGCGAACAGGGCGAGGAACGAGACGCCGAGGCCGTGTTCGTGGCAGCGGTCGCTGATGAAGTTTTGCATCTGCACATACCGGCTTTGTTCGCCGGTGCGGAAGTGGCGGGTGAAGTCGCTCCAGAGTTTCGAGTCTAGGACGATGGAGTTCATGCCCAGGTCGCGGAGGTCGAGCAGTCCGCGTTCGACGGCCGCCTCGTCGGAGAAGTAGGGCTCAAAGAAGTTTCCAAACCAGGCCATGAAGGCCGGGCGTTTGCCGGTGACGCAGGATTCTGTGCTGGAGAGCATGGGTGCGGGGAGTTTTTGGGCGGTGCGGGGTTAGGCGCACGAGGTGGAGTCAGGAGCAGGGATTGCCACGCGGGGAGGGTAGGGGCGATGACGAACCGCCGGGTGTGGAATGGAGACAAACCAATGTGGAAAACGGATAAGGACGGGGCTGCGTGTAAAACTTCCGATGGGTCCGCGGGCGGGCCGGATCGATACGCGCAAGCCGAGTGTCTTTGCGTCTTCTTTTGCTGGAATGGCGTTATCAGTAAGTCAAAAATATCAAAAAAAGATCATTTAAAACACAAAAGGCATCAGTCTAATCGCTTGAGGATTACTGCGGATGAGGTGAACTCTCCATCACATCAAGTAAATGAGCTGCTAATCGTCCCTCGTTTACCGCAGTTGTGTAGTTATCCTCTATAAGTATCACTCCCCGCAAACCCCGTGCCCCTTAAAAAACTCCCATAAACGATGAAACCCCAGAGCATCTTTTCTGCCCCTTCATTTCAGATACTTACTTTTGGAACCGCTGCGTTAGTGCTCGGAAGCTTAGCCCACGCTGCGGATTCCACTTGGTCTAACACCGGAACTGACTTCAACACCGCAGGCAACTGGAGCGCGGGTGTCCCTGGCGCGGGAAACCAGGCGATTTTTAATGTCGCTGCGGTCACGAATCCGAATCTTAGCACCTCGCTTTCTATTGGAGAGTTGACCTTCTCGACTGCGACTTCCAGCGGCTACACCCTCTCCGCGTCACCCGGGCAATCGCTCACATTGACGGGGCGCACGTTGGCTACCTCGAACGCGATTGAATCGTTGAACACCAGTGGCACGAACACGATCAGCGCGAATCTGATCGTTTCACGCACGGGCGGGGGTGCGTCCACGTTTACCCAAGCGGTAGGTGGAACTCTTGTCCTTTCGGGGAATATTTCGGGGACCAGCACCTTGATTAACTTGGCACGCTCTGGATCAGGCACCGCGACCTTTACCCTCTCTGGAAACAACAGTGGTTTCGCCGGAGGATTCGCTCTGGTAAACGCAAGTTCCGCCCTGAACATCGGCAGTGCCAACGCCCTTGGAAGCGGCACCTTCGTCATCGGCAGCGGATCGTCTCTGACCATCAATAATACCATCGGCAGTGCGGCCACGTTCAGCAACAACCTCAACTTTAGCTCTACTGCGGCCCAGACGATCACCTTTGGTGGATCGGACATGAACTTCAGCACTGGTTCGGTGGCGTTGGGTAATACTGCAGCCACCCAGACGACCCTTATCGTCAATTCGGGCACCACGGTTACGCTGGGCGGCTCGGTCAGCCAAGCTGCGGCTGGAGCAGGGATTCTCAAGAACGGCACAGGTAACTTGGTTCTCGGCGGATCGAGCATTGCTTACACGGGCGTGACGACGGTCAGCGCGGGCACGCTCCTCATCAACGGCAACGCCTCCAACGCGACCGGCGCAGTGTCCGTCGCTAGTGCCGCTACCTTGGGTGGCACTGGAACCGTTGGCGGCGCCACAACTGCGGCGAGTGGTTCATTTCTCGCTCCGGGAACGGACGGAACGGCGGGAACTCTGACCTTTGCCAGCACGCTGAACATCTCCGGCCTAGCCGGTGGACTGGCGGGGCATCTCAAGTTTGACCTCGGCGCAGTTGGCTCCAGCGACAAAATCACCCTCACCACCGGCGCCCTCTCCATCGGCACTGGTCTGCTGAACTTCGATGACTTCAGTTTCTCCACCCTCTCCGGTTTTGGCGGCGGCTCCTACACGTTGTTTACCTCCTCGACCTCGATCACGGGCACCTTGGGATCCAACCTGACTGGAACCGTCGGCGGATTAAGTGCCGTGCTATCGCTCGCCAACAGCAATCAGGATCTTATTTTGACGGTCACGGCCATTCCCGAGCCGTCCACTTACGCCTCTCTGCTTGGGGTCGTAGTCTTGGGCTCCGCGGCGCTGCGTCGCCGTCGCCAGGCCAACTGATCGGATATTGTTTTTACCCTGAA
This sequence comes from Opitutaceae bacterium, assembly GCA_041662485.1. Lineage (GTDB taxonomy): Bacteria > Verrucomicrobiota > Verrucomicrobiia > Opitutales > Opitutaceae > Rariglobus. The sequence continues at coordinate 101,375 of JBAZSJ010000005.1, read as the reverse complement.
GGTCCCGACCTGGTGTCGGGACCTTTTCGTTTATGGCCCCGACCTTTCTTCAATATTTACTTCCCGAGGATATGAAACCCGCCATCTCGTTTTTGCCCCTGTGCGTGATCGGCTTGGCCACGGCATTCGCCGAGCCGGTCATCGACGGCTATCACGAGTTTAGCACCGGCCACATGACAGGAGGAGAGGGGTGGGTGCAGGCCATCCGCGTATCGGCACCCGCGCTCCGCTCCGAGATTCGCGGGGATGTGACCGTGCGGTTCACCGCACCGGGGATGAGCGAGGCACAGGCGTTTTGCTGGAGTCAGCCGAACACGGATAACCCGAGCCCGTGGGGGCATGACGTGAACCTGACCAAGGGATCGATCCGCCTTGATGCGGAGGGTGCGGGCAGCTTCGTGTTCCCGGGGGATTCATTTCCCAACGGCCCGACCACCCTCCGGATACTGGCGGTTGATGGTAAGGGGCAGCGCGACAGCTTTGAAGTGCAGCTCTTCAACCTGGGCGGCGTCAAATGGAACCAGGGTATTCCCCGGTCGGTCCCGGCCGCGGCCAAAGGCCTCAAACTCATTTTTTCCGACGACTTCGATGGTCCGCTTTCCATTTCGAAAGATGGGCGGGGTGCCCGTTACAATGCCCACAAGCCGCGCTACGGCGATTTCAGCGGATGGCCTTTCATCAGTCCGATGGGCGACGGAAAACCCTTCTCGCAGGTCGGCACCTGGCTGCGGATCAGCGCGCGCAAGGATGCCGAGTCTCCCAAGGGTCGCAGTGGCATTATCGCCTCCGTTAACATGGACGGTGAGGGCCTTTGGGCCAAGGCGCCCTCCTATTTCGAGTGCCGCTTTGTCGCCCAGTCCGCCCCGGGCACCTGGCCGGCGTTTTGGACGCTCACCCACATTGATCGCGGCCAGCCGGGTGATGAACTCGACATCGTCGAGGCCTACGGTGGCAACGGGAAGGGACATCCCAATCATCCGGGTTATTCACTGGTCAGCCATTTCTGGAACCAGACCCATGCCGACGGCACGAAGAAGAAGGGGTTCAATACCCGGGTGAAGATCATGGAACTCGGCGGCAAGTCCTACTGGTCGTGGACCTTTCACTCCTATGCGGTGAGTGTCGGACTGGAAGAGACGGTGTATTACTTCGACGACATTGAAGTCATGCGTCACCCGACCAACGAGGTGAGCCGCGAGAAACCGGCGCTCTTCCTCATCAATCTCGCCATCGGCGGTATCAGTCGCTGGCCGATCGATCTGGAGCGGTTTGGCAACGGAACCGACATGTATGTGGATTATGTGCGCGTCTATGCGGCCGAGAAAATCAATTACAGCCAGCCGCCTCCGGCGAAATAAACGGTCGTCTCGAAGTTAGATTTGGGTAATTATAAGTATAAGACCGGAAACCATTCGGCATTGGTGCGGGATTCGGTACGCTCAGGCTGAACACATCGGTCGCACGGGCGTGTCGGGACTTCATCCGCACACTCGTCATCCGATACACCCCACCCCATGTCAGGCGATTTATCCCTGCTTTCCCCGGCAAGTTCCCTGAAGACCTGGATGGCGCCTGAATTGAGCGCGATCGGACGTCTTCCTGCGCGAGCGACCTTGTATCCGTATCCGATGGCGGCTTCGGCGAGGGCGGGAAGACGCGAGCGGTCGCCCTGGTTTCAGTCATTGGACGGGGAGTGGAGCTTCCGGCTGGCCGACCGCCCGGAGGCGGTTTGTCCGGCCGACATGGCGGCTGATACGGATCGCGCCAACTGGGATGAGGTCACGGTTCCGGGCAACTGGCCGCTGCAAGGGTATGGGAAACCTCACTACACCAACGTGGCGATGCCGTTTCCCGACGAACCGCCTGCGGTGCCCGAGCGCAATCCGACGGGGATCTACGCACGCAACGTCATGATCCCGGGCGAATGGTCGGGCCGGCGTGTGGTGATCCACTTCGGCGGGGCGGAGAGCGTGCTCTATGTTTACGTCAACGGACGTGCCGTGGGTATGGGCAAGGACACGCGATTGCCGTCGGAATTTGACATCACGGATTTCGTTACGCCCGGCGTGCTCAACACGGTGGTGGCCGTGGTCGTGAAGTGGTCCGACGCCTCGTTTATCGAGGATCAGGACCAGTGGTGGCTGGGCGGACTGCATCGCGAGGTGTTTCTCTACTCGACCGAAGCGGTCCACATCGCCGACGTCTTTGCGCGCGGTGAACTCGACAACGATTACCGCGACGGCCGGCTCAAGGCGACCGTGCGCGTGACATTCCCCCGCCAGCCCGAGACCGGTTGGACGGTCGCCGCGCAACTGTTCGCCCCGTCCGGTCGCGCGGTGTTCGGCCGGTCGCTCCAGTCCGAGGTGCCCGTCGGCCGCCACGGCGCGGCCACGCGCATGGAAGTGCGTTTCGACGAGGCGGTGAAGCGGCCCGCGCTCTGGTCCGCCGAGACGCCCAATCTCTACACCCTCGTCGTTACGCTCAAAGATCCCGCCGGTCGTGCGGTCGAGCACACATCCGCGCGTGTCGGTTTCCGCTCCATCGAAGTGCGCGACCGCATGTTGCTGGTTAACGGCCGCCGTGTGCTGATTCACGGCGTCAACCGCCACGATCACCATGAGACCAAGGGCAAGGCGCTCGACCGCGAGACGCTGCGGCTTGATGCGGAGTTGATGAAGCGCCACAATTTCAACGCCGTCCGTTGCGCCCACTATCCGAACGACCCGCACTGGCTCGACCTGTGCGACGAACTCGGGCTCTACGTCATCGACGAGGCCAACCTCGAGTCGCACGACTACTTCCACCAAATAAGCCACGACCGGCGCTACGCATCGGCATTTTTGGAACGCGCCGTGCGCATGGTCGAGCGCGACAAAAACCACCCGTCGGTCATTCTCTGGTCGCTCGGGAACGAGAGCGGTTACGGTGCCAACCATGACGCCATGGCGGGCTGGATTCGTTCCTACGACCCGAGTCGCCCGCTGCACTACGAAGCCGCGCTTTGGAATACACCCGAGGGCAAGCTCACGACGCCCGCGCACGATTTGGCGAACGGCCATCATGCCACCGACATCGTCGCGCCGATGTATCCTTCGCTGGAGCGCATGATCGCCTGGGCGACCAATCCTGATCACCCCGATCAACGGCGTCCGATGATCCTGTGCGAATACTCCCACGCGATGGGCAACAGCAACGGCTCGCTCGCGGACTACTACGACCTCTTCGAGAAATACCCCGGACTGCAGGGCGGATTCATCTGGGAGTGGATTGATCACGGCCTCCGTCAAACCACCTCCGATGGCCGCGCCTACTGGGCCTACGGCGGCGATTTCGGCGACACGCCCAACGACCTCAATTTCTGCTGTGACGGCATGGTGTGGCCTGATCGCACCCCGCATCCCGCGCTCGCCGAGTTCAAGCACCTCGCGCAACCCGTGAAGATGACAGGATGGAAGAACGGCGTGCTCACCGTGAAAAACCGCCAGGACTTCGCCTCGCTGGGTTGGTTGCGCGGTGCGTGGCGACTCGCGGTGGATGGCCGCACGGTCGCCGAGGGCAAGTTGCCCCGGCTCAACATCGCGCCGCAGACCACCGGCAAGGTCGCGCTGAAACTCCCGCGTCTCGCGCTCAAGTCCGGCGAGGAAGCCTTTCTGCACGTTGCGTTTTCCTCGGCGCAAAAAAACGCGTGGTGCCCGGCCGGCCATCTGGTGGCCTGGGACCAGGTCTTGCTCGCCCGCAAGCCGGCTCGCGCCGCCCGCGCCCGCCCGCGCCCCGCCGGCGATCCGCTCTCCATCGAACGCACCGCCGGCGGCCTGGTGATCGGCAACGCCTCGCTGCGTCTCAACGTGTCTTCCGGCACCGGTCTGGTGACGGGTGTGAACTGGCAGGGCGAGGACGTGCTGCTGGCCGGTCCGCGTCTGCAAGTCTGGCGCGCCGCGACCGACAACGACGGCATCAAGGGCTGGACCGGTCAGGATAAAAAGCCGCTAGGCCTCTGGCAGGCGGCGGGCCTCGACCGGCTCGAACTGATGGCCGCGCGTTCCGTCGCGCGCCTGGCCGCCGATGGCGCGGTCGAACTGCGCCTCGACCACACCGCCGCCAGTCCCGCGCATCCCCGGGTGGTCCATCACCGCCAGCTCTGGCGCATTTATCCTGACGGCCGTGTCGAAATTGAAAACCGCTTCGAGGCCGACCGCCGACTGCCCGCGCTGCCGCGCCTCGGCGTCGTGCTGACGCTGCCCGCCGGATTCGAGAAGCTCGAATGGTATGGACGCGGTCCGCACGAAAACTACCGCGACCGGAATCGCTCCACGCTGATTGATCTCTATCGCTCGACGGTGACGGATCAATACGTGCCCTACATCCTGCCGCAGGAGCACGGCAACCACAGCGACGTTCGTTGGCTTGCCCTGCGGTCGTCGCGTGCCGGCGTGCGCGTCGATGCACGCGGACCGCTGGAGTTTTCCGCCAGCCACTTCACGGCGGACGATCTTTTCCAGTCCACGCACACCCATCAACTGAAGCCGCGCGCAGAGACGATCCTGAGTCTCGATTATCTGCACTCCGGAGTGGGCACGGGCAGCTGCGGCCCCGCGACGCTGCCCCGGTATCAAGTCCCGCTCGGCCGTCACACTTGGTCTTACTCGCTGAGCTTTTCTTCTCCGCACCCCTAGCCGGAAACCCCTTGTTCATGTCGTCATCACCCCGCCGTTCCCGCTTTTTCCGACCTTGCCCGACTCGTCGCGCGCAGTCCGGTTTTGCCCTGCTCATCACCATCACGCTGCTCGCGTTTCTGGTGTTGCTGCTGGTGTCGCTGGCCGCGCTGACGCGCGTGGAGACGCAGGTTGCGGCCAACGGCCAGCAACTGGCGCAGGCGCGGCAAAACGCGCTCATGGCGCTGAACATCGCTTTGGGCGAATTACAGAAGGCCGCCGGCCCCGACCAACGCACGACCGCGACGGCGGTTTTGGGTGAGAGTGCGACCGCAATCATGGCCGCCAACACCGCCGACAACGGCCTGGGCGCGACCGCCAACGGCACTCGCCATTGGACCGGCGTGTGGGGAAACAAATCCGCGCCCGACGGCATTTTTACCGCCGCACCGCAGCCCGTGTTGTTGCGCTGGCTGGTGAGCGGCAACGAAAACGGCCCGACTGTGACCACTGCGGCGGACGGCCACATCAGCGCGCCGGCGGTGGCGGCGGACACGACGTTCAAACCCTCCGGGGCCGTGACCTTTTCCAGCGGCGGATCCCTTTCGACCTCGGCCACGGCGACGGCTGATCTGCTCATCAGAGATAATGCGAACAGCAATCAATCGGCCGTTCTGCTGGTTGGCGGGAAAACGGCGGGAGCGAATGTTGATGCCTTCGTGGTCGCGCCGTTGGTCACGATCAACTCCAGCGCGGTCCCGGGACTTTCCGGCCCCGCGAGGGTGGGGCGCTACGCCTGGTGGGTGGGTGACGAAGGCGTGAAGGCCAAATATAACCTGCCCGACGCTTACATCTCCAACGCCACGCCCGACAGCGGCACATCTACGAACAGCCGTGACAGCCGCTACCGCTTATTGGCCGCGCAACGCAACGGCATCGAGCGCATCACTGCGTTTGGCGACACGAATTATCCGCTCGCCGCGACGTCCGCCACCAGTGCGCTCTACCTCGGCGTGGGCAACACGCTCACTCCGGCAGGCATCCGGCTGGCGGCGCCCGCCGTGACCACCACCGCGCTGCAAAGGAATTTTCACGATCTCACGACCTACTCGTATGGCGTGCTGGCGGATTCGCAGTTCGGCGGTTTGCGGCGCGACCTGACGTTCCACCTCGACGCAAACTCGGGCGACACCTTTCTCGCCGGACGCGCCATCCTGCCCGACGGGGCCACGCCCGTGTCGAATTTTCCAGGTTCATTCTACGCCGCGAGTCCTTCGCTGTTTTCCGAGACCACGGCCAACGGAGGGCTCAATTTCACGACACTCAACGTGAGTCCGCGGCTCGGGCCGAAGTGGGACCAGCTTAAGTCCTACTACAAGCTGGCATATGACACCCCGACCGATCTTGAGGTGCAGCCCGCCGTTGATTTGAGCGTGATTCCGGTGAAGGTGCAGGCCGCGATCACGCCGGTGATCCTGGAATCACGGATGATGTTTTCGCTGAAGGCGGGCCCGTCCATCGACACCGCGATCATCGTGGTGCTGGGCAATCCCTACAGCCGCAGGTTAACGGCGCCGTCAGGCATGGACTATCGCATCGCGCTTCACCCCAACCGACACACGTCCGCCAAATTCCGCGGCGAGGAACTGGGGCTGATCTGTAATTTCGTGAGAACCAAACCGTCTGATCCGTCCAAGAAGGAGATCAGCAGCGTGTTTACACGACGCCAGGGCGACAGCCTCAACTTCCCGACTTCCGGCACCACGGCCGCCCCGACGGCACCGCCGTTGGTAATGGACTATGTTGATCCCGGCACTTTGCCCCAGACGTTGAAGGACGCCGGAAACACGGTCTTCCATCATTACTATCCGATCCTGAAATTCCCGGTTCCCGCCGACGGAGACGGTCCCGTCGATCCTGACGCGGGGTATCCCGGCGTGTTGGATAACGTGGTGTTCCGCCTGCCGGGAGGTCTGCTTGATTTGGATCCGGGACAGGCGAGGGCCTACCAGATTAATCCAGGAAACGTGAGCACCGAGATGATCGGCGGTGTTTCCACGACGGTCGTCGCGCTCCAGAAGATGACCAGCATCGCGCCGACCTATTACACGCACATGTGTAATCCGCATTACTTGAGTGACGCCTCGGTATTTTCACCCTCGATGTTCACGGTCGACAGTTTTTTCCGGGCGGGTCTGACGATCACGAGCGACCAGGGGGCTTTTGCGGCGAATTGGGATTACACGCTTACGATGCCCGGAAGACCCGGCGCCGTCTTGCAATCACTGGGGCCCGTCGGCGGCATCGTTTGGGATACCCTGCTAAACCGGATGCTGCCCAGTCATACGTTCATCAGCGACGTGTTTAAGTCTTCGCCAACACCGATCAGCGGAGTCCTGCACAACCGCGTGCTGAGCTATCGAAACACCGCCGTCTATGCGGAGCGCAATCTTGCGGGAAGTCGCCAATCCAACGCGGCCTGGTATAACACCGGGAGCGGCACGAACCCCTACATCGCCGCCTCGATACTGTCCCCGGCTAACTTTGACGCCTTTGTGGATGCCAGTTCCTTCACGAATGATCTCGACCCGGGCAACCCGATCCAGGCGGCTTGGGGGCAAGGTGAGATCGGCTCGCCGCTGCGCACGGAGCCCCAGGGAAAACTGGTGCTCTTCGATGCGCCCTCGGCCGGGACGGCTGACGAAATTCCACTGCTTTCCCTGGGTCAGTTGCAACATGCGGATCTCACGGGTGACGACGAGGCCCTAGGGGTCAACAGCCAGCCCGGCGGCGTCTTGGGCAATTCGTGGTATAACCGGCTGGTGAAGCGCGACAGCAGCCGCACCGATCCCGTGGAAAACTCACGGGCGATTCTTTTCAGCCGTTGGGAGAACACCAGTGCGACCGCCTTGGGCGATACGCCTCGTTATCCCGGGTATGTGCCGGATCTTCCCAAGAACACGATGATCCGCCGCTACGATATGAGTTACCTGATCAACGCGGCACTTTGGGACTCGTGGTTTTTCTCCACGGTGCGCCCGGCGGCCGGCAGCGCCACGACGACCGCGCCCTTGCCCGCCAACCGGCGGATGGCGTATGCGGGGGGCACGCCCACGCTCGGGCAACTCCGCGGTGCGGATGCGTCCGCCGTCGTGCCGGTTCCCGGATCTCTTGGCCTCGGCGAGAACGGCCGCGTGCCCGCCGCGCATATGCTGGCCAACGGCGCCTTCAACGTGAACTCGACCTCGGTGGAGGCGTGGACCGCGCTGCTCTCCGGTCTGCGCGGACTGGGCGTGAGCACGACCGCCGCCGATCCCGAACTCACGCCCTTCGCCCGTTCCATCCGGCAGCCGGGCGGCGCGCAAAACGTCCTTCCCTCCAATCCGCATACGCAGGAAAACACCTATACCGGATTCCGCACGCTTACAGATGCCCAGATATCGGCGCTCGCCGTGCAGATCGTCGCGCAGGTGAAAGCCCGCGGGCCGTTTCTGTCGTTGTCGCAGTTCGTGAATCGCAACCTTACGGCCGCCAACGCCGCAGGCGATGCCGTGGCCGACACGGGGCTTGCCGGCGCGCTTCAGCAGGCCATCGATCGCTCCGGCATCAACGCCAATCTCAATACGGCCGCCCTCTCGTTGGCGCTGGAAACGAATGCCGTGCGCCTCGCCAACAACCGCGCCATCTATCCCGACTACGACCTGATGCCGACGGGGGCCGGTTCGGGCCTTGGCACCTACATGGGCGCGCCCGGCTGGTTGAGTCAGGCCGATCTTTTGCAGGCGATCGCTCCGTCGCTGTCGGCCCGCTCGGATACGTTTGTGATCCGCGTCTATGGCGAGACGGTTGATCCGGTCAATTCACCGGCGGCGCCGGCCGCGCCGGTGGTTACGGGACGGGCTTGGTGCGAAGCGGTGGTGCAACGCGAAGCCGATTACGTGGACACGGCGGTGAGGCCGAGCGTGCTCCCTTCCGCCGCCGGCGCGACGAACCAGGCTTTTGGACGCCGATTCCGCATCGTTTCATTCCGCTGGCTTTCTCCCGATGACATTTAAACCCGCCCTCTTGTTGCTCTGTTTACTGGCTGCGGCCGTCCCCGGCCGCGCGCAAGCTCCCGTCGCGCCGAAGGAACCGCCCGTCGAGTTTCGCGCCATCGCGTGGAACCGGGATTTCCCGGATGTTTTTTATGAGATCAAGGGGAAGGAGCAACCGCTGCCGCTGCACCGCGGGGCGCTCACTCCGCCGCAGCTTTACACCGGCGCACCGAAACTCGTGTTGTTTATACCGACGATGATCGAAGGCAAACGGGGCAAGGTGCCGATCGCGGAGCTTGCCCTGAATCTTCCGCCCAAAAAAAACCTGATCGTCGTCTGGCTGGATAAGAACGGCCAATATGGAGCGACGGTGCTGGCCGACGAACCCGGACGCCCCGCGGCCGGTTCGGTGCGTTTCGTCAATCTCGCCGGCCGCACGCTCGCGTTGAATTGCAACGGTCAGACCGAAGTTTGCGCGGTCGGGGCCGAACGGATCGTGACCGCCAAAAAAGGAGGCGTGGGCATCCGGATCGCCGTGGAAGTGCAGACGAACGGCCAGTGGAAACTCGCTCTTATGAACGGCCTGCCGGTCGCGTCCAACGAGCGCGTGACCGCGTTCATCGCCGATCCGGGTCGGCTGGCGCGCTCTCCGGAGGAGGAGGAAAAGGATCTCAAGGTGAGGCCGCTGAGTTTGTTCGTGATCCGCGACACCGTGGCCGCGCCGTAAACGGGCCGCGCCAAATGGGGTTGTGGCGATGGCTTTAATATTTATCTCTTCCTGATATGACCCCTTCGCCGCTCTCCGGTCGCGTCTCGTTGCACCGCTGGTCCAGTCTGCAGAACGAGTTGCTCTGGACCTATGACGGCCCGGTCGCCGAGGAGTCGCTGAACACGACCTCGGATCACCGCAAAGGTTACTGGGCCTGGCTGCTCCGCAAAGGTTCGGTGGAGGTGCGCTCGGAAGGCAAGACGTGGAAGGCCAAGGCGGGTCAATGGATGATTTCGCCGCAGGCTACATCGAGCCAGACGTTTTCCGGGGATGCGCACATCCTGTCGGTGCATTTTGAGAGCCATTGGCCCACGGGGCAGAATTTGTTTCTCGGTGCGGATGCGTGCGTGTTTTCCGACAAGGATTTCCCCAAGCTCGCGAAGACCGGCACCGCGTTGTGCAAACTCGTCAACCGGCATTTCCCCAACGTGCGCCGCGAGCTCTCATTGGAGATCACCGGCTACGATGTTTACATGGGGTTTCAGAAAAACTTCAACCAGTGGTTGATGGATTTTAAGACGGTCTGGGTGGAACTCGGCCGGGGTCTTTCCCAGGCGGTGGAGTGCGATGAACGCCTGTTGCGCGTCCTGCAGTGTATGTGTGAGGGGCCGATGCATGATGGGTTCCCCGCCGACAAGCTGCAGAGGGAGAGCGGTCTGGGACGCGCGCATCTCGACCGTTTATTCTATCGTGAGTTCGGCGCGACCACGCGCGAGTATTGGGAAAAGCTGCGCGAAGAGGCGGCGATGCGCAGCCTCGGCACGTCGGCAATTTCGATCAAGGAAATCGGTTACAACCTGGGGTTCAAACAGGCATCGCATTTCACGAAGTGGTTTTACCATCGCACGGGGAAAGTGCCGCGTGATTTTCGCGAGCAGGCGGACGATCACCGGCTGCAGTGAGCGTCAGCGCAGGGCCGGCCGAGGGAGGGTGGGGCGGCCCAGCGGAGTGGCGCCCTACCGATGACCAGTGTTGCACATTTATGCTTATGTGCTATCGTCACATCTATGAGAACGACCATTGATGTGCCGGATGAACTCCTGCATCGTGCCAAAATCGTTGCCGCCCAGCGTAAAACCACTCTCAAGGATTTGGTGCTCGTGGGCTTGGACTACGCCACGCGCCACCCGTTGCCCGACGCGGAGACCGAGCGCAAAGCCACGGTCAAACGACTGCTCCGGGGGATGCAGGCCTCCAATGAAGCGCCCATGGTGCCTTTGACGCGCGAGGAAATCTATGAGCGCTGAGGTCTTTCTGGATGCGAACATCCTGCTTTACGCGAGTTCGGCCGCCCCGGCCGATGCCGAAAAACGGGAGCGCGCGCAGACCCTGATGATTGAGGAGCGGTTCGCCCTCTCCGCCCAGGTCCTGCAGGAGTTTATTGCCAACGCTCTTCGGAAAAAGGCATTGGGCCTCACCGAGGCCAATATCGACGCCACGCTCGAACTGGCGAGCCATGTGCCGGTGCAGCCGATCACGCGGGAACTGATTGTCGAAGCCGTTGCGCTCCGACGCCGTTATCAAATCTCGCATTGGGACGCCACGATCCTCGCCGCCGCCCGCGAACTTGGCTGCCACACGCTCTACTCCGAAGACCTCAGCCACGGTCAGGATTACGAAGGCGTGCGCGTCGTGAATCCCTTCCAGGGCGGTCGATAGGCTCAGTCTGTCACCGCATTGACCTATCGTCCCGGAAGAGCCCTTCTGGTTACCAAAATCAACAAACAACGTCCCGACTCCTTGGCTCGATCCCGCGCGAGGCCGCCCCGCGCGAATCCGTTCCTGATACAACAATACTCGGCCTGACCCCTTCGGCTCGACGGACCCCTTCGGCTCGACGGCCCAGGTCCTGCAGGAGTTTATTGCCAACGCTCTTCGGAAAAAGGCATTGGGCCTCACCGAGGCCAATATCGACGCCACGCTTGAACTGGCGAGCCATGTTCCGGTGCAGCCGATCACGCGGGAACTGATTGTCGAAGCCGTTGCGCTCCGACGCCGTTATCAAATCTCGCATGGGGACGCCACGATCCTCGCCGCCGCCCGCGAACTTGGCTGCCACACGCTCTACTCCGAAGACCTCAACCACGGCCAGGATTACGAAGGCGTGCGCGTCGTGAATCCCTTCTTGGGAGGGGCCTAAGTTCTGTCCTCACCGCATCGGTCCCGGAAGAGCCCTTCCGATTTCCTGATTTCGTGGCGCGTCGGATCGCCCCCCTGACTTAATTGCCCGTTTACGGCATTCAGCCTACCTCTGAAAACTAACAAAACACGGCCAGACCCCATGCATCGCGGCCCTGCATCAGGAAAACTTGCCAGTCCGTTTCGCGCGGCATTTCCGCGCGGACGTCCATCAGCCTTTCTGTCTTGCCCGGTATGCCTTGGGCGAACAGGCGGTCGTCTTCTTGAAGACGCGCGAGAAATAATACGGATCAGCATAACCGACCTGGGTGGCAATTTCTTTTACGCTCAGCGATGTGAGATCGAGCAACTGGCAGGCGCGGTCGATGCGCGCGCGGATCAGGTAATCGTTCGGAGGGTGCCCCGTGTGTTTGAGAAACAGGGCCGTGAAATGCGAGGGCGAGAACCCCGCCATCGAGGCCATCTCGGAAACACCGGGAGCGCGGGCGTGGTTTTCCCTCAGGAACACGGCGACTTTTTCAAGACGCGCCGCAGGGGAGGACGGATCGGCGACATCCTCTTTTTGCCGGATGATCATCCGGGCCAGGAGATGACTCAGCGTCAGCGCGGAGCGCAGGAGGTGCGGATTGGTGAACCGGGTTTCGAGGCCCGAAAGCGCCTCCTCGAAGAGGGTCGAATCCCACGCGCCCGGACGCAGCGCCAACACCGGTGCGCGACGGCCGACTCCCATTCTCCTGAGCAGTTCGGGGACTCCGGTGCCGACGGCATGGAACCATTCGATAGTCCATGGATCGTCCGCATCGGCCCCATAGGCGTGCGCACAGCGGGCCGGGATAACGAGCAGGTCGTTCGGGCCGACCGGATGACGCACGCCAGCGAGTTCACACCAGCCCCGGCCTTCGGCGCAGTGGATAAAGATCGTCTGGGCGCAGCCTGTCGGGCGCCTGCGTTCGTGCCGGGCGGCGGCACGAAAAAGACCGATGTCCGTCGGACAGAACGGACGCAAAAGTGCCAGCCGGGATGCGTGGACGATTTGCGGCGGATGAACGACGACCAGCCGCTGGCCGGGGAATCCGGTCGCACGGGCCGTTTTGGAGAGTTTTCCCCGGGGGGGCGGAGGAGTCATACGGATCGGAGGATTGTCCATTTCTTTAGGGCCATTGTCCATTTCCTTTAGACCTCGGATTTGAGAAACTTGAGGCCATGTCCCTCTCCGCCGTCCACGTTCGCCGCGAGTCAGTCACGCTGCCGTCCTATCTGCCGGATGCGCCCGACAAGAATCCTATGTTTTTGGAGAAGCGGGTCTATCAAGGGTCGAGCGGACGCGTGTATCCGCTGCCCTTCATCGACCGCATCTCCGAAACCAAGCGGGACGTGGAATGGGACGCGGTGCATCTGGAAAACGAATTCCTCCAGGTGATGATCCTGCCGCAGATCGGCGGGCGCATTCATGTGCTGCGCGACAAGACCAACGGCTACGACCTCATCTACAACCAGCCGGTGATCAAGCCGGCGTTGGTCGGTCTGGCGGGTCCGTGGGTCAGCGGTGGCATTGAGTTCAACTGGCCGCAGCACCACCGGCCTTCGACCTTCATGCCGGCGGACGTGGAAATCGAACACCACCCGGACGGGTCCGTCACGGTCTGGCTTGGCGAGCACGATCCCATGGCGCGCATGAAGGGGATGCACGGGGTCTGCCTGCATCCGGGGCGCGCGGTGCTGGAGGTCAAGGCGCGTGTCAGCAACCGCACGTCGCTGGCGCAGACGTTTCTCTGGTGGGCCAACGTCGCCACGCGCGTGCATGAGCACTACCAGTCATTCTTCCCGCCGGATGTGACTTCCATCGCGGACCACGCGAAGCGGGCGACGAGCGCATACCCGTTGTGCCGGGATCATTACTACGGGGTGGATTACGGCGCCCGAGGCAAGAAGGGCGTCCCTGCCGGCGAGGCTCCCCGGCAGTATGCGCCGTCGGCGGAGAAACCGGATGCGGACATGCCCGCCTGCGCGCCCAACGACCTTTCCTGGTATGCGAACATCCCCGTGCCGACCTCCTACATGTGCATGGGAACGAAGGAGGATTTTTTCGGCGGCTACGATTACAAGGCGCGGGCCGGACTCGTGCACATCGCCGACCATCACATCGCCCCCGGCAAAAAACAATGGACGTGGGGCAACCACGAATTCGGTTATGCGTGGGATCGCAATCTGGCCGACGCGGACGCCCAGGGTGAACATGCGCCCTACATCGAATTGATGGCCGGCGTGTTCACCGACAACCAGCCGGATTTTTCCTTTTTGCAGCCCGGCGAAACGAAGAGCTGGAGCCAATATTGGTATCCGATCCGCGAGATCGGCGTGGCGAAGCACGCCAACCTCGACGCGGCCCTGGGACTGCGGCTTGCGAACGGCCGCGTGCGTGCCGGTGTTTCCGTCACGCGGAAATTTCCCAGGGCGCGGGTGCGTCTGGAATGCAAAGGACGCGCCGTGTTCGCGCGCACGGCGGACCTTTCACCCACCTCTCCCTTTGTTCACGAAACCGCGCTTCCCTCCGGAGCGGAGGAAACCTCCCTGCGCTTGAGTGTTGTTGATCGCGAGGGCCGGGAAATCATCGCCTACGCGCCCAAGGTCCCGGCAAAAAGCCGACCGGCGGATCCGGCGACAGAACCGCCCGCGCCCGCGGAAATCGACGGGGCCGACGAGTTGTTCCTGACCGGCCTGCATCTTGAGCAATACCGTCACGCCACGCGTTCACCGGTGCCGTATTGGGAAGAGGCCCTGCGCCGCGATCCGGGCGATGCCCGCTGCAACCACGCCTTGGGCCTCTGGCGCTTGCGCCGGGGTGAGTTTACCTCTGCGGAAAATCATTTCCGCAAGGCGATGGAGCGGCTCACCCGGCGCAATCCGAATCCCCATGACGGCGAGCCCCATTACCATCTCGGCCTTTGTCTCCGCTTTCTCGGTCGCGATGAGGAAAGCTACGACGCCCTTTACAAAGCCACGTGGAGCGAGGCGTGGAAAGCGCCCGCTTTCCACGCGCTGGCCGAAATCGATTGCCGCAGGAAGGATTGGACGGCGGCGCTGGATCATCTCGACCGAGCGTTGCGTGCGAATACGGACAACCTCCGCGCCCGCAACCTGCGCTCGCTGGTGCTGCGCGGACTGGGACGCGACGACGAGGCGCGGGTGACGCTGGAGGAAATCCTGCGCATAGATCCGCTCGACGTCTGGGCGCGGGTCCAACGAGGTGATTCCATGGGTGCCGATCCGCAGCTCTGGCTGGATGTCGCCCTGGACTATGCGCAGGCCGGGTTTTACTCGGAAGCCATCGCGCATCTAACCCGTTGCCGCCCGTCTCCCGATTCGGGCGCGGCTCCCCTGGTGCATTATTGTCTCGGCTGGCTCTGGAAGAAACTCGGGGACGACGGACGTGCGCGTGACTGTTACCAGGCGGGCGCGGCGGCCCCGTCCGATTACTGTTTCCCCGCGCGCCTTGAAGAAATCGCCATTCTTGAAGCGGCGATGGCGGCGAATCCGAAGGACGCCCGCGCACCCTACTACCTTGGCAACCTGCTCTATGACCGGCGGCGGCATAAGGAGGCCGTCGCGCTTTGGGAGAAATCGGTCCGGCTCGATCCCTCGTTTTCCATCGCGTGGCGCAATTTGGGCATCGGCTATTACAACGCGCTCGGGAAACCCGCTAAGGCGCGCTCTGCCTACGAGCAGGCGTTTAGCGCCAACCCGGACGACGCACGACTGCTTTACGAGCGCGACCAGCTTTGGAAGCGTCTCGGCGAAGCGCCCGCCAAGCGGCTGCGCGAACTGAAAAAACATCCGCATCTCACCGCCCGCCGCGATGACCTCGCGGTGGAGCTTTGCGCGCTCTACAACCAAACCGGTCGTCCTGAGAAGGCGCTCGCCATCGTCTCCACGCGCCGGTTCCAGCCATGGGAAGGCGGCGAGGGCCAGGCCCTCGGGCAGCACACGCGCACACACCTCGCGCTCGGCCGCAGTGCGCTGGCGGCGGGGGACGCGAACGGCGCGCTCGCGTATTTCGAGCAGGCGCTCGCCGTGCCGGAAAATCTCGGTGAAGCCCGGCACCTGCTGGCCAACGCAAGCGACATTTGGTTCTGGCTCGGCGAGACTTTCGCCGCGTCGGGCGACAAGACCGCATCGAAGCGGTGGTGGCGAAAGGCGGCGGACTTCAAGGGCGATTTCCAGGAGATGAGCGTGCGCGCGTTTTCAGACATGACCCTCTTCTCGATCCTCTCGCTGGAGCGGCTGGGGAAAAAGGCGTCCGCGCGGAAGCTGGCGTCCGGTCTGCTCGCCTACGCGAAGAAACTCGCCAAGACACCGGCGAAGATCGACTACTTCGCCACGTCCCTGCCCACGATTCTGCTCTTTGACGAGGACCTCCAGGAGCGCCGGAATATCGCCGCCCGCTTCTTGGAAGCGCAGGCGAATTTCTGCATGGGCCGCCGCGAACTGGCGGCCAAACTTGCGCGGGAGATTCTCGCCGCCGACCCGAACCATCCGGCCGGGGATTTCCTGGCTTTCATTTCCTGAAACAACTCCGATGACCCCAACCATCAACCTGTCCGGCGCCTGGGAATTCGCCCTTGGTAATACCCCCGGCTATGTTCACCGGATTAACCTTCCGGGCAGTCTCCAGGTCCAGGGGTATGGCGACGAGGTGACGGTGGACACCCCGTGGACCGGACAGATTGTGGACCGTTCCTGGTTCACCGCCGACCGCTACGCGTCCTACCGGCGGCCTGGGAACATCAAGATCCCGTTCTGGCTCCAGCCGGAAAAACATTACGTCGGCGCGGCGTGGTATCGCAGGGATATCGAAGTTCCGGAATCTTGGAAGGGCAGGCGGGTGACACTGTTTCTGGAACGTCCTCACATTGAGACGCGGGTGTGGCTCAATGACCGGGAGATCGGCTCGAACAACAGCCTGTCCACTCCGCATGTTTATGAGTTAGGCATCGACGTCGCACCCGGCGCGCACCGGCTGGCTATCCGCGTAGACAACCGCCTGCTTGTGGATATGGGAACCAACTCCCACAGTGTCACCGACCATACGCAGACGAATTGGAACGGCATCATCGGCCGCATCGAACTGGCCGCAGGCAGCCCGGTGTGGATCGACGACGTGCAGGTGTTTCCGCAGGTCGCGCCAAGGGCCGCGCGCGTGAAGGTGGCCATTGGCAACGCCACGGGCGTTCCGGGCCGGGGAACCGTGAGCGTCGGCGGGGTGGCGGTGGAGGCGGCCTGGGATGAACCGGGCGGGACGGCGGAACTGGACGTGCCGCTCGATGGCGACGCCGGGCTCTGGGACGAATTCAATCCGGTTCTGCACACGCTGACCGTCCGGCTTGGCGACGACGAGAAGACGGTGTCGTTCGGCCTGCGCGGGGTCGGCGTGCGGGGCACGCAGATCACCGTCAACGGGCGTCCGATTTTCCTGCGCGGGACGCTGGAGTGCTGCGTGTTCCCGAGGACCGGTTATCCGCCGACGGACAGAGCGGAATGGAGGCACATCCTCACCGTCATCAAGGATCACGGTTTCAACCATGTTCGGTTCCATTCGTGGTGCCCGCCCGAGGCGGCATTCGACGCGGCGGACGCGCTTGGCCTATATTTACAGATCGAATGCGCGTCGTGGGCGAACACCACAACGGGACTCGGAACGGGCCTCGCCGTGGACGACTGGCTCTACGCCGAGGGCCGCGCCATTATCCGGGCCTACGGCAATCATCCGTCGTTCCTGCTCATGGCTTATGGCAACGAACCGGGGAAAAAATGCGAAGACTTCACCCGGTATCTGACCCGCTGGGTGACGTATTGGAAACAGGCCGAGCCTCGCCGGCTCCACACGACCGCCGCCGGCTGGCCGGCGATTCCAGAAAGCGACTACCACAACATTCCCGAGCCGCGCATCCAGGCGTGGGGCGAGGGTCTGGCCTCCCGCATTAACGCGCTGCCGCCCGCGACTACGGCGGATTACAGCGGTTTTGTGGAGACAACGAAACTCCCGGAAACCCTGTGCCGCTTGCGAGAGGCAAAAAGTTGGAATTACGCCGCTGTCGAAGCGCCGGGCTCGATCATCAGCCATGAGATTGGCCAGTGGTGCGTCTATCCCGATTTTTCGGAAATCCCCAAATACACCGGTCTGCTCAAGGCGAAAAACTTCGAGATTTTCAAGGATACGCTCGAAGCCAACCACCTGGGCGATCTTGCCCGTGATTTCCTGATGGCCTCGGGAAAACTCCAGGTGCTCTGCTACAAGGAGGAGCTGGAATCCTTCCTGCGCACCCGGAATTTCGGCGGGTTTCAGGTTTTGCAGGCCAACGATTTTCCGGGGCAGGGCACCGCGCTGGTCGGCTGGCTCAATCCGTTCTGGGAATCGAAGGGCTACGTCACGCCGGAGGAGTTCAGGCGCTTCAACGACTCCACGGTGCTGCTGGCGCGGCTGGAGCGACGGATGTTTTCCAGTCGCGACGTTTTGCGGGCCGAGATCGAAGTCGCGCATTTCGGCGCGGCTCCGATGACGCAGGCGCGGGCGTATTGGAAGCTGGCCGAAGCGGACGGCCGCGTGCATGCTTCGGGCGAATTCTTGGAGAGAACCCTTCCCCTCGGCAACGGCACGTCCCTGGGGAAAATCGAAATTCCTTTGGCGGATTTGCCGTCGCCGCGGCACTTCAAACTGATCGTTGGGCTGGCGCGGACGAAGTTTGAGAATGACTGGGATGTGTGGGTTTATCCGCCCGAGAGAATCGTTCGCACCTCCGACGACGTGCTGATCGTGAGCGATTGGAGCGAGCTTCTTCGGCAGGCTCGCGGCGGTCGCAAGATACTCTTCAACCCGCCGCCGTCGCAGGTGAAGGGCGGTGTGGCCCTCGGGTTTTCCTCCATCTTCTGGAACACGGCGTGGACGAAAAATCAGGCCCCGCATACGCTGGGCATCCTGTGCGATCCCGGGCATCCGTTGTTCGCTTGTTTCCCGACGGACTACCACAGCGACTGGCAATGGTGGGAGTTGATCCACGGCGGGGCGGCACTGGTGCTGGACGGCCTGTCGTCTGAGCTGTGTCCGCTGGTGAGAGTCATTGACGACTGGTTCACCAACCGACGGCTTGGCCTGGTCTTCGAGGCGCGCTTCAACGGCTGCGCCCTGCTCGTCTGCGCGAGCGACATCACGAGCGCCTTGGACGAGCGGCACGCGGCCCGGCAATTCCGAGAAAGTCTGCTGGTCTACATGACGGGCGCATCCTTCCGCCCGGCCCATGCCATCGACGAGGCCGGCATGCTTTC
This sequence comes from Opitutaceae bacterium, assembly GCA_041662485.1. GTDB lineage: Bacteria > Verrucomicrobiota > Verrucomicrobiia > Opitutales > Opitutaceae > Rariglobus. Next base: position 82,461 of record JBAZSJ010000005.1, on the reverse strand, counting down.
CGTGGTCGGATTGCCGGACGGATGTTCGTCCGGCGAATAACGCCTACCAGTCTTTTTCGGGCGGGGGTTGGCGGATGCCGTGGCCGACTTGGCGGATGTCCGCAAAGGTCTTGGGGGCGGTCGCTTCGGGCGGGCCGTCTTCGGTGGATTTTTTCTCCTTCGGCTCACCGGGGTTGCCTTCTTGATCGCCGGGCGCGGGGGGCGGCGGGGGCGGGGCGCCGCCTTGGAGTTGCTCCAGCAGGGCTTGTAGCTTTTCGGCGAGGGCGTGGACCTCCTCGACCAGCGGTTTCAATTTGTCCTGATCTGCCCCCGCGTTGGCGGCCTGGCTGAGCGCTGCGTCGGCTTTGCCCAGGTGGGCGAGGGCTTTGCGGATCTGTGCGGCGGTCGGTGGGTTGTCGCCGGCGATGCTTTTTTTGGCGTCGGCGAGTTCGGCCGCACCGAGCTGCATCATCGCGTCGGCCAGGCGTGGCAGGAGCACGGTCAGTCGCTCGCGCGCGTGGGCGTTGTCGGCGTTGATTTCGAGGACGCGTTGAAAGCGGCTGATGGCCTTGGTCAGGGGGACGGCGCTCGCGGCGGGCGTCTTGGCTTTGTCGGCCAGTTCGACCTGGGCGTCGCCATCGGCGAGGGCGGCTTTTTCGATCTCTTTCCGGATGACCGTGCCGAGGTCGCGGGTCTCCTGGTTTTCAGGAACCAGGGAGAGGGCTTCTTCGATCCGCGCGACGGCCGAGTCGAGTTTATCCAACCTCGTGGCGAGCTTGGTGTTCGTCATGGCATCGTCGAATTCCGCACGGGCCTGGGTGACGAGCATGGTGGAAAATGCCGTTTGGCTTTCCGCGAGGAAGGACTTGGCGCGCGGGTCGTTGGCATCGAGGGCGCTGGCGGCGCCGGCCAGGTTGTAGGACTCGCGCATGGGCACGTAGGCGTTTTTGAATTTTCCCGCGGCCATGGTTTTTTGCGCGTCGTCCATTTTGACGCGGCCGTCGGCGACGAAGTTGCCTATCAGGAGGGCGCGGGTTTCCGCGTCGCGGTGGACGGCACCGGCGCGTTTCGGATCGCGGGCGAGGATTTGCTGGAAGGCGCCGAGGGCTTTTTGCAGCATGCGCCGCTGGGTCCAGTTGTCGCCGGTCTTGGCGGCGGCGACGAGTTGGTCGGAGGCGACGGTCTCGAGCGTGTCGAGATAAACGCGTCCGGCGACTTGGCTGTTCTTGTCGAGTCCGCGGTCCTTGGCTTCGGGATGTTCGTAGCTGGCGAGCGCGCGTTCGAACTCGACGGCGGCACCGCCTGTGTCGCCGGTGGCCAGCAGGGATTCGCCGAGGCGCACGCGGGTGTTGCCGAGCTGCATGTGCGCCTTGGGCCGGGTTTCGTTGTCCGGCAGGGCGAGGCAGGACTCGAAGGCTTTCACGGCCGCCGCGTAGTCCTTGGCCGCGTAGGCGGCGACTCCGAGGTTGTAGAGCGTGAAGGGATCGTCGGGACGCCGGGCAGACTCCTCGCGCAAACCGGTGAGCGCGGTGGCGGCTTGTCCGGTTTGGATGAGGGTTTGGTAGTGGGCGAAGTCGGGTTCGGCGGCTTGCACATCGTGGACGCCCGGGGCGAGCGTCATGAAGATGGCGAAAAGAAACAGCGGCGAGGCGGACGGTTGTCGCGGACGTGCGAGACGGGGGGCGAAACGTTCGGCGATCAGGCAGAGCAACCCGGCGAGCAGGGGGAGCGCAAACCACTCGTCGTAGTCGGTGGTTTCGACCACGCGGGTTTCGCGGAGGAGTTTGTCGAGTTGCTCGCGCTGGAGATTTTCGAGCGCGTCTTTGGAGTCGGCGAGGGCGTAGTAGGCGCCGCCACCGGCGGCGGCGAGGGCGCGGAGCGCGGTGGCGTCGAGTTTGGATTGGACGGCCACTCCGTAGGCGTTGCGCACTTCGCCGCCGATGATGCCGCTTTGAGTGATGTTGGGGACTTTGCCGCCGGCGGTCGTGCCGACGCCGAGCGTGTAAACGCGGATGCCGTGGCGCTGGAACGCCTCGGTGGCGAGCGCGACGGGATTGCCTTCGAGGTTCTCGCCGTCGGTCACGAGGATGAGGGCGCGGCTTTTGCCTTCGACGCGGGAGAAGACGTCGATGGCGGTCTTGAGTGGGTTTTCGAGATTGCTGCCGCCGCGTCCGGTCGGGCGGACGGCTTCGAGCAGCGTGGCCACGGCGGAGAGGTCGGAGGTCAGCGGGATTTGCAGGAAGGAGTCGCCGGCAAAGACGATGAGGCCGACGCGGTCGTTGGACCTGCCGCGCAACCAGCCGAGCAGGGCGGAGCGCGCCGCCTCCAGCCGCCTCGGGGGCAGGTCGGCGGTGAGCATGCTTTTGGAAACGTCGATGGCGACGAGCACGTCGATGCCTTCGCGTTCGACATCGGTGGTCTTGGGGCCGACCAGCGGACGCGCCAGGGCGACCACGAGGAAGGCCAGGCCGAGGGTGACGAGGCCGTGCGCGACGATCCGGCCGGTTTCCTGGCGTGAGCGCAGGATCGCGGCGGTGTCGTCGAAGGTGGTGAACAGCGCGAGACGGCGGCGGCGGATACGGCGCGAGACGGCATACAGGGCCAGGCCGACGATCAGGATGCCCGGCACGCCCCAGAGCAGATGTGGATGCAGGAAGATCATGGCAGGCGTATCCAGAATGTGGATGCGGCGATGAGTTCAAACAGCACGAGGGCGAGGGCGGCGGCCAGCGGCCAGGCGTAGATCTCGTTGTAGAGGCGGGTCTGTTTGGCATCGATGCGGTCTTTTTCCATGCGGTCGATCTGTTGGTAGATGCGTTGGAGCGCCTCGGTGCCGGATGCCGAGGCGTGGAGTCCGCCGGTGGTGGAGGCGATCCGGGCCATGAGGCCGGAGCCGGCCTGCGAGCGGGCCAGCTCGGCGAAGCTCATGACCTGGATCGTGTGCACGCGGATGCCTTCCTTGCGGGCGAGTTCGGCGGCTTCCACGGGGTTGACGCCGCGGTTGTTGAAGCCGTCGGAGACGACGATCATGACGCGGGACTTGGCCTTGCTCGCCTTGAGGAGTTTGATGCCTTCCATCATGCCGTCGCCGATGGCGGTGCCGGCCATGAGCCGGATCTGGCGCAGCACCTCGGGCAACCAGCCGGCGTCGGTGGTGAGCGGGGCGAGCAGATACACGTCGTTGGCGAAGCCGACCAGGCCGGTGCGGTCCTTGGGGCGCGCTTTCACGAATTCGTCGATGGCTTCGATGAGGGCGTCCATGCGCGTGATTTGTTGGCCGCCCTTTTGGTAATCGGGCGTGCCCATCGAACCGGAGACGTCGCAGACGAGCACGGCGTCGATGCCGAAGCGGTGGTCGGTCGAATCACTGCGTTCCAACCGGGGGCGGGCGAGGGAGCCGATGAGCAGAACGAGGGCGAGGAGGCGCATCATCCACAACCAGCCCCGCGGACCGAAGCGTGCGGTGCGTCCGCTCGTGCGCAACAACGCGGCCGAGGAGTAGCGCACGGCGGTCGGCGCGCCGTGTCCGCGCAGCAGCCAGACGAGCAGGGGAAGAAGGAGCAGCAGGAGAAGCCACGCGGGTTGTCCGAAGCTGAGTGGAAGCGCGGCGATCATGGGGACGGGGTGGTGGCGCGCACGAAGTCCAGCGCTTCCTGGTGGAGGGCGTGTTTGGCGGCGGTCTCAAGGCCGGCGAGGGCGAACTTGGAGCGGTCGCAGTGAACGAGGAAGGCGGCGAGCCAGGCTTGTTGTTCGGCGGTCAGCTGCGGTGAAGCGGTGGCTTCGGAGAGGAATTCCTCCGTGGAGCGTTGAGGGGCGTGCAGGCCGAAACGGCCTTCGATGTAAACGCGCAGGATGTGAGAGACGCTCAGGGCGAAGGCGCGGGCATCAAGGGTATCGATTTCGGCGCGGAGCGATTCGAGGGCGGCGAGGGCGGTTTTCTCCGGCGGCACGGGTGCGGCCAAAAGCAGGCGGCGACGGCGGAGCAGGAGCAGGGTGGCGACGACGGCCAGCAGGACGGCCGCGATGAGGGCGGTCCAGAAAAGCAGACTCGGGCCGCCGGTGGTTTTCGGCGCGGCGAGGCTGAGGTCTTCGACGAGATCAAGCGGGGCGCTCATCGCGAATGGGAGGCGCGGCGGTCGAAGAAACGGCGCAGCAGCAGGTGATAATTGGACGAGGTCGGAATCTCGACCGCATCGGTGCGGGTGCGTCGCAGGAGCGTGCGGGTTTTTTCGCGGAGGGCGGAGGAGCCGGTTGCGAAGCGGGCGCGGACCTTGGGGTCGGAGGTGTTGACTTCGACGACCTCGCCGGTCTCGGCATCGCGCAGGCAAATCCAGCCGACGTCGGGAAGTTCGCGTTCGCGGGGGTCGTAGATCTGGATGCCGAGCAGGTCGTGACGGCGGGAGGTGGTTTTCAGCTGCCGCTCGTAGGTGTCGTCAAGGAAGTCGGAGACGAGCATGACGACGGCGCGGCGGGGGAAAACTTTGTTGAGGAAGTCGAGACCGGCGCCGATGCGCGTGCCGGCGCCTTTGGGCTCGGTGTAGAGGATTTCTTTGATGAGGCGGAAGACGTGGGGCTGGCCTTTGCCGAGGGGGATGAAGCGCTCGACGCGGTCGGAGAAGAGAATCAAGGCGACGCGGTCGTTGTTTTTGAGGGCGCTGAAGGCGAGCGAGGAGGCGATCTCGGCGGCGAGTTCGCGTTTGTTTTGCGCGCCGGAGCCGAGCAGGCCGGAGGCGCTGACATCCACCATGATGACGAAGGAGAGTTCGCGTTCCTCGCGGTAGCGGCGGATGTGGGTGATGCCGGTGCGCGCGGTGACGTTCCAATCGATGGTGCGCACATCGTCGCCGGGAATGTAGGCGCGGACTTCCTCAAAATCGAGGCCGCGCCCTTTGTAAACGGAGTGGTAGGCGCCGGAGAGGATCTCGACCGCGAGTTTGCGGGTCTTGAGCTCGAGGCGGCGGATTTTGGCGAGTTGTTCCTTGGGGAGGATCATGGCACCGGAACGGTGTCGAGGACCCATTGGACGATCTTCGCGCAGGACACCTCGTCGGCCTCGGCTTCGTAAGTGCGGAGGATGCGGTGGCCGAGCACGTCGGGGGCGATGGCCTTGACGTCGTGAGGCGTGGCGTAGGCGCGGCCTTCGAGGAAGGCGTGGGCTTTGCACGCGTGGGTGAGGTTGATGGTGGCGCGGGGCGAGGCGCCGTAGCGCACGTAGGCGGCCATCTTGGGGTCGAGCGAGGCGGGGTCGCGCGTGGCCATCACAAGCGAGACGATGTAGTCCTTCACGTTGTCATCGACATAGACGCGGTCGGCCAGGCTGCGCAGGTGGCGGAGTTGGGCGAGGTCCATGACGGGGCTGGCCTGGTGTTTCGTCTGGCAGCTGCTCATCAAGTCGAGGATGGCGCGTTCTTCCTCGCGCGTGCCGTAGCCGACGGTGACCTTCATCATGAAGCGGTCGAGCTGGGCCTCGGGGAGCGGATAGGTGCCTTCCTGGTCAACGGGGTTCTGCGTGGCGAGCACGAGGAACGGGTCGGGGAGTTTGTGGGATTCGTCACCGAGGGTGACCTGGCGTTCCTGCATGGCCTCGAGGAGCGCGGACTGGACCTTGGCGGGAGCGCGGTTGATTTCGTCGGCGAGCAGGAGGTTGCCGAAGATGGGGCCTTTTTTGGCGAAGTATTTGTGCTCGTCGGGATTGTAGATGAGCGTGCCGACGACGTCGGACGGAAGCAGGTCGGGCGTGAATTGGATACGGCTGAACTGCGCGTGAAGGGTGTCGGCGAGGGCCTTGATCGTGGTGGTCTTGGCCAGACCGGGCACGCCTTCGAGGAGGACGTGGCCGTTGGCGAGGAGACCGATGAGGAGACGCTGGATCAGGTGGTGCTGGCCGACGACCACCTTGGCCATCTGCTCGAAAACGGGATCGAGCGCGCCGGAGACGGCGGCGATTTCGGCGGAGAGGTTGTCGAGTTCTTCTTGGGTCATGAGCGGGTTCAGGGGCGGACGATGATGTAGAGCGGGGCGCCGGTGAGGTGCAGGGTGATCTTGCCCTGGATCACTTCGACCGAGTCTTGCTTGCCGTAGATGTCGAAGCGGGCGAGTTGCCCCGAGGCTTGGACGGGGATGGTGACGTCGTGGGCGACGATTTTGTCGGGGCTCGCGCCGGAGGGAGGGGAAGTCCACACGACGAGCTTGGTCGCACCGCCGGGCTTGGTGAAGACGAGGGCGTAGTCTTGAGGCGAACCGAGATCGAGGCGGCGCGCGAGTGTGTAGCCGTCGAGCTGCGCGAACATGGTTTTGGCGGCGAGCATGGCGGGCATTTCCTCGGTCGAGGTCTTCAGGCTGAAGCCTTCATTGCCGGACCACTCATACCAGATGGAGAGTTTCACGTCGGCGAGGACGTCGCAGAGGTATTGGCGGACGAAGTGCCAGGACTGATACTCGCGGGAAAGCGCGGGATCGCCGCCGGCGTAGCCCTCGGCCTTGCCGATGGGGTAGCCGCGCTCGGTGTTGAGGAGGGCGAAGTGGGCGGGCGCGCCGTATTCGGCGAGCATCTTGCGGATGCGAGTGTAGTAGAGCAGATGGTCCTCGGGGGACTTGGTCGTGTAAGGGTGGACGGACCAGCCATCGAGGCCGGCCTTGAGGACGCCGTTGTCGAAGCAGCGTTTCATCCAGCCGAAGGAGCTCTCGTAGAGATTGACTGAGCCGGCGACGATGATGGCGCCGGGGTTGGCCTTGCGCATGGCGGGCGCGACGACCTTCACGAATTCGGAGTATTCGTCGGCGAAGGCGTCGCTGTTGGCCTTGCCGTGCTTGCCCCACATGCCGGCGTTGTTGGGTTCGTTCCAAAGTTCCCAGATGACGGGGCGGCCCTTGTAGTGCGCGGCGGCGGCGGCGGCGAACTTGGCGAAGGCCTCGCGTCCGGCGGGGTCCTTCACCAGGGCAAAGGCCTTGTTGTTGAGCGCGAGACAACCGAGGACGCTGAGACCGCGCTTTTCGGCGTCGTTGACCAGACGGTCGTAGGCGGAGAAGTCGTATTGGCCCGGGGTCTTTTCGATGGAGGGCCAGATGAAGCCGCGACGGACGTATTTGAAGCCGAGGGCCTGGATCTGATCCAGATTTTCGGCCGAGGTGTTGCCGCCCTTGAGCTGGATGCCTGCCGACTGGGGCAGGATATCCGACGGGAAGGAGTCGGCGAGCGCGGTGCCGGCCAGGGTGAGTCCGAGAAGCGAAGCAAGGAAGGTGACGGGGCGTAGGTGCATGGTAAGGAAAGGATGGGCGGGGTGGAGGTTACTTGGTCTTCTTGGGGGCGGGATCCTCTTCGAGGTTGTGATGGCCGACGACGAAGCCGGAGTCGCGTTCGCTGATCTTCGTGGTGGCGAGGCGGCGGAAAAGGGAGCGGATGTCGCGCACGCCGCCCCAGGTGAACCAGATGCCGGTCACGATGGTGACGAAGACGGGAATGCCGATGCCGGTGACGTGCCAGAACGTGGACCACCAGGAAATCGGCCAGGGGGCGATGAGGTTCCATACGGAGCCGATTAGCAGGACGGCGACCCAGAGCATGCTCCAGCCGAAGAGGCCGCCGCAAATCCACTTGTCGCCGAAGCTGAAGGAATCGTCGAAGCCGATGATGCGGCCCCATTTTGATCTGCGGCCCGAGGCGGTGGCCGCGACGGGGGTGACTTCCAGCGACTCGACGACCGCGGCGTAGGGGCCCCGGTGCAACATGCGTTCGAGGTTGAAGTCGGCCTTGCTGGTCAACAGGGAGACGACGACGTAAACGGTGATGGCGACGAGAATCGAGATGAAGGAGATCTGCACGCCGTTGAGGGGGAATTTTCCTTCCGACATCACGCGGGCAAAAATGCCGCCCACGGAAAGCAGCGAGCCGGTGAGCAGGGCCGACCACGCGCCGGCGGTCGTGCCTTTTTTCCAATAGAGGCCGCCGACGATGCACGCGCCGGCTCCGCCGACGTAGATCGCGGTGGTGACGGCCCACCACATGAAGATGTATTCCGTCTGCCGGAAGAAGCAGCCGAAGAGAAAGGCGAAGAGCGCGACGCCGCACACGCTCAGGCGCAGGGCGAGAATGTGTTGTTTCTGCTCGAAGGCTTTTTTGCGGCGGGCCAGCAGCACGTCTTGCACGAAGATGCTGCTCCAGGAGTGCAGATGGGTCGAATCACCGCCGAAGACGCCCATGAGCAGGACGGCGCAGAGCATGCCCTTGATGCCGACCGGCAGCAGCTCGGACAACGCGACGGGAACGGTCATCTGCTGGCGGATCTGCGGATTGGCGATGCCGTCAATCGTCTGATGCGCGCTGGCGGATTGGGCGGCGAAGTCGGGGTGTTCGAGGAAGGTGACGGCGCAGACGGCCAGCAGGGTGACGACGGAGAGTTTTCCGATTTCACGGCAGTTGCCGAGCACGTTGCCCATGCGGCCTTCGTGGGGATTGAGGGCGGCGGTGTTGTAGGCGCTGGCGTTCTGCCAGGCGCCCCGGCCGTAGATCTGCGTGATCATGCCCATGACGACATACCAGATGTTGAAATCCTTCAGGCTGAGCGAATCGAACGGATTGAGCAGAGACTGGCCGGCGGAACGGTTGGCCAGGGTGGCGCTGATGTCCTGCCACGGAAACATCCACAGCAGGGCGCCCACGATGAAGAGATAAAACAACTGCGAGATGATGCCCTCGACGCAGTCGGTGACCATGACGGTCACAAATCCTCCGGCCAGCGTGATGGTGACCGTGACCATCAGGAACAGAGCCATGAGCGGGATGAAGGTCGGGAGGGCATACCCGAGCACGTCGATCATCTCGGGCAGTCCGAGAAAATAGACGAAGCAACGCGCGCCGACCGCCGGGATGATGCCGAAATTCGCGATGCCCGCGAGGAAGGCCAGGCCGCCGGTGAAGACGCGAAAGTTTTTGCTGTAACGAATCTCGAAAAACTGGGCGATGGTGAGGGCGCGGGTCTCACGCAGGCGATACGTCACGAATCCAAAGATGCCGACGACGAGCATGAAGGGAACGGGCAGCCAGCTCCACCAGATGAACGTGAAGCCGGAATTGGCGATGCGTTCGAAGGACGCGACGAACACCACCGCGCCGGCCTGCATCTCGCCGCTGCCCACCGCGAGCAGATAGCGTCCGGCCAGGCGTCCGCCGGACATGAAGTGCGAGACGCTCTTCATATAGCGGCGCGCATAGACGCCGATGGTGATGACGACGGCGAGCGGCAGGAGAAACAGTAACCAGTCGGGCAGGCGCATGTGCGGGGGCTTGAGGGGTGGCGGCGGCGGGAGTGACGCCGACGGGGAAAACCTTCGGCGTCCCCTCGCGAATCGGCAAGGGGAGTGGGTTGTCGTAATTGCCCTAACCGTTATCTTTTATTGATATTTCGGCGGAGCAGACTTCGCGGTGGGAAACGGCGCGGCGTCAGGGCTGGAGGATGAGATCGCCGACGGTGTCCACTTCCTTGCTCTGGATGTCGCCAAACCAAGTCATGAAGCCGTCACGCTTGGGTTCGTCGTCCTCGTTGAGGATGACGGCCATGCCGAGATTGGCTCCGGGCGCGGGCGTGAAGGGGATGAGGCGGGACCAGGGAATCGCGATCTCGTAGGTCATGCCGCCCTTGCCTTTGCCCGACGACGAGGCGGTCACGACGATTTCCTTCACCTCGCCGGCGGGCGCCTTGCCGTCGGCCGTGAGGTAACACCAGGCGGTCGTGCCGTTGGCGTTTTTGCCGAGGGCGTAGTCGTATTTGCCCTTCTTGTCGGCGCTCGAACGGACCGGATCGATCAGCAACTGCACGCCGTCGCCGCGCCAGATTTCAGTGTTCATCGACTCGTTGTGGAAGACGTCGTCCCGGGTCGTAATGGCAATATACAGGTGGCGGTCGTCCCAGAGAAAACGCAGCTCGGCTGACAGATCTTCGAGGCCCGTCCATTTGCTGGAGGGCAGCAGGTGGCGGAACTGTTCGGCGCGGTCGATCTTGCGCACGGAGGCACGCGACCAGTCCGCCTCATCCAGTTTTCCGTCGAGCGACACGGCGGCGCGCACCTTGGGCACGGCCACGAAACCGGCGAGGAAGCGATCCGCGATGAGTGTGCGGCCCGACTGGTCGGTGACCGTGGCACGCACCTTGTAGGAGGTGATCGGATCGATGTTTTCCAGCGGGATGCGCAGGCGGGTTTCACCGTTGGCCGGGAGCGTCACCTTGCCGTCGGCGGCTTCGCCGAAATACGCGCCGGGCGGTTCGGTGTTCGTGAGGGAATAGAGGCCGACCTTGGGTGCCACCTGGAGGAGCAACGCGAGGTTCCAATTCACTTCCTCGGGCTTGGCGTTGTTGTTGTGCAGGACCAGTTCGGCGGCGGGACGACCGTCGGGGAGGACCACCGCGTTGATTTGCGCGGAGATCTGTCCCTGCACGGGGACGACCAACTCCAGGTCGCCGGTTTGATGCAGGAAACGAATCGGCACGAAGCGGGCGTCCGTGTTCGCGGGCGCGGTGATCTCGGCGACAACGTTGCCGCCCTTGGTCGTCAACGGGCCGGCCTTCCAGCCCGGAGGCAGGCTGAGCTGCAGGTCCTTTTTGTCGGTTTTCAGGGTGACGGAGAACGTGTCGCCGCGCACGATTTTGTCGGGCGCGGACACCACTTTGGCCGCGGGGGAGCCGAGTGTTTCGGGAAGCGATTTTTGCACGCCCTTGTAGGTGAGGAGCACGGGATCTTCGCCGATGCGGAGATCCAGACCGCCCTTGGCGGCGTCGAGCGCGACGCTGGTGCCGTCGAGACGGGTGAGCTTCACCGGACCCTGCGCGGACAGCGGGATGCGCACATCCTCCGCGCCGTGGTCCTTCCAGAGAATTTGCAGGTTCTCGCCATTTTTATCGAGGAAGAGGAAGCCGTGGAGACCGTCGGCGTATTCGCGATGATCGGAGAATTTTTTGATGCAGATGCCGTTCACCACATTGTAGTAGGCGACGGCGTCGAGACGCGGGCTGTAGTTGCCGTAGAGACCGTCGAAGAGATTGAAGGCGTCCTCGGACGTGCCGCGCAGCTTTCCTTCGCGATCGGGGTAACAGATGCCGAACCACGAGCCGCTTTGTCCGCCAAAGCTGAAGAACCAGGAGAATTTCTTGATCAGCTCCGCCGCCACCACGCGACGAGAAAGACCCTGGGCGTTCAGGCCCATCTCGGTGGCCCAGATCGGTTGCTCGCCGCCGTATTGGGCGAAGAGTTTTTTGTATTGGGCGAAGATGTCGCGGAGGCCCTTGCTGTCCTCGTAAGTGTGGAAATCCACCGCGTCGCTGTATTTGTGGAAGCCGCGCTTGAAATACTCCTCGGCGGGTCCGACGGAGGTGCCGACGATGAACGTGTTGGGGGAGTCTTTTTTGATCTGCTCATACATGAGTTTATACAGCTCCACGTTCTGATCGACCGAGGGACCGCTCGTCTGCGGTTCGTTGCCGAGGGTGATGACGAATTCGCGATCCTTGCCGATTTTTTCGAAAAACACCGGCCAGCCGGCGCGCATCACCTCGTCGGTGTAGGCTTCGTAGCCCTTGCGATGGTGCTCCACGTCCACAATCGGCGTGCGGGTGAGCATCGTGAGGTTGAGTTTTTTGATCTGATCCATACCGGGCGCGCTCGCCTTGTAGGGCGGTGCCGACTGCCACGAACCCCAGACGCCGACGAGGCGGATGCCGATGCGGTCGCTCATCTCAAAGTAGGCGGGGAACCGGTTGTCCCAATTGCGGCTGCTGAAGGGGACGTCGCGCCAGGAATACTGCTTGGTCACGGCCTCGGGCAAAAAGACAAACGCGCTGGACTCGCGCACGGCGTCGCCCGCGCCGCCGTCCATCGAGGTGCGGAGCTCGTAATATTTTCCGGTTTCAGGGGTAAAGCCGGAGAGCGCGATCTGGGCTTTGTATTCGAAGAACTCCTTGTTGCGTCCGGCGGCGGTCAGTTCGTGGGCGGACACGGCCGATTGTTCGGCTCCCCAGTAGTCGGTGATCCATGTGAGGAGTTTCGAGTGGGTTTTTTCGAGCGGCGTCGCCGACTGGATGGTGACATCGAAGACCGCCGGCTGGCCCGGGTAGAACATGTTGCCGGTGATGGCGGTCTTGAGGAGGACGCGTTGCACGGGATTGCGCGGCGCAAACTTCACCTCGGGCGCGGAGAGGCGCAGGTCGTCCGCCCAGAAGCTGCCGGTGGCCTTGTTAAGTTGCACGCGCAGGCGGGCCGCGATCGTGCCCGCAGGCAGGGAGAACGCTTTCTTGACCGGCATCCAGTTGGAGGTGCCCGGAATGGTCACCACCTTGACGGTGTCGAGCACCTTGTCCGAGCCGTCGAGCGCCTCGACTTCGACGGTCGTGTAGAAGGACGCGTCGGGAGCTTCGAGCGCGGATTTGAACGCGCCGCTGAATTCGGCGCGTCCGCTGCGGACGGCGATCTTGGGGCTGGTGACGGACGTATCGGTGGAGAAATTTTCGCGGGAGCGTTTGAGAATCACGGCGGATTTGCCGGAGAATTTGGTGTCGGCGGCGAGCGCGACGTCGCCCTTGGTAGTCCACTGCGCGGGGAGCGCGGCGCCGTCGAAACCTTCGCCGAGATACGAGAGCGCGGGGAGATCGCCGGCCGGGATGACCGATGCGCGCAGGTCCGCGAAGAAGATCTCGCCCTTGCGCGTTTCGGGAAGCGCGCGCTCGGTGATGCTGAAAAAAATATCGCGCGCAGGACCGTGCCATTCGCCGTCGTTGGCGCCGCCCCAATGTTCACCCGAGGTCAGGCTCTTCGTGGTGAATTCATAGTCGTGCCAGACGCCGTCGGTTTTGATCGGGAGATCTTTTTTCTGGAAGGTCTGGCCGGTGGCGTCGGTCAGGCAGAAGGTGAGGTTTTTGACGTCGCCCGTCTTGATCTTCATCCGCACCACGAGGGTGTCGCGAAGACTCCAGGTGGGCATGAGTTTTCCGAGGCCCACGTATTTGCCGCCACCGGTCAGGTCCGCGAGCAATCGGAGGGCGGGTTTGCCGTCGGGGCCGGCATCTTTGGCGATCTCCAGCGCGCCCTTGGCGCCCGGAAATTCGTTACCCTTGCTGAATTTCCAATCGAACCCTTCGGTCGAAAAATCATCCAACCGCGCCTCCTGCGGAGCGTCGCTGGCAACGACCGTGGAAAGCAGGGAGAAAACGAGGAGGAGGAAAACGGGCAGCCTGAACAGAGAGGCGATGAGTGGGCGGGATGATGGCATGTTGGGGAAAGGGGTAGGGCGGAGCCTGTGTCGCCCCGGCTGACTCACAGGGGGCGCTCTGCTCCAGCTTGGTTAATGTGTTGACGAAATTTTATTTAGCGACGACGGGCTCGGCCTCGGTTTCGCCGATCTTGAAGGCCTCGGCCTGGGCCGGGCGGGCGAGGATCTGGCCGGCGGATTCCAACTCATGCCTGAGCGCGGAGTAGGCCACGTCCTGCACGGAGGTTTTTCCGGACAGGGCGAGGGCGGCGGCCACGGCGGCGGACTGGCCGAGCACCATGAACACGGGTTCCATGCGGATGGAGCCGAAGCCGATGTGCGAGGCCGAGAGGCAGTAGGGAACGAGGAGGTTGGCGCACTCGTCGCGTTGCGGAATGATCGAGCGGTAGGAGATGGGGTAGGGGAGAAATCCGCCCGCCTGCACGTCGCCTTCGTTGACCACGCTTCCGTTGATGACGATGCGGCGGATGTTGTGCGAATCCATGCCGTAGGCGGCCATGCCGACGGGGTCCTCGGCGACGAGGGTGCCGCGGCAGTTGTGCTCGGTCATGACGTAGTCGGAGACCATGCGGCGGCTTTCGCGCACGTAGAGGGCGTAGGACCAGCCGCTGAAATCGGGAAACTCGTCGCGGCAGAGGCCCCACTTGCTCATGGGTTCACGGATTGCGGCGGGGATCTCGGGGTCGTTGGCGAGGGTCCACATGAGGCCTTGCTGCCAGGTGACGTGGGCTTGGAAAATGAGTTCGCGGGTTTCGTAGTCGGACTCCGGATACGCGTGGTTCTGGCCGATGAAGTCGGTGGAGACGGCGCCGTGGTTGTTGGTGTCGGTCTTGCCGTTGCGGATGGGGTCGAACTTGCGGAAGGCCTCGTTCCAGCCGGTGGCAAGGTGGCGCTTGAGCAGGATATACCAGCGGGCGTCGTAACCGGCGGGTTTCGGGAAGGGGATGCGCAGGTCCGGCCGATCGGTCAGACACATGCGGAAGTTGTAGGCCTGCACGCGCCGGTCGCCTCGACCGAGTTCAAAGCTGGAGTCGGCGTCGATGCCAGGCAGCAGGCCGCTCGCGGGTTGGCCGGGAACGACGTAGGGATCGACGGGCGAGTTGAACTGGTGCTCGGTGTGGATCTGCGCGCCGTTGAGGGTCTCGTCGTATTGGGAGTTGGCTTCGCGGCCGACGGTGTAGGCGACGCCGGCGCGCGCCATGAGGTCGCCCTCGTAGGTGGCGTCGATGAACATGGCCGCTTCCACGGTGAGGCCACTGGTTGTGGTGAGGGAGGCAAGCCGGTCATTCTTTTTTGAAACGGACTGCAGAAAGTGACCTTTGAATATCCGCACGCTGGTCTCGGCCAGCCAGTCCTCGAAGGTTTTTTCGGCGACGTGGGGTTCGAAGCGCCACTCGACATCGACTCCGTAATGACGGCCGACGCGCTGGTAGAATTCGCGGGAGAGGCCGCCGATGACGTGCTTGTTGCCCACGTCGGTCATGCCCAGGCCACCGGCGGTCAGGCCGCCCAAGTGGCGGCTGGGATCGATCAGGACGACCTTGAGTCCGCGACGCGCGGCTTCGATGGCCGCGATCACGCCGCCGGAGGCGCCGCCGTAGATGCAAAGATCGCCGGTCAGCGACTGCTGATGAAAAAGAGCGGGCACGAAATAACGAGGGGAGCTCATGGAGGGGGAGCCAGTATTCAGCGAACCACGGGAATACACTCCAAGGGACAAGGGTGGCGGGAATTCTATTTTCCGTTACCCCTTTGTGATGTTACGAGGGCGGACGGCATGCGCGGCGTGTTGCGTAATGGCGATGGGATAACGGAAAGTCGGATACGGGAAATCCTCGGCGATTGTTCGGTCCCGGCTTCAGGCGCATCGGTTGTGCACGCATGGCGAAATCTTTGCCGCGCGTATCCCCAACCCCAACCAAAGGAAGAATCATGCGATTCACGAGAGATACCCACCCGTCCGCGCGTTCGTGCACCACGAGCCGCCGGTGGTCCGCCGTTCTGGCCGGACTGCTCTGTTTGTTTTCAGCCATCATCCCGCTTGGCGCCGCCATCACCGTCCAGGAAAATATCGCCATGGCGAGTGCGTGGCCCGAGTCGGTTGAAATCCAGACGGACAATCCGAATGCGGGGACTACAAGCGTCACGGTCACGTCGTCCGTGTTGTTGAGCGAAACGATTTCGCCCACGCGGGACATGACCCTGTCAGCCGTGTATTTCGCCTATCAGCTTTCGACAGCCAGCGCGCCGGGGAGTTTCGCCGTGCGCATCCAGGCAGTGCCGGAGGGCAACAACGCCGCCACGTATGCGGCGGGCACCAACCTGCTCGCCTCGACCACGCATACCTTCGGACTGGCGAGCACCGGCGGGGTGCAGAAGATCCTGAAGCTCGCCTTCACCGGCGCCGACCAGATCGTGCTGCGTGAAGGCGCCACGTATGCGGTGGAGATTGTCAGCACGGCATCTTCGGTGTCGTTTTTCCGGCGCGGCGCGGATGCGTATTGGGGAGGCATGGCCTACTCGAATCGCAACGCGCTGCTGTTTTCCGGTGCTTCGCGAGACCTGGTGATGGCAGTGGCGGGCGACATCAACGTGATCACGCTGGAGGAAGCGATTTCACCGGCGACGGTGTGGCCGGAGACGGTGGACATCGACACGGGTGATCCCGCGCAAGTGAACACCGGAGTTGCGCTCACCTCCGGGAACGTGGTCAGCCAGACGATCACGCCGTTGACCGACATCCGGCTGAACACGTTTTATCTGCCATACTCGATCACGGCGGCGAGCGCGGCGGACAGCTTTTCACTGAAAATCCAGGAAGTGCCCGGCGGAAGCGCGGCGCAGACTTACACCTCGGGCACGAACCTGCTCGGGACCACACCCGTCACCTTTTCGCTGGATAATACCGGCGGCCAGCGTCGGCTGATGCGCCTCGGTTTCGGCGGCACCAACCAAGTTACGCTTCGGCAGGGAACCACCTACGCGATCGAAATCTCCAGCACCGCCTCGACCGCGACCTTCTATCGCCGCGGCGCCAGCACCTATTCGCTTGGAGCGGCCTATGTGAACCGGAGCGCGTTCAATTATCCGAACACGCGCGACCTGTCCTCGGCGGTGGTGGCGGACGTGAATGCCGGCTACACCTACCTGCCGATCCCGCAGTCGTTCAGCATTCAGATCGTGCCGGGCGCGGGTGGCACCGCCGAGTTGGCGCAGGACGCCGCCGCCGGTTTCAAGTGGGCGCGCAAGGGCGTCTATTGGTATAGCACCGAGACCACTCTCGGGGTCTACAACTTCGCCAGCACCGACACGATCGTCACCAACTGCACGAACAACGGCATCATGCCGTGGTTCACGCTTTACGGAGGAAATTCCCTGTATGGTGAAGCCGACAAGTCCGTGCTGACGGCGGCGGGCAGGGCGGGTTTCGCGGAATTCGCCCGCCAGACCGCGTTGCGCTATCCGCAGGTGAAGAACTTCGAAATCTGGAACGAGCCCAATCTTGCGGCGTGGACGCCACAGCCGAGCCTCACGGCTTACTGTGATCTGGTTGCCGCCGCGTCCGCGGCGATCAAGAGCGTGACGCCCGACGCGAAGATCATCGGCCCCGCGTTGAACGTGATTCCGCTCAAGTGGCTGGAAGACGCCTTCCGTCTCGGACTGCTGGAGCATGTGGATTATGTTTGCGTGCATCCTTATCGCGGCGATGCGCCCGAGACTGCGTTGCCCGACTACGCCAAGATGCGTTCGCTCGTGCGCAAATACGCGCCGGCCGGAAAACGCATCGAGATCATTTCGGGCGAGTGGGGCTACTCGACCAGCAGCCAGGTCACGGCGACGGTGCAGGCGCAATACATCGCCCGCATGTTCCTCACGAGTCTGTCGGCGGGCATGCCGCTGACCAATTGGTATACTTGGAAAGACAGTTCGGACTACTTCGGACTGGTCGACAACAGCCTCAATCCGAAGCCGTCCTACAACGCCATTCAAACGCTCTCGACGGTCCTTGGCGGTTACACGTTCAAGGAGCGCCTCGCGACGGCGAATGATGCGAATTACCTGCTCAAATTCCGCAACGCGAACGGGAAGGATGCCTACGCGGTATGGACCACGGGTGCCAACGTGGCGGTGGCCGTTCCGATCGCGGCGGGCAGCGGCACGCTGTATTCGATTTACGGCACCCCGCAGACCGTCTTGTGGGGCGGCTCCGGCCCGACGATCACGTTAACGCAGAGCCCGCAGTATCTCGTCGTTGATTGAGCGACCGGCGACGTTGAGGCGCGCAAGGGCGCGTCTCAACAGACGGTAGCGGGCACGTCAGGCCTGGTTATCGCGGACATAATCATGCCCAAGAAGCAGGGCCCCGAAACCACGGGTCGTATTCACCGTCGTCGGCGGGGTTATGCGATGGCCGGCACCTTCGATTTCCCCCTGGAATCCCTTTTGGGTGGCATCACGACAGCTGGCCTTGCGTCGAAGGATCCACCCACGAACTGGCGACCAGCACGCGTTTGGGCAGGGAGGGGAGGCCGCGTTCGTTACGGTGGATCTGGCCGATGATAAGATCGATGGCGGCGGCGCCCACTTGTTCGGGGTTTTGCTCGATGTAGGTTATGTCGGGGCGCTTTTTATAAAACGAAAGGGCTGAAAATCTTACCTCGGGATGGTTGAAGCCCGCTTCCTCCGCCCAATCGAAGAAATGCGCGCTGTTGGTTACGATCGCGTCGGGCTTGGTCCGTTTCAGCCACTGTTGAAAGTGCGCCTTGTCCCATTTCGTGCTGATATAGGCGTCCATGCGATCCGCCGGTTTTTTCAGTCTCTGGCAGCAGCTGTAGGCGCCCAGCCATGGAGGCGCGATGTCGGTGACATCCTCACGGCGCGCGCAAAACACGATGCGTTTCCGGCCCTGCGTCTCCAATTTTTGCAGGGTCATCTGCATGGCGTTAAAGTAATCCGGCGAAGCCCGGTGCATGTCCGGTTGGCGCAGGGTGTAGTCAATGGTCGCGCAGATCAGGTTTTCCCAGCGCACCGCGCTGAGGTCGCAGCTGTCCGGCACGGGAAGCACCAGCATGCTGGAAATGCCGCGGGCTTGAAGGATGCGGTTCAGCTGGTCGATCGAGCCGTTGAGCTCGCTGAGCCTGAAGACCTCCTCCTTGTAGCCCAGCGACCGGGCGCGTTTCGCGGCGCCTTCACGGTAATCGCGGGTGAAATTCTGCCGCCTGGCCGGGGTGCAGTCGAGGAAGGCGATGGTGGCGCCTTGCGGTGAACGCCGGTAGCCGCGCACCTGCGCGGTGAAGGCCGAGACATACGGATTCGGCCGGTAGCCCAGCTTCTGGGCGATGGCGACGATGCGTTTGCGCTCGGCGGGCGAGACCTGCGGGTTGTTGCTCAGGGCGCGCGAGACGGTGGATTGGGCGACGCCTGCCTTGAGGGCCACGTCGCGGGTGGTCACAGGCCGCGAGGATTGTGGGGTCGGGGTGGGCACGGTTCGATATGCGCGGGGGAAGGCGGACGTTGTCAATCCGCGGCACATGGGTGGTAGCGCATCCGGACGGAATTGCACGCATCAATATGCGGATTGGCCGTATATACACGACCGGCCGGTTTGGTTATGAACTGACTCCTTTATGGCTTATCAGGTCACGATGGAGCGTAACCAAAAACCCCGAAGCGGCATCGCGATGGGAGGGCTCGGCTGCGGCTGGTTCGAACTGCGGCAGGACGGGCAGTTCTACAACTGGAGCATCTTCAACAACCGCCCCGTCGGGATGGGGTCTTTTTTCAAGGAAACGCCCCAGTCCGTGCTGTTTTTTCTTCTGCGCTACCAGGTCGAGGGCCGCGACCCGCGCATATGCCTGCTGCAGATCGAGGAAAGCCACGGCGCGGCCGGTCTGGACGGACACGAGTTCCAGTATATTTTCCCGTGGCTGTCGGGTGTTGATCGCATCGAATACTCGGCCGCATTTCCCTTCGCGACGCTGCGGTTTTCCGAGCGCGACATGCCGCTGGAGGTCGTGATGAAGGCGTGGTCGCCGTTTATCCCGCGCAACGCCAGGGACTCGGCGCTGCCGGCCGCGTTTTTTGATTTTTCGGTGCGTTCGACCTCGGGGAAGCCGGTTGATGTCACGCTGCTCGCCTCGATGCGCAATTGGGTGGGCTATGACGTGAAGTCGAAGGCCTGGGCCAACCGGATCGTCGAGGGGGAAGGCTTTCGCGCGTTTGAGATGTCCTGCACGGACATGGACACGGGACGCGAATCGTTCGGCAGCATGGGAATCGCCTCGCTGCACCCGGACTCGCGCTATTCCTGCGGGTGGGGACATCCGCATCCGTATTATGAGCGTTTGCTGCGCGAGCGCGTGCTGCCCGACCTGGACGACACGGCGGCGCGCAACGAGCACGATCCGGCCATCGGGGGCGTGTGGGCGAAGCACAAGAGTTTTTCGACCATCGGCCGCACGATGCGGCTGGAGAAGGCGGGCGACGCGCTGGAGCACACGTTTGTCGCCACGTGGGATTTCCCCAACCGCGCCAACCGGCGTCCCGGCGAGGCCAGCATCGGCCCGGCGGGTTATCTCGAAGCCGGCGAAACCGGGAAGATTTCCGCCGCGGAAAAGAAGGCGGCGCACAACGAAGGGCATTACTACAGCAACTTTTTCACTTCATCCGGCGAGGTCGCGGCGTATGCGGTCAAGCATGTCGAGCGGCTGCGCGATGAGACCCGGCGGTTTCACGACGCCTACTTCGACTCGTCCCTGCCCGGCTATGTGCTCGATCAGGTCAACTCGAACCTGAACACCTTTCGCACCAGCAGCTGGTTCACGAAGGAAGGGAATTTCGGCATCGTGGAAGGCCTGAGCCCGACGAAGGCCTTTGCGGGTTTGTCCACGATGGACGTCGCCATGTATGGCGGGATTTCGACCGCCGCGCTTTTCCCCGAGTTGGAAAGGGCCTTCATCCGCTCGCACCTTCGTTTTCAGAACGAGAACGGCTCGGTGATCCATTCGATAGGCTACAACTACCGCGACAAGGATCCCCGAGAGGCGTCCAGCAAGCGTCTCGATATGCCCGCGCAATACGCCTACATGGCCCTGCGCGCCGGCCTGTGGCAGGCGGACCACGCTTTTCTCGCCGAGGTCTGGCCTTCGGTGAAGCGCGCGCTGGAGTATGGTTTGCGCGAACGTGACTACAATGGAGACGGGCTGCCGGACATGGAGGGCATCATGTGCTCCTATGACAATTTTCCCATGCATGGGGTCGCTCCCTACGTGGCGACCCAGTGGCTGGCGGCGTATGCGACCGCCGTCGAGGTGGCCGGGCTTCTGGGCGATGAGGAGGCGGCGGTTCGTTATAGTGACGTGCTTGCGCGCGGATCGGCGGTGCTGGAGGAGAAAACCTGGAACGGTTCCTACTACCGCCTGTATGCGAAGGGCACCGAGTTGGACGAGGGTTGTCTGAGCGATCAGATCATCGGCCAGTGGGCCGCGCGCCTCCTGAACCTGGCTCCCTTTCTACGCGCCGAACGGGTGCGGAGCGCGTTGCGATCCGTCATGCGGATGAACTATCGCGACGACCAGGGGCTGCGAAACTGCCAGTGGCCGCACGACGTGTTTTTGCATGACGTGGAAAAAGACTGCTGGGTCGACCAGGCCAACACCTGCTGGACGGGCGTGGAGCTGGCGTTCGCCTCCCTGCTGATTTACGAGGGGCTCGTTGCCGAGGGACTTGCCGTGATCCGCAATGTGGACGAGCGGCATCGCCGCTGGGGCATCTATTGGGATCACCAGGAATTCGGCGGCCACTATTTCCGTCCGATGTCCGCGTGGGGCATCATCCACGCCTCGCTGGGATTCAGCGCGGTGGACGGCGTGGTGACGTTCGATCCGAAGATCGTGGAAGAGGACGGCGGCTGCCGGCTCTTTTTCATCACTTCGGACGGTTACGGACGCTTTGAGAAAGACGCCGAGGGCATCGCCGTGCGCGTGCTCTCGGGTTGCCTGAGGCTGCGGCGGTTGCGCATCAAGACCGGGAGCCTCCGGACTTGGTCGCTCGGCGCCACCTCGCATACGCTGGCCCATGAGGATGGTTTCATCGTGGCTGCGTTCGCAGGAGAACTGGCCGTGCCTGCGGGTGAGGCTCTCGTTCTCACCGCCCAGCCTGTGCTGAATTCGATTCTTCAATCTGTATGACCCTGATTCCCCATCGGTTTCCGGACGCGCTTGCGCGTTCCGATAAATTTAAAGTGACGGCCAACGGCGTGTCGTTGGACGTGTTGACCCATTCCGCCGCCGAGTATGCGTCGTTCGAATGTGCGCCCGGTCCGGTGCGCATCGAAATCACGCTGCCGTCCGCGCCCGGCAAGGTCTTCATCCGCCCGCTTCGTCTCGGCATCCAGTCCGAGATCGAGGGCAACCGGCTGAGTTTTACCGTGGTTGGTCCGCAATATCTCCAGATCGAGATCGCGGGTCAGCCGCTGCTTTATCTCTATGCGATGCCGATTGCCGCCGAGGCTCCGTCCGGCCCGCATGTGAAGCGTTTCGCCGGCGGCAAGATCCATGACGTTGGCCAGCTCATCCTCAAGTCGGGCGAGGTCTGCTGGATCGATGCCGGCGCGGTGGTGCGGGGCAGCATCCGCGCCGAATGCGCCTCCGGCGTGCTCATCGGCGGCTATGGCGTGCTGGACGGCGGCATCTGGCCCGAGCGCGGCGAAGCCCGTCGCAAGGCCATCGTGTTC
Organism: Opitutaceae bacterium; assembly: GCA_041662485.1. Classification (GTDB taxonomy): domain Bacteria; phylum Verrucomicrobiota; class Verrucomicrobiia; order Opitutales; family Opitutaceae; genus Rariglobus. Next base: position 60,493 of record JBAZSJ010000005.1, on the reverse strand, counting down.
GATTTCTGCACCGGCTGCCGCGTGGAAAATATTCTGATGCTCAGCCCGAGCAGCTGGATGATCGTCTTCGGCGGTTCGTCCGACATGGCGGCCGGCGGCGTGCGCCAGATCGCCGACTCCGTCAGTTCCGACGGCGTGGACATCGTGGGTTCCCACAACATCCGCGTCACCGGCTGCATGCTGCACAACGGCGACGACAACATCGCGATCAAGGCCATCTTCCGCAACCCGGGGCAGGGCGACCGCCAGGCGGTGCCCGGCCACGAAAACGAAGACTGGAACGGCACGGTCGAGGACGTGGTCGTTTCGAAGTGCTGCTTCTACAACATCCATGGCGGCTCCGCCATGGAGATCGGCTACGAGACCAGCACCGACCACATCCGCAACATCCGCTTCGAGGACATCGATGTGCTCGCGGTTCACAACTTCGGTTCCGTCTTCGGCATCCACACGGGCGACCGCGCCATCGTGGAAAACATCACGTGGGAAAACATCCGCGTGGAGCATCACTACGACAAGCTCGTGGATTTCCGCGTGCTGTGGTCCCGCTGGAACCGCGACACCGAGCGCGGAACCGTGCGCAACGTCGTGCTGCGGAATATTCGCGCGGTGCAGATTCCTCCGAATGTCGGCTACACGCTCAGTGTGATCGCCGGCTATGACGCGGAGCATCCGGTCAGCGGGGTTCTCTTCGAAAACTTCGAGCTTGGCGGGCGCCACGTCACCAACGCCGATCATCTCGATCTCGTGATGCGCCACGCCCATGATCTGATCTTTCGCTAAGAGTTAAAAATTACCCCCATGAAGTTTCTACCCCTTGGTTTGTTGCTCCTGGCAACCGCCGTCCCCGCGCTCCGCGCGTCGGAACTTTTGTCCGTCCAGCCGCTGACGGACCGGATCGTCATGCTGCATTTCAAGGACGGGCGCGTGCAGTATCATCAAAAGGGCCGGCCGATGTCCGACGACAAGGTCTTCACTGATCCGCTAGACGTCGCGGCGGCGGCGTTGCCGGCGAGCTACCGCATCGAGAGCGCCGACGATCCCGCCTACCAAACCCGCCAGGCCCCGCTCGCGGTCGGCCGCAAAAGCAAGGGCACGGAGTTCGCGTTCATCCGCGACAGCTGGGCGAACAACCGCGTCGTCAACACGCAGCCCGACCACATCAAGGAGCATTGGATTTACCTCGAGCTGCCTTCACCGCTGCTTCCCGGGAAAACCTACGCCATCAAGACGGGCGACCTCGCGAAGAACGTCCGGTCGCTGGACCTCGTCTACAATATCGACAAGGCCCGCTCCGAGGCCGTGCATGTGAACACGCTGGGCTACGTGCCGGCCGCTCCCGAGAAATTCGCCTATGTATATCACTGGATGGGCGACAAGGGTTCTCTCGCCATGGCCGATGCGGACAAGCGCGCGTTTCACCTGGTGGACACGCAGACCGGAAAGAACGTCTTCAGCGGGCTGCTCCGTTTTCGCAAGGCCAAGGAGAATCCCGAGACGTTTCAAACCAAGGATTCCCCCCCTTTTGGCAACTACCTGAAGGCCGACGTGTGGGAGTGTGATTTTTCGTCGTTTGCCACTCCCGGCACCTACGTGGTCTCGGTGGACGGCATCGGCTGCTCGTGGCCGTTCAAGCTGGACGCCGACATTTACCGCACGGCGTTTCGCCCGGTGATCCGTGCGCTTTACCACAACCGCTCCGGCATCGCGTTGACGCAGCCCTACACGGAGTTCGAGCGCCCGGCTCCGCACAATCCGAAGCTCACGCCCGGCTTTGCCGGGAAACTCTTTTACAGCGCATCACGGTTTACCGATTGGAACGCGGAGAGCGGAAAACCCGCGGTCCTCAAGGCCGCCGCAAAAGGCCCGCTGGACGCATGGGGCTGGTATCAGGACGCGGGCGACTGGGACGGTTACTACTCGCATCTGCGCGTCGCGCAGGAGCTGCTTTTCGCCTACGAAATGGGGCCGGGAAAATTCCGCGACGGCGAGTTGAATATTCCCGAGAGCGGCAACGGCCTGCCCGACATCCTCGACGAGGCGGCGTGGCTTCCGCGCTACTGCCAGCGGCTGCGCCAGGAGTTGATCGCCAAGGGCTATGGCACGGGAGGCATCGGCTTGCGCGTGAGCGGCGACGGTTTCGGGAGTGATTCCAAGGTGCTGCCCGACGGCACCAAGGTGGGGCAGGGGTCTTGGGAGGATGTTGCCCGCGAGTGGGCCGTCTCCGGTGAAGACCCGTGGTCCACATATCGCTACGCGGGTGCGGCGGCGCAGCTCGCGTATGCATTGCAGCTGGCCCGGGTGAAAGATCCGCAGGGCGTCGATTGGGCAAAAGAGGCGCGCGAGTCCTACGCGTGGGCGGAGAAAAACACGCGCACCGGGGACGAGGATCAGAAGCCCGTTTTTGCCGGTTCCAAGATCAAGTTGTCCGAGCCGCGTTCCTACGCCGCCGCCGCGCTGTTTCGCCTGACGGGCGAGGCGGGTTACGAACAGCGGTTCATCGCCGACACGCAGACGATCACGCCCGGCACGGTGCTGGGCGGCGACGTCTCCTACGGCCCTTGGATCTATGCATTGGGCGGAGGCAAGGGCGTCGCCGACGCCGCGACGCTGGCGCGCATCCGGGCCGCCGTGCTCAAGACCGCCGACGAGATCGTGATCGCCACATCGTCGAAACGCGCGCTGCGCTGGGGCGGCCATTTTGGCATGCCTATGCTGATCGGCCAGCAGACCACGCCGTGGGTTCTCGAAGGCGCGGTCGGTTATACGCTCACCAAGAACTCCGACCCCGAGAAGGCCCGCCGTTATCTCGCGGGCCTCTACACGACCTGTGATTATTTTCTGGGCACGAATGCGCTCAACCAGACGTGGATGACCGGCGTCGGCCCTCGGTTTCCCTCGAATATTTTCCACCTGGATGCCTGGTATAACGGGAAAGGCGGACGCTACCAGGACGGGCTCATTCCCTACAGCCCTTGGAAAAAGGGAAAGAACCAGGGCCAGGGCCCGTGGGATTCCGACTGGCCCAACGACACCACCTATCCCGCCATCGACGAATGGCCGGGCAACGAGCGGTGGTTCAGCAACCGTTGCTCTCCGATGGGCAGCGAGTTTACCGTGCACCAGAATCTCGGTCCGTCCGCCGCCATCTTCGGGTTTCTCTGCGAGGATAAAACCCCGCCCGCCGCCTCTTCCAAAAAATGACCCCGCGTATTTCCCGCCGTTCGATGGCCGCGCTGTTCTGCGCGGCCCTGCTGGTTTCTGCCGCGGCCCCGTCGGTCGCGCACGCGGACGATCTTTCGGCGAACTATGACTGGAAGCCGGTGCGTCTGGGTGCGGGCGGCTTTGTCACCGGTTTTGTCTCTCATCCTCGCGATGCCAACGTGCGCTATTGCCGCACCGACGTCGGCAACGCCTACCGTTGGGATGCCGCCGCCAAGGAATGGATTCCGATGGTCGTGGTCGGCGGATCGACCGGCATTGCGGCCGATGCGGTCGCCGGTCCGGCCCGAATCGGCGTCGAATCGATCGCGGTCGATCCTCAGGACAAGAACGTCGTGCTGATGGCGCTTCCGCTCCGATACAGTCCGGACAACAAGATCCCCGCCGTGGCCGGAACCGTGTTTCTCAGCACGGATGGCGGACGCACTTTCGTGAGGGGCGACTTGAACGTCGCGATGCAGCCCAACGGAGATTTCCGCACCGGCGGCGAGTGCATGGGGATCGATCCCAACAACGGCCGGATCGTTTACTTCGGTTCGCGAAAAAACGGTTTGTGGAAAAGCGTGAACGGCGGGCTGAACTGGGCGCAACTGACGACCGGCGGCGCACCGGCCGCGACGGCCAACGTGATCGGCATCCGGTTCGACCGCGTGGACGCAACGCACACCACGGTTTACGCGCTGGTGCATACCGGCCCCGTGCTCAAATCGACGGACGCGGGCGTAACCTGGGCAAACGTCAGCGCCGCCTCCGCGCTCGGCGATGCTCCGCGCAACAGCACCGTCGATTCGCTCGGCAATCTCTACGTGATCAAAGGCGGGACAAAGAACATCGAGAAGATGACCAGGGCTGGCGTGTGGTCCGAGCTTTCCCCCAGGTTGGCGGGCCCCGGACACAAGCTGACCAACGTGGCGGTGGACCCGAAAAATCCGAACCGCCTGTTCGTGTCCAGCAACAGCGGCTGCGTGACGCGCTCGATCGACGGCGGCGCGAGCTGGACGCCGCTCGGGGAGTTTTACCGCTTTGCCAACGCGCCCGGGTGGCTGCCCCAGCGCGTGAAGGGAAACGACTACGGCTGGCGTTCCAACGCGGGCATCTACTTCGACGCCGACGCGCGGCTCTGGATCCCGCAGGGCAACGAAGGCATGCTCACCACCATGCCGAGCGCCGACAATACCGAGACGGTCGCCGCTCCGCTGCTCTGGACGATCGACAGCAAGGGGATCGAGGAATTTGTGACGCACGATGTCGTGCTGATTCCGGGCTCCGGCGACCGTGCGGTGGTCGCGATGGAGGACGGCTCGGCGTTCCTGATCAAGAACCCCGACACGTTCGAGGCGACACAGGCGACCCTGCAGGACCAGCTCATCTCCAACGGCACGGGCATCGCCTATTGTCCCAACGCGACCAACTTCGTCGCGGTGGTGACGGGCGACGTCCATCACACCGGCTCGGGCAAGGACTACTCGGGCTATTCGACGGACGGAGGCGTGACCTGGACGCAGTTCGCCACGCGCCCGCCGGGTGCGCTGGCGGGCAGCATCGCCATCAGCCGTCGCGAGGGCTGGAGCACCGGCGCCGATCACATCGTGTGGTATCCGTTGAACGGAAAGCCGCCCTTTTGGTCCGTGGATGGCGGCGCGACCTGGACGCAGGGCAAGGGTTTCCCGCTCAAGGAAAATGGAAGCTTCGACGGCATCAGCGGATTTTGGAACGGTTCGCTCAAGCAGCGCGCGCTCGTGGCCGATCCGTTCAAGGCCGACGTCTACTCTCTCTACACGCCCTGGGGCGGCCCCGGCCGGTTTTTCCGTTCGGTCGACGGCGGGCGCAACTGGAGCCTGGTTGCCGACTCCAATCTGCCGAGCGGCGGCCACAACGCGCAGCTGGCGGCCAATCCGTATGTGGCGGGCGACTATTGGTTCGTCGACGGGCAGGAAGGCGCCACCCAGCACGGACTCTGGCATTCGACCGACGGCACGACCTACGTGAAAATGCCCGACGTCGACCGCGCGATCACGCTCGCGATCGGCAAGGGCACCGGCACCAAGGGCGCGGTTTATTTCTACGGTCGCCTGACGAGCAGTCCGGATTGGGGCGTCTTCCGCAGCATGGATGACGGCGCGACGTGGGACCGCATCAGCCGCTATCCGGCCGGGCAGATTGATATGCCGACGTGCATGGCGGCCAGCCAGGACACCCTGGGCTTGGTTTACATCGGCTTCACCGGAAATAGTTTTGTCTATGGCAAGCCTGAGGGAGCACGGTGAGCCCATGCATGCCGCCATCAAACTGATCACCCGCGCCGACGACGCCGGCCTGAACGCCGGCACCAACGAAGGCGTGCGGCTCGCCGTTGCGCGCGGGGTTGCCCGCAACGCGTCCATCCTCGCCGCGGGGCCCGCGGTGGAAGACGCCGCGCAACGCCTGCGCGGACTCGACGTCTGCTTCGGTTTTCACGGGTGCCTCACCTCCGAGTGGGCCTCGCCCGGCTGGGGGCCGCTCACGCGTGACCGGAGGCTCATGGACGAGCGCGGCCTGTTTCCCGTGAGCGGGGCGGCGCTCCAGGCGCTCAATCCCCCGGCCGATGCCGTGCTGCCGGAGATGGCGGCGCAACTGGCGCGCCTGCGCGAACTCGGGTTTCCGGTGCGCTACATGGACGAGCATATGTATTTTTCTTTTTCGCTGCCCGCGTTGCGTCCCGCGCTGGAGGAGTTCGCGCGCCGCGAAGGCCTGATCTACCGCATGGAGATACCGTGCCTCCCGGTGCCTGACTCCGAAAAAGGAAAGCCCGCCTCGCCCGCGCGTTTTCTGAGCAGCCTGCAACTCGCGCCGCCCGGCCTGTGGCTGGAGATCAATCATCCGGCGATGGATTGGCCCGATATGCACGCGGTGCACCTGGACGGCCAGTCGACGGGCGTGGTGGCGGCCGAGCGCCGCGAGCAACTGCGCCAATTTACCGATCCAACCGTGATCACCTTTCTCGCCGGCGACTCGGTGCGCGTGCTGCGCTACGACGAACTGGAATCCTCCACGTAAATTACCCATGAAGCCGTCCTCAGTCCTGTATCCTCTTTTTTTATCCGTCGCCTTGCTTGCTCCGCTGGCGACCCGCGCCGCCGACGTGGCCGCCACCGACCCGCAGGTGCGCTACACCGGCCGCTTTGACCGCGCCGACGCGGCGGGCCCGCGCTGCGCATGGTCGGCCAGCTCGGTTGCGCTGACGGTGAGCGGCGGCTCCGTGAGCGTGAAGCTCAATGAAAGCGGGAAGAACTTCTGGCAGGTCATCGTCGACGGTGCGCCGACGAGCGTGCTCGAACTCCAAAAAGGCGAACACGTTTATCCGGTCGTCGCCGACTTGCCGGCCGGGCGTCACACTGTGGAGCTGGTCAAGCGCACGGAGGCATCTGTCGGAGTCACGCAGGTTCTGGGTTTCCAGATCGACGACAGCGCGAAGCTGCTGCCGACGCCGACGCGTTCGCGCCGCATCGAGGTGATCGGCGACTCCATCAGCTGCGGTTACGGCAACGAGGCTGCCGCCAAGGAAATCCATTTTTCACCCTCGACCGAAAACGCCTGGATGACTTACGGCGCGCTTGCCGCCCGCGAAGTAGGAGCGGATTACGTGTGCGTCGCCTGGTCGGGAAAGAAGCTGTGGCCCAACAACAGCATTCTGGATTATTACGACCGCGTGTTGCCCGCGCCGACGGAGAAAAAGTGGGACTTCACCGCCTGGACGCCCGATGTGGTGGTGATCAATCTCGGCACGAATGATTTCAACGCGAAGGAAAATCCTGAGGAGGCCGGCTGGGTGGCGGCCTACGTCGGGTTCATCCGGCAAATCCGTGCCCGTTATCCGCGCGCGCCGATCTACTGCGTGCTCGGGCCGATGATCAGCGACTGGCCCGCCGCCCGTAAGCCGCGCACGACCATCCTGGGTTATTTTCCGAAGGTCATTGAGCAGGCCAACGCGGCCGGCGGCGCACCGGTGCGCTTCCTGGATTTCGGCGTTCAGAAACCCGAGAACGGCTACGGAGCCGACTGGCATCCCAATCTGAAGACCCATGCGCTCATGGGTGCTCAACTCACGGCCACGCTGAAGAAGGATCTCGGCTGGTAAGACTCGAAAAACGTCATGATCAGAAAACCAGTGCTGCTCATGACATTCGCATCCTTGCTTGGCGCCGCCGAACCGGATCCGCGCGCGGACTTTCACTACACGCGCACCGGTGACGAGGCGGTGATTGCGCCGATCGCAGGGCTGACGGGTGATGCGCTGACACTCGCGTTCCAAGTCGGGGCGCAGGGGTTTGACCAACCCGGCCGGTTGCTGGCGTTGCGCGATGCCGCGGGCAAATCGGTGGTGAGTCTTGAGCTGCGCCGTGCCGGCAAGGACCCGGCCATGACGTGGTGGGACGATCCCCAGCAAAATTATCTCCGCTGGGCAGGTCCCGATGGCACCGTGCTCGTGTTGGAGGCTGTGATGGATGTCGCCATCGCGCCGCCGTATCGCGCCAGCATGAAGAAGCAGGTGCGGGTCGGCGTTCCGGTGGCGCTGCTCGGTCCCAAGCCGCAGCGCATCCTCGTGCGCATGCGTCCGGGCAAGGCGGATATTGTCGTGGACGGACAGATCGTGGACGAAGAGTGGCCCTGTGGAGGGCCGGCGAGGCCCATCGTGGATTTTTCCCCCGGCGCCAACGTGGCGGAAGCTTCCGTCTGGAAAACGTGGCTCGACGATGCGGTTGCCGGAGTCCGGCCCACGCCCGGATTCGAGAGCGGTGAACTCACCGCGCGCGAGTTTCAGTATTGGTCGCCGCCCGGGCACAACCGCTGGGCAGGTGACACGATGTTTTATAACGACGGAGACCGCCTGCACCTGATGTATCTGAGCGACCGTCGTCACGGGGCCAGCAAGAACAGCGGGGCTCACCAGATCGCCCATCTGAGCACGACCGATCTCAAAACATGGTCGGTGCATCCCATGGCAGTGCCCATCACCGAGCCTTGGGAGACCCTGGGGACCGGCAACATGGTAAAATATAATGGCCGGTGGTTCCTGCTCTACGGCATGCACACCGACCGCATCGTCGAGCCAGCGGCGGTCGCCACCTTAAAGGGAAACGAACCGCAGCCCTTTGACAGTCTGTCCGGACCGCCGATCGGCACCGCCATCGCGAGCAGCGACGACGGGATTCACTTCCGCAAGGACCGCCTGCTGGTTCACCCGGCGCAAAACCCCAGCGTGGTTCCGGATCCGCGCGGCGGTTTTGCGATGTTCGCGGGCTATGGGGCCGACGGACTTTATCATTCAGACGACCTTCTCCATTGGACGGCGGTCGACAACTTCATCGTGCCGTTCAACGAGGGGGCGCCGATGCGCAACTCGACCGAATGCTTCTCCCACCTCGCTTGGAACGGGTGGCATTACATCCTCGGTGGACGCACCGGTTTCTGGATGTCGAAGGACTTTGCAGGGCCTTACTGGGATCAGGATAGCGACGAGGGAAAGGCGACGGCTCAAAAGTTGGCGGGTTACTTCAAGTGGCGGCTCAAGGGCGCGCCTCCGATGCATCCGCGTCCGCCGGGCAAGGTGACCGTGCCGCGCTGGGATGTTTACGACGGCCTGTGGGTGCCGATGGTCGCCGAGGCGACGACGGGGCGGCGGATTCTCGCGGGATGGCTGGAGGATTTGGACCGCTGGGCGGGTTGTCTGGTGTTGCGCGAGCTGCATCAAGAGCCCGACGGCAATCTCACGTTGTCGTGGTTGCCTGAAGGCATGCCGCTAACCGGTCCCTCCCTCGCTTTGAAATGGAGCGGAACCCCCGGAGCTACGTTGCACGCCGACCAAGGGAAGTCCGTCTCCATCTCGGCGGACAACCTGCCTGACGAATTTCTGTTTGAGGCCGAGGTGGATGCTTCCGCCGGAGTCTACTCCGTCGTGCTCGGTGGCAGCGGCGATCTCAAGGACGGCTGCGAGCTGCGTGTCGAACCCGCCCGACAGCGGGCGCAGTGGGGAACACCGGCGCAGGGCAAGCCGGCACCCGAAGTGCCGGACGTGCGGACGATCTTTGCCACCGAGGATGGCCATAAACCGGTCTTCAATCAAAAGAGCAAGAACCTGCCTTTCCACGGCGGCGACTTTGCGATCACCGATATCGCGGGCCTCGACCGGCCGCATCGCATTCGCGTGCTCTTCATCCAGGACCGCAAGAGCGGCAGCGTCATCATTGACGCCGAGATTGACGGCCGCCGCACGATGATCACCCGCCGCCGCGGCCTCACGGGGCACCGCATCGAATTGGTCGCGATCAGCGGAAGCGTGCAATTCTCCGAGCCCACGGTGCGACCCGTCACGCGCTGATATTTTTCAAACAACCCCATGTTCACCCTCATCCGATCTCTATCTGTTCTCTGCGCATGCCTAGGTTTCGTCGAGGCGAGGGCCGCGGTTGCGCTCTCGGAAATGTTCGGCAGCCATATGGTGCTGCAGAGGGAAATGCCCGTGCCGGTATGGGGCACGGCCGATCCGGCGGAAAAAATCACGGTCACCTTCCGCGAGCAGAAGAAAACCACCGTGGCGGACGCGCAGGGCAAGTGGCGGGTGAAACTCGATCCGTTCGCGTTGGGTGAACCGGCCACGCTCACGGTTGCCGGCACCAACACGCTTACGCTGACCGATGTGCTGGTGGGCGAAGTCTGGGTCGGCTCAGGCCAGTCGAACATCGACAGCCCGGTGACCATGTATGTGGCGCAGGATCCGGTGCTCAAGGCGGCCAGCGGGGAAAACCATCCGCAGCTGCGCCTGTTTCATCTCCCCCGCAAAAACGGATGGAAGGAAGCCAGGCCCGACGACAAGGCGAGTTACGCCGAACAAACCGTGCCCCGTTTTTCCGCGCAGCTGTATTATTTCGGGGTGATGTTGCAAAGAGAACTCGGCGTGCCCGTCGGTGTGATTCAAGCAGCCAAGGGAGGCATGGCTTCGGCCGTCTTTATCAGTCAGGAGGGGTTTAACGCGGATACGGACATTCAGGCGGCGGTTACCAAATGGGATCAGGCGAACCCTTTGGATGTTCAGCAGAAAAGATACGACGCCGCGCTGGCGAAGTGGAAAACAGATCTCGAAGCCGCGCTCGCCGCCGCTCCGGCGGACGCCGCGAGCACCGCCGCTATTCGCAAAAAGTATCCGGAACCCAAGCCCCCTGCACGCGCCGCCGACGCCAAGACCGGCGCGCAATTCGAGCTGATCGTTCGCCCGATGATCTCCTATGCCATCCGCGGCGTTCTGTGGGATCAGGGAGAGAGCTACTCGGGGCTTCAGCATGGCATCGGGCAAACCTTGGTGATGCCGGCGCTCATCCGGTCCTGGCGCAAGGACTGGGGGCAGGGTGATTTTCCGTGGATCTATGTGCAGAAGCAAAACGGCGGAGGCTGCGCCTTGAATCCGGAAGATCCGGTCAATTTGGGCGCGAAGGCCTTTGAGGCGTTGCCAAAAGAACCGCCCGCGCGCGGCTATCAATCCGCAGAAGGTTACAGCAGCACGAATCCCGCGAACACCTGGCTTTCGATCACGACCGACTTGGTGCCGGGCGTTCATCCGATCAACAAATCCGGCTACGCCACGCGGGCGAGCCGTGTCGCGTTGGGCGCGGTTTACGGGCGGCCGCTTGAATATTACGGGCCGGTTTTTGCGTCGTTTAAAGTGGAAGGTGGCAAGGTCCGGATTTTCTACACCCATGTCGGGAAAGGCCTGACGGTTCCCGCGAACCAGAAACTGCAAGGCTTCGCGATCGCCGGTGCGGACAAGAAATTTCAGTGGGCGGACGCGGTCATCGATGGCGATACCGTCGTGTTGTCGAGTCCGGCGGTGCCTGCGCCGGTCGCGGCCCGCTATTGGCCGTTTGCGTGGGCCAACCTGTTCAACCGAGACGGCCTGCCCGCCGGGGGCTTTCAAACCGACGACTGGAAATGATTTTTATGCGCATACCCTTCGTTTTTTTATCGGTCGGGTTGATCTTTGCATGCTCGGTCCGTGCGGCCGCCGCCGCATTGCCAGCCATCGCGCCTACACACAGTGACGTGACGTTTCTTGCTGCGGAGCGTCCTCAGAAGATGGACGTCTATCTTCCGGCCAACAACGAGACGATGAGGCCGGCGGTGGTCGTCATCCACGGCGGCGGCTGGTCGGGCGGAAAAAAGATCTGGGGCTATCCGGTAGAGTTTGTGAAACGTGCAGTTCCCGCCGGCTACGCGGTGTTTTGTCCGGAGTATCAGCTCAACGAGTTTGCAGAGATCGACGGGAAGAAGGTGTGCACGAAGCGCGGCGGTCCGCAGAACATCCTCGATTGCCTGGATGCGATCAGCTTCGTGCGCATGCACGCGAAGGAGTATGGCGTTGATCCCGAGCGCATCGCCGTGGCGGGCGACTCGGCGGGCGGCCAGCTCGCGCTGCTTGCCGGCTATGACGCGGACTCGTCAACGCTGGGCGAGGGGAGGCTCTATCCTAAAGTGTCGCCTCGCGTGAGGTGCATCGTGGACTTCTACGGCGTCGCCAATTTCGAGACTTTCCCCGCGTGGGGCGGCTGGAGCTTTCTCAAGGGTCAGAACGATCCCGCCGAGGTGAAGACCGCGCTGCTGCGCCGTTACAGCCCGGTCACCTACCTCACGAAGGACTCGCCGCCCACGCTGATCGTGCACGGACGCAACGATCCCGGCGTGACCTATAAGCAGTCGGAAGAACTCTCCTCCAAACTCAAGGAGCTGGGCGTGCCCTTTGAGTTTGTCACCTTGGAGAAGGCGACGAAACACGCCTTCAACTTTGATTCCGACGAGATGGATCTCACGGCGATCACGTTGAAATTCCTCGGGGAAAACACCAAGCGACAACCGTAGTCTCTTGGTTATTTCATCTCCGTGCGGAAAGGCGCGGCGGGGAGGCCCGCCTTGTTGATCAGGTTGCAGTCGGAGTTGCTGGACCAGCCATAAAGCACGCGGGAGGGATTCTTGATCTGGGCGCTTGAGAGCACGACCGTTTTGTCGTCGAGGATGCGGGCGTCGGCCCACGCGAAGGCGCCGGTTTGTTCCGCGATGGCGAAGCCCTTGAGCGCCGCGCCGTCGCGAAAGGCGAGACCTCCGGCCGTCTCCGTGAAGGTGATCCTGATTTCGCCTGCCGTCGCCGTATGCGAGGCATAAACCGGCCCTGAGCCGGCGAGGCTTTTGTCACCATAAACTTTTGAGAAAGCGGCCAGCGAGAGGCGGCGTCCGACCTCCTGTTTGTTTTTCGGATGAATCAGCTTGGGGTCGCCGAGATCGAGCGCGACGGCCATGGCGGTGGCGGGCAGTGCGAGGGCGCTCGCCTGGGCGTCCCGTAGTTTCGCCCAGTCGCTGTTTTCAGTGGGCTGTGCCGGAATGTTCATGAAGCCGGCAAGCTGAACGAAGACGAATGGCAGCTCCGGCTGCCCCCAATGCTGGCGCCAGCCTTTGATGAGCGCGGGGAAGAGCAGGCGGTATTCCTGGGATTTGTTCACGTTGGCCTCGCCCTGATACCAGACGATTCCGCGCAGCTGATACGAGGTGAAGGGCGCGACCATGCCGTTGAACAAATTTCCCAGCAGGGAAAGATTGTCCGGCGGGACCAGGCCGTCGGCTTCGGACTTGCGCAATGCCGGCGCGGGGACGGGCAGCACCAGCGCACGATCATCGGCGTCCGTCAGGCTGCAGGCATCGGCCGTGGTGTTGTTGAGCGCATAGCCGTTGATTCGGAAGGCGACGGTGTTGTCGCCCGTCCGCACATCGCCCGGCGACAGTTTGTATTCGAGCACATCGATGCCGGAGCCGGCGGCGGGATACAGTTGTTTTCCGTTCAGGGACATGCGGCCGACGCCGGCGACCTTGAGCAGGCGCAGCACGGATTTTTTGTTTTTCCACGCATCGTCGGCCGTGAAGTGATAGCGGAACCAGGTCGCGGCGCGCACTTTGTTGTCCGTGACCAGCATGGGCGCGCGCTCCCAGTCGCGGTCGTTCGTGGCGGGGTTCTCCATGGCATTCCAGAAATCCTTCTGGGCTTGTTTGCGGCGGTTCCACTCGTCCTCGGAAACGTCGCGTCCGTAGCCGATGCCGCGTTCATCGAGCAGATATTTCAGCGAGGGAATGCCGGCGATGGCGTCCGGAGGAGTCAGGGTTTCCGCGGCGATGCCGCCCGCCGAGGCGTGAATGATGCCGACCGGGACGTTGAGTTGCTTGCCGAGGGCGCGGGCGAAATAATAGCCGGTCGCGGAAAACTCTCCGACCTTCTGGGGCGTGGCGACGGCCCAGGAGCCCGTGTGATCGGTGGTCTCGCGCGGCTGGACGTAGGGCCAGCGCTGCATGACGGTGAACTCGCGGATTTTCGACTCCTGCGCGGCGGCGGCGATTTCCGCCGCCGCGTTCTGGGTTTCGCGCACGGGCATCGTCATGTTTGACTGTCCGGAAGCGAACCAGACTTCGCCGACCAGCACATCGTTGAGGGCCACGGATTGGGTTCCGCAGGTGACCTTGAACGGAATGGGAGCGGCGGAGGCGCGCAGCGGTTCCAGCACCAATTTCCAACGGCCATCGGCGCCGGTGGTGGTGTTGCGTGTCTGGCCGTTTACCTCGGCGGTCACCTGCGCTCCGGGCGCGGCGGTGCCCCAGATCGCGGCGGGTTTCCCCTGCTGCAGCACCATGTGGTCTGTGAAAATTCCGGCGACCTTGAAGTCGGCCGCCTGCGCAGGAAAGGACAACAGCCCGAGGCAAAGAACGATCGCCCGCCACCGGAGAGAGCGCTGCGGGCGGTCACGACGAAGGTTCAGGGGATGCATGATTTTTTTAGGTCGGCGATGACGGCTTTCAGCACCGCGCGAATGCGGTGCAACTCGGAGGGCTTGTTGCGGCGCAGCCACACCTTGGCGAGACGGCGGTCGAGTTCGGCTGCGCGCGCCGCGACGGCGACCGGTGCGACCGGCGGCTTTTTCAGTTTTCCGGCGCGGTGGTGATAAACGAGGGATAGCTCCTCCATCACGCGCAAACCAAGCAAACCGACGCGGAGTTCTTCGGCGACCACGCGGTCGGTTGGTTGGGCGCGGGCGATTGTTTTTTCAATGCGCGGAGCGAGCGCGTTGATTTTTTTAAGCGCGGCGGCGTGAACGCGGGCGGGGCGCTTGAAGATGTCGTTGAACAGGCCGGTTTTTGAGTCGAACCAGTCGGCGGGCATGTTGGGCGAGCGGGGCTGCCAGGTGCGGCTCACCGCATTCCAGTCGGCGCGCGAGGCTGAGACCGCCCGGGCGAGCAATCCCACGAGCCGTCCGGTGGCGTCGCCGAGCACAAGGCGCGAGGCGGCGTGGTCGAAGCGCTCGCGGCGAAGCGCGGGTGAGTTTGGGTTCCACGCCGCGGCGCCGGCGAGGGCGAGCAGCGGGAGCACCGGGCCGAGGGTGTTGATGTGGCCGCTGTCGCCCCAATCGGTGGTGAGCATGCCGGTTGCGCCGCGGGCGAGGCCGTGCCGGGCGTAGCGGGTGAGGTTGGCGTGGGCGCTGGCATGGTCGGGCAGCCAGCGGTTCCAGCCGGAAGTGCCGCCGCAGACGTAGAATTTGCGGCCGGCCGCCTGAAGCTCGGCGGCCATTGTATTCGAGAGGCCCGGCGAGTAATCCCAGTCGAGCACGACGGCTTCGGGCGGAATCTCCCGAAGGAGTTGGGGATGATGGCGGATGATGTCGCCCCAGAAGAGGGGGATGGCGTCGCAGTCGCGCACGACGGCCATGATGGATTTCAGGAAATCGACATAAAGACGGCCGTTGCCGAGGTGTGCGGCGGCCGCGCGGTTTTTGCCTTTGCCCAGATCGAAGGTCTCGTCGCAGCAGATGTTGAAATGACGGGATCGGAAGAGCGGGCGGACTTCGCGGATGATTCCGGCCACGAGGTCAAGGCTGCGGGGATCGCGGCAGTCGAGCGTGTAGTGCATCATGCGATCCCACCAGGTGAACGGGTCGCCGGAAACGTCGCGCTCGAGTTCGTTGAGCTCGGGAAACTTGTGGTGAATCCACGTGTAGAAATGCCCGAACGTGCTGAAGGAGGGAACGAGATCGATGTGCAGCTCCGCGCAATGGGCGTCGAGGGTGCGGATCTCGTCGGCGGTGAGCGGATCGGCGCCCCGCCAGACCTCGGGGTGACGTGCGAAGGCGTAGGTGTGCTCGATGTAGAGTTCGAGGTGGTTGAGACGGTGTTCGGCGCAGGTCTCGGCGAGGGCGAGGAGGGTTTTCAGGATGGGCACCTTGCCGCGGGTGACATCGTGATAAAAGCCGCGCACGGGGAAGGCCGGCCAGTCGGCGAGTTCGAGGGCGGGCAGCTTCGTGCCGAATTGCTGCCGCAGACTGGCGAGGGTGTTCTCGGCGTAGAAGAATCCGGCTTCGTCGGCCGCGCGCAGTTCGATGCCACCGGGCAGGAGCCCGAGTTCGAAGGCGCCGGCTTCAGGGCGCGGGGAGAGCGGCGCGATCCGTCTTATTTGGGTCCTGGCCGGCACGCTTCCGTCGAGATGGCGCAGGCGGCGAGGAGGCAGAATCAGATCGAGAACGGGGAGACGAGACGCGGACCGGGAAGATTTGGAGCCGGTGGACATGGCCAACGGGCCTAGATTTTGGACCAATCGAAGACGACGCCGGTGTAGATGTCCTTCTGGTTCGTGAGGCCTTCGTAAACGGCGTGGCAGTCGGCGGGCGATGCGCGGTGGGTGAGCAGGGGGGCAACCTTGAGTTTACCTTCAGCGAGCAGTTGGAGCAGCTGGCGGACGTTGCGCTCGATGGAGTGTTTGGCAAAACCCTCGCCGTCGTCGCGCAACGGGTAGCGCCACTCCAGCGCGCCTTTCACCGTCGCGGTCGGACGGCAGAGATGCAGCTGGCTGAGGAACGGCGTGACGTCGGTCGTGTGCGGGGAGCGCGGGCTGCCGAGGAGGACGATCTCGCCTTGTTTTCCGCAGAGCGCCGGCGCGGTTTCGAGGGCGACGACGGAAAGTCCGGTGGCTTCGACCACGGTGCCGCACATGCGACCGGCGGTGAGCGCGGCGACTTGCGCTTGAACATCGGGACCCGAGGCGAGGACATGGGTGATGCCGCAAGCCTTGGCTTGGGCGCGGCGCGCGGGGGACGGATCGATGCCGATCACTTCGCAACCGGACAAGGCGAAGAGTTGTGCGGCGAGGTTGCCCACGAGGCCGAGACCGATCACCGCGACCGTGTCGCCGAGCTCGGCTTCGGACACTCGCACGGCGGTGATGGCGATGGAGGCCATGCGGGCAAAAGTCGCGTGTGCGGGATCGAGACCCTCGGGCACGGGCACGGCGATGGCGTCGGCGAGCGCGTGTTTCGCGTGTTTGCCGAAGGTGAGCACGCGTTGGCCGATGGCGATGTCCTTCACCGCGTCGCCGTGGGCGATCACGCGACCGACCGAACCGTAACCGGGACAGAAGGGCAGGGGCGCCCAGCCCTCGATGCCGGCGCGGCAGGCGAGTTCGGTGCCGGCGCTGACGATACTGTATTCGGTTTCGATCAGCACGTCGGTGGGCTTGGCGATCACGGGACGGGGAAACACGTCGAGGCGGGCCTGGCCGGGCGTGGGGAAAAGGATGCGGGTGGAGGAGGGTGACATGAAAATTAAGGAACTGGAGCGAGCCGGCGGAGGGAGAGGCGAATGGTGAACGCGTTCTCCGTGGCTCCGCGGTTTTTCAGGCGCGGAGTGAGCTGTTCGATTTCGACAAAGGGGTAAGGTTTGTTGCCGAGAAAAACCTGGGTTTCGAAACCGCGATCCGGCGCGTCCAGTGTGACGCCGCGCAGTTCGCCGCGAGCGAGCTCCAGTCCGTAGCCGTCGATGTGGGCGTCGAGCGTGTGATGACGGAAACCGAATTTTGACGGCGTGCTGCTCGCGGTGAGGCGCACGGTTTCGACGGACAAGAGCGTGGTTTCTTCGCCGAGGACCTTGGGTTCGAAACCTTGTTTTCCCTTCGTATCGAACCGCACGAAGCCCGGGGCGTTTTCAGAAAGGCGTCGGGCCTCGACGGTGGCGCGGAGGGGGAGCTGGAGGATTTGAATCGCCTGATAATCCCCGGTGCCGCCGGACCAGGAGACCTCGCAGAGGAGGGCATCGTTTTCCCAGCGGTAGGAGCGCTTGAGTTGAGGACGATTTTTGTCCGGGCGGGGAAGGGTCAGGTGAAGCGAGTGACCCTCGGGGCGGGCGGAAGCGGCCGCTTGCTGCTCCCATTCTGCGGGCGGCGGCCAGGTGCCCCATTGGCCCGTCCATTCGGCTTGAGGGCCGAGCCAGAAGATGTGTCCGCCGCGCGGACGAAAATATTCCTGCGGAAGGGGCGGGGCGTAGAGCAGGTTGGTGTCGCCGGTCTTGGGGCCGAGGTAGATCAGGCGGGCGCGATCAACCGACACGATTGCGCGCCATTCGCCGGAATCCGCGACCCAGGCGGTCTCGTCATTCCAGCGCGTGGATTGCCATGCAGGGGTCTCGATTTTGACCGGTGCGGTGCAGCCGATCAGGAGGACGCCAAGGAAGAGGAGCCCCGATCTGAGGAATGCGCCGCAGGTTTGACCGAGATTTTTCATGGACGATTCAGGCGGACGGAAGATCCCATTTGAACGGCGGTGCGGGGAAGCCGGCATGGTTGATGAGATTCGCGTCGGGGTTGTCGGCCCAGGCGTATTTGATTTTCACCGGATTCGGAGTGGCCGCCAGCGAGAGCATGATCGCGTCGCCTTCGATGCGGGCGGGCGCCCAGTCGGTCTGTCCGTCGCGGGCGACCCAGGCGAAGCTCTGCGGAGGGCGGTTGTCCGCCGTGACCAAGCCGCCCTGCGCATGGCGGAAAAAGATGCGCGCGGTTCCGGCATGGCGCTCCACGCGATCCGGGACGGGGCCGGTGAAGTCGGCGATGTCGCGACCATAAACCGTCGCCAGTGCGTTCACGGCCAGTCGCAGGCCCACGGTTTTTTTGTCGGTCGGGTGCATGTTGTCGGCGGCGCCCACGTCAATGGCCGTGGCCATCGCGGTATGGGGCAGGTTGAGCGCGGCGGTCTGGGCTTCGCGGAGTTCGGCCCACGCGCCGCCCGACGGGTTGGTGTGCCGCATCCCGTAGTTGGCGAGCTGCACGAAGAGAAACGGGAAGTCGCCGCACTCCCAGCGTCTGCGCCACGACTGGATCATCAACGGGAACTGCACCGCGTAGCGGACGGCGTAGCCGAGGTTGTTTTCGCCCTGATACCAGAGGACACCGCGCAGCCCGAACGGGATGAGAGGCGAGAGCATGGCGTTGAAGATGCCTTCCGGCCGGGCCTGCGGGTGTTCTTGCGCCCATGGTTTCTCGGCGATGGTTTGCTCGACCTTGATTTTCCAGATTCCGGCGAGGGGGATGCGAACATCCGGCGACGCGTCACGGGGCGCCACCCAAAGGTCGTTCGCGTGGCTGACGAAGCCGCCGCTGAGGTATTCGTCGAAGACTCGCACGGACAGCAGATTTCGACCGGCCTTCACGAGCGAACCCGGCACGGTGTAGATGCGCGGGTGTTTGTAGTATTCCTTGGTCTCCGTGCCGGTTTTTCCGACGAGCAGCCCGTTCCAAAAACTGTGGTCTAGGTCGTCCACGGCGCCCAGATGTAGTTCCAGATTCTGTCCGACCCACGCGGGCGGAATCACCACTTCGCGCCGATACCAGAGGGCACCGTCCATTTCTCCGGCGGCCTCGTCGAAGGTTCCGGGCACCGGACAACCGAACCAATTCGAGTCGTCGAAGCCGGGCTCGGCCCAGCCCAGTGCCAGTCCGCGCGTATCGGCGAGGGCCTCGTCGCGGAGTTTTTCCCACGACTGCATGGCCTGCTTCGTTCCTTCTTTTTCGGACAACTCGATGAACTTGCGGCAATGGGCGGCGAGGGGGGCGAGCGCGGGTTCGCGGGCCATGTCGTCCAGCGGGGTCCAAGCTTCGATGGGCGAGCCGCCCCAAGACAAATCAATCAGTCCGACGGGAACATCGAGCGACTCCAGCAGCTTGCGTCCGAAAAAGAAACCGATGGCGGAAAATTCGCGCGCGGTCTCGGGGGTACAGGGTTGCCAGTGTCCGCCGACATCGTTGAGGGGCTCGGCTGCGGTTTTTTTCTCAACGGAGAACAGGCGGATGCGCGGCAGGTTGGCGGAGGTCGACTCTTGTTCGCCGCCGTCGGATTGCTTGAGCGGAAACTGCATGTTGGACTGGCCGGCGCACAGCCAGACTTCGCCTACCAGGACATCGCGGAGGACGCGGCGTTCGCTGCCCTCGATGACCAGCTCATGCGGGCCGCCGGCGGGCATGGCCGGGAGGTTCATGCGCCAGCGTCCGTCCGCACCGGCATGGGTCTGCGCCAGCAGGTTTCCGCCGGAGGTGATTTTTAATTTCTGTCCCGGCCAATCGGAACCCCAGACGGGGTTGGTGTTGTCGCGTTGCAGGATCAGGTGATCGGCGAACAGGGCGGGAAGATGAAAGACCGCGGATTGCATGGATAAGGAAGGGTCCTTCGTGGTGTGCCGCGACCTCCGGGGTGGAGGGAGTGTGGCGCACGAAGGCCAGGGGCGGATCTACGTTATCTTACCGGTTTGAGGTGACGACTCCTGTTTCTGGCATGGAGGTGACCACCTGCCAGATCGCGTCCTGCACGATGGCGCCGAAGGCGTCTGTCACGGTGGGGAACAGGTCCGTGCGGGGCAGTCCCTTGGGATTACGTCCGAGCATGACGGTGTAGAAGGTTTCGAGCGCCACATAGTTGCCGGTCTCGTTGAGGTGGACCTTGTCCTGGTAGAGTTCCTCCACGCGGGTGAATCCCGGGACGGTTCCGGCGCGCATGCGTTTGTCCAACTCGTAGAGCACGGTGCCGATGGGAATAAATTTCACCGGCTTGCGCAGATCGGCCGTGGCCTTCTTGAGGTTGGCGAACACGGTGCGGGAGTAGGCCCCGCAGTGAATCGGGGGGATGCCGTATTTCTGGTCCGCCTTCCATTCGCGGTTCCATTGCGTGGGGAAGTCCAGCTTGTCGTTTTTCTCGACCCACGTCTCGACGAGGAAGACCTGCACGGCAGGATTTTTGGCGACGGCCAGGGCGATGAAGTTTTTCGAGGCGCTGACATCGCCTTCCGTGTCCGCGCCCCAGAGCTGAAGCGTGAGCAGATCCCAAGTGTAATCGGAGAGGGCCTTGGTCGCGACTCCCGCGTTGGCGACGGCGGGGTTGAAGCGATTGCTCCAAAGCGAGGGCAGGCTGGCGCCCCACGAGACATGCCAGCCGGGCACGTAATGCACGCCGCGTTGCTTCATGAACGCCAGGACGCGCTCCTCGTAGGCTGTGATGCTCCACGGTTTTTTGTAGGCGGCGTAGGGATAGCTGAGCGCCTTGAACGTGAGGCTGTTTCCGATGTGGTAGCCGCGGAGAACGGGTTGGCCTGCGATGGGTGCGGGTGCGGGCACGTTGAGTTCGGGGAAATTGGCCACGTAGCGGGCGGACAGCGAATCCCGGTTGCGCATATCGGCCGCCTTTTTCTTGGCGTTCTGCAGCAGGGGCGCACGTGCCGCCAGGGTTTCGGCGTCGGGCTTGAGGGCGAAGATCCCGGCGACTTGAACGTCGAGAACGCGGTTCTCCTCGGGGATGCCCAGCAAGGTGATCCTGGAAATCCGGCGAAGGTCGTTGATGCTGTAATCGCGCAGGTCCGGTTGGTTGGGGAGCAGGAGGAACGCGCCGTTTTGGGCTTTCGCCCATTCGAAGCCGGCGCCCGGTTTCGGGAGGGCGAAGGACCATTCGCATTCATGCTGGTCTTCATCCCGCAGGCGCAGGCGAAGGGTGGTCGCGGTGTTGCGCGGGCCGACCTTCACGTACAGGGCGAGGGCGGCATCCCCTTGGGCGAAAAAATCACGCGGGCCTTCATACGTCGCGGAGCCTTTGGAGCCGCAACCCTCGAGCACGGCGTGCGCGTCGGCCACGCGGGCCTTGCCGGCCCAATCGGCTTCGACCGTGGTGAACGGTTTGTCGAAGCCGACCAGCCGGACGGCGTCCGCAGGGATCTGCGCGGTCGCCGCGAGCAGCGATAGGGACAGGAGCACGCCGCCCACGCCGAATCGGCGGAGGGTGCGGGTGGAGGGCAGGATGTCTGGGGTCATGGCAGAGGCGGCGTGCGGCCGGGCTTTATTTTGCGGCGGGTGCGACGGGTGCGGCGGTGGTTCCGATGGACTTGATTTCCAGAGACCAGTCGAGGTGGTCGTTGCCGCGCGTGGTCATCTGCAGCACGCCGACTCCCGTGGTCAGGAGGCTGGAGCCTTTTTCCGCCGCCTTGCCCAAGGGGGTCGCGGCCTTGAGCGTGGTGAACTGGTCGGGCTTGATGGTCGAAAGATCGAAACTGTATTCGGCCCTTTCCTGCCAGGAGGAGTTGAAGACAATCACCAGAAGCTTCGGCGAGGTGCCGCTGGGAGCGCCCTTGATCGTCAGGGTCAGCGAGTCCGAGGGCGTGGCGTTGACGAGGGGGATCGGGGTGAAGTTTTCAAACTGGAGGAGCGTCGACCACCAGTTGGGGGTGTTCAACTGGATGGAGTCCTTGGTTTCCACCAGCGTGGGAACGGCGGCGTTGGGGCCGGCGGTTTTGCCTTTGCCGGCCGTATTGGAACCGGTGCCGAACGTGATCAACGCGTCGGCCGACCAAGCGGCGGGCGCGAAGACGAGGGCACCGATGAGCAGCGCGGTGAGTTTTGATTTCATGCCGAAGCGATGGGTATTCATGGATTTTGGGATGGGGTGGGCGGGGAATGAAGTAGGTCCGTGGAGCCGCCGTTTCTCTCTCCGCGCGCCACCCTTCAGGTCTATGTTAAAAGGATGACGCTAAAAAGCTCGTCTGCGCGCATATTGATGCGCGCCGGATGAGGCCGAGGTTGCCGGATTGATCCCGGATCACTCCACCTTGATGGAAACCAGGCCGCCATCCTTCCCTAGTTTCAGGGGCACGGGTCGGCTCCGGTTTTCGCGGTGAGGCTGGTGCGCCATTGTTTCAGCACCAGATCGCTCCGGACCTCGCCGTTGGGTTTGATGCTCCAGTCGGAGCGGTCAAGGGCGGCTTTGGTCATATAGTGGGCTTTCTCCCACCCCCCCCCAGACGAGGGGGCATGAAAGCGCCGACGCGCCAAGGATTGCACGCGGAGACATCTATTTGAAGTCCGCCGGACCGCATATGGATGCGTCTTCCGCCACAGGCATCAATATGCGGGGAATGTGTATTCCTCGAATAGCTCGCCTGGAGTATTCTTGGGTTGTATGAACCCCATAACCTTGACCCCACCGTTGATGTGTTCGCATCAACGCCCCGCCGTCCCGCGCGGCTTTTTGAAGACGTTGGTTTCTCTCGTTCGCCTCGCGGCGTTGTCCGCAGTCACGCTCACCTGTCTGACCGACGTTCGGGCCGCCGATGTGAGCGCGACCTACGCATGGAACTCCGTGCGCATCGGCGCCGGCGGTTTTGTCACGGGCTTCGTCACGCATCCGTTGAACGCCAATGTCCGCTACTGTCGCACCGACGTGGGCAACGCCTACCGTTGGGACGCGACGAACAGCGAGTGGATCCCGATGATCGTGCGAAATGCGGATGGGACCGGTCTGCCGGCCGACGTGACGGCGGTGCCCGGTCGCACCGGTTGCAGCAGCGTGGCGGTCGATCCGTCCAACGTGAACGTGGTGTTGATGGCACTGCCGGTAAATCGGTCCGCCGATCTGGGCTCCGCCTATCCAAGCCTGCTCGAAAATATTTATCGCAGCACGGATGGAGGGCAGACGTTTACCAAGGGCAACCTGAACGTGGCCGGTGCGCCCAACGGCAACTGGCGGAATGCAGGCGAGCGTTTGAAGGTTGATCCTAACAACGGCAACATCGTGTATTTCTGCTCCTACTCGAGCGGGTTGTATCGGAGCCTTGATGCCGGTGTGACTTGGGCCGCGGTGACCGGCGGTGGCGTGCCGCTGGCGGCTTCGACTCCGATCAATATCCATTTCTACAAGAATGGCGGCACAACCAGTGCCTTTGGGAAGACGGTTTCCAGCGTCATTTACGTGAGCGGAGCCAATACGAATGTGTTTCGCAGTGCCGATGGCGGCCAGAATTGGACCAACATCACCACGAGCACGGCGCTCAGCACACGCACATTTCCCAGCACGTTGGATCAGAATGGCGCTCTGTGGGTGCCAGCCTCCAACCTCAACACGCTTTGGAAATATAGCGGCGGCGCGTGGACAACCTATAACACTCCGTCCATGCCCGATGGCACCCGGGTGACCAGCGTGGCCGTTGATCCTGCAAACGCCAATCGCATCTTCACCGTTACCAATAGTGGTCGCATCAGTCGGTCGATCAACGGCGGCGCGAGCTGGACGCATTTCGGATATCTGTCCTACGCCAACGCCTTTGGCTGGCTGCCGCAGCCGGTGGGCTGGCGCAGCAACGGCGGCATCCACTACGACGCCAACGGCGAACTCTGGTTGCCGCAGGGCAACGAGGGCATGCTGCGCTATGTGCCGACCTACGTCGAGACGGCGGTCAACTGGACGATCCAGTCGCAAGGCATCGAGGAGATGGTGGCGCAGGACGTCATCATTCCCAAGGGCAGAGGAGACAAGGCGCTGACCGGAGTGGAGGACGCGGTGGGCCACTACATCACCGACCCTGACCAGTTTACCGCGAAACATTTCAATGTGCAGACCTCCCAGATGCTGTCCGCGACGAACGGGGTGTCGGTATGTCCCAACGCGACGAACTATGTGGTCGTCACGAACAGCGACATTTTCAACACCTCCACGGGAAACAATTTCTCGGGCTACTCCAACGACGGAGGCAATACGTGGACTCAGTTTGCCTCGAACCCGAAGGCGCTGCAGACCGGCAGCATCGCCGTCAGCTGCCGTAACGGCTGGGGCTTGGGATTGGATCATATCGTGATGCTTCCGAATGCGAACAAGCCGCCCTATTACTCCCACAATGGTGGCGCCTCCTGGACCGCGACGACCTCGTTTCCGCTCGACGCCAACGGCAACCTGAGCGGCAAGACGGCGTTCTGGAACGCCGCGCTCAAGCAGCGGATGCTCAAGGCCGATCCGTTTGTCGCCAATACGTTCTATCTGAACCTGGTCGATGGCGGCTCGACGGGCAGTTTCTACAAATCCACGGACGGCGGCATCACCTGGACGCTGGTGAGCGGTTCCGGACTTCCTCGTTACGCGCACAATGGCAACCTGGAGGTGAACTACAACGTGCAGAACGACCTGTGGTTCGCCGACGGCTTTCAAGGGACGGGCACAGGCATGACCACCCACGGCCTGTTCCACTCCGCGCCCGGCAGCGGCAACGTGTTCACCAAGGTGGCGGGAATCGACTACGCCTACACGATGGCGCTCGGCGCGAGCCGAGGGCAGTCGGGCGACGCGGCCTACACGGTTTATTTCTACGGCAAGCTCACCGGCGATGCCGCCTGGGGTATTTTCCGTTCCGTGAACGGCGGCGCGAGCTGGGACCGTGTCTCCTACTATCCGGGCGGTCTCTTCGATACGCCGACCTGCATGGCGGCCAGCTGGGATACGTTCGGTTTGGTTTACGTCGGCTTCATGGGCAACAGCTACGTCTACGGACAACTGCTGTCGCCCCACGCCGCGTTCTTCCAAAACTTCAACAGCAGCACGGCGATCGCGGATTTCACCGGCACGGGTTACAACAAGTTCACCACGGTTCAACAAGGCACCGGCGGCGGTTTCACGATCAATGGAAACAATGAACTCTTGATCACGCACGGTTCGGATACGGCCAACCACAGCATGATTGCCGCGAGTGGCAACATGATGAACTCCCTCCAGAGCGGATTGATCCTGAAGGGAACGATCAGGGCGGTGGCCAATCCCAGTTCCGTCGCCAACCGCTATGGCATCAACCTGGCGTTGGGGGCCGGGGGGACCAATGTGGTGGCCTTTGCGTATTTCAAACTGAGCGGCCCCGCAGCGGCGCCTACCGTCAACATTCAGTTGCAGTCCGCCGGCACCACCGGCTCGGCCGGCTCAACCGTCGGAACGCCCTTCTGGTTGGTTGTCAATCGAACCGGGGCGGCCGTGACCTACACGCGTCCGGACGGACAATCCAAGATATTGGGGAACGGAAAGATGGATCTTTGGTTTGGCACGAATGGAAACAGCGGTCCAGTCCTCGACGTATATCTGGCCTACCCTACCAGCGTGATCGATTCGTTTTGGTTCGGCCTGTCCGGCGCCTGGTCGGTCTCCAATGGATGCGCAGTCGCGATCGACGACCTCAAGGTGAGCACGATTGCCGTGGGCACCACGCAGTTCTAATCACGGGCAAACATGATAAAACTGGGGCGGCTTCCATTCGTCGGAAGCCGCCCTTTCATCGTTTCGAAGTCGTTTTGATTCCTCACATTTTAATGAAAACAGCATCCGTATCCTTGTTTCTGGGTCTTCTATGTGGCGTCTTGTCCGCGACGGGAGCCGACCTGCCAAGGCCGGGCATGTCGCCGGCGCGGGTGTTGGCGAAACCGGTCCTCTGGTTTCCGATCGTTGCGCCCACCGAGAAGACGGCGAACGTGGTCGTCACGGCGGAGGACGCGCGCGGATTTCCGGCCTTGGCGTGTCAGAGCATCACCAAGACAAACGCCGGTTACGCGTCGTTCGGTTGGTCGGGCTTGAACCTGCCTCTGCCGGCGAACGGGTTGCTGCATGTGCCGATTTATCTGGACGATTTTCAGGCGCCGGGCGGCTACTCGCTCTCGCTTACGATCCAGCTGACGAATGCCGGAGGCACGATCAAATACAATTTCTCGGCCAATGCGTTCAAGGCGGCGGGATGGACATACCTCCCGTTGTGGGATCCATCCACGCCGGCGAATGCGGTCTTCAACAAGGCCGGAAGCTCCGTGGTGATGGGGGACACGGGGTTTGATTTTGCCGCGCCGGTGACCGCGATTTCGATGGCTCCGAACAACCTGCCGGCCGGGGCGAAAATCTCCGTCGGCTCGATCGAGACGGCCACGAAAACCAAGCCGCTCATCGTGGTGACCGACGACATCACGGACGACTCCACCTACACCCAGATTGTCCCGATCATGGAGGCCGCGGGATTTCGCGGAGGGTTGCGCATCGGCGGATTCAAGGAGTCGTCCTACTCGGCGGGCAACGTGGCCAAGCTGCGCAAGGCCTATGACAACGGTTGGGATGTTTACAACGGGTCGTGGTCGCGCGGCGGCATGAACGGTGCGACGACGAAAGAGGTGTTCGTGAAAGAGGTGCTTGAGTGCAAGACGCGGGCGGAGGCGCTTGGGTTTACGCGGGGCATGACGTGGTTTAGCGGCGCGGGGAACAGCCTCCCGTCTCAATCGCTATGCCGGTCGGAGTCTTCGCAACTGGGGTTAAAGGTGCTGAAGGGCGGAAGCGGCCTGGGCTTGGTGAATATTATCCGTGCGGACGGAGTCGATGATCCCGCGATCGTGACCTGCGTTGGCATGGGCGGCAGCGGCACGCAGGCGGCCACCGGAGTCCGGGGCGAATCCATGGTCGTCATAGCGGGAAGCCGGGCGCTGCGTGACGGGGCCGCCGTTTCCGGACCGGGTATTGGCGCCGGTGCGAGGATTGCTCCGCATGGAGTGCATGGGAACACCGTGACGCTCACCGTGCCGAACACGGACAACGTCGCGGGTCCGGTCACGTTGGCCGACAGCTTTGAAGCGCACGTGGCCATCGCCGACGGGCTGATCTACACGGGCGGGGCGGTCGTGTATTTTATGCATGACCTCAAGCCCGCCTCGGCCGCCCCGTCGAGCATCTCGTTTCCCGTCGAGGATTTCGCCAAGCTGGTCGCCTACTGGAAGGCGAAGAGCGATCTCGGGCTGGTGGATGTGGTCACCCCTTCGCAATTCGACGCGATCATGAGAGGAATCATCCCATGAAGAGTCTGTCGCAAAGCCGTCCGGCGGGTGCTGAATCGTCACCGTTGCGTGTCAATCGGCGACTTGCCGTGTGGGCAGTCGCGTTGCTTTCAATGCAGAGCCTCTCGGCAGGAGAGGGGGACGCCGCCTCCGGTTGGGTGAACATCACCGAGGGCTTCACGCGTGAGATCGGCGTTTACGACGCAAGGCATGATTACGAGCGGCGGTGTCTGGGGATGGCGGTCGTGCCGACCGGCGAGATTTTCATTCAGACCCTCACCAAGGGAGTCTGTGTGTCGGCCGACCAAGGCGGCACGTGGGCGGTGGTCCAGGGCAACAAAATCACCGGTCGTTGCGCGACCGGGTTTAACTTCTCGATCGCTTATCCCTACGACGGGAGGCTGGCGCTCTTTTGCCAGGATGGTAACGGAGGAATCACCCCCGACGGGGGCAAGACCTGGAAGCCTTTCGCGAAAATTATTCGCAGCTTCGAGTTTGCCGACGTGGATTGGGGCACCCGTGAACCGAAGACGATTTTCGGCCTTCTGCACGAGCCGTTCTACACCGTTTTAAGCACCGACGGCGGCAACACCTGGCAGCATGCCTATCCGAGCGCCGACGCACTTTGGGCGACCATCAGGGATCAGCGGTTTGCGACCAATTATTGCCTGGGGGTGATTGATGCCACCACCTTGGTGCGCGCCCATCCCGCCCAGGGAGGCATCGCCATGAGCGTGGATGCAGGCAAGACGTGGACCGAGGTCTCGAACTACAAGGTCCTCGGACGGCGCCCCGTGCATTACGGCAAGAAAGTATTTTGGACCACGTCCGAGGGCGTGATTGTCACCACGAACGGCAGAGACTGGTCGCTCACGGGCAAAGGACCGGCGAACGCCGTGCACGGTCCCTTTTTTGGCGCCAGCGAGCAGGAGTTCATGGTGGTTTCCGACAAGGCCTTTTTCCTCACCAAGGACGGCGGCAAGACATGGGCGGATGTCGCTCCGGCGTTCTTCCCGCCCGATGCCCGCACGCCGGGATTCAGCGCCAACGCTTTGAATAATTATTTCGGCTGGGATCCTGCGAGGAATATCCTCTACGCATCAAGTCTCGGGGGCTCGGTTTACCTGCTGCGGGTTAAGTGACGGCCATTAGTAGTGCTTGGGACGGTAAATAACCTGCGCTTTAACGCATCAATATGCGAGACATTGGGCTTCGTTTTGAGGGGGGGCGCCATTAAAAATCAACCATGCGCACTAATACCCCCGCAGTTCTGATTCCATTTGTGAATTCCCCGTCGGTTTCTCTTCGACGTGTTGCCCTGTTTGCCGTGTCGGCGGTCGCCATTCTGTATTCTGTCTCACACGCCGCCACAGCCACGTGGAGCGGGGCGATTTCCTCCACATGGCAGGACAACGGCAACTGGAGCGCGGCCTATCCCGGGACCAGTGGAACCACCGATGTCGCGACCTTCAACTCTGCGGGCAACGGCAACACGACAGTCACGGCCGGCACGCTGTCGCTGGGTGGCATCACTTTTGATACGGCAAACGCCGCGTCCTACGACATAGGCTCGGGAACACTCTCCTTCACCAACCCCGCTGCGCCCACGTCCGTCGGCTTGGTGAACATCACTTCCACGGTCCTCAACAACCAGACGATCTCCGCCAACATTGTCGCGGGCAACGCGGGTGCTGTGAATACGACTTATCCGACGGGCTTTACGCTGAGCAACACCAGCCAGGTTGCTTCGCTCAACGTATCCGGTGCCATCACCGGCCCGGCCAGCACCAATCATGCGTTGCTCAATGTGCGTGGCACGGGGGCTGTTAATATTTCCGGTATCATCAGTGACGGAACCACCAGATTGGCGGTCAACTCCAACCGCGTCGGCACAACGACCCTGTCGGGGGCGAATACGTTCACGGGGGTGGCGAATAACATCGGTCTTGCCAGCTTTGATTATAATATCGGCGTAGGCATGGGAGGGCGTTTGGTGTTGGATTATTCCGGCGGGAACGTGGTTGTTCCCTCCACCACGATCATCGCCTTGGGAACAGCGGGTAATTCCGGCGGCGTCACTACGGGTTCCAACTCCGGAGGCACGCTGGTTTTCAAGACGGGAACGACCGCCATCACGGTCGGCAATCTACTGGTGGGGAACTCCTATCTTAACATTGTGGTGGATTCCAACGGTGGCGCCGGGGCGGTTGTTACGCTGGGCAATTCGTGGAATAATTGGAGTGCATCTTCTCGAGCAACCGTGAATTTCGATCTTTCAGCCGCAGGTGCCAGTGGCGGCGCCAAGCTTTCCGGTGCCGCCGCCGGTAACTTGGGCAAAAGCGGCAACGTTTTAACCAGTGGGAGCAAGGCGGTCACGATGCAGGACAGCTCCGGAAAGACGTATTTTGCGAATACCGATGGATCCAATAACATCGTTGCCCAGACTACTTATACGACGCTGCCGACCTCCGCCAACTCGTCTTCCACGAACTACCAGGTCACATCCAGCACCACTGCCACCGGAAATATTACCGGCAACGTCCTTCGTATCGAAGGGGCAAGTGCCGGCCAAACGTTGAATCTTGGCGGATTCACCCTTTCACTTGCCAGTGCTGCTTTCTTTCTTGATGGAGCCAATGATTTTACCATCAGCAATGGCCTTCTGACGACCACCCAAAACGCTCTGAACATCGGGGCCTTTGGGTCCGGCAAGCTCACGGTTTCGGCGTCGATCACGGCGGCGTCCAAGGAAATATATCGATCGGGCAACGGTTTGGTAGAGTTTACGGGCAACAATTCCACTGCCACTGGCGGCACCCGGGCGCAATCCGGCGTCACCCGTTTCTCGGCGGCGACCGCCATTACGGGCGGCAATTTGGGAATCAGCAACGGCGGCATCGTTGAGTTGGGCTACGACTTTACCCGCGCGCTTGGCACCGGTGCCGGTCAGGTGTCGTTTGCCAGCGGCGCGCCTGGTGGCTTCAGCGCTTACGGCGCCGATCACTTCGTCAACATTGGCGGTGCGGGTGCGACGCTGACCTATGCCACCACGGCCGTGAACAGCTTTGTCGCCTCGCGAGACTCGCAGCTTGTGCTGTCGTCGAGCACTTCCGACAGCACGATTGATTTCCAGAACGGCCTGAATTTCGCCAGCGATACCCAAACGATCAAGGTCAACAACGGCTCGGCTGCCGTGGATGCCAAACTGAGCGGCAAGTTGACCGCTGGCGGTTTGGTCAAGAGTGGCACGGGCACCCTGTCCATCACCAATAACACCAACGACTATGCGGGCGGCACCGTGGTGAGCGCGGGCACCTTGCTCGCCAATAACACCAGCGGCTCGGCCACCGGCACCGGCGCGGTTTATGTCGCTTCGGGCGCGACGCTTGGCGGTTCAGGCTTTATTTCCGGTGCGACCACCATAGCAAGCGACGGCACGCTCGCGCCAGGCAACAGCCCTGGCGTCCTCAGCTTTACGAGCACTCTTGCCTTGGCGGGAGCCACGAACATGGAAATCGCCGGCACCACCCGTGGCACGACCTACGATGGGGTCAATGTTACCGGAGCGCTTACCTATGGCGGCACTCTCGTGATCAACTTCTCCAGCACGGTTTCCGACGGCAGCAGCTTTGATCTGTTCGCCGCAGCCGATGGCAGCAGCGCGCCGAGCAGCTCCGGTTCGTTCACCTCGGTCAGCATCGCCGGCACGTATGTCATCAACTCGCTGACGAATAATTCGGGCGTTTGGACCGGTTCCAATGGAGGCTTTGACTTCACCTTCACCCAAGCCACCGGCGACCTCGTTATCTCTGCCGCCATCCCCGAGCCCTCGACTTACGCGGCGATCTTCGGCGCGCTGGCCTTGGCCGGTGTCGTATGGCAACGCCGCCGCCGTTGATCCCTTGGAACAAGCCTTCCGCAAGATTGTAGCTGGGGGGGCGCCTCCGGGGGCTATGCAGAGTGGATACCCCTGTGCATTAACGGAGCAGCCCTTGGCTGCCTGTGGAAGGGGGCTTGCGACACTCTCGGGCGAGGACGTAAACATGCAAATCCTCTGTTTTGGCTATCGGATCATCATAGATTCACGCATCAATATGCGAGGCATTGGGCTTTTGTTTTTTGGACCTCCGTGGTTTGAATTGGGGCTGAGATTCCCCTCTGCGTCTCGCTGTTTACCCCCGCACGATCAGTTTATTCGCCAACACGATACTACTCCATGAAACTTCCCGCCGTCAGCTCCCGCGCCTTGTTGTCCATAGGAATTCGCCCTGCTTTCGCTTGTGTTGCCGCTCTCGCTTTGGCGGACGTCACTGCCCAGGCGGCTGATCTGACTTGGGACACCGGTACTCCACCGGCCTTCGCATCCGGGGCAGGAACCTGGGACAATGGAATCACCACCAATTGGACCAATGATGGCGGTGTGACCGACATGCTGTGGAGTAGCGCATTGGACAACGCCATTTTCACCACCACTGCCGGCGGCTACACGGTCACGCCTTCGCTCGCCTCGTCTCCGACGGTGAACAATATTTCGTTCACCGGTGCCGCAACCGGGGGGGTTACCTTTGCAAATGTCGCAGGCGCAGCGATCACCTTGAATGGATCGCTGACGGTGGGCAGCACGAACACCGTCAGGCTGGATAGCAAGTTGTCTGGCACGGGTTCTCTCATCGTAAATGGCGGCACATTGCTGATGACGACCCTCAACAGCACCAACAACTTCTCCGGCGGGGTGACACTGAACAGTGGCACCTACACCATCAGAACCGGAAGTCAGTTTGGCTCGGGACCACTGACGATCAACGGCGGCACGTTTACGGATGGCAGCCAGAACTTTTCATTGAGCAATTCTCTCACGATAGGCGGGAACTTCACCGTCAACGTCGCAGGTGCCTCGACTTTTAGTGGCGCGGTGGATCTTGGTGCAGGGGTCCGCACTATCTCAAACAGCGGCAATAACCTGCTCTTTACGGGCGTCGTATCAGGCACCGGCGGTTTTAACTTTACGGGGACCGGCCTTAAGAACGTAGTCCTGCAAAACGCCCTCAATACTTTCGAGGGCGGTGTCACGGTCAATGCCGGCGTGTCATTGGTCCTCAAAACCAGTGGGACTGCGGTCGGAAATTCGAGCCCGCTCGGAAATAAGACGAGCAGTGTGCTGACGGTGAACGGCGGTTCTCTCGCGAGCGGTAATAATGATGGCAATAGAACGTATGCTAACAACATTGTGGTCGGTGGTGATTTTGCCTTAACGGCGGGAACGGGAACTATCACAACCTTCAGTGGCGCCGTGGATCTGGGCGGCGCGGCGCGCGTGATTACGGTGGGAAGCAGCACCGGCACCTTGGTCTTGAGTGGCGTCATCAGCGGCACCGGCGGTGCAGGACTGACCTTGGCAGGCGGTGGTGGCGGCACCAAGGTGACACTTTCCGGCGTGAACACCTACACGGGTGCGACCACGGTTGGCGGTGGCACGCTCGCCCTCGGTTCGTCCGGCACGCTCGCCTCGACCAGCTATTCGATTG
Organism: Opitutaceae bacterium; assembly: GCA_041662485.1. Classification (GTDB taxonomy): domain Bacteria; phylum Verrucomicrobiota; class Verrucomicrobiia; order Opitutales; family Opitutaceae; genus Rariglobus. The sequence goes on along the minus strand of JBAZSJ010000005.1, from coordinate 27,778 downwards.
CCGATGGAGCCGTCTTTAACGCCTCGGCCAAGACGAGCTACTCGCTCGCGGCCGTCGCCACCACGATCGGTGTCGGCGCGACCACCTCGGGTTTCTTCAACGGCCCCTCCTCGGGCGCGCTCACGCTCGGCAACAGCCTCACGTTGAATTTCTCGACCAATTTGATCGCCGATGGGCAGACCTACAACCTGTTCGATTTCGGCAGCAAGTCGGGGGACTTCAGTTCGGTCGTCCTGACCGGCAGCATCGTGGGTTCACTCTTGTTGACCGACACGGACACGTGGACGGGTCTGGTCGGCGGGTATGATTTCACCTTCCATCAGGATACGGGAAATCTGTTGGTTGCCACGGCCGTCCCCGAGCCCTCGACCTACGCGGCGATCTTGGGCTCGCTGGCTCTGGTCGGTGTCGCGATCCACCGCCGTCGCCGTCAGGGCTGAGGTGCATTTTCTGCCATGGCCGGGGTGGCCTTGGCGGGTTTGGCATAAGCCCGGTTCTCTTTCAGGAACCGGGCTTTGTTTTGCGTGTATGCAGGCCGCCTGCGGATTTGGCCAAGAGTTGGTGGTTTTATCCGATAATGGCCCCGCGTCCGACCGGCTTTGGCCGGTAGAGCGGTTTAAATAAAACTGCGGCCTCAAAGGAGGTCGGTCCTCCCGGTCCGATCCGATTGGACGTCCGCTCAAAAATATCAAGACGGACCGGTCCGTCCTCCGCGCGGACGATCAGCGGCTATCATTTTCTGAAATTGCCCTCAGCCGTAGAAATGCAGTCAAAACGAAACTCCTCCGAGATGAGCTGCGATCAGGTGGAGCGAGTTGTCCCCAACGCGCTCGCTCGGAGCGGTCGCGCCGCAACGCGTTGGGGACAACTCGTTACACCTCGACTGAATTTCTACGACTTAGGGATTGCTGGGCGAAGTCGTCCGCGCCGGAAGGGCCTTCACGTATTTGCGCATCAATATGCGTGATGGCTGGCTTTCATAAGCGGGGTGATCGGGTTTAGAACAGGGGTGTGGTCACACTCGCTTCGCTTGTCGTTGCGACAGTGGCCCGCCAAGCATAGTCCAAGAAGAAATCCCCATACCCCGGAGCCGGAGTTTTCCGACGCCTTTACCCCATGTCCGTCCGCCCAGCATCAATTCGCCAAAGCCTGCAGAAGCGATCGGGCTTTGCTTTGCTCATCACCATCACGCTGCTGGCGTTTTTGGTGTTGTTGTTGGTTTCTCTGGCTTCGCTTACACGGGTGGAGACGCAGGTGGCCTCCAACGGCCAGCAGCTTTCCCAAGCCCGGCAAAACGCGCTCATGGCGCTGAACGTTGCACTCGGAGAACTCCAGAAATACGCCGGTCCCGACCAGCGCACGACGGCGCGTTCGGACATGGATGCCGCCTTGGCCAATACGTCCGTTAAAAGCGGTCGCTGGACAGGAATCTATGGCCGGGGAGTGGCGGCTGCCGATACGGTGGCACGGAATCTTTACACCGATATTCCTTCAAAGATCGCCACGGATATCGCTGCCAACTCCGACGCCAAGGGCAATCAGGCGGTTCTGCTCAATTGGCTGGTGAGCGGCAACGAAGGAACCAGCTTTGATCCCTCCACTGCAGTCGATGCCAATGGCCAGATTGATCGCACCAAAGCGCCCGCCGCTTTTGCTTTCACGCCTAGCAGTGACGTAGCCGGACTCAGCGCGACCAGCACGGCGCTTTCCACGAACATCACCATCGCGAACCAGCCCGCCCGCTTGCTGGTCGGGTCCAACTCGGTCGGCACCGACAGCGCCTCCGTGGCCAATTACGTGGCCGCTCCACTCAAGGATATTACCGCCGTGGCTCCGGGCTTGGGGGCCGCCCCGGTCACGGTTGGTCGCTATGCTTGGTGGGTGGGGGACGAGGGTGCCAAGGCGCGCATCAATCTTCCGCTTGCTGGATCTAATCCCACGCTGTCGGCTGCAGAAAACCTCCAGCAGCAGAGTAACGCCTTCGTCTCATCACAGAGGGCGGCCGTCGAATTAGTGGATGGGGCTAACGTCGAGGGGGCCGCAGACACGGCTCCCGCTGACGCCGCAGCAAACCGGTTGACCAGTTACGATCCGTCCGCGACGACTCTTCCGCGCCTACTAAGTGTTGGGCAGTTGGACATGTTGGGAACATCCTCAACTGCCCGAAGATATCGGTTTCACGATCTCACGGCCATATCCGCATCGGTCCTCTCTGATGCCTATGCGGGCGGCCTTAAAAAGGACCTTTCGGCATTGCTGGCTACGGGAGTTGCGAGTCCTGCGCCGACGGATTTTTTATTTACGCCCGAGGCCGAGGGCATATCCCCCATCACCACGCGGGCCAGCACCAACACTTACGGCGTGCCGACATGGGGAATGTTGCGCTCGTTCGTCACCATGAGGGTTCCCGCGATGACGCGCAGCATGTATCCGCGGCTGCCTTCCGACATCGAGACCGGTATCTCGCCTGTGCTCACAAATGCTTCTGTGGGGTTCCAATATATGGCCGATGATAATGCGGAGGGCACGCCGATCCGTCTGGCACTGTTCCCTCTCGCGGTGCTTTGGAACCCCTACACGTTTACGCTGAAGGGAGCGAAATACGAGTTTGGCGTGACCCGGCGTTACATGGGTCATCTCCAATTACAGGCAAGAGTTCCCGACGGGCCTCCCGTGGCTCCTTCCACCGATCCCACGCCCCGCTGGCGGGTGAAGGAAACACGCGACTTCCTACGTGGAGGCGGCTTGGTGACGGGAGGGGCGGCGCCGATAGGTGTGGACCCTATGGTGCCGGGCTCGGGCTATGTTGACACCAGGGACCTGCCTGCAAACAACGTCGTAGGCCCGACCGACCCTGCGAACGGAGTATATCTGCGCTTTGTGATCGACGCAAGTGACGTGGATCTGGAGCCGGGCCAGAGCGTGGTATTCACGCTGCCTTCCGGTAGCCATACCTATTCCGCGCCGGACAATGGTTCGCCAACCAATGAGCTCAAGCGAGGCCTGAGCATCATTACTTACGCAGTGATGCCTTCTGCGTGTAGCATTGGCCCTGGTGAACTCAATTATCGCATTACGAGCAATGGAGCCGGCAATCTGGCCTCCTCGCCCCCGCGCACGATGTTCTCACCCGGCAATCGCCTTCAGAACTTCACCCACGGCGAGGTGGACGCCTATCTTGGCGCAGTGGGTGTGACTGGTCCGGACGGATATGGTCTGGAGCCTGGCAGCAAGGGCGTCCAGAAGCCGTGGTATCAGTCGATCAGTCGTTCTGTCAGCGGAGGCGCTGGCGCGATCCTGAAGGACGGTATTACCTTTCCCTCGGTCCCCACGACCGGAATGGAGCCGCTTATCGCTGTTCGAGGGCGTTTTTCCGCCAGTCCTACGCGTTGGATCGCTCAAAACAATCTGCGGGCTCCGTTGCAAACGCGTTTGCCGCTCGACGAAGGCACCGTGCCGGGAATCGCCGGTGCCACTGTCGGAGGCAGCTGGCTAGGTTACAAAGCCCCGGTGGGCTCCGAACTCGTATCATCGGGAGTGTCCCTCGATGCCGACATGGTCGTGAGCGACACCACTCTTTTCGAATATCTGCCCGACGACTTGCCGCTCATGTCGCTAGGGCAGTTGCAACATGCCAATCTGTCAAAAATTAGCACCTATCCGTCCTATCCGCTGGGCAACAGTCTAGCTGATTACCACTTCAGGGACTCGGTCGATCCGGCAGCCCCGAACTCAGGTCCTTTCCCGGTAACGCATGACTTTGTCGGCTCGCTGGTGCGCACGGATGGCGTGGTGTTGTCATCGATCCAGAACTACAACGCGCCGAGCCAGCTCATCACGGCCTATTACGACATCTCCTATTTGCTGAACCGTGCGCTATGGGACCGTTACTTTGTGTCAACCGTGCCTCATGTTGGCACGGGCAAGATCTCGGACATTCCGGGTTCGGTTCCTCCGATTCTGCCCAACGTCCGGCATGTGCGTCAGGCCGGCGTCCAGGACGCGGATTTGCTCGACGCCAACAAGGCTGCGGCCGGCCTGATGGTGGCGGGTGGCTTCAACATCAACTCCACCTCCGAGCAGGCATGGCGCGCCGTCCTTGGCGGTATCAACCGGCTGACTTACGATCCCGTCAGCGGGTCGAGTGGGGCTGCGTTGGGGGCTGCGCTGCCCCGCTTTGCAAAGCCGACCTCCACCTCAGTCGTCGCCAGCGAGAAGTGGCAGGGCTACCGGCAGCTCAGCGATGTGCAGATCGCCCAGCTTGCACGCAATATCGTCGCCGAGGTTCGTAATCGAGGGCCATTCGTCTCGATGAGCGACTTCGTCAATCGTCGCCTGCGCGACAATCCCGACACCACCTCGGTCACGCTCAACGCGGACGAACGTTTCAAGGGACCGATCCAGAATGCGATCGACGCCGCCGGCACGTTGACGGACTCGAATCGCCTGACCGGCACCACGGGCATCAATGTCGGCACGACCAACCTTGTAAGCGCGGTGGCCCCCTTCACCACGCAGAATTCTTCTTACGGTGCCAACACTAAGTGGGGGTATTCGGATCAAAACCTCATTCGCGGCGGCCCGGCCAACGTGGCGCCATACAGCACTCGTTCGGCGTTCGCCCCGCAGTTTCTCACTCAGGGCGATGTGCTCTCTGCCATCGGGGCCGGGCTTTCGGCGCGCTCCGACACGTTTATGATCCGCACGTATGGCGAGACGGTGAATCCGTCCGATGCCGGCAATATAACGGGGCGTGCCTGGTGTGAGGCGGTGGTTCAGCGCGTGGTCGAGCCTGTCGTGCGCAAAAACTCCAATCCATCTTCCGCGGACTACAACGAGCCGGCTGGCCCTTCTTCCGGACAAGCCGACTTCGGCCGCCGGTTTAAGATCGTCTCTTTCCGCTGGCTTACCGCAACGGACATATGAAAACCTTATTTTATCGTGTTCTAGTGCTGTTGCTCGCGGCGTTGTCTTCAGGGCCTGTTTTACGCGCGCAGTCTGTCAGGGATGAACCTCCTGTTCTTTTTCGAACCCTCGCTCTGGGTGAGCCGATCGATGGTGTTTTCTACGATGTGCGTCCGGGAAAGGCAGTGGCACTGAGCGCGGCCCGGGGCGGCTTTTCCTCCGCCTACGAAAGCCCGGAGGGGGGGCGCGTGCAAATTTACCGTGAGTTTCCTCCGATCCCTCCCGAGACCAAGCCCCGTCGAGTGCCTGTGGCGGAAGCCCAGTTGGGAAAAGGAGGGCCGTGGCTTTTGATGTTGGTTACCTCGCCTGACAGACGGTCAGGTGAGCATGGGCGTATTCAGGCGATCGCGGTGGATGATTCATGGGATGTTCATCCTGTGAAGACGATGCGGGTCATCAATTATTTGAGATGGCGCGCTCGCGCGGCCGTGAAAATAGGCGAGTCTGCGGTTGAGGTGCCTGCAGGGCAGTCGCACATTTTTCCATACCCTGGGGAGAACGAAGAATCTTGGGTTCAGGTGGCTGTCATGGAGGATGAGGGCTGGGTGATGCGGGCCAGTGAACCGAAGGCGACTTTTGCGAAAACACGCTCCACCTTGATCTTGTCACATGCGCCTCCGACTCCGGAAGAACCAAACCCCCGAGAAGTTGTCATCAGCAGCCTCATCGAGATTGCTCCAAAGCCGCCCTCCGCGCCGATGACTGTCGCCGCCCAATCGGGTCGGCGCTGAGTCGTCCGTATAGAGGCGTTTTCAGATGACATCGGATTCACCTAACCAAGCCCATTGTGTTGGCTTTGACCGAGCCGCATGGCGGCACCCGCCGGCCGCGTTTTCGCAATGTCCGTTCTGGTTTTGGAACGACGACCTCACCGAGGCGGAGCTGGTGCGGCAGATTGCAGATTTTCAGGCGCACGGGGTGGAGGCGTTTGTCATCCACGCGCGCATCGGGCTGCCGCGTTCGTGCGGATGGCTGAGCGACGAGCTGTTCCGTTTCATGCGGATCGCGCTCACCGAGGCGCGCAGGCGCGGCATGTGGGCGATGCTTTACGACGAGGGCATGTATCCGAGCGGCGCGGCGAGCGGATTGGTCGTGGCGCGCGACGCGTCGTTTCAAACGCGCGGTCTGGTGTGCGGTCCGGCGTCGGAGCAGGGGGCGGTCAACGCGGACCGGAAACAAGTCGCCGTCGTGACGCGCAAATCGGGCGAACGCGTGGGGATTTACGAGCAGAAGATCGATGCGGTGGTGCGCGGGCTGCACTACATCGGCGACGAAAACGACCCGACCGTCACGCTCGGCGAGGAGGAACCGCCGGCGGCCGACCTGCTCAATCCACGCGCGGTCGAGTGCTTCATCGAGCTCGTTTACGACCGGTTTTATCAAGAACTGGGCGAGTTTTTTGGAAACACGGTTAAGGCGATTTTCACCGACGAGCCGCATCCGCTGAGCCGCTCGCGCAATCCCGACACCCGTCCGGGTACGGCCGAGGTGCTTGCGTATGTGAACCGGCACTTGGGTCATGACTTCACGCCGCACCTGTCGGCGCTGTGGTTCGACGACGAACCCGATGCGGCGAAACACCGTCGCGACTATGCCGAGGCGGTCGCGGCTCGGCTGGACGAAACGTATTACGCGCCGTTGTCGCGCTGGTGCGAACGGCACGGTATCGCGCTCACCGGGCATCCGGCGGAGCCCGACGATATCGGACACCTGAAGCATCTGCATATCCCCGGGCAGGACATCGTATGGCGGCACATCGAGCCGGGCAAAGCCAGCGCGCTGGAAGGCCCGCCCTCGACGATGGCCAAGGCGGCGGCCTCGGTGGCGTTTCATCGCGGACGCAGCCGGAACCTGAACGAGTTCGCCGGAGCGTATGGTCAGGAGCTGACCTTTGACGAACTGCGCTGGCTGGCCTCGTGGCTGCTGATTCGCGGCTGCGACCTGCTGGTGCCGCATGCGTTTTATTATTCGATGCGCGGACCGCGCCGTTACGAACGTCCGCCGGACGTGGGGCCGAACAACACCTGGTGGCCGGAGTATCGCGCGTGGGCCGACATGACGCGGCGGCTCTGCTGGCTCAACGCGACGTTCACTCCGGTGTGCGACGTGGCGATCTTGGGCCGGGCGACCGAGCTGCCGTGGCGAGCGGCGAAAGCCTGCTACGAGCGGCAGGTTGATTTTCATTACGTCGAGCCGGCGGATTTGGCGCAGGCCACGGTCAAAGACGGAAAACTGTGCGTCGGCCCCGGGTGTTACCTGCTTCTGATTGTGGAGGAAGGTTACGAGGTTGCTTTGCCGCCAGACGTCCCGGTTTTGCGATGGCCGGCATCGGGTGTCGGCGAACTGTTGAGCAGGGTCTCGCCGGCGGTGGACATCGATCAACCGGCACCTTCGATTCGGGCCCGCCGTTTGAGGGGGGAGGGCGTGGAGATGTTCCTGTTGTTCAACGAGGGGGCTGACGAGGTGACCCGGAAGCTGCATTTTCCGTCAGCGGGACAGGTAACGCGGCTCGATCCCGGCACCGGCCGGATCATGCCGTGGGATTCTGTTTCGGCGCTTTCGCTGCCCGCCCATGGCTGGGCGGTGTTTGAGTCATCAAAAAACGCACATTAGAAAACCAAGGACGGCAACATCACCGCATGACCGTCTGATTTTCCGCTGCCATGAACGGACGGACACGGCTGAGATTGCCCGAATTGACGTGAAAAGGGTGGCCTTTAAAAAGGCTCAATGAATCCTGTGGCTGCCGGTGGAATGGGGGCAGATATTGGGGGATAGACTCAAATCTTGTCCCTCAATCCGTCCCCGATAAATCGATTTACCTCTAAAGTTCAGCGACTGTCCCGGGCCCCCTTTCATCCATGCCAACCGTCAAAAAACTTCTCCATACCCGGATGCGGGTGAACGATGTCGAGCGCACCGTTAAATTTTATCAGGAGGCCCTGGGCCTCGTGGCGTCGCGCCGCCACACGTCTCCGCGCGGGGCGCAGCTCGTGTTTCTGGCCACGCCCAACAGCGAGGAGGAAATCGAAATCTGCCAGATGCCGCCCGGCGCCCCCGCCGTGCAGGTGCAGCCCGATCTCATGCATCTGGCCTTCGAGGTGGACAACCTCGACGCATTCGCGGCGGAGCTGAAGGCGAAGGGCTACGCGCTGAGCGACGGACCCACGGTCACGGGCAGCGGCTCGGTGATTGCCTTTATCGACGCGCCCGAGGGCTACGAGGTGGAATTGATTCAGCGCTCGCGCTGAGTCCCACGGGGCATTGCCGATGCAGGAGCCCATTTATGGGCGATTCGTGGGAGCGAGCTTGCTCGCCGATTCCGAACCTCCACTCGCTGGCGCTCGCGGCCACAATTCCAAGCCGCAGCGAGCTTCGGGTATTGGACCCAGTGCGAATAAGACTGTGGCTTCATGGGAGGTCGGACCGGACCGATCCGATTGGGACGCCCGCGAAGAAATATCATGACGGACCTGGAGGTCCGTCCTCCGTGCAACCGATTACGGCCAAGTGGTGTTTCTGACCTGCGCGCGCTCGTAGGCGAAGAGGTATTGCTGGGCGAGGCCTGCGTGGGCACCGAAGTGGGCGCGTCCAAAGTGGGCGACTTGCGCGGGCGTCCAGCCGTCGAGGCCGTAGCGGCGGGCCATGGCCTTGATGATCCATGTGTCCACGGGGAAAGCTTCGAGTCTGCCCCCGCCGAAGAGGAGCACGCAGTCGGCGACTTTTTCGCCGACGCCGGGGAGTTCGCAGAGGCGGGCTTTGGCGGCGGCGTAGGGTGCGGCTTCGGTTTCTTCGAGCCAGCCGGGGCGGGCGGCGATGAACTGCGCGGTCTGGTGGATGTAGCGGGCGCGGAATCCGAGCAGGCAGGCGCGCAGATCGGCCTCGGAAATGGCGACAATCTCCGCCCATGTGGGCAGGCGGTTTAGGCCGATTTTATCAATTTCAGGGCCAATCGGACCGGAAAGTTTGTCACTTATTAAGTGACAAACTTTTCCGGGGGCGGGGGGCGTGGAGGGGAGGATGGGGTGGCCGTGGCGGGCGGCGAGGAGGGCGATCATCTGCTTGATCTGGACGATCTGCTTGGTCGCGCTGCACAGGAAACCGAGGAGAGTTTCGCCGAAGGGTTGGCGCAGGATCGTGAGGCCGGGAAAGGCACTCAGACAACGCGCGAGGTGCGGGTCGCTCCGCCAAGGGAGCGCGTCGAGGGCGGTCGGCGTGTCGTGTCCGAAGAGGTAGCAGATCAGCGCCGCAGGGGTGCGGGCGGCCTGTGCGGCAGGCGCGGACCATTCGAGGCCGCCGGCGGCGTTCAGGCGCAGGCGGACGACATGGTCGGACCAGACCCCGAGCCACGTGCCGCCGGGTTCGCGTTGCCAGCGGAAGGCCTGACCGCCGTCGATCAATTCGGCGAGCGTGGCGGGGCTGATGACGGGCGCGCCGCATAAAAGCTCAAACCCTGTCCAGGACGGGGTCTGAGCGTGTGACGCGGGCGAGGGCAAACGGAGTCTCCTCAGGGAAACACCAGGACGGTCACGTTTTTATTCGTGCCGTCGACGGTCACCACCATGGCGGCGCCGCCGGGGCCGGCGGCTTCGCTTACGAAGTGCAGCGAAGCGTCGAGTTTTTCGGTGCGCTTGCCATGACGGGTGGCGGGAATACTGCCTTCGAGTTGGGCCTGAAAAGTGCCGACCTTGGTGGTGAACTGCGGGGGCAGCGGCGGTTTCAAACCCGTCATGGTGACGTTGCCGGAAATATCCGCCACTTGATCGGCCCCCTCGCCGCGAACGGCGTTGAGTTTCATGACCGCCGTGGTGGATGCGGCCGCGCCTAACGACTTGCCGATCGTCTGAAGGATGACGGCGGTTTCGGGCTGCCAGGAATCGCCAACGGCGACGGGTTTCTTGGGTCCGAAGATGATCTGGTCGTTGTGTTCGGCGGTATCGAGGCTGATGGCCATCTTGAGGATGGCCTCGACGTCGGTCGCAGCCGGCTGGCCGTTCACCGTGTAGGTTTTTTCATCGGTGCCGGTGCTCTCGGCGACGACCTTGGCGCCGGCGGGAAGGATCTCACGCTCGGGCTGGCCGTCGAGCGTGGCGCGCAGGGCCTTCACGGTGAAGGCGGCCTTCTTCAAGCCGCCGTTTTCGAAAACGGCGAGCGCCTGGGCATCCGCCTCCATGTGAACCGAGCGCTTCTGGGTTTGATCCTTGAGCGGGGTGCCCGGCTTGTCGGACATCGCGAGCCGCGAGTGCATGGTTTCCGAGGAATCGGTGGTGATGCCATAGGTCTGGCCCACTTTCCACGGGGTGGTGAGATTAACCGTGCAGGCGGTCTTGTCGGCGGCTTGGAGGGAAGCGGCCGTAATTTGGACAAGGGCGACCAGGGCGAGCGTCGCCAGGCGGAGTGATCGGGATAACATCATAGGGGTGAAGGGATGTGAAAACCGTGCGGGGCCTGCCGGCAATGGCAACCCCGGACGGAGGCGCTCGATCCCGGTCAGGGTGTAACAGGAAGTGATGCCAGGGTGGAGGGTAGGGCGGGACCGCTGGGCCCGCCGCGATTACGGACGGCTGTTTTCATTCTCACTATCCAACCGGACGGCCCAGCGGTCCGTCCCTACCTTTCCGATCCGGCCACCCTGACATCCCCTGTCACACCCATCCGGTCACGCCAGCACTTTGGCCCCGGTGGTGGGATACTCGACGAAGGTGACCTGCACGGCCTGGTGGATGTCCGAGATTTTGTTCTGCACGTCGTCGAGAAACTCGTGGAGGCCGTCGGCGATGACGGAGGGGATGTCGATCATCTCCAGTTCGGCGGCCAGTTCGGCGACGAGGACGCAGGCGGCGTTGCCTTTGAGGTGAGGGGAATCGGCGGAGATCCGCCGCAGGGCTTTGCCCACCGAATTGACCGAGAAGAGAATGCTGCGTGGGAACTCGTCGTCGCGGAGGAGATAATCGACGACGCGGTCCAGGTTGAGCTGTCCGCGCCGGCTGCGGCGGAAGGCCTCGAAGCCGGAGCAGGAGCGGAGCACGGAGGCCCACTGGATCATGTCGAGGGCGGAGCCGACGGCGTGGATGTCGGGCAGGAGCATGTAATACTTCACGTCGAGGATGCGCGAGGTGTTGTCGGCGCGTTCGAGGTAGCGGCCCAGTTGGAAAAACCACCAGAGGTCGGTGCGCGGGACCATGGAGTCGGCCACGCCGTAGAAGAGCTGGATCTGGGTCTTGATGCGGCTGAGGTATTCGATCGAGCCGATCTGGGCGTAGCGGGTGTAGTCGTCGCTTTTGAGCTTCAGGTAAAAGGTGTTGAGCGTCTCCCAGACCTCGCTGGAGAGCTGGTCGCGGATGCAGCGGGCGTTTTCGCGGGCGAAGGCGACGCAGGAGATGAGCGAGCTGGGGTTGCGGCGGTCGAAGAGCATGAACTCGATGACGGCGCGTTCGGTGACGGGGACGTCCTTGCCGTGGAGCTCGAAGAATTTTTCGTTGTCCCCGGTGACGTAGACGAGGGGTTCCCAGGACTTGGGATCGTCGGCGGCCAGGCGGGATTGGAGGTCGATGACGAGCTGGGCGTTCACATCGACGATGCGGGCGGTGTTTTCGGCGCGCTCGAGGTAGCGGGCCATCCAGTAGACGAGATTAGCGACGCGGGAGAGCATGGGAAATAGAATGACCAATGACCAATGGCCAATGACCAATGGGCGCTGAGGTGTGGCGGGTTGAGGGAGGGCGGATCATTTTTTGGCGGCGCGCTCGCGGCGGAGGTTGGCGTCGGTGGTGCGGATGATCTTGCAGAAAATGAGGTGAAGTTCGTGAGCTTCTTTCCAATGCATGCGCAGGGGTTTGGCTTGGGTCGGGCACGCCTTGGCCATCATCCGGCACCAGTGTTTGGTTTCCTTCGATTCTTTGCGGCAGATGGCGATTTTGTGGCGAAAATCCAACTTGGACTCGGCTTCGTCCGCCTCGCCGTAGTTCGCGCCCATGCTGGTGGCCGACTTTGCAAATTGAGTGACAAACGGCGAGGTGATCGGGGTGAGCGCAAGCGCGAGGCAAAATTCGATGACGTTTTCGCCGAAGACTGCCGTGCGTTCTTCGAGATCAAATACAGGAGCGGGAATCGTGGGCTGCTTGCTCATTGGTCATTGAACATTGGGCATTGGTCATTTCGTGCGGGCGCGCGGCGCGCTCACACGATGATTTGTTCCTGAACCTGCATCGTCGGATTGGTGATGTCGTCGTTGAGGACCCAGGTGTCCTTCGAGCCGCCGCCTTGCGACGAGTTGACGACGAGGGAGCCTTTGCGGAGGGCGACGCGGGTGAGGCCTCCGGGGGCGATCTTGATGGTCTCGCCGTTGAGGATGTAAGGACGCAGATCGATGTGGCGGCCTTCGATGGTGGCGTTGTCGCACACGCTGGGGGCGCGGGAGAGGCCGATGGTGGGCTGGGCGATAAAGTTGCGCGGGTTGCCGATGATCTTGGCGCGGAACTCCTCGATCTGCGCCTGCGTCGAGTGCGGGCCGACCAGCATGCCGTAACCGCCGGCTTCGTTGACGCTTTTGACGACGAGCTTGGGGAGGTTTTCGAGGATGTATTTGAGGTCGGTGGCGTTGCCGGAGAGGTAGGTGTCGATGTTCGTCAGGAGCGATTCCTGGCCGAGGTAGAACTTGATGATCTTCGGAACGTAGTAGTAGAGGGCCTTGTCGTCGGCCACGCCGCTGCCGATGGGGTTGCAGAGGGCGACGTTGCCTTTTTTGTAGGCGTTGAAGAGGCCGGGGACGCCGAGGAGCGAGTCTTTGCGGAAGACGGTGGGATCAAGGAAGCTGTCGTCGATGCGGCGATATATAACGTGGACGGGGGAGAGGCCGTCGGTGCGGCGCATGTAGACCTTGTCGTTTTCGACGACGAGGTCGTCGCCCTGGACGATCTCGATTCCCATCTGGCGGGCGAGGAAGCTGTGCTCAAAATAGGCGGAGTTGTAGACGCCGGGCGTGAGCAGGACGACGGTGGGATCGGAAACGTGCTCGGGGGCGAGGTAGAGGAGGAGGTTGAGCAGGTCGTGGGTGTAGTTCTCGATCGGGCGCACGCGGTAGTCGCGAACCAGATTGGGGAACACGCGCTTCATGACCTGGCGGTTTTCCAGCATGTAGCTGACGCCGGAGGGGGTGCGGAGATTGTCCTCAAGGACGCGGTAGTGGCCTTCCTCGTCGCGGATGAGGTCGGTGCCGTTGATGTGGACGTGGAGGCCGCGGGCGACCTTGCTGCCGAGCATCTCGGGGCGGAAGTCCTTGGAGGTCTCGACCATCTCGCGGGGGACGACGCCTTCGTTGAGGATGCGTTGATCGCCGTAGATGTCCTGCAGGAACATGTTGAGCGCCTGCATGCGCTGGGTGAGGCCGGCCTCGAGCTTGCTCCACTCGTGCGAGGGGATGATGCGCGGGATCAGGTCAAAGGGGAAAATCTTCTCCGTGCCGGCGTTGTCGGAGTAGACGGTGAACGTCACGCCGCGGTCGATAAACGTCTGGTCGGCGATGCGCTGGCGTTCCAGCAGGTCGCCCATGTTTTCCATGCGCCCGAATCGCTCATAAAGACGGCGGTAGTGGGGACGGGGTTTTCCGGGGGCGGAAAACATCTCGTCATAAAAGCGGCCGTGTTCGTAGTTCGCGAATAGATCGGGCATGAGAGGGGAGTCGGGCGGTTATTTCGCCGCGACGGCGGGACCGGGAGGTTTGGACCAGAGGAAACTTTGTTCGGTGGCGAGTTCCTTGCCGTCGGCGGCGAGCATGCGGAGCTTCCAGGCGACGGGCACGGCGGTGGGCGAGGGCCAGTCGGTGCCGGTGAGGCCGAATTTGATCACATGGCTGCCGGCGGCGGGCAGGGAAACGGCGAAGCTGTCGGTGCGCGGTTCGGGCGAGGTGGGCGTGATGACCTGCGTCTCGATCCAGGCGACCTCGATGGGCGAGGTGGTTTTGACGCGAACGAGGAAGTAGTAGCCTTCGCGGTGGGCGGGCTGGGTGCGGACGACGATGGCGCCGCCGGTGTTTTCCTTGCCGTTGAAATACTCCGAGATACGCACGAAATCATCGGCCGGATGATAATCGGGCATGATACGCACGATCTTAAGGGCGTTAAGATCGGCGGCGAAAGAGGCGGTGACACCGAGGGTTAGGGAAAACAGGATTAAGGCGATGGGACGCATGCAGAAAGGCTTACGCGGCCGTCCGGCGCAGCACAAGGCAAGTCGCAGATTGTGTGCCAAGGTGTGAGTTTGATTCATAGAAGGTGAAATTTGGCTTAAGGTTCGAGGTGAATGGTTTGGTAGCGGTGAACACCGAGCAGGGCGGGCGTCCAACCCTTCACTTCGGGGCGGATCAAATAGGTGCGCGCGCCGTAAAAAATCGGCGCGATGGGGGCGTCGTCGAGCAGCAGGGCCTCGGCCTTTTGGAGGAGGGCGAAGCGGCGGGAGGTGTCCTGTTCGTTGGCGGCGTCGGCGACGAGCTGGTCGTAGGCGGGGTTTTTCCAGCCGGTGTTGTTGTTGCCGCTGGCGGAGGTGAAGAGGTCGGTGAACGTGGTGGGGTCGTTGTAGTCGCCGACCCAGCGGGAGCGGAGCATGTCGAAGGACAGCGACTGCATGCTGTCGATATAAACGCGGGATTCCTCGGTGGTGAGGGCGACGTCGATGCCGAGTTCCTTGCGCCACATCTGCTGGATGGCCTCGAAGATCTTCGTGTTGACGGCATCGGCGTTCATTTTGACTTCGACCCTGGGGAAGCTTTTACCGCCCGGATAGCCGGCCTCGGCCAGGAGACGGCGGGCGGCGTCAAAGTCGGTGGGCGTGTGCGCGGTCGAGGTGTAGCCGGCGGTGTCCGGCGGGACGAGGCTGGTGGCGGGCAGGCGGCTGCCGCGCATGACGGAGCGGGCGAGCGCCTCGCGATCAATGGCGCGGGCGAGGGCCTGACGCACGCGTTTGTCGGTGAAGGGGGCGCGGGTGACGTTGAAGCGCAGGAAAAACGTTTCGAGAAACGCGTCCACGCGGAGTTCGCCGGGAGCTTCGCGGCGCCACGCGTCGAGGCGGTCGGGCAGCACGTCGTAGGTGATGTGGACCTGGCCGGAGCGGAAGTTGTTTTCGTCCACCGTGAGATCGGCGACGGGGTAGAAGATCACGCGTTCGATCCGGTTGCCCGCGGCGTCGTGGTGGCGCGGGTTTTTCTTAACGACGAGACGTTGGTCGGGCGACCACTCCTCGAGGGTGAAGGGGCCGTTGCAGACGAAGTTTTCGGGGCGGGTCCAGCGGGTGCCGCGCTCGTGGGCCTTGCCGAATTTCAGGATCACGGCCTGCGGGACGGGCATCCACGTCTGGTGGGCGGCGAGCGAAAGGAGATAGGAGCAGGGGCGCTCCAACGTGAGTTGCAGGGTGCGCGCATCGAGGGCCTTCACGCCGACCTGGGCGAAGTCGGCGAGCTTGCCCGCGTTGTAGGCCTCGGCGTTTTTGAGGGCGAAGAGCATGTTGGCGTATTCCGCGGCGAATTGCGGCGCGAGGATGCGCTCGAAAGAGAACGCGAAATCCTGCGCGGTGAGCGGAGTGCCGTCGGACCACGAGGCGTCGGCGCGCAGGTGGAAGGTGTAAACAAGGCCGTCGGCCGAGATGTCCCAGCGCTCGGCCATGCCGGGGAGCGGCTTCGAGGTGGTCTCGTCGATCACGGTGAGGCCCTCGAACAGGGCGACGAGGATGTTGTAGTCGGTGTAGGCGACGTCCACGTGCGGATCGAGGTCGCGGGGCTCGGCGCCGTTGCCGAGGAGAAGGGTGCGGGTGCGCACGCCGGCCTCGGCGGGCGTCTCGCGTTTGTGGCAGCCGGCGAGGAGCAGCAGGGCGGTAAAGACAGAGGTAACGCCAAGTGCCGAATACGGTTTGGGAAGGTAGGGACGGACCGCTGGGCCGTCCGGTTCGCGTTTCGGCGGGCCCAGCGGTCCCGCCCTACCTAAAGTCAAAAACCGTGGAGTGATTGATATCAAAAGGCGGCGAAGCATGATGGCGGCGAGCCAAGCTGGCGGGCGGGCGCGGGGCAAGGCCGGTTGGCGGCGGATGCTATTTCGTTGCCAGCGGCGGGCGGGGCGGTTGAACACGACTCACGTATGCAATGGTATTATGCGATCAACGGGGAGCGTAAGGGGCCGGTCAACCAGGCCGAGTTCGAGCGGTTGGTGCAGGTTGGCACGATCACCCGCGACTCGCTCGTGTGGCGCAAGCCCATGGCCGGCTGGCAATCGCTGGCCGAGGTGCTGGCGGCCGATCCCGCCGCGGTCGTGATCCTGGAGCCGGAGGTTCCGCCGCTGCCGGGTGAATTGCTTGGTGAATTGGCAGGTGCGGGCGTCGGCGGGCCGGTTGACGGGCCGGCGGTGCGGGTGACGCATTCGGGGCCGATTGTTTACGGCGGATTCTGGCTGCGGGTGGCGGCGCGGTTGATAGACACCTTTATCCTGTGGGTTGGCGGGCAGATGTTCATCGGCGTGGTCGGGGTGCTGTTTTTTCGCGATACGATGGCGATGTTGGAAAAACTGAAGGGGCGTCAGCCCACGCCGGAGCAGGCGATGGAGATGCTGGGCTTTGTTGGCGTGGCCATCGGCATCAGTCTGATCCTCGGGGTGGCTTACGACTGCTTTTTTCTGCGCAAATATTCCGCGACGCCCGGCAAGCTCGCCATGGGGTTGGTGGTCCGCCGCGCGGACGGTTCGCCGCTTTCCATCGGCCGGATTATCGGACGCTATTTCGCGCTGGCTCTGAATATGTTCACCCTCGGTCTGAGTTATCTGGTGGTGGCGTTTGACGACGAAAAACGCGGCGTGCACGACTACGTGTGCGACACGCGCGTGGTGAGGCCGCCGAGGTAGAGCGGATTTTTTCTAATAACCCGCGCGTTGGCGCGTCATCCGGAGAAGACCCACCCATGAATCCGGAGGCCGCCCATGAAAACGCAGCAGAGTTTGTCCCGTCAGCCGTCGCGGCGCATCAGGCGTCGTTGCAACGCTACGCCACCCGTCTGCTCGGCGGCGACGCCGACCGGGCGCGCGACGTCGTGCAGGACACGTTCGTCAAGCTCATGGCCCGGCCGTGCGCCGAGGTTGAGGGACACTTGGCCGAGTGGTTGTTCACCGTCTGCCGCCACCGCGCGCTCGACGTGCTGCGCAAGGAGGGACGCATGAAACGCTTTGCCGAGGGAGAGGTTGAGCGCGTGACCGCCGCCGAGCCCCGGCCGGGACGTGCGTTGGAAGCCTCCGAGACGCACGCGGCGCTTCTGCGCCTGATCGGATGCCTGCCCGAAAACCAGCAGGAGGTCATCCGCCTGAAGTTTCAAAACGGTTTTAGTTACAAGGAAATCAGCCGCATCACCGAGCACTCGGTTTCGAATGTCGGCTTCCTTATCCACACCGCGGTCCAACGCCTGCGCGCCGAGTTCGCCGCGCAACAACCCTGAGGAGACCACACCATGAATCACGATATTAACGAAACGATTTTTCCCGCCGACCCCCGTATCACCGCCTACGCCTTCGGCGAATTGGAGGGCGACGAACTCGCCCGCATCGAAGCCGCCGTGCAGGCCGATCCCGAATTGCGGGCCGCCGTGGCGGAGCTGCGCGCATTTGGAGGACAGCTCACGGCTGCGCTCGGCGACGAGCCTGCGGTCGCTGAAGAAGTAACCAAGCCTGCGCCGAAGAAGCGTCGCGGATGGGTGATTCCGTTTCCGCTGCATTACTTCGCGACTGCGGCCGCCGCGTGTTTCGCGGTGGTGGTGTGGGTGCGGCATGAAGATGCCACGCCCAAGCGGGCGGAGCCGGTCAAGGAAAGCGATACACCTATGCAAACTGCCACCGTGATTGCCGCAGCCGAGCCGGCTGTCGCGAACGGAGTCGCCTTGCCCGAGTTCAAGGACAACATGGTGAAATTCGACGGATCGCTCGGGCTCGGAGCCGGAGTTGGTGCCGGCAATGTCAAGGCGTTGAACCTCGATGGGTATGCAACGCACGCCCCCGTTGCTGCTTCGGCTCCGGTTCCCGTTTCAAGAGCGATGAGCAAGGCGGAGCTCGATTCGCTCGCCGAAAACAAACAGAATGAAGACAGGGCCGCGACCAGAGAAAGGCTCCGTGCCGCAGCATTGTCCTCGCCAGTGACCGTCAAGGTAACCCAAGGGCCTAGGGTGCCTGAAGTTTTCTTCATTTCGGATTCAGGTTCGCGTGTTATTGCCGGAAATGCTCCTCCGGAATGGCGTGAGGTGCCTCCGATTCGATTGGAACCGTCGATGTTTACCTCCGGCGAAGCCTACAGGCTGCCCGAGGACAACGTTTACCGCAGCGCCACGACCGAGCCGTTCTCGACGTTTTCCATCGACGTGGACACCGCCAGCTACAGCAACGTCCGCCGCTTCCTCACGGGCGGACGTCTGCCGCCGCGCGATGCCGTGCGCGTCGAGGAGCTCATAAACTACTTCCCGTATCGCTACACGCCGCCGCAAGGCGACGTGCCGTTCGCCGCGAAACTCGATGTCGCCTCGGCACCCTGGGCACCGTCCCACCGGCTTGTGCGCATCGGGCTCAAGGGGCGCGAGTTCACCGCGGGCACCCGTCCGCCCGCCAATCTCGTTTTTCTCCTCGATGTCTCCGGTTCGATGAACTCGGCCAACAAGCTTCCGCTGGTGAAGGAATCGCTGCGCCTGCTGATCGAACGTCTGCGCGCCGATGATCAGGTGGCCATCGTGACCTACGCCGGGAGTTCGGGTCTTGCGCTGCCCTCGACCCCGGTTTTTCAGAAAGCCGAAATCCTGGCCGCGCTCGACAACTTGAACGCCTCCGGCTCGACCAACGGCGCGATGGGCATCCAGCTCGCCTACGACATCGCCAAGGCCAACTTCGTCACCGGTGGCGTCAACCGCGTGATCCTTTGCACCGACGGCGATTTCAACGTCGGCGTGACCGATCGCGGCGTATTGGTGAACCTCATCACGGCGAAGGCGAAGAGCCGGGTTTTTCTGAGCGTGTTCGGCTTCGGCATGGGCAACCTCAAGGACAGCACTCTCGAGTCGCTCGCCGACAAGGGCAACGGCGCCTACGGTTACATCGACACGCGCCGCGAGGCGGAGAAGGTCTTTGTCGAACAGGCCGAGGGCACGCTCGCGACCATCGCCAAGGACGTGAAGATCCAGGTCGAGTTCAACCCGGCGCGCGTGCAGTCGTATCGGCTGATTGGCTATGAAAATCGCCTGCTGAAAAAAGAGGATTTCAACAACGACGCGGTGGACGCGGGCGAAGTCGGGGCGGGACACACGGTGACGGCCCTCTACGAGATCGTGCCTGTCGGTCTGAATGACGACGGTGCGGCGCGGCCGACGGTGGACGCGTTGAAATATCAACAGGTGGAGGCCCGTTCGCAGAAGCCGGCGAGCGTGGATTCCCCTGAATTGCTCACGGTGAAAATCCGTTACAAGGCCACGGAGGGCGACGTGAGCAAGAAGCTGGAGTTCCCGCTGATCGACACGGGCGCTGGTTTTGCCAAGGCGGATGGCGAGTTCCGGTTCGCGGCGGCGGTGGCGGCGTGGGGCATGTTGCTGCGCGATTCGCCGCACAAAGGCTCGGCGACGTTCGACCAAGTGGCCGGCTGGGCCGAGGACGGTATGGGCAACGATGAAAGCGGCTACCGAGCGGAGTTCATCCAACTGGTGCGCCGCTCGGCGGAACTGAGCGCGAGGTAGGGGACGCGGTTATGGTGCGTCGGTCGTCGCGGGTGACGGCTTGGGCCACGGGGTTCGAGGGCGAAACGCGGGATCGACCATCAATCCCAAATTATACTGTGCTATTTGGAAACACCGGTCTTCGTCCGACATGCTATCCCAAAACTCGGGGCTGCCCGGCTTGAGCGAGGACTGTTCGAGAAAGCCGTGGAATTCTTTGCTCTTCTCGTCAGGTAGCCCGCCTGCGAAAATGCGAAAAATACTAACAAGGTTGATGGCTGAGATTGTGGGAATCGAACCGGTTTTGACCGCAGTCATGAACATCTTCCAATAATCCTCCGCGTAGGGATTTTGGGTCGCGGGGTGGATCGCCAGATAGAACAGGGTTTCGATCAATTGAGGGTCGGCTTTGCGGTTGATGAGATTGGTCAATTGTTGGCGAGGGACTGCCGCCAGTGACGGATCCGCTTCCGCTGCCCGCAATGCATGGAGAAAGCAAAACACAGTCCCCAAAGGCGAAGCTTGTTCGATGGGCTCATCGGGGGATTCCTTGCCGGACAGAATGGCGATGGCTCCGGGAGACCACGCGGGAGGAATTTCGTAGAAGGCGAAGACCTTTTGGTCCTTGGGCACTCCCCATTCTCTTGAATGGTAGTCTATTTGTGAGGCTGGGAAAATTGCGGTGAAGCGAGGTGATCGAAAGGCGTCAGGTAGATAGAAAAATACTGAGGTCATAACTCTTGGACCAGAGTCATTCGTTTTGATGTTAAAACTGCCCCATGGTTTGGGTAAGGGAACCGGACACCACAGCATTTTTAACCGACCAAAGCCCATGCTGCCGCCATGGCGATCGAAGGTAATGTAAAACGGGAACAACTCGTCGAATTTCTCGGCGTTTAATTGGCGTGCATCGATCCTTCGGAATTCACCTACGCAGAGCGGCGATGTTTGGTCTTTTTCATGGAAAAGCGTGAAGGCCCGGACTCCCTCGATTTGGCGAATTTCTGACACGGTTTTATCTACAAGCTGCCAGACGGCTATATCTGGGTCAGATTTCTGAGGCGGCTTTTTTGTGCAGGCCGCGAACGGGAGCAGTAAAAGCAACGCGCAGGCTGTAGTGATGAGGCGGGGCACGATCTCAGCTTGGCGATTTAGGGATCGGTAAGTCAAAGCCCGACGGGCTGACGGCCCGGAGGTCCGTCCCTACCTGCTTAAGAGCGGCTCCAGCGTTTTCCAGGCGGTGTCGGCGACGAGGCGGGCACCTTCGGCGGTGGGGTGGATGCCGTCGGGCTGGTTCAATTCCGGGCGGGCGGCCACGTTTTCCAATAAAAACGGAATGAGCGCGGCTTGGTTTGCCTTGGCCAAGGTGGGGAAAATATCCGCGAACGCGTTCGCGTAATCGCCCAGGTTCACGGGCATCTTCATGCCAGCGACGACGATCTTCACGGACGGGTTTTTCGCACGCACGCGGTCGATGATGGCTTGGAGGTTGTTTCGTATGGCATCGAGCGGAAGTCCGCGCAGGCCGTCGTTGGCGCCGAGTTCGAGGACGAAGACGTCCACCGGCGCGCGTAGAATCCAGTCGATGCGACGCAGGCCGCCGGCGGAGGTTTCGCCGCTCAGGCCGGCATTGACCACGCGCCAAGGGAGTCCGGCGGCGGCGATTTTTTGCTGGATGACGGCGGGGAACGATTGCGCGGAAGCGTCTTCGAGTCCGTAGCCCGCCGTGAGGCTGTCGCCAAAGAAGAGCACGGTTTTGGTCCCGGTCCCTGAGGTCGCTGCGGAGGTAGTTCCGGCGAGGAAGAGCAGAAAAAGAAGGGAGAACAGGGGCTTCATCGTTTGCGTATATGGGAACGCGGGCTTTCGTTCGCGGTTCCCAAATGAGTGTTCAAACCATGCTGAAAGTCGAGCGGCTCACCCGGACTTATCCGACGGCGACGGGTCCGCTCCCCGTGTTGCACGAGGTGAGCTTCGAGCTCGGCGCGGGCGAGAGCCTCGCGGTCGTCGGTCCGTCGGGTAGCGGCAAGACGACGTTGCTCGGCCTGTGCGCCGGTCTCGACCGGCCGACGAGCGGTGACGTGGTGCTGGCCGGCGAAAACATCGGCGGGCTCGACGAGGACGGTCGGGCGCGGGTGAGAAACGCGCATGTGGGTTTTGTTTTTCAGAATTTTCAACTCATCCCGACGCTCACCGCGCTGGAGAACGTGCTCGTGCCGCTGGAGCTGCGCGGCGAAGGCGGGCGCGAGGCCGAGGCGCTGGCGTTACTGGCGCGTGTCGGGCTGGGGGCGCGGGCGGGGCATTATCCGATCCAGCTGTCGGGCGGCGAGCAGCAGCGGGTGGCGCTGGCGCGGGCGTTTATCAACCGGCCGAAGATTTTGTTCTGCGACGAGCCGACGGGGAACCTCGACGGCACGACGGCGCAGGCGATGGTGGAGCTGATTTTCGAATTAAACCGGCAGCACGGCACCACGCTGGTGTTGGTGACGCATGATCAGGAACTGGCGGGAAAATGCGGACGGATCATCCGGTTGAGGAATGGCGCGGTGGTGGGGTAGGAAGACGGATTTTTTGCCCACGGAACACACGGAATACACGGAAGAATTTTAATACCATGGAACTATTACATAAGGATGAGACGTATCGGATACTCGGAGCCTGCTTCGAGGTATATAAAGACAAGGGATGCGGCTTTCTTGAGGCCGTATTCCAAGAATGTTTGGAAATTGAATGTGGGCTTCAGGGCATTCCCGCCAAAGCGCAGGTGCCGCTGGCGCTGAGCTACAAGGGGCAGCCCTTGAAGCAGCACTACGTCGCGGACTTCATCTGCTACGACAAGGTCATCGTGGAGCTTAAGGCGGTTTCAAAACTCACCGATGAACATCGTGCGCAGATGCAAAACTATCTTCACGCGACCGGGCTGCGGGTGGGGCTGCTGGTCAATTTCGGTCACTTTCCCAAGGTGGAGCATGAACGTTTCGTCCTCTGATTCTTCCGTGTGATCCGTGTGTTCCGTGGGCAACTCATGAACTTTATCCTTAAAATGGCGTGGCGGGATTCGCGGACGGCGCGGCGGCGGCTGGGGTTGTTTTCCCTATCCATCGTATTCGGCGTGGCTGCGCTCGTGGCGGTCGGTTCGTTCAGCGCGAATCTGCGGCGGGGAATCGACGATCAGGCGAAGGGGCTTCTTGGTGCCGATCTTGTGGTCAGCTCGCGTGCGCCGCTTGCCCCAGGGCCTGAAAGGTTCATCGCCGGGCTCGGGGGCGAGCAGGCGCGTGAGATCACGTTTTCATCGATGATCGCGTTTCCGGCGTCGGGTGGACAAACGCGGCTTGTTACTGTGCGGGCGCTCGACGGCGGTTATCCGTTTTACGGGACCTACCGCACGGCTCCGGCCGACGCGGCGGGCCGGGTGGCGGCGGGCGGAGCGGTGGTGGTTGATGAGACGCTGATGCGTCAGTTTGGCGTGAAGGAGGGCGATCCTCTGCGACTGGGGACGAAGACGCTGACGGTGGTCGGGACGATCCAGCAGCTGCCGGGCGAAGCGTCGGCCGCGGCCACGCTTTCGCCACGCGTGATCGTGGCGCTTTCGGTGCTGCCTGAAACCGGGCTGGTCGGGCGCGGCTCCCTGGTGCGCTACCGCACCTATCTGAAACTTCCCGCGACAAGCGATGCGGACAAGATCGCGGCGGAGATGAAGAGACTGTTCCGCGACGAGCACCTGCACTTTGACACGGTGGCCGGACGAAAGCGCGAACTCGGGAAGGCGTTGGAGAACGTGTATGCGTTTCTGAGTCTGACGGGGTTTGTGTCGCTGCTGCTTGGCGCGATCGGGGTGGCGAGCGCGATCCATGTGCACATCGGCCAAAAGCTCGCGACGGTCGCGGTGCTGCGGTGTCTGGGCGCGAGCGCGCGGCAGGGCTTCGCCATCTATCTGGTGCAGGGGCTGGCGCTGGGCGGATTGGGCGCGGTGATGGGGGCGTTGCTGGGCGTGGCGGTGCAGCTGGTGCTGCCGCCGCTCGTGCGGGATCTGCTGCCGTTCGAGGTTCATTTTTTTGTGTCGTGGGCGGCGGTGGCGCGCGGGTTGGCGGCGGGGCTGGCGGTGAGCGGGTTGTTCACGCTGCTGCCTTTGCTGGCGGTGCGGCGGGTGTCGCCGCTGGCGGCGATCCGGGCGGCGTTTGCGGTGGAGACGGGAGGACGCGATGTGCTGCGTTGGGTGGTAGGAGGAGTGATCGTCGTGGCAGTGGCGGGTTTCGCGGTCTGGCAGACGGGGCGCTGGTCGTGGGGGCTGGGGTTTACGGGCGGACTGGCGCTGGTGCTCGGGGCGCTGGCTGGGCTGGCGCGCGTCGTGGCGTGGATGGCGCGGCGGTTTATGCCGAGGCGGCTCCCGTATGTGTGGCGGCAGGGAGTCGCCAATTTGCACCGACCGAACAATCGCACGACGTTGCTGCTGCTGTCTTTGGGACTGGGCACGTTTTTGCTGCTCACGCTGGCGCTGTCGCGCGAGACGCTGGTGCGGCAGATTCGCGGGGCGGACGGCGGCGGGCGGCCCAATCTGTTGTTTTTCGATATTCAGGACGATCAGATCGGGCCGTTGACGGCGTTGCTGTCGGCGCAGGGCGTGCCGGCGTTGGCGACGGCGCCGGTGGTGACGATGCGGCTGGCGGGCATCAACGGGCGCACGGTGGACGAGTTGCTCAAGGACAAGGCGGCGGGGATTCCCGCGTGGACGTTGCGCCGGGAATACCGCTCGACCTACCGCGCCGCGCTTTCGGACACGGAGAAGCTGACGGCGGGGAAGCTTTACGGGCGCGTGGAGCCGACGCAGGAGCCAGCGCCGGTTTCCATCGAGGAGGGGTTGGCGAAGGACATGCGGCTCAAGCTGGGCGACGAGTTGGAGTTCGACGTGCAGGGCGTGCCGGTGAAGACGCGCGTGGCGAGCCTGCGGAGCGTGGAGTGGCGGCGCATGGCGCCGAATTTCTTCATCGTGTTCCCCGAAGGCGTGCTGGAGTCGGCGCCGAAATTTTTCGTGGTGGCGGGGCGGGCGGCGGGGTCGGAGGAATCGGCACGGGTGCAGCAGGCGGTCGTGCGGGAGTTTTCCAACGTGTCGGTCCTCGACCTTGCGCTGGTGCTGAAGACGCTCGACACGATTTTTTCCAAGGCGGAGTTGGTGATCCGCTTCATGGCGTGGTTCACGGTGGCTACAGGCGTGGTGGTATTGGTGGGCGCGGTGACGACGGGGCGGTTTCAGCGCATCCGAGAGACTGTGCTCTTGCGCACGCTCGGGGCGTCGAGGCGGCAGCTGATGCAGATCCAGTTTGTGGAGCATGCGGTGCTGGGGATGCTGGCGGCGCTGGTGGGCGGGTTGCTGGCGTGGGCGGCGGGCACGGCGCTGGCGGTTTTTGTCTTTGATGCGCCGGTGGTGGCGCCGGTGGGGCTTTTTGCGGGTGCGGTCGTGGCGGTGACAGCGTTGACCGTGCTGACGGGGTGGATGTCTGGCCGAGGCATTGCGAATCACCCGCCGCTGGAGGTGTTACGCGAAGAGTCGTGAGGAAGCTTTCGCCCTTGCGCGGGGTGGGGCGGGTTTGGGAAGGTAATCCTTCATGAGCCGAAACGTCGTTACCTTTCACTACACATTGCGCGATCCTCAGGGGCGCTTGCTGGACACGTCGGCGGGCGGCCAGCCGATCAGTTACCTGGAGGGCGCGGGGCAGATCATCGACGGGCTCGACGAGGCGCTGCGCGGAGCGGCGGCCGGAGCAAAACAGCGCGTCGAGGTGCCGGCGGCCAAGGCCTACGGCGAACGCGACGACACGCAGGTGCAGCGCGTGCTCAAGGCGTTGCTTCCCGTCGAGGGCGACCTGAAGCCGGGCGACCAGTTCAAGGCGGGCGAGGATGCGTTTGCGCCCATCGTCACGGTGGTGGATGTCGAGGGCGACGAGGTGATCCTCGATGCAAATCATCCGCTGGCCGGAGTGGATCTGGTGTTTGACGTCGAGGTGGTCGGCGTGCGCGCCGCCAACGCCGAAGAACTCGAACACGGTCACGCCCATCAAGGCGGAGGCTGCGGAAGCCACGACTGCGGCTGTAAATAATTTCCTGCATGAACATTCTCGGCATCGATATCGGCGGGTCCGCCATCAAAGGCGCGCCCGTCAACACCCAGACCGGCAAGCTTCTCGCGGAGCGTCACCGCATACCCACGCCCGAGGTGCTCACGCCGAGACAGATGGCCGCCGCCATCAAGAAGTTGGCGCAGCATTTCAAGTGGCAGGGACCCGTCGGCGTCGGTTTCCCCGGGGTGATTCATGGCAACGTGGTCCTCACCTCGGCCAATCTTCACGAGGACTTCATCGGGTGCGACGCGGGCAAGCTCTTCAGCAAGGCCGCCGGCCTGCCGGTGAGTCTCGTGAACGACGCCGACGCGGCGGGCATCGCCGAGGTCGGGTTCGGCGCGGGCAATAATGTTTCCGGCACGGTTCTCATGCTGACCTTCGGCACGGGCGTGGGCAGCGCGCTTTTTGTGGACGGGCGGCTGTATCCGAACAGCGAGTTCGGGCATCTGCAGATCAAGCACAAGTCGGCCGAGTGTTTTGTTTCCGCAGCCGCCAAGGAGCGTCATGAGCTGTCCTATAAAAAATGGGCGCACAAGGTGAGCGATTACCTCAACCAGCTTGAAAACGTGCTCTGGCCGAAGCTGATCATCGTCGGTGGCGGCATCAGCGCGGATCACGACAAATGGTTCAAATACCTGAAGGTTCGCACACCCGTGGTCGCGGCGAGTTTCCTCAACGAGGCGGGCATCGTGGGCGCCGCGCTTTCGGTCGAGAAATAAAACCATGTCCCGGCCTTTCTGCTTTTATGGAGAGCGGACCTCCCGGTCCGCTCCTTTTGGCCTTCGGCGTGCGGCGGGCGCCGGAACGGACCGGGAGGTCCGTTCTCCTTTGAACGGCAACGGTCGGTTGGCCTTGGTCTAGCGGTCTCCCGGTATGCCAGCGCCCATCCTGATCGTCGGCCAGGGGCTCGCGGGGACGGTGCTCGGGTGGACGTTTGAGCGGGCGGGGATCGCCTTCGAGATTGCCGATGTCGGGCACGCGTCCGCCGCGTCTCGTGTCGGGGCGGGCATCATCAATCCGATCACCGGTCAGCGCATCGTGAAGAGCCGCGGCGTGGATGCGCTTCTGCCGCGCGCGCTGGAAGTTTATCGCGCGATGGAGGCGCAGTGGGGCGTTTCGCTGGTGCGGCCGATGCGGGTGCGGCGTTTTTTCAACGATGATCGCGAGCGGCGGGTGTTCGCCGAAAAAAGCGCGACCGGCGAACTGGCTCCTTACGCGGGCGAGGCCGATGCCGACGGATTCTGGATCGAGGGCGCGGCGCGCGTGGACACGGCGGCGCTCATCGCGACCGCGCGGGCGCGTTGGCTGGCGGACGGACGTCTGCGCGAGGAGCGCGTCGATCTGGCGGGGGCGCTCGGACGATATGACGTGGTGATTCTTTGCACGGGGGCGGACGACTGCGGCGGGCTGGCGTGGGGCGATGTGAAGTGCGCGCGGGCGACCGGGGAGATTTTCTTGCTGGCGGTCGGCGGGCTGGCGCCGGAGGTGATCTTGAATCGCGGGCACTGGGTGCTGCCGACGGAGGAGGGTTTGGCCAAGGTCGGCGCGACATATACGCGTGAGGGCGATGTTTTGGCGGGGGAGGTTGCGCGCGAGGAGCTGACGAAGAGCGCGACCCGATTGCTCGGCGGGCGGGCGTTTACAGTTGTGGCGCAGGAGTCGGGCGTGCGCGTGACTTCGCCGGACCGTTATCCGTTGGCGGGGCGAAGCCTTCGCGAGCCGCGGCTCGGTGTTTTCAACGGGCTCGGTTCCAAGGGCGCGCTGCTTGCCCCGTGGCTGGCGCACCAGTGGGTCAACCACCTCACCGAAGGCGTGCCGTTTGACCGGGAGGTGGCGGTGGGGCGGTTTGGGCGTTAGAGGGCGGCGTTTGCTTCGGGGGGCTCGATTTGTAGGAGACAGGCTGTAATGGGAGGTCAAGCGGCGACATGGGTTCTTGGAGTAAAAGGACGTTTGGAGAGGAGGACGGAGACGAGGCGGCGGAGTTGTTTGC
>JBAZSJ010000004.1:0-170945 GCA_041662485.1 Opitutaceae bacterium | reverse complement strand
ATCGTTGGTAGGGCGGGACCGCTGGGCCCGCCGCGAAGTCATCCGGTTTACATGAGCTGAAGCGGACGGCCCAGCGGTCCGTCCCTACCTAAAATCCCGCCGAAAGATGCGGATATTTTGATGTTACGTCATACTAGTCCGCCAAAATCCCCTTCAACTCCGCCAGAATCTGATCGCGCGGCAGGTCCTTGCGGATGAAGCCGTCGGCGCCCGCGTCCGCCGCCTCGTTGACCACGCCCGCCTGCACCTCCGTGCTGACGATAACGATCAGCACGTCGTCATCCACCGCCCTGAATTCCCTGAGCAGATCGAGCCCGCTTCCGCCCGGAAGATTGACGTCCAAGGTAACCAGCCCGGGCGAATGCGCGGCGAATTTTTCCCGCGCTTCATCCATGCGTCCCGCCTCGTAGATCGTAGGTATCCCCAGTTTCTCCAGCACGAGTTTCATGAACGCCCGCACATGGGCCTCATCGTCCACAATCAGCACGCTTCCGGGAATTGCCATGGATCGAACAGCTAACTCGCTTTCGGGCGCATTCAAGCCTGCGCCTGTTTGCCCGCGCCCGGCAGACCGAGGTTCTTCGCGTGAAACTGCAGCGCGTCCTGGATATGCGTATCCCAGTAATCCCACGTGTGCGCTCCGGGGAACTCCCGATAAACGTGTGGGATTTTGGCGCCAGTGAGTTCGCGTTGGAACTTCCGGTTGTCCTCGATCAGGAAATCGTCCGCCCCGCAGTCGAGCAGCAGCTTCGGCAGGTTGCGCGCCTTCTTTGCGCTTTTTGCCAGTGTCAGCAGATCGTGCCCGGAGCCCATGGGGGATGTTCCAAACACGCGCTTCAACTCGGCCGAAAAATCGTCGGACCAGCCGCGCCGCTTGGCCTCCGCCCAGTAGCCGGCGTCGCCCTCGATGCTTCCCCAGCCCACCGCGCCCGAGTGGCTGTTCACGGAGCAAAACCGGTCCGCGTAGCCCAGCCCCACGCGCAGCGCGCCAAACCCGCCCATCGAAAGCCCGCCGATGGCCCGTCCGCCGCGCTCGGCCTTCGCGTGAAACGTCTTCTCCACAAACGACGGCAATTCCTCGCCGATGTGCCGCGCGTAGGCCGGCCCTTGGTCGTTATCGGTATAGAAGCCCCGGTAACCGTCCGGCATCACCACGATGAGAGGCAGGTCGCGCACATACCATTCGATGCGCGTGCGGCGCAGCCACATGGTCGAGTCGTCGCTCAGACCGTGCAGCAGGTAAAACGTCGCGTAGGGCGCCTTGCCGGTTTCGGGCAGCAGCACCTGCATGGTGGTCTGCTTGCCAAGGACGTCGCTTCTCCAATGAACAGTGCTCCAGGCCATAAAAAAGGTGATTACTCAACACGCACGATATACCCGCGCAAGTATTCGCTCTCCGGCATCGTGACCAGCACCGGATGGTCCGCCGGCTGGTGGCAAAACTCGACCACGCGAACCTTGCGCTTCGCATCGGTCGCCGCATCGGCGAGCACGCCGCGCAGCTCCGCGTCCTGCATGTGATGCGAGCAGGTATACGTCGCCAGCACGCCGCCCGAAACGAGGCTCTGCATCGCGCGCAGGTTGATCTCCTTGTAGCCGCGCAACGCACCTTCCAGCGCGCTCTTCGACTTCGCAAAAGGCGGAGGATCGAGCACGATCACGTCCCACAACGGCTCGCCGTGGCGCGCCGGGTCGTTGAACCAGTCAAACACGTTGGCCACCGCAAACGTTGCGTTCACGCCGTTGCGCTCGGCGTTCTTCTTGGCCTGGTCGATCGCGTCCGCCGCGCTGTCGAGGCCGAGCACTTCCTTCGCGCCCGCCCGCGCCGCATGCAGGGCGAACGGCCCCTGGTTGCAGAACGCGTCCAGCACCCGCTTGCCCGCGCAATGCTTCGCCAGCACCGCGTGCTGCTCGCGTTGGTCCAGATAAAAACCCGTCTTCTGTCCGCTCTGAAGGTCGAGCCAGTAGTCGAAACCGTCGATCTTCTCCCAGCGCGGGGCCCACGCCTGACCGCTGCGCGTATGCACGCCGAGCGGCAAGCCCTCGAGTTTCCGGATATGCGCGTCGTTGCGCACGATGATCTCCGTCGGTGAAAGCAGCTCGGCCAGCAGCTCGACGATCAAATCGCCGCGCTGGTCCATCGCCAGCGACTGGATCTGCAACACCAGCGTATCGCCAAATTGATCCACCACGACGCCGGGAAGGTCGTCCGACTCCGACCATACCAACCGGCGATGACGAGAAGTCGGATCGCGACGGGATATCGCCCGCGTCAATGCACCGCGAATATACGCCTCGTCGAGCGTCACGCGCTGCGCGCTCAACCGGCGCCAGATGATCTGCGACTTGGAATTGTAGATACCGCTGCCCAGAAAGCGCCCTGCACGATCGCGGCACTCGACCACGCTGCCGTCGTTTACGGCGGAAAGCAGCGCCTCCACCTCGTTGGCAAACACCCAAGGGTGGCCGGAAAGAACGCGAGACTTGGCGTTGGCTTTGAGTTTCAGCGAAGGGACGGGCGACGACATCCGGTCATCATCACGCACCGCCCATCCAGTAAAAGCCCAAAGTGAACCCTCGTTCGTCAACGCCCCTGACCGGCATGAAAGCCCTCGTCGTCCTCAAATCCCTCGGGCGCACGCCACAACGCCCCCGCCAACGTGAGCAGTCCAGCCAGATAGACGAACGCAAAAAGGGAAAGGGCGATGACCATGGGGGTTTATGAAGTTCTATCCTACTTCGGCATTGCAGCCGATTTATTTAGGGATTTCCACATCTCCGGTTCCAAAAAAACGTCAAAAGCGACCGTCGCCCGCTTCGGTTCCCCGACAATTAAAGACTTCCCCTCTCCGCCTGCGGCCTGTTGGTTTGCCGGTTCAGCCATGACGCCCGCCCAGGAAATCGCCCGCCGCCGCACCTTTGCGATCATCTCGCACCCAGACGCCGGCAAAACCACGCTCACCGAGAAGTTCCTTCTCTACGGAAACGCCATCCACCTCGCCGGCACCGTCACCGCCCGCAAGAGCCAGCGCGCCACCACCTCCGACTGGATGGAACTCGAAAAGCAGCGCGGCATCTCGATCTCCTCGACCGTCCTCCAATTCGACTACCAGGGCTACGCGGTCAACCTGCTCGACACCCCCGGACACAAGGACTTCTCCGAGGACACCTACCGCGTGCTCACCGCCGTCGACGCCGCCCTCATGGTGATCGACGCCGCCAAGGGCATCGAGCCGCAGACCCGCAAGCTCTTCGAGGTCTGCAAACGCCGCGGCGTCCCCGTGTTCACGTTCATGAACAAGTGCGACCGCCCCACGCTCAACCCCATCGACCTCCTCGATGAACTGGAACGCGTCCTCGGCCTCGCTCCCTGCGCCGTCACCTGGCCGCTCGGCAACGGCCCGACCTTCAAGGGCGTCTACGACCGTCGCTCCAAGGAGGTCCACCTTTTCGAGCGCACGCCCCACGGCGCCTACCGCGCCCCCGTCAACGTCACCGGCCTCAACGATCCCGTCGTGCGCGACAAGCTCGACGACTACACGTTCGACCAGGTCTCCGAACAGATCGACATCCTCGACGGCGCCAGCGCCCCCTTCGATCTCGCCGCCGTGCAGGTCGGCAAGCAGACGCCCGTCTTCTTCGGCTCCGCCGTGAACAACTTCGGCGTCCAGCTTCTCCTCGAAGGTTTCCTCAAAAACTCCATCCCGCCCACCACGCGCAGTTCGGTCACCATCACCGTCCCCGGCGCGCCCGCTCCGACCGTCGCCCGCGAGATTCCCGTCACCTACGAAAAGTTCTCCGCCTTCGTCTTCAAGATCCAGGCAAACATGGATCCGAAGCACCGCGACCGCATCGCCTTCGTCCGCGTCTGCTCCGGCAAGTTCACCCGCGACATGAACGTCGTGCACCAGCGCACCGGCCGCACCGTGCGCCTTTCCTCCTCGCACCGCCTTTTCGGACAGGAACGCGAGACCGTCGACGAGGCCTGGCCGGGCGACGTCATCGGCCTTGTCGGCCACGACTCCTTCGGCATCGGCGACACGCTCACCGAGGACCGCACCATCGCCTACGACGAGATCCCGCGCTTCCCGTCCGAGGTGTTCACCTACATCTCGAATCCCAACTCCGGCGACTCCAAGAAATACCGCGCCGGCCTGGAACAACTTTTGCAGGAGGGCGTCGTGCAATCCTTCATGCCGCGCAACGCTCCTCCCGGCGCCACGCTCCTCGCCGCCGTCGGCAACCTTCAGTTCGAGGTCGTGCAGTTCCGCCTCAAATCCGAATACAACGCCGAGTCCCGCCTCGAAGCCACGCCCTGGACCCTCCTCCGCTGGCTCGAGCCGCACCCCGCGTTGAAAGACCCTCAGTCCCTCATCGTCGCCAGCGGCGTGAGCTTCGGCGTGGACAAGTTCGACCACCCCATCGTCCTTTTTCCCAACGACTGGACGATGCGCTACTTCACCGAGAAAAACCCCGAGCTGAAGCTCCACGAACTTCCGCTCGAGCAAACGCGCACCGCAACCTGACCCTCGCGTTATCGTCTCCAGCATCGCTTCAATTTTTCGTTCCGCGCATGAAATTGTCCCGTCTCGCCGCCCTCGCTTTCGTCTCAATCGCAGCGCTCGCTCCGGCCTCGCTCACCGCCAAAGTTTCCCGGCCCGCCGCCTCGACGGCCCAGACCGGCGAATGGAAAGGATTCATCGCCATCGACGCAGCCACCGGCAAGGTGCTCGCCGAAGACGGTCCCGACGTCGTCACCCCTCCCGCCAGCATGACGAAACTCATGACGTTCGCCGTGCTCCACGACAAACTCCGGAGCGGCTCCATCACCCTCGACAGCCCGGTCAAGATCGACTCCTCCGATGCCGACATGGGAGGCACCCAGGTGTTTCTCGACGCCAGCGAAACCTTCCCGGTCGAGGACCTCATGTATGCCATGATGATCCAGTCGGCCAACGACGCAGCCCACGCCCTGGCCCGCTTTTCCGCCGGCTCGGTCGAGGCGTTTGTCGATCTCATGAACGCCAAGGCCCGCGAACTCGGCATGGCGCACACCGCCTTCCGCTCCCCGCACGGTCTGCCCCCCTCCAGCCGTCGCATCGCCGACGGCGACCTCACGACCCCGCGCGACTACGCCATCCTCTGCCGCTATCTCCTGCTCAAAACCGACGTCCTCAAATACTCCTCGGCCAAGACCCGCGACTTCGGCTTCAATCGCGCGAAAGGCCCGCAGCACATGGAGAATCACAACAAGCTGCTCGGGACGGTCCAGGGCGTGGACGGCCTCAAGACCGGCTACACCAGGAGCGCCGGCTACTGCCTGAGCGCCACCGCCCTCCGCAACGGCCGCCGCGTGATCGTCGTCATCATGGGCGCCTTCGGCTCCGGCGGCCGGATTGACTATGGGATCGCCCGTGACCGCAAGGCCATCGATATCCTTGACCGCGGTTTCGCCGCCATCCCCGCCAGCGAACCCGCTTTCACCGGACCCACCGCCCCCGCCCCGTCCCCCATCAGCGCCGCCCCGCCCGCTTCTGGGAGCACCGATGCCGGCGCACCGATGGTGAAGTTCGCCATCCCGGGCAAGTGAGTCTTATGTCACTTCAAATAAAACTGTAGCCATGATCGGCCGCGCGGAGGACGGACCTCCAGGTCCGTCATGGTGTTTTTTCGAGGACATAAAATTGGATCGGACCGGTCCGACCTCCTTTGATGCCACCGTTTTATTTTACTGAGTCTAGCGTAATAGGGTGACAGGTAGGGACGGACCGCTGGGCCGTCCGTTGCGCGGTGCCCAGTGGTAAATCGCGGCGGGCCCAGCGGTCCCGCCCTACCTGGAAATCGTCACTCTATCATGCAAGGCTCAGTAAATGCTCTATTCCAGAAAAACGCCCGTTCGCAGCCCAAAGGTTTCCGCCCCATAAAACGGTTGAGCCTCCTCGAACGGGATCGGGGAGGCTCATCATAGTGCGGGTCGAGCCCGCGAGCGCGGCAATGGCGCTTATCTTCGTCTTGGGTTTTGGCGGAGTCTACTGAGTTTTTAACTTTTGGACTACTACCTAACCTTTCACTGACCTGACATCTGACACTTCTAACATCTGACTCTGACACCTAACCTGACATCTGACCTGCTATCGAACTGACCTGTCTACTGGCCCTGACTTCTGACCTGACCAACCAACCTGTCAGCTACTCTAACCTGTCAGCTATCATGTGGCCCCGTGACCACGCACGGAGAATACATCCGCTCCTCCGATAATGCTAGGGGACCGTTTGTAATAGGTTACAAACTGCTCTCGGCACCCGTCGTCAACTCGGCCTCAAATTTGTCGAAAATTGCCTCCCATGTGATACCCTCGGCGGTCACCCGCGCCGCCCTTCGGATCACCGGCCACTCCTCCCGCCGCGCCATGACATCACGCGCGGTCACGAGGAACGCTTCGCGGTCGTCGAACTTCGCGCTGAATCCGTTCGCACCCGACCGCACGTGTTCGCGTGTCGCCGCGTAATCGTAGGCCAGCACCACCAGGCCGCTCGCCAGCGCCTCGGTCACCACGTTGCCGAAGGTCTCCGTCACGCTCGGAAACACAAACGCATCCGCCGACGCGTAGTGCGCCGCAAGCGCCTCGCCGCGCTGCATCCCGGCATAATGGAACTGCGGATACCGTTTCGCCAGCGGCTCGCGCTCCGGTCCGTCGCCCACCAGCACGAATTTCGCGCGCGGCTCCGCCCGTTGCATCGCCAGAAATGCCTCCACCGCGAGCGTCAGATTTTTCTCCGCCGCGATGCGCCCGACATAGATCACCACCGGATCATTCGGCTCGACGCCCCAAGCTCTCCGCAACTCCTCGCTGCGCTTCGCGGGTGAAAACAGTTTCCCGTCCACCCCGCGCGCCAGCACGGTGAGCCGCCCGAAGCCGTCGGCGGCGAGTTGCTCCTTCAAATCCGACGCCGGCACCATCGTGCAGCGCGTGCGGTTGTGAAACCACCGCATGTAGCGCAGCGCGAGGTCGCGCCCGATCTGCAGGCCGTAATGACCGCCGTATTGGTGAAAATTCGTATGGAAACTCGACGTGACCGGCAGCCCCAGCAAGTGCGCCGCGCGCAACGCCGCGAGTCCGAGCGGCCCCTCGGTGGCGACATGCACGACATCGGGACGCCGCTCGCGCCAGCGCGCCTTCAACCGGCCCGTCACCGGCAGGCCCATGCGCAGCGTGCTGTAAAACGGAATCGGCATGCCCGGCACGAGCAAATCCTCCACAGGGGGCTTAACGCCGGCGGCCTTTCCCTTGACCTCGATCTTCTGACGCGGTCGCACCACCTCGACGTCGTGCCCGCGTGCGCGCATGCCCGCCACCAGCCGGCTCAACGTCATGGCGACGCCGTTGACCTCCGGCGGGAATGTTTCGGTGACGAGGGCGATGTTCATTCGACGCAAACACCTTTGCTGACGCGCCCGGCCTTACCACGCAACCACGCCGGTGCTCCGATGTGTCACATCTGGGCAAAAAAACGCCCCCGCTTTCAGGCGGGGGCGTCGAGAAGAAAAAAACTCGCCGGACTGATTACATGCCCGTCGGAGCGGCGACCGCAGGAGCCTCGGCGGCAGCGGGAGCGGCGGCTTCGGGAGCGGGAGGAGCCTTGATGTCGAGGAGCTCGACATCGAAGATCAGCGTCGCGGCCGGAGGAATGGCAGGAGGGCTGCCACGGTCGCCGTAACCGAGGTCGGAGGGGACGTAGAGTTTGATCTTACCGCCCTTGTTGATCTTTTGCAGACCCTCGGTCCAGCCGGGGATCACGCCGCCGAGGGGGAACTCGGCGGGCTCGATCGCCGCGCCGGGCTGGCGGGGCTGCAGCGAGCTGTCGAAGACTTTGCCGTCAACCAGCGTGCCGGTGTAGTGAACCGTCACGATGTCGGACGCCTTCGGGAAGGCGCCGGCGCCTTCCTTGACGATCTCGTAGCACAGGCCGCTCGGGAGGGCGATGACGCCCTTCTTGGCCTTGACCTCGGCGAAGAACTTGGCGCTCTCGGCCTGGCTCTTCTTGGCGACCTTGGCGGTGTATTCCGCCTGCTTGGCCTGCATGAATTTGTCGAGCTCGGGGCCGACTTCCTCGACCTTGAAGGGGGATTCCTTGCCGGCGGCGGCCGACTGGATGCCCTTGATGACGGCGGAGGTCTGGTCGGCGGTGAAGCCGAGTTCGCTCATGCCGATGCGGCGGCCGACGAACCAGCCGAAGGTTTCGAGGAGCTGGGCCTCGGTGAATTTGGGAGCGGCGACGGCCTCCGGAGCCGGCGCGGCGGGCGCGGCGGCGGGAGCATCGGCGGCGGAAAGAACAGCGACGGCACCGAGGGAAAGCACGGCAGCCTTGAACGTGGAGATAAGTTTCATGCGTTGAGGTTGAGTAGGAAACGGCGCAAGGGGATTTGTGCCGTAAAATAATAGCGATGCCGACCGGCCCATTCGTTGGCAACCCCATACTCGTTCCTTGTGTCGGAGGAAAAGGACGCGTTGATTATCAATCCATCCCCACCATGTCACCCGATCCCTTTTGGACGAGTCAGGACGGACAGATTCTCGCCATCAAGCAGAAGGACGAACGCACCCTTTCGCTCACCCTCGCCTTCTGGCCGCGCCACCCGGCCGAGCTTGATTTTCTGAAGACGCGCCTCGCCGCGCTGCACTTCACCGAACGCAGCACGCTCGCGCGCATCGGCATCGAGATGATCACCCGCGGCCAGCCCCGCGTGGATGCATCCCGCCTGCTGATGGAAGCCGACGCCTTCCTCTTCGACGACAGCTTTCCCCACGCTGCCTATTGGAAAAAAATCCTGCGCATCGGCTCGCCCGTGGGCCGGCTGTTTTATGCGCCCGACACGGCCAAACTCTCCACCGCCGAAATCTGGGACGCCGTGCAGACCAACCTGCTCAAGCTGCCCAACACCATCAGCATCGACCGCCTCGGCCGCGTCTTCCTCACGCCCCACCGTGTGCTTTACACCCTCAGCCCCCGCCTGCAACGTCCCGACTTCGAGCGCCTCGTGAGCGGAGAAGCCGGCCGCGCCTACCTCGACAAGGTCCAGGTGCGCCACGACACGGACATGCTCACCATCCCGCCGCAATCGGGCGTCCTCACGAGTTGCTCCATGTATCTGAAGGAACACTTCGTCCTGCTCAACCGCGGCGAAGGCAACTTCGGCATCCACACCAGCGCCGTGCTGCTCGATCCGATCAAGACCTTCGGCACGAATGTCATGCTTGAGATCTACAACCCCGGCGACCAACCGGTGGTGAACCCCATGGTCTCCGTCGAAATTTTCCGCGCTCCCCTGGCGGAAGACCCTCAATTCAAAAACCTCCAGAAGCGCCGCACCCGCCTCCTCTCCACCGCGCAAGATCTTTACGACTGCCTGGACGCCCGCCCGCCCAAGACCGAGCCCGAGGCCCGCCCGCGCACCCGCATCAGCGTCAAGAGCCAGAGCGCGCAGATGGTCAATTACAGCCTCCTGCTCCACGCCTCCGGCCAGCCCCCGGCCAAAACCGCCAAGGCCGCCAACCTCAAAACCTGCGGCTACCGCACCATGGTCGAGGCGCTTCACGCCGCCCCCGCCGACGCCGACACGCTCCTCATCGACTATTTCCCGAACCTGCTCGAACACATCGAACTCCTCACCCGCCTGCCCGAGTTGAAGTTGAAGCGCATCATTTTCCGGAAACCCTCGCATACCCACGGTTTTTTTCTGTCGCACAACGCCCACGGTCGCCTCGAAACCTACCATGACATCGGCATCGAGGTTTACTGGTTCACCCCCGGCATGGGCGACCTCTACCGCCACACCTATAAAAAGAACCACGGCTTCTTCGTGCGCGAGGAGCTGGGCCGGAAGTTCCAGGAAACCACCATCCTCGCCTTCTACGGCTCGGCCGTCGGCCTCGAGCAGGCGGACACCGACCGCATCTCCGGCCTCATCCAGAAACTTACCGGCTTCATCGGCCCCAACGTCGGCGTGCTCACCGGCGGCGGCGGCGGCGTCATGCGCCTCGCCACCGACCAGGCCCGCGCCAAGGGCGCGCTTACCGGCGCCTGCTTCCTCGAACTCGAGGCCCAGCCGCCCGAACTCGGCGTGGACTTCTTCAACACCTTCCAGGAAACGTCGCGTCACTACCGTCAAAAGTGGTTCGAGGTCGCCGATTTTTGCATCTTCAACGTGGGCGGCGTCGGCACGCTCGAGGAAATCGGCATCGAACTGTGCAACCTCAAGCTCGGCATCCGCCCGCGCGTGCCCTACGTGTTTTTCAACGCCTCCTTCTGGACCGATCTTCGCAAGCAGATCGCCGAAATGGTCCGCACCAAGCGCGCCCCGGCCTGGATGCTCGACTACGTCCTCTTCACCGACGACCCCGACGAGGTCGTGGCCTTCTACCGCAAGAAGCTCCAGGTGCTCTAAATCTTTCTCTTTCCTCTTTCTCTTTCTCTTTCTCCTCCCTTCGCTGTTCGCCGTGCCTTCCGCGTCCCCTGCCTCTCAACTTCCGCGCAACATCCTCATCGTCGGCTCCGGAGGCCGCGAGCATACGCTCGTCAAGGCCTGCCTCGCCTCCCCCGCGAAACCCCTCGTCATCGCCGCCCCCGGCAACGCCGGCATCGCCCGCGAAGTTCCGACGTTTCCCGTCGCCGTTGACAACATCCCCGGCCTCGTCGCCCTCGCCCAGCGCGAGCAGATCGACTTCGTGATCGTCGGCCCCGAGGTGCCTCTTTCCCTCGGCCTCGTGGACGCCCTCGACGCCGCCGGCATACCCGCCTACGGCCCCAAGGCCGATGGCGCCCGCCTCGAAGCCTCGAAGATTTTCACCAAGCAGCTCCTCCTCAAATACGGCATCCCCACCGCCGCGTCCGGCGTGTTCACCGAGGTCGCCCCCGCCCTCGCCTATTTGAAGACCCGCCCGATTCCCATCGTCGTCAAGGCCGACGGACTCGCCGCCGGCAAGGGCGTGATCGTCGCGCTAACTCTCGCCGAGGCCGAGGCCGCCGTCCACGATATGCTCGC
Source organism: Opitutaceae bacterium (assembly GCA_041662485.1). Taxonomy (GTDB): domain Bacteria; phylum Verrucomicrobiota; class Verrucomicrobiia; order Opitutales; family Opitutaceae; genus Rariglobus. Next base: position 159,901 of record JBAZSJ010000004.1, on the reverse strand, counting down.
CGGCAACAAATTTGGCGCCGCCGGCAGCCAGATTCTCATCGAGGACTGCCTCTACGGCGAAGAGACCTCCCTCCTCGTCGTCACCTCCGGCCGCGACTACGTCATCCTCCCGACTTCGCAGGACCACAAACGCATCGGCGACGGCGACACCGGCCCCAACACCGGCGGCATGGGCACCTACTCGCCCGCCGAAGTCGTCACCCCCGCGCTCCTCGCACGCATCGAAAGCGAGATCGTAAAACCGTCCGTCGACGCCATTGCCGCCGAAGGCATTGATTTCCGCGGCACGCTCTTTATCGGCATCATGCTCACGCCGACCGGCCCGAGCGTCCTCGAATACAACACCCGCTTCGGCGATCCCGAGACGCAGGTCGTCATCCCGCGCCTCGACACCGACGTGCTCGCGCTCCTCTGGGCCGCCGCCCGAGGAGCCCTCGCCCAAGTGAAGCCCCTCGTTAAAATCAAATCCGACTACGCCATCTGCGTCGTCATCGCCGCCAAGGGCTACCCCGACGCCTACGCAAAAGGCGACGTCATCCGTTTCCCCTCCCCGTTGCCCGCCAACGTCCAGATCATCCACGCCGGCACCGCCCAAAACGCCGCCGGCGAAATCGTCACCGCCGGCGGCCGCGTCCTCGGCGTCACCGCCACGGCCCCCTCTCTTCGCGCCGCCGCCGACTCCGCCTACGCCGCCTGCGAAAAGATCGAGTGCGTGAGCAAAGTCTACCGCCGCGACATCGGGGCCAAACAACTTCACCGCAAATGATCCTCCTCCGGATCGCCCTCACGCTCGGCCTGTTCGTTCTCGCCGCCGATCTCCGCGCCGCCACCACTCCGGCCGGCCGCACCGAAGACCTCGGACAGGGACTCACCTACGTGCGTCCCGCCAACAACAACGCCGAAAGTCTGGCGTTGTTGAAAGCCGTGACCGCCGGTCCTGCCGTGCTCGACCTCCGCTATTTTTCCGCCGGCGAAAACGCCGCCGGCTGGATCGCCGCGATCAAGTCCTTCGCCACGCCCAAGCGTATCTGTCTCGTCCTCGTTTCCCCCGAAACCACGCCCGAGCTTCTTTCAGGCCTTGCTCCGGGCGCGCCCGGTTGCGTCATGATCGGACGCACGTCGCCGGCCTTGAACGTCGCCATTTCCGTCGACACCCCCGCCGATACCGACCGGAAAGCCTGGGATGCCATCGTTCAGGGGGCCGTCCTGGAAAAACTGATCACGGCAACCCTCGACAAACCCCGCTACGACGAAGCCGTCCTCGCCAAGGAACATGCCGCCGATATCAACGGCGACGATTCCGAGCCCAAAGATGCCGCCGCCCCGGACTCCCCAAAGAAAACCGACGATCCCAAGGCCCCCGCAAAGCCCAAACCCCTCGTCGACGCCGTCCTCCAGCGCGCCGTTCAAATCGATCGCGGCCTGCTCGCGTTACGCCGCCTCTAAACCCGACCTTGGCAGCGATCATCACACCCGCCAGCAACGATAACCAACGTGAAAGCCCCAACACCAAGCTGGTTGGTTACAGCCATGTTGGAATAAACAATGAATCCCTCTGAACAAGCCTTGGTTTCCTATCTGACCGGGATCAAAGATCAGAAAATCGGCTTCATTGAGCTCTATACAGATGGGGACGGATGGTGCGCGGATATAAGTCTGGACGCCCGTTACGATTTGTTCGCGTCGGAATGCATCTTCGACGACTGCAATGACGCACAGGCCAAAACGTTTCTGGCGGCCTTTCTTGCGCACGACCTTTCGGTGGGCTGGAGCATTGCACAACAGCTCTCCAAGTTGCTCTCGACCCGCGGCCACCTGGTAAGCGAAACCATCAACTTGCTTTTGACGACTCTGGATTGGCGTTCCTACGCAACTCAACAATTATTTCTTAGCTGCCTCGCATCGCACGATGACGGCGCATCCTTGGCAATTCGCCTGCTTGATGAAGTGCCGGAAGATTCCAGAGACGGGCTCTTCTTGAGCTGCCACAGGCTCCGATCCGAACCACTCGACCGGAGGCTTATGAAAAAGTTCGTGGAATGGGACACCGGACCATGGAGCCCCGGATCAACCGGTGAACTGGGCGCACTTGAGCAATTTATCGCAAAATGGCTCAGGCTGTATCCCTACCGCGATCTAGAAGCAGTCATCCGCTTATATTTTAAACATCGTGCAGAAAGTTAGTGCCAATAATTGGGTGCAGGGCGACGCCGGGTTGGCCCCTTCTGTTTTCCCCGGCGCAGGTGCCAAGCTCTCCCCGTTGTTGCCTTTCACAACAAAGCCTATCCTTTAAAAGATCATCGTTTCATGGCCACATCTGGAATCATCGTCACCGTCTGCACAGCCAACATCTGTCGCAGCCCCATGGCCGAAGCCTTGCTGCAACACGCGCTGGCCGCCCAGTCCGAGCCGCTCAAATCCCTGCAGGTCGTCTCCGCCGGCGTCGCCGCCCGTCCTGGCGACAAGGTTTCAGAGAACTCCGTGCAGGCCATGAAAAAGGTCGGCCTCAACATCGCCGACCACACCAGCCGGATGCTCACCCGCGAACTCATCGACGGCGCCCTGGCCGTTTTTTGCATGACCGAGAGCCACCGCGCGATGATCCAGCTCACCTTCGATCCGGTGCCGCGCAACATCTACCTCTTCCGCGAATTTATGCCGCGCTCCGCCGACAAGGAAATCCCCGACCCCTACGGCGGCCCGCTCGCCCATTACGAAGCCTGTCGCGACGAGATGGTCGAAGCCATCCCGTCACTTGTGGAGTTCCTCAAGACACTGGCGCCTAAAAAATAAACCCTTCAACCCCTCCCGTTATCGCTCTGGAAGCCCGGCCTAAAACCGGGCTTTTTGTTTTTTCGATTTGTGCCCGCCGCGTTTGCGGTTCCGTATCGTTTCTTCCTCAGTTTTCAAAGCCACCTACCATGTCGATCAACGCCACACCGCTCAAAACCCTCGATCCTGAGATCTACTCGGCCATCGCCGCCGAATTCGCCCGCCAGGGCAGCCACATCGAGCTCATCGCCTCGGAAAACTTCACCTACCCGGCCGTCATGGAGGCCCAGGGCAGCGTGCTCACCAACAAATACGCCGAAGGCTACCCCGGCAAACGCTGGTATGGCGGCTGCGAGTTCGTCGACAAGGTCGAGACCCTCGCCCTCGACCGCGCCAAGGCCCTTTTCGGCGCCGAGCATGCCAACGTCCAGCCGCACTCCGGCTCGCAGGCCAACTTCGCCGTCTACACCGCCGTCCTCCCCCTCGGCGCGAAGATCCTCGGCATGAACCTCTCGCACGGCGGCCACCTCACCCACGGCAACCCCGCCAACTTCTCCGGCAAGCAATACAGCTTCGTCCAATACGGCGTCCGCCAGGACACCGGCCTGATCGACTACGACGAACTCGCCGCCATCGCCGAGCGCGAGAAGCCCGCCATGATCACCGTGGGCGCCTCCGCCTACTCCCGCGTCATCGACTTCGCCCGCATGGGCGAGATCGCCCGCTCCGTCGGCGCGTTCCTCTTCGCCGACATCGCCCACATCGCCGGCCTCGTCGCCGCGGGCGTCCACCCCTCGCCCTTCCCGCACGCCGATTTCGTGACGACCACCACGCACAAGACCCTTCGCGGTCCCCGCGGCGGTCTCATCATGTGCAAGGCCGCGCACGCGAAGGCCATCGACTCCGCCATGTTCCCCGGCGGCCAGGGCGGCCCGCTCATGCACGTCATCGCCGCCAAGGCCGTGTGCTTCGGCGAGTGCCTCAAGCCCGACTTCAAGGTCTACGCCCGGCAGATCGTCGCCAACTCCCGCGCCCTCGCCGCCGCCTTCCTCAAGCGCGGTTACAAGCTCGTTTCCGGCGGCACCGACAACCATCTCTTCCTGATCGATCTCCGCCACAACCTTCCCGAGCTCACCGCCAAGAAGGCCCAGGAGACCCTCGATCTCGCCCACATCACCTGCAACAAGAACACCGTTCCCTTCGAGACGCGTTCTCCGTTCCAAGCCTCCGGCATCCGCCTCGGCACGCCCGCCGTCACCTCGCGCGGCTTCGTCGAGGCCGACATGGACGAGATCGCCGGCTCCATTGATCTCGTCCTGAAGGCCATCGGCACCCCCGCCGAAGCCGACGCCATCACCGAGGCCAAGCAGCGCGTCGCCAAACTCACCGCGAAGTATCCGCTCCCCTACAAGCTCTGAGCGGCCTCCTCCCGCTCCGTTGCCTCCAAGCCCGCCTGGCCTCGCGCCCGGCGGGCTTTTTCATATCCGCGCCGAATCGCATTGGCTCCGGCATGGTCCTTGCATAGCTTTTATTGTCCGAAGCTTACCCAAGCATGCGCCCACCCGCCCCACCTCCGAAAAAAGTTTGGCGCAGCCGCCTCGGATTCATCCTCGTGCTTTGCGCGGGCGCGGCTCTCTCGACCGTTTTTTTCTACTTCGTGCGTCAAAATGAAGTGATGCGCCTCGAGTCGGATTTCAGCCGCCGCGCCAACGCGCGACAGGCGCTGATCAAGGAAGGTCTTCGCGGCTACGAAGAGTGCATTTATAACCTGAGAAGCCTCTTCGCCTATTCCGACGATGTCACCCCCGAGGAATTCGGCGCCGCCTCCCGCGACATTCGCGCGCGCCGGCCGGACATTCAGGCCATCGAATGGGTGCCCATGGTGAAAAACTCCGAACGCGAGTCGGTCGAACGTTTCGGACGGCGTTATCTGTCACCCGCCTTCGCCTTTACCGATCACACGCCTGACGGCCGTTTCCTGCCTGCGGAGACAAGGGACTTTTATTATCCGCTCCTCTACATTCACCCGATCGAAGGCAATGAAGTCGCCCTCGGCTACGATCTGGGAAAGGCCGTCACCCGCCCCTATCTGGACGCGGCCATAAAAAGCCGGGCCCTCACCATAACGGGCAAAATTCACCTCGTGCAGTCCGGACCCAACGCGTCGGATTTCAGCCTCATCATGGTCTGCCCGGTTTATCGCCCGGATGCGAAAGGCCGGGATGCCCTCATGGGACTGGTGCAGATTCTTTTCCGTCTGGAGGACATGGTCGGCCAATCCTGGCGCAACAACAACTCCAGCGAGATGGACATCGTCATCGAGGACCTCTCGACCGAAAAACCCGACGAGCGTTTCCTGTTCGGCCGCCTGTCCGACTTCCTTCCCGACCGTCCGCCGATCCGCACCCCGGACGAACTCGCCCCAAGCCCCAGGCAACAACTCGACCTTGAAGTCGCCAGTCGCAAATGGCGGTGCACCTACTCGCTGCCCCCGGGCTGGATCGATCAGCAGATCAGCTACACTCCCTCGCTGGTGCTGTTCGGCGGTTTTATTTTCACCCTGCTTCTCGGGTCCTATTACAACAAGGTCCAGCGCCAGACCGCCCTGGTCACCAGCCAGGTCCATGAACGCACCGCCGAACTGCGCCACACCCAGAACCTGCTTGAGGCCGACATCGCCAAGCGCCAGGCCACCGAGGCCGAGCTTCGCGAAAGCCGCCGCCAGCTCGAAAGCCTGCTCGGCCAGCTCCCCGGCATGGCCTACCGCCTCGCCAACGACGGACGCTTCTCCGCTCTTTACATCAGCCACGGCTGCACCGTGCTCACCGGCCACTCCCCCCAGGAGCTCACCACCCGCCAGATTCGCTACGACGATCTGGTGCTGCCTGACGACGGTGATCGAAGCTGGGGCGCCATCAACGGATCACTCGCCGACCACCGGGCCTACGAGGTCGAATACCGGCTCCGCCACAAGGACGGCCAGATCAAGTGGGTGCTCGACCGCGGCCAGGGCGTCTACGACCAGGACGGCCGCCTGCTCTTCATCGAGGGCCTCGCCATCGACATCACCAAGGCGAAACAGTCGGAGAAGGAAAAACTCATCATCGAGCGCAAGCTGCTCGAGGGCCAGAAGCTCGAAAGCCTCGGCGTGCTCGCCGGCGGAATCGCCCACGATTTCAACAACCTGCTCACCGGCATCGTAGGCAACGCCAGCCTCATGAGCCTCGATCTGCCTCCGCAGTCCCCTCTCCTGCGCAACGTCCAGCAGATCGAGGCGTCCGCCCATCGCGCCGCCGAGCTTTGCCAGCAGATGCTCGCCTACGCCGGCAAGGGCCAGTTCGTCATCCGCCGCATCGACCTCGAGGATCTCGTCCGCAACACCCTCCCCCTGCTCGAACACTCCATCAGCAAGCGCGCGACCCTGCGGTTCCACTTCAAGTCCGGCCTGCCCGCCGTCAACGCCGACGTGACCCAGATCCGCCAGATCATCATGAACCTCGTGGTCAACGCCTCCGACGCCGTCGGGGACAACGACGGTTCCATCACCCTCTCCACCGGCATCATGTCCCCCGGCGATCCCCGGCTTCGCCAGGCCGTGCTTGGCCCCGATCCTTCCGCACCGGCGCTCGTCTTTTTGCAGGTGACCGATACCGGGGCGGGCATGAGCCCGGATGTCGTCCGGAAAATCTTCGAGCCCTTCTTCACCACGAAATTCACCGGACGCGGCCTCGGCCTCGCCGCCGTGCTCGGCATCGTCCGCAGCCATCAGGGCGGCCTCATCGTGGAAAGCCAGCCCGGGGCCGGCACGACCTTCACCCTGATCCTTCCCGCCGGCGAAGCCCCCACCCAAAGCAATTTCTCGCGCTCGCCCTTCAGCACCCCGGTCATTCGCACGGGCACGGTGCTTATCATAGACGACGAGGAGGCCGTCCGCACCGTCACCGCCCACATGTTCACCATGATCGGCATGAAGCCCCTCGCCGCCTGCGACGGCATCGAGGGCATGGAAGTCTTCCGCCAACACTCCGCCGACATCTCCCTCATCCTTCTCGACCTCACCATGCCGCGCATGAGCGGCGAGGAAACCTTGCGCGAAATCCGCGCCCTGTCCGCCACCGTGCCGGTCATCATCACCAGCGGCTACAATCGCACCACGCTCACCAGCCCGCTGGCCTCGGCGCCAACCGTCGCCTTCCTTCAAAAACCCTTTTCGCTGGCCTCCCTGATCAAGCAGATCGACCTGGTAATGGGCTGAGCATTTCTCCGAAGCAGGAGCCCATTTATGGGCGATTCGTGGGAACAATCGTCCGCGTATCCCATCCTAGGCGGCATCAACCGCCCCTCCGCACGGGACCTCCAAGTTGCGCTTGGCGTTTTGGCGCATACCCGTTTCCCTCTGCGTTCCGTGTCCACGTCCACCACCGCGTCCCCCTCTCCCGTCCGTCCGCTGTCCCTCGGCGTGATTTTCCTCACGCTCTACATCGACCTCATCGGGTTCTCGATCATCTTCCCGCTGGTTCCCGATTTGCTCGGCCATTACCTCGCGGTCGACGGCAAGGACGGCCTGCTCGGCTGGCTGCTGGGGCACGTCAACCAGCTCTCCCGCGTCCTCGGCAACGAAAGCCATCTGCCCGAGGTGCTCTTCGGCGGCGTGATCAGCTCCCTCTTCTCCATCCTCCAGTTTATCTTCGCGCCGTTCTGGGGCAGCCTGTCCGACAAATACGGCCGCCGCCCCATCCTCCTCTTCACCGTCGCCGGCACCGCGTTCAGCTATCTCCTGTGGGTTGTCAGCGGCTCTTTCTGGCTCTTCCTCGTCTCCCGCATCATCGGCGGCGCCTTCGGGGGAAACCTCTCCGTCGCGACCGCCGCCGTGGCCGACGTCACCACGCGTCAGGAACGCTCCAAGGCCATGGGAATCGTCGGCGCCGCCTTCGGACTCGGCCTCGTCACCGGCCCGCTCCTCGGCGCGTTCACCGCCCACCTCAACCTCCTCCAGCACCATCCCTCGCTCGCCCGCTGGGGCATCAATCCCTTTTCCGTGCCCGCGCTGTTTTCGTTCGGCCTCGGCCTCGTGAATCTGGTTTGGATATCCCGGCGCTTCACCGAAACCCTCCCGCCCGAAAATCGCGGCGTGCCCCGCGAGACGCGCCTGCGCAATCCCATCCGCGCCATCCTTTCCCTCGACAACGCCGCCGTGCGCGGCGTCAACCTCGTGGCCTTCGTCTACTCCCTGGCCTTCGTCGCCATGGAGGTCTCGCTCGTCTTCGTGAGCGCGCAACGCTTCCACTACACCGCCCGCGAAAACGGCATGCTCATGGGCTTCCTCGGCGTGTGCTCCATCGTCACCCAGGGCCTGATCGTCCGCAAACTCCTCGCCCGCGTCACCGAGACGCGCGTCCTCGGCTTCGGCCTGATCAGTTCGACCCTCGGGCTGCTCCTGGTCGGCTTCTGCCCCTCGCCGGCCTGGCTCTACGCAGGCGTGGCGTTGCTCGCGCTGGGCTCGGGACTCGTCAACCCGTCCACCTCCGGCCTGATCTCCCTCTACGCCGGTGCCGACGAGCAGGGCCGCGTCCTCGGCATCTACCGTTCGCTCGGCTCGCTCGCCCGCGCCATCACGCCCATCGTGGCCGGCGTCGTTTTCTGGACGCTCGGCGCGGAGGCCGTGTTCGTCGGCGGCGCCGTGTTGGCCGCCGCCGCCTGGATGGCCAGCACGCGCCTGCCCCAGCCGGTGAAATAATCCCGCGCGCACCTTGCAAATGCGGCCCATGATCCGGAGTCTGCTCGGCGCGCTGGCCTCCGGTCTTTGTCTTCTGTTGCTCGACGGCTGCGGCTCCGCCGACACCCCTCCCAAGGTCGCGGTCCCTTCATCAGGAACACCCCCCGTCGTCGTGCCCGCCGAGATCGTGGGCGGCCATTTCATCGTCACCTTGAAATGGAACGACAGCGGCCCCTGGCGGTTCCTCGTCGACACCGGTTCCACCACCACGCTCGTCTCCCCCGAATTCGCCAGGCGGAACAATCGCGGAAGCAGGACGCCCCGGGATGCCGCGCCCGTTTCCGTCCGCTCCATTTCCGGCGACACCATCCCCCTCAAAAGCGTGACGCTCGGCGTCATCGAGCTGGGCGACGTGCGCTTCAAAAACACCTCCGCGCTTGTCTACGATTGCGACGAGCTTTCCGCCCACTTCGGCCAGAAAATCGACGGCGTGCTGGGCTTCCCGTTGTTCCGCCACGTCCTCCTTACGCTCGACTACCCCAAGGCGCGGATCGTCCTCCAGTCTCCCGCCGATGCCTCGTCCCTTCCCGGCAACACCGTTCGTTTTAACAACGACCGGCGCGTGCCTTTCATTCCCGTCGAGCTGGACGGCCGCCCCTTCGCCGCCCTCGTCGATTCCGGCAGCGACGGCTCCCTGCACCTCAACCCCGCCGGCCTGCATCCGGCCTTCGCCAACGGCCCCCGCCCCGGCGGCACCGTGGCCACGCTGACGGGCGACCACCCGATGGAAGTGGGCCGGCTCGCGCAGAATCTCACCGTAGGCGGCACCACCTTCACCCAGCCCGTCGCCGAACTGACCGACGAGCTGTCATCGCTCGGCGGCGGACTGCTTAAAAACTTCCGCCTCACCTTCGACCAGACGCGCAACCAGATGACGTTTTACCGGGAAAACGACGCGCCCGTCGTCACTCCGTCGTTTCGCAGCACGGGAATCAGTTTCAAAAAACTGCCCGCCTACTGGCGCGTGCTCGGCGTCGTGCCCGGATCGCCCGCCGATGAAAACGGCGTGCGGACCGGCGACCTCGTCACGCGCATCAACGGCGAGCCCGTCTCCGGCTGGAACCTTGGCCGCTACGACGAACTCGTGCGCACCGCCCGGCGCATCGAGTTCACCTTCCTCTCCGGCCGCGCCGAAATGCCCGTGCCCATCGACACCTTCGCCCTCGTGCCGTAATCCTCTTTCCTCTTTCTCTTAATCTTTCTCGTTCTCTCGGTTTCCGGAATGGGAGAAAGATTAAAAGAAAGTGGAAAGAGAAAGATTCAGAATCGGTTACCCCGACCTCAGTCCGCCGACTTCCGCAACAGATAAGCCGCCGCGCCGTCATGCCCGTCCACCCACGGAAGGCTCTGGTGCTTCGCCTCGACTTTGTAGCGTCCGCGGGTCTTTTCCAAAAACAGTTTGATCACGCCCTCGTTCTCCTCCGCGTCGAGGCTGCACGTGCTGTAGAGAAGCCGTCCGCCCGGAGCGACAAACCGCGCCGCCGAACTCAGCAGGTCGCCCTGCTGGCGCGCATGCTTCGCGAAATCCGCGATCTGCAGCCGCCACTTCACGTCCACGCGATGACGCATCACGCCGGTGTTGGAACACGGCACGTCGAGCAGCACCGCGTCGTAAACTTCGGGAAGCGCGTGCTGTTTGAACAACCCTTCCTTCTCCGCCTGCATGAGATCGCCCTGCACGAGCGCCACGTCCGCGCCCTTCGCACGCGAAAGATTTTGCTTCAACCGGTCGATGCGCGGGCCGGGCAGGTCGATCGCCACCACGCGCCCCGAACCCATCAGATCCGCGATGGCCAGGCTCTTGCCGCCGGGCGCGGCGCACGCGTCGAGGATCGTCTCTCCCGCCTTGGGCGCGAGCAGGTCGATCGCGTGGCGCGTGGCCGGATCTTGCAGGAACAGCGTCCCGTCGGCGATGAGCGCCTCGATGCGGGGCCACGAACCGGACTTCACCTCGTAAAATCCCTTCCACTGCGTCGGCACGAGCAACGCCGCGTCGTCGCCCTCGGGCGCGCGATCCGTCGGCCGCCAGCGCGCGTAGACCGGCGCGGGCTTCTGGTTCCAGTCGAGCAGCGCCCGCGTTTCCTCCGCGCCAAACTGCGCGAGCCAGCGCTTCACCATCCACTCCGGATGCGAATAATACGCCGCCAGCTCCGAAAAATGCGCGAGCTTGGCCGGTGCCTTCTGCGCCTCGAGCGCCGTGGCGATCTTGCGAACGACCGCGTTGACGAGCTTCGCCTCGGGCGCGCTCGCCAGCGTCTTGGTCTGCTCCACCGCATGATGGACCACGCGGGCCACATGCCCCTCCGCCCCGCCTTCGATCAGTTCATAGCCCGCGATCAACAGCACGGCCTTGACCGTCGTGCGCGGCGGACGCGCCAGCAGCGGCGTGAAGATCGCCTCGACTCGTCCCAGATGCCGCACCGCGCCGAAAAGCAGATGCTGGCAGCGCCCGCGTTCGGCGCGGCCCAGCGAGCGCGGCAGGCTGTCGAGCAGCGCGTCCACGCGCTCGTGATTGTCCAGCCATCGCACCAGCAATTGGACGGCCAGGGCCCAGGCATCGGTCATCGCGGCCGCCTTGAAGGGTTTTGTCATGCGCCCCAAAGTCGGGCGGCGCGCCCCGCTTGCAAGCCCGAAGCCCGCCTCCCCGTTTGCATTGGCGTGGGCAACGCATAGTTTCAGCCATAGCACCATTCATGAAACCCACCCCATCCGCCCTCTCCGCCTGCGGACTTCCGTCCAAGGTCATCATCGACATGTCGAAAACCACCGTCCGCCACACCGACGCAGAGTGGAAAAAACTCCTCACGCCCATCCAGTTCAGAGTCGCCCGCCAGCAGGGCACGGAGCCGCCATTCCAAAACGAATTCTATAACCACCACGCCGACGGCGTTTATTTCTCCGTGTGCAGCGACACGCCTCTTTTTGACAGCCGGGACAAATTCGACAGCGGCACCGGCTGGCCCAGCTTCACCCGGTCCATCGAACCGCTCTTTATCACGGAGGACACCGACGAGAGCCACGGCATGACCCGCACCGAGGTCCACGTTGCCACCGACGGCGCCCACCTCGGCCATGTTTTCGACGACGGCCCCGCCCCCACCCGCAAACGCTATTGCATCAACTCCGCCTCCCTCCGCTTCATGCCGCGCAAGGACTACGAAACGTGGGTCGCCCGACAAAAAGCCCCCGCTCCGCCCTCCCCCGGCCACTGAAGCCCCTCCCTCTTCCATTCTACACCGCAAGGCCCGCTCCACCCGAGCGGGCCTTGTGCGTTTGGGCGCCGGCCATGCAAAAAACCCGTTGGTTGACATCCATCCCCCCCATGCGCTCAACTCACCAATTCAGAATAGAAAAACCCATTTATGAACTCGGAAGCCGTATCTGCGCTCATCGCAAAAAATCCCACTCTTAAATCCTCCAAGGCCCAGTTAGAAGCCATGGAGCCCGGCGCCTACTGCATCCACCGCAGCTGGGGTTTCGGTCAGATCAAGTCCTACGACGACGCTTCCCATAAGCTCATCATCGACTTCCTGAACAAGAAGGGACACCCGATGGACCCGGCCTTCTGCCTCAGCTCGATGCAGATCCTTCCGGCCAACCACTTGCTCGTCCGCAAGCAGACCGAGCCCGCCAAGATCGCCAAGCTCATCGCCGAAGACCCGGCCCAGCTCGTCGTCGAGGGCCTCCAGGCCTACCCCAACAACGCCACCACGATGATCGACCTCGAGATCACGCTCGCCGAGGTTCTGGGTGAGGACAAATTCAAGAAATGGTGGTCCTCCGCCAAGAAGGCCATCGCCAAGGACCCCCGCATCGCCGTCCCCGCCAAGAAGACCGAGTGCTACATCCTCCGCGAGACACCCGTCTCCGCCGAGGACGAGATCATGGAGCAGTTCAACGGCACCCGCTCCGCCCGCCGCCGCATCCTCCTCGCCGAGGATCTCGTCGCCGCCGCCGGCTCCAAGGAGGTCAAGGGCGACCTCAAGGCCATCCTCACCGGCGTGACCGAGTCCGTGAAGGACAGCAACCAGCTCGACGCCGCCGAACGCCTCTACGGCGCCTTCGTCCGCGACTCGCTCGCCAAACTCGTCGGCGTTGACGTCGCCACCCTCGAACCTTCGCAGGCCTCCCTCATCGCCAACGTCCGCGACCTCGTGGACATCGCCGAGAAAATCCCCGTTCCCTTCCAGGGCCGCTTCCTCGACCTCGTCAAGGAGACGCACCCCATCGAATACCGCGACGCCGCCTTCACCCTGCTCAAGACGAGCCAGGGCAAGTTCACCACCGAGTGCATCAACTTCCTCGTGGAAAACGGCCATGCCGACGAACTCGCCGCCGCCCTCAAGCGCTGGCAGGTCGAGCAAAACCTTCGCGCCCCCGTCCTCCTCTGGATCGTCAAGAACCGCCACTCGAAGAAATTCGCCAAGCTGCTCAACGACCTCATCACCCCGCGCCTCCTGAGCGCCATCTTCTTCGCCATCGACTACGAGGCGCTTCAGGCCGCCAGCGCCCGTCGCATTCCCCTCGGCGACATCCTCTCCGAGGACACCGACCTGATCGCCGACCTCCTCTCGACCGCCGATCCCGAGACCGCCCGCGATCTCGCGAACGCCCTCATGCTCAACCAGGGCTTCGAGGAACTCACCAAGAAGTCCCTCCTCGCCCGCTTCATCAAGATTTTCCCCGGCATCCAGTCCATCGTCGCCAAGGAAGCAGAGTCCAACGAGGAACAGATCCTCGTCTCCCGCTCCAGCTACGAGGCCAAGCGCGTGGAATACGAGACGATCGTCTCCAAGAAGATCCCGGAAAACTCCAAGGCCATTGCCACCGCCCGCGAACACGGCGATCTCAAGGAAAATTCCGAATACAAGATGGCCAAGCAGGACCAGACCGTCCTCATGGCCCAGAAGTCCCAGCTCGAAAAGGAACTCAGCCGCGCCCGCATCACCGACTTCAAGGAGGCCACCTCCGAACAGGTCAGCGTCGGCAGCATCGTCGAGGTCTCCGGTTCCGCCGGCAAGCAGGTCAAATACACGCTCCTCGGCGCCTGGGACAGCGTCCCCGAGAAGAACATCCTCTCCTACAAGACCCCGCTCGGCCTCGCCCTCCTCGGCAAGAAGACCGGCGACAGCGTGAAGGTGAAGATCGGCACGTCCGAGGAAGCCTACACCATCAAGTCCATCGGCCGCTACGTGGACACCTTCTGATCGGCACGCGTTTCAAGGTAGGGCGGGTTATCCCTAACCCGCCTTTCCAAGCCACCCGCAGTCCGCTGCCGGTGGCTTTTTTGTGAACTTTTTCGCGGCCAACCCGCACTTCGTTCTCGTTCTCTCAACCGTTCTCGTCTGTTTTCAGAAGGCTCGCATCCCGGCGAGCGCCCCAACCGTGAACGCCCATCACCGCCCCCGTGACGCATCTTCTTAAAGGCCTTGTCATCGGCTTTGCCCTGGCCGCGGCGGTGGGCCCCATCTGCCTGCTGTGCCTGCGCCGCAGCCTCACCGACGGCAAGCTCGTCGGCTTCCTCTCCGGCCTCGGCGTCGCCACGGCCGACGCCCTCTACGCCGGCATCGCCGCGATCGGCGTCACCGCCATCACCTCCGCGCTCGACCGCTATCACGTCGGTTTCCAGCTCGCGGCCGGCGCCATCCTCATCGGGCTGGGCGTCCACGCCTACCGCACCCCGCCGCCCTCCACCGAGGCGCGCCCCGAACACGCCCCGAGCCTGCACACCGCCTATTTCTCCACGCTTGTCCTCACGCTGGCCAATCCCGCCACGCTGCTCGCCCTCACCTTCATCCTCGCCGCGATGGGTCTCACCCCGGGAAACGACACGCTGTTCAAAACCGGCACCCTTGTGCTCGGCGTCTTCCTCGGCTCCTCGGTCTGGTGGCTGGCGCTGAGTCTCGGCGCGGGCTGGTTCGGCCGCAAACTGAGCGCGCGCACCCTGCGCATCATCACCCACATCGCCAGCATCTCGATCATCGTCTTCGGCGTCTGGCAGATCGCGACCCTGGCCCTCGAGTATCTGAATTGATCGGAACGCCAGCCACGGGGCGCGTTTCTCCCGCCCCGCCCCATTATGAAACCACTGACCCTCGCCCCGGTCGCCTTCCTCGGTTCTCTACGGCAGGAAGCAGGCGCAACGCCTTTCCCTGAGTCATCCCGCTGGAATATCTCCAAAGAGGTCGGCGACGGGCTTGATTACCGGTTTCCGGCGGGATCGCTCGCCAAGGCCCGCTATCTCACCGCCGACACCCTGGTGGAGGGCAATCGTCTGTCGGTGTTCACCGTGCATCTGCAGGAAGGCGAAAACGGGCCGAAGTTTTCGCTGCTCTTCTCCTTTCTGAATCAGTGCTCCGCCCGCATCCGCATCCCCTTGGAATGCGTCAACCAGAACCGCTGGATGTATGACCGCGAAGGCGCGTGGCTTAAGCCCCTGTGCGGCGGCGACCGCGTGGATCT
The DNA here is from genome assembly GCA_041662485.1 of Opitutaceae bacterium. GTDB lineage: Bacteria > Verrucomicrobiota > Verrucomicrobiia > Opitutales > Opitutaceae > Rariglobus. Next base: position 144,891 of record JBAZSJ010000004.1, on the reverse strand, counting down.
CGGAAAAGTGGACCGGATGACCCTCACCGTCGTTCGCAAAAGCACGGAGGCAACACGCTGGTGCGTCACGCCGTTCACCGCGACGGCCGAAGAACCGCCGAAGCTCGCGAACCTCGCGTTGCCCAAAGGCCCCCTGCTGGACGAACTCGGTCAGAGCACGTTGCACGACTGGCCCGCCAAGAGCCGCGGCACCACGGAAGTCACGAACCGCCTTCGCGCTCAACTCGCGGCGGCTCCCCTCCAACGGCCTCCCGTCACCTTCTCGCGCTGGGGCGGCTGGACAGGGAAACGCTTCGAAGCGACGGGCTTCTTCCGCACTCATAACGACGGAAAACGCTGGTGGTTGGTTGACCCGGAAGGGTGCGTGTTTTGGTCCGCCGGGGTGGATTGCTTCGGCTTCGGCGCCGAGCTGGATGCGAACTACGAGGGACTCGAAAAAGCCCTCGCATGGCTGCCGAAGAAGGATGGCGACTACGCCGACATCTTCAGCGAGCAGCATGGCCACGCCCTCCATATCAATTTCTACAAGGCCAATTTCATCCGCGCCTTCGGTCCCGCCGGAGCAAAATCCGCCTGGTCAAAAATCGCGCTGTCGGAGCTGCGCCGCCTCCGCTTCAACACCGTCGCCAACTGGTCCGACTGGGAGGTCGCCCGCGAAGGAGGCTTCCCCTACGTCCGTCCTCTGAAGTTGGAGTTCAGCCATACCCCGATGGTCTTTCGCGATTTCCCGGATGTCTTTCATCCCGGCTTCGCCCTCGACGCGTCCGCCTTCGCCCGGCAACTGGTGATCACGCGCGACGACCCCGCCTTCATCGGCTATTTCCTGATGAACGAGCCCACCTGGGGCTTCGCCACACAAACGCCCGCCGAGGGCATGTGGCTAAACTCTCCGGAAAGCGCGATGCGCACCGCCTTCGTCGAGTTCCTCGCCAAGCGCCATGCGGGCGAACCCACGACAGCGGATTTCGAGGCCTTCAGCACGCTGATGGTGGAAAAACTCTACTCCGGGCTGAGCGACGCATGCCGCGCGGTCGATCCGCACCATCTCAACCTGGGCGCACGCTACTACACCGTCCCGCCGGACTGGGCCGTGGCCGGCATGCGGTGCTTCGATGTCTTCAGCGTCAATTGCTACAAAACGCGCGTGGATGATGCGCAGTTTTCAAAAATCAGCGCCACGCTCGACCAACCGGTCATGATTGGCGAATGGCACTTCGGTTCCCTCGACGCCGGCCTGCCCGCCAGCGGAATCGGGCACGTTCGCGACCAGGCCGCGCGCGGACAGGCCTATCGGACGTATATCGAGGACGCCGCGTCCAAACCATGGTGCGTAGGCACCCACTGGTTCACCCTGTATGACCAAAGCGCCCTCGGCCGCTTTGATGGCGAGAATTACAACATCGGCTTCTACGACGTCTGCAACCGGCCCTACGACGGACTCACGGAAGCCGCGCGCCTGAGCCACGAGCGCATCTACGAAATCGCCGCCGGCAACACCAAGCCCTGCGACAACGCCCCGGAATACCTGCCGCTGCTCTTCACCTGAGATTTTGCGATTCATCTCAGTAAAAGGACATCAGCCAAAGGGGGCTATAACCCCTTCGGAATCCCGCCATTCGGAATTGCGCACATCGCCGGCATCTCGATCATCGTCCTCGGCGTCCGGCAGATCGCGACCCTGGCCCACGAGTATTTGCGCAGAATCTGACGGACCTCCCAACCCTTGCCAATCAAGACCGGCGGCACTTTCTCAACCGGCGCACCACCACCGCGAGAAAACACAAGCCCAGGCCGCACGCGCCCCACGTCGAAGGCTCCGGCACCGCCGAAAACACCAGCGTGGGAGTATAATCGGTGTAATGCAGCTCGGCGCCCGAATGCGTATAGCTGGCCGCCACCACCTGACCGTTGACCGCCGTCCCGCCCGCATTGGACAGGTTCACCGAAGGCGCCAGCACCGCGCCGAAAAACTGGCCGCCATTCCCGAGCGACACCGACGGAGTCGGGCCTCCGTCGTCCGCGGCCACTATGTTCCACAGCAACGCGTCATAACCGCTCCCTTGGTTGAAGTTGATCCCGCTTCCCGTGCCGAACAGCGTCTTGCCGTCCGCATTGATCACGTTCACGACAAAATTCAGCCCTGCCGGCACGTTGAACTGCACGTTGCTGAACATCTGTCCATCGTAGGTGTTCCCGGACAACAGACCCGCATCGAGGGTGAAGGTCACCACATCCCCCGTCTGCGCTGAAACCGGCGCGAGCAGGCTGAGCGTCTGACCGCTGATCGAAATCGTGCCGGTAGGCGGAATCGCCGCCAAGGTTGCCGAGATGCTTTTGAAACTGTCGGCCAGTGTCGTCCAATTCCAAGACGACGGCACCGGGTTGCCCCGCGGATCGCTCCGCGCCAAGGAATCCGACGAGTTGATGGTGCTCAGCACCCCGCCTCCCCCTGAAAGACGCGCCTGCGTTCCATCCCAACTCCAACCGCCGCCCAGCGCGGGCGTGGACGCATAGCCCGAGTTCAGCGAGGTCGTCCCGTTGAGCGTCAGGTTACCGCCCGCATACAACGTCGGAGCGGGGCCCACGCCTGCCGCAGGCGTCTTGGTCGCCACCGCCCCGCCATCCAGCGAAAGATTTCCCGCCACCGCCAACGCCCCCTCGGTATCCCCGTAACTCGTGAACGAGGCGTTCCCCAAACTGATGAGATTGTAGCTGCGCACCAATTGGTCGAACGAAGCCACCGCCTGCTGCCCCGCCGTCTGCGCACGCGCCACGTCCCCGCTCGCATACACTACGAGCCACACGCATGTCCAAAATACCCTCCATTTGCACATGCCAAAAAGACTTAGGGTAAACACCCCATTCGTCAAAGCCCGTTTGATGATTTTTTCACCTGCTCGACGGGCTTTTCAGCCTGCGGGGCCGATGATGACAAGGACTCCACCTTCGCGACAGCCGCCGTCCAGAACATCTTCTCCTCAGGCAATATCGCCTTCACATCCACCAATTTAAGAGATACTTGAGCAACTTCACGCATACCGATCTCAGCCTGCACCAGCCCCAACCAGAAGGCCACTGCGGGCTTGCGGGCTTCTTCGACCGGCAGCGCCTCAAGCGCCTTCAAAGCCGCCTGAAAATTTTTGACCCGCCACCAAATGGCCGCCTGAGCCACCGCGTTGGCCGGCACCAACGGTCCCGCCGCATACAACTCCGCCGCCCGCGTGACCACCTGGGCGTCTCCCGAATCCAAAACCGCCGACAATGTAACCCAAGACGCCGCCAGCCCGGCGTCCTCCGGCATGAGACGCGACCACCGCTGGTAAAGCCGAAGCAAACGATCCGCGTTTTTTTGACGGGCGTATAAGGTCCGCAACTGCTCGCATGCCCAAAAATCTCGGGGAAACCTCTCCTGCGCCTTTTCCAAAACAACCTCCGCCCCCTCGTCATTTTTCCAAACCAAGGCCAGTCTCGTCAACACTCGCATCCCCTGCGCCGAGTCGCCGCAAGCCGCCGCCGCTTTGCCCCAAACTTCTTCCGGGATACCTCCCGCGACCTCGCCGCCCCCCGCGGCCTGCCGGAAGTCGATCACCTGATCGAGTGCCGCTGCTGGAATGTCTCCCCACGCTCCGGCTGCGAGCAACGCCCGCAATCGGGGCAAATCGGGCAGCTCCGCGCTTAATTCCGCCGCCACCGCCCGCACTTCCTCCGCATCGCGCAACCCCGACGGCAGCGATTCGAGCCACACCACCATTTCCCGTCCTTGGCCCAACCTCCCGACCCAGCGTGCAAGCAAAGCCGCGTCCCCCGGCGTGTTCGCCATGGTTTTCACCTGCTCGACCAAGGAAATCCAGGCGTCCTCGGCGCTCCCGGTCGGCGGCGCAGCCCCTCCATTCAAGGCCTTCCTCAGCCATTGGACGCGCGTCCCGAGCACGGCCGGATCACGCCCCCGGGTCGCCGCCTTGAGCAACTCCACCGTCGCCCTCACCCGTGTCGCCTGAACCTGCACCAACGTCTCCAACCCCGCCACTCCCGCCGCCACTTCGACGGCATCGTCGCTTCGTGCCAGCAATGTCGCGAAATCCAACTTCGCGTCCACGTCCGAGGGATCGTCCGTCAGCACCGCCGCCAGTTGCGCCTTCGCCTCCGCCGTCTGGCCGAGCGCCGAGGCGAGCATCGCCGCCAGCCGATGATACGCCAGCCCGCGAGCCGGCTCCCTGATCATGCCCAGGGCCGTCTGCGCCCTCAGCGTCTCGCCGAAACGCAACGCCTCCCGCGCAAACGCCAGCCGCGCCGCTTGGTCGTCCGGTGCCATGCGCACGATCTGCTCACGCAAATCCACCGCCTCGGGCGAACCGATCCGGCTGAGCAAAGCCGCCGCCGCCTCGCGCGTAGCCCGGTCCTGCGGCGCCAGATTGATCGCGGTGCGCATCGCCAGCAGCGCGTTGCGATTATCATGAATCCGCTCGAAATCGGCCGCCTGCACCAAAGCCCGCCCGTGCCGCCAATGCCGCCAGAGCGGACGGCCCGCCGTCACCCCCGCGGCCGCCACCAGCGCGAACACGCCCAACGCAAACCCCAGCCTCCACAAATCGCGCTGTATTTCGGTGGACTGGTTCCAACGATTCTTCGCCTTCGCCGTCAACCGTCCGATGAGCGCTCCCCGCATGCCCCCCTTTCCAACGCAAGCCCCGCGCCGCTGCAAGCCATCGCCCAAAATAACGGGCCGATTCACCATCGGATTTGCCAACGCCTCCCCTTTTCCCCACGGTCCGTCCATTGAACGCCTCCTGGGACACGCTTAAGCTTCTCTCCGACCCCACGCGCCTGCGTTTGCTGGCCCTCCTCCTCCGCGAGGAACTCGCCGTCGCCGAGCTCCAGGAAATCCTCGGCATGGCCCAGTCGCGCATCTCCTCGCAGCTCGCCCTCCTCCGCCAGGCCGATGTCGTCGTGGACCGTCGCGAAGGGAAAAAGGCCTTCTACTCCCTCCGTCCCGGCATCCCTTCCAAGCCCCTCGCCCTCCTCCGCGCCGCGTGCGACGCCGTCGCCGAACTGCCCGAACTCGCCGAGGACCGCGCCAACCTCGAACGCAGCCTCCAGAAGCGCCGCGCCCATCAGGAACAATATTTCAACCTCATCGCCGGCAAGCTCGGGAAAAACTACTGCCCCGGCCGCTCATGGGAAGCCATCGGCCACCTCGCCCTCCGCCTCGCACCGAAAATCACCATCGCCGACCTCGGTGCCGGCGAAGGCCTCCTTTCCCAGCTTCTCGCCCGCCGCGTCAACCAGGTGTGGTGCATCGACAACTCGCCCCGCATGGTCGAGGTCGGCACCGAGCTCGCCGCCAAAAACGGCCTCGCCAACCTCGCCTACAAACTCGGCGACATCGAGGATGTCCCCCTCTCGGACCGCTCCGTGGACCTCGCCATCCTCAGCCAGGCGCTTCACCACGCGCAGCATCCCGAGAAAGCCGTCGCCGAGGCCTACCGCATCCTGCGGCCCGGCGGACAGGTCCTCATCCTTGATCTGAAGGAGCACGATTTCGAAAAGGCCCGCGAGCTCTACGCCGACGTGTGGCTCGGCTTCAAGGAAAGCGCGCTTCACGGCTTCCTAAAAAAAGCCGGCTTTCATCACGTCGAGGTCTCGACGGTCGCCCGCGAGGCCGGCGAGCCGTATTTCGAAACGCTGCTCGCCAGCGGCAACAAGCCCTCCCGCTGACGCTATTGATGGTTTGAGATGTAGCCCCGACCGCTGGTCGGGGTGTCCGAAAGATTCCCCTGCTTCAGAAACCCGACCAGCGGTCGGGTCTACATTCGGCCTGCATTTTTCACTCCGCCCGGCGCAGCAGCTGAGGAATCGTTGTCCTCGCCCAGTGCTCCGCCTCGGCCGCCGTGCCCGAGAGGACCACAAACGTGATCTGCTCCACATCCGCGCGCCTGCGCCCTTCAAGCACTCGCCGGAGCCGGTAGCCGGTCACGTCGGAAATGAAGGAATGTCCCTCGTCGAACGACCGCGCCTCGCGTTCGTCCCAGCGCGCAAAAAAAACGTGCTGCACCTGTTCGCCCGCCTTGAAGCGATAGTGCTCAAATGAAACCGGCACGCCCGCCGGCGTCAGCACCAGCGGAGGCATTTCCCCCGCCAGCCGCACGCCCGCCGCCGGCAGGCAAACCGAAGGCGTGTGCCATTCGCCCGTCAGCGTCACGTCGCCTTCCCAGCGCAGGACATAGGCCAGCGCATCCGCCGTGCCCGCATCGCGGCCATGGGCCAGCCCTTGGATATGGGTGCAACGCAGCATGACTTGGGACGCCTTCGGCAACGTGACCGGGCGCCATCCTTCGTGCTGCGCATTTAAAACCCACCGCACACGCTCGATGCCGTGCCGATGATCCCGCCAGACATACCACCCTCGCGCGGCCGTCTCCGCGATCACTCCGCCCGCGAGCACCGCCCACAACACCGCCACGCCACCGCACCGGATAACAGGCGCCGCGCTCGCACGCATCACGGGAGGCGTCCGTCCCCGGGCCAACCGTGCGGCCATCGCCGCCGTGCCCGCCAGAACCACGAGAAGCACGACCCCGCCCGCGAGATCATGCCAGCGCTCCTCCGCCGCCAATCCATGCGACGCCGCCTGCCACGCCAGAAATGTCGTGCGCGCCAGGTTTCCGACCAGCGCCAATCCCAGCGCCCCCAGCACCAAGGCGATCCGCCGCGCCGCGCCCAGCAGATAAAACTCGCCGAAAAACCACCCGAGCATGACCGCGGCCTGAACCGACCGCAGCCCGCTGCACGCCTCGTCCACGCCCACCAGTCCTCCGGCCACCTCGATCACGTTGCCCGTCGCCACGGCCGGATGTCCGCCCGCCGAAACCAGTTCCGCCGCGACGCCCGCGTTGAACGGCGCGAGCAGGCCAAACAAGCCTCCCCGCACCATCGCCGGCCACGTCAACGCCGTCAGGATGAAGCCCGCCGGAAAAATAAAGTGCGCCGCCCAACGTCCGCCACCCAGCAGGACCATCCCCGCGAGCGTGGCCGCCACCGCCGTGCCCGCGCCCATCCATTGGGCCGTCGGCCAGAGGGGATTGGCCTCAAGCACCGCGAGCAACGGCGCAAGAATCAGCCAGGCGCCGCCCAACAGAAGCCAGCTCGCAACCCGTCCGATCGACGACGGTTCCCGCGGGGCCGGACTCGTCTGCCACCGCTCCCACGCCAGATAAAGCGCGAGCAACGGCACCGCCCATCCATAAGCCTGGTCCGGCTCGGCCCGCCAAGCTTGGCTCAACCTCACGAGCAACGGCAGCCACAACGCCGCGAGCGCCATGAATGCGAGCCATGATCTCCAGCCCTCTTTTCCCGAACCTGCGGAAAGGTTCAAAACCGCGTTCACGGACCGCCTTCCCATTTCAAGTTCACCTTTTCCGCGGCGATCTGGAGCAAATCCTTCTCCTCCTTGCCGAGATCGGGCCGCAGGGCGCGCACCAGCGAGGCGCGTGCCGCTTCTTTTTGCCCGAGGTCGGCCTGCACAAGCGCGAGCCAGAAAATCACCGCGGGTTTGTCCTTTTGCTCGACCGGCATGAGCACGAGCAGAGGCAGCGCCTCGCGCGGCCGGTTCTGCCGCCAGAGCACCTGGGCCCACGCCAGCATGGCGGCGGGATCACCCGGAGCGGCCTCAAACCAGTCCTCGGCCTGCTTCACCATTTCCGGACTCACCGAACCCAGAACGCAGCCAAGGCGCACCCACTCGGCGCGCACCTTGAGATCGCCCGGCACGCGCTGCGTCCACGCATCATAAAGCTGCCAGAGCTTCGGAAGATCGCCGCGCCGGGCGTAGATCACGCGCAGTGCGTCGCACGCCCAGAGCGCCTGCGGCCGGCGTTTGATGATGGTCTCAAGCGCCAGCTCCTCACCCGGCTCGTCATGCCACCACGAGGCCAGTCTCACGAGCGCACGCAACCCGACCAGGGAATCGTCGCAAGCCGTGACCGCGTCGATCCATGTTTGCTGCGAGCGAAGTTTGCTGACGCGCAGTTGCTGCACCCGCGAAGCCAGCGCCAGCGTGATGGCATCCTCGGGCCACGCGCCCCAGGCTCCCGCACGCAACAACGACCCGAGTCGGCGCAGCTCGTCCACGCCCGCCGCCAGATCGGCCGCCGCCGAAGCCACCTCCGTCGAGTTGCGCGCTTCGGGCGGAAGTCCCTCGATCCATAGCAGGGTTTCCCTCGCCTGCCCGATATCGCCAAGCCAGCGGGCAACCCGGGCGACGTCGTCAGGACCGGAGGCCGCCGCGCCGCTCTTCAACAGGTCGAGCCACGCATACCACCCCACGGGCTCCCCCTTCACCACCACATGCATCATTCCCGCCGGCGCCCCGAAACGGTCCAGCAAAAGGGAAACCAACCGGTCCACCCGCGCGGGATCGCGTGCGCGGGCCGCGTATTTCAAGAGTTCCAGGGCCGCGCGAATCCGCACCGGCCGGCTGTCCAGCAATGTCTCCAGCTCGGCCTGCGCCTGCGTGGACGCCGTGACGTCGCCGCTCCAAAGCCGCACCGCCGTCAGGTTGAACCGCGCCTGCTCGTCGCCGGGACGCGCCGCCACGATGGCGGCCAGATGTTCCTCCAGTTCCTGCGAACGTCCCAACGCCACCGCCAGCGCCGCCGCCAGCCGGTGAAACGCGACGTCCTGCCGGCTCGCGGCATTGATGCCGGCGGCCGTCGTTTCGGCCACCTCGGTCTGCCCGAAACGCAACGCCTCCGTCACCACCGCCAGCCGCAAGCCGATTTCCTGAGGCGCGAGCGCCGCCACGTTTTGGCGGGCCACCACGGCTTCGGGCAGCCCGAGTTCGGACAGGTAATTGGCGGTCTCTTTCCACGTGCCGATATCATCGGGCGCCAGCTCGGTCGCCCGCCTTAATGCCAAAAGCGTGCTGCGATAATCGCGCTGTTGGGCGAATTCACGCGCCTGGACCAACGCCTGCCCGTGCTGCCAGCGATGCCACCAGGGTTTCCCAAAAACAAAAGCCGCCACCATCAGCAAAATAAGCCCCACCAGCCCGACACCCAGCCGGATCATGTCACGCTGTCCTTCGGTGGCCCAATGCCAATAATCCTTCATCTTGGCCACGTTACGGCTCCATGCGTTTTGCATAAATTTTGGAGAAGATGGGTTTATGCTCTCAAATCGATGATAAGAATCGTCAAACTAAGCCTTTATACACGCCTATTTTACTCTTCACAATCGGGCCTGATTTAGGGTATACACCCTAATTGATGAGTGCCCTGTTGTCACGAAATTCGGTAAGAAGCGCGATTTTTTTGCTTCTCGCGTCCGTGGCCTGCGCCCAAACCGCCATCACCGGCATCACCACTTCGACCAGCGATGCGGCCGACAGCACCAGCGAGGGTTATACTTTTCAGAACACCACGACCGCCATCACCACGTTCTCCACCTCGGGAAACGGCTACGCGGTGACCGGCCTGGCCGACACCGCCTATGTGCGCCGCAACACCGGCGTCGGCAACACCAACCAATCCTCGGTCTGGTATACGCAAGGCAGCGATTTCCTCGGCCCCCACTCCAACGACTACGGCTCGCTGCTCCTCGGCAACGATCTGAACCACGGTTCCGACAATACCTTTTCCAACGACGCGGGCGCGGCGGGCGGCAACATCGAACGTCTCGATTTCGTGACCACCGCCGGAATGATCGCCAACGACTCCATGGGCTTCGCCGTTTTCGACCGCGGAGCCACCGGCGTGCATGACGCGTTCAAGATCGCGGTCATCACCGGCTGGGACAGCATCAACAACAAGCCCACCAGCTACGGCCAGCTGGTAGGCCAGGCCGGCAACTGGGGCCCTGACAACCTCGCCACCTCCTTCGACTACACCCTCTTTCGTTACAGCAACGGCGACGACCTCACGGCCAACACCGCCTCGAGCGAGACCGGCAACCAGGGCGTGGGCGGCGTGGTCTTCACCCTCGCCGACCTCGGCATCGCCGCAGGCACGACGATCTACGGATATTCACTTTTCGGTTACGATGTGACCGACGGGGGCGACAGCGCCAACCTCCTCGACTGGACCAGCACCTCCTATTACCCGTCCGGCACCACGGGAGCCACCGGCACCGGCGGCATCGATCTTCTGGGGCTCAACGGCATCACCTTTTCCGCCGTGCCCGAGCCGTCCACCTACATGCTTTTCGGCACCGGCCTGATGATCGCCGCCATCGCCTTCCGCCGCTGGCGCCTGCGCCGGGCGTCCTCGGTCTCGGCGTAGCAATGCAATCGGGAGAGCAAGCGCCCTGTGGCCGCCAAAACCAAAAGGTGGACGGCGATAAGAGCCCTGTCGCTTCGCTCGGTAACCGAGCGCCGTTGAAGCCGTCCGCCTGCTGAACGCGCTCGGAGATCGCGTTCCACCCCGAGTTCAACCGCATCGTTACGTCTCGGCGCAGGTGTAGCCCCGACCGGTGGTCGGGGTGTCTTTGTCTGCCGATCCCAATCTGCCCGACCAGCGGTCGGGCCTACATGCCGGCGACAAAGCAAAAAGGGCGGCCCTTTCCAGGGCCGCCCTTTTTATTATCCGAAATCGAAAGACCGTTTACCTGCCCGACGCGGCCTTGATGAGGTCCACGAAGCTGCGGGCTTCGAGCGAGGCTCCACCGATGAGGCCGCCGTCGATGTCCTTCTGCGCAAGCAGCTCGGGGGCGTTGGAAGGCTTCATCGAGCCGCCGTAGAGGATGCGGACCTTCTGCGCGGTCGCGTCACCGAAGAGCTTCACGAGAAGGCTGCGGATGAACGCGTGCACTTCCTGCGCCTGCTCGGTCGTGGCGACCTTGCCGGTGCCGATGGCCCACACGGGCTCGTAGGCGATGACCACGCTCGTCGCGAGGTCCTTGCTCACGCCTTCGAGGCCGGCCTCGAGCTGCGTCTGCACGACCTTGAGCGTCTGGTTGCCTTCGCGTTCGGCGAGGGTCTCGCCGACGCAGAGGATGGGCTTCAGCTGGCCCTTGAGGGAGGCGAGGACCTTCTGGTTGATGAAGGCGTCGCTCTCCTTGAAATACGTGCGGCGCTCGCTGTGGCCGAGGATCACGTAGTTGGTGAAGATCGCGCGGAGCATGCCGACGGAGATCTCGCCGGTGTAGGCGCCGCTGGCCTCGGGATGCACGTTCTGCGCGCCGAGCTTGATGACGGAGCCGTCGAGCACCTTGCCCACGGACTCGATGGAGGTGAACGGAGGGGCGACCACGACGTCGACCTCGGTCTGCTTGCCGATCTCGGCGACGAGCTCCTGCACGAGCGTGACGGCGTCGGCGGAGGTCTTGTTCATCTTCCAGTTGCCGGCGATTAGTTTTTTGCGAATGGTCATGATGTAATTGAAGCGGATTTTTTAACGCCGGGCCCCACGGGCGGCCCGGCATAGGTGGTTCGTTTAGCTTTCGAGAAACACAACGCCCGGGAGGGCCTTGCCTTCGAGGAATTCGAGTGAGGCGCCGCCGCCGGTGGAGGTGTGGGTGACTTTGTCGGTGATCTTGAACTTCTTCGCGGCCGTGGCGGTGTCGCCGCCGCCGATGACGGTCGTCGCGCCCAGCTTGGTCGCCTCGGCGATGGCCTCGGCCATGGCCTTGGTGCCGCCGGCGAATTTCTCAAACTCGAACACGCCGGGAGGCCCGTTCCAGATGATGGTCTTCGACGTGAGGATGGTCTCGCGGAAGAGCGCGATGGACTTCGGTCCCGCATCAAGGCCCTGCCAGCCGTCAGGAATGTCCTCGCCGACGATCTGCGTCGCGGCGTCGGGGGCGAACTTGTCGGCGGCGATGAAATCGACCGGGAACACAAGCTTCACGCCCTTGGCGGCGGCCTTGGTCACGAGCTCCTGCACGATCTTCGCGCCCTCGGGGTCGAAGAGGCTGGCGCCGATCGCCTTGCCGTAAACGACCTTCTTGAAGGTAAAGGCCATGCCTCCGCCGATGATAAGGACGTTGGCCTTGTCGAGGAGGTTGTTGATGAGGGGAATCTTGTCGGCGATCTTCGCGCCGCCGAGGATGGCGAGCAGCGGACGCTCGGGATTGTCCAAAACCTTGGCGAAGGCCTTGAGCTCGGCTTCCATGAGGAAACCGGCGGCCTTCTGCGGGAGGTTGACGCCGACGATGGAGCTGTGCGCGCGGTGGGCGGTGCCAAAGGCGTCGTTGACGTAGACGTCGGCGAGCTTCGAGAGGCTGGAGCGGAAGGCTTCCACGGCGGCCTTGTCGGCCTTCACGGAGGTGCCGTCCTCGAGCTTAACCTTGCCCTCTTCCTCGATGTGGAAGCGGAGGTTTTCAAGAAGGAGAACGTCACCGGCCTTGAGGGCGGCGGCGGCCTGCTCGGCCACGGGGCCGACGCAGTCGGAGGCGAAGGCGACGGGCTTGGCGAGAAGCTTGGCGAGCTCGTCGGCGACGGGCTTGAGGGAGAACTTGGCGATGACCTTGCCATCCGGACGGCCGAGGTGGCTGGCGAGGACGACCGAGGCGCCCTTCTCGAGGGCGAACTTGATCGTGGGGAGCGCGGCGACGATGCGCGCGTTGTTGGTGATGGCGCCGGTGACTTTGTCCTGGGGGACGTTGAAATCGACGCGGATGAACACGCGTTTGCCGGCGAGGTCGAGGTCGCGGATGGTTTTGAATTTGGCCATGGTCGGAGTCGTTAAAATAAATTTGCCGCGGATGACACGGACGAGGGCGGATGAATCAGAGAGTATCCGCGATCATCCGCGCATCCGCGGCAAGGGTTGAGGGAGGACGCTAATTACAGCTTGGCGGCGATCTTCTTGGTGAGCTCGACGACGCGGTTGGAATAGCCCCACTCGTTGTCATACCAGGACACGAGCTTGAAGAACTTGCTGTTGAGCTCGATCGAGGAACCGGCGTCGTAGATCGAGGACTGCTTGTCGTGGATGAAGTCCGAAGAAACGACTTCGTCGGAGGTGTAGCCGAGGATGCCCTTGAGGTAGGTCTCGGACGCGTTCTTGATCGCGGCGTTGATTTCCTTGAGGGAGGTTTCCTTGGTGGAACGGAAGGTCAGATCGACCACCGAGACGGTCGGGGTCGGGACGCGGAAGGACATGCCGGTCAGCTTGCCCTTGGTCGCGGGGAGAACGAGCGCGGTGGCCTTGGCGGCGCCGGTGCTCGACGGGATGATGTTGATGGCGGCGGAGCGGCCACCCTTCCAGTCCTTCTTCGACGGGCCGTCCACGGTCTTCTGCGTGGCGGTGTAGGAGTGGATGGTCGTCATCAGACCTTCCTCGAGGCCAAAGCCTTCCTTGAGGAGCACGTGAACGAGCGGCGCGAGGCAGTTCGTGGTGCAGGAAGCGTTGGAAACGATATGGTGCTTGGAGGCGTCGTATTGGTCGTCGTTCACGCCGAGCACGATGGTGATGTCCTCGCCCTTCGCAGGAGCGGAGATGATGACCTTCTTGGCGCCGGCGACGATGTGGCCCTTGGCCTTCTCGGCCTCGGTGAACAGACCGGTGGACTCGATGACGAGTTCAACACCCAGCTTGGCCCAGGGGAGCTCGGCGGGGGACTTGGCGGAAACGACGAGGATGTCCTTGCCGTTGACCACGAGGACGTCGTCCTCGGCCTTGTCCGGGGAGGACTTCTTGGACGTCACGGTGCCGGCAAATTTGCCCTGCGTGGAGTCGTATTTCAAGAGGTAGGCGAGATTGTCGGCCGGGACGATGTCACCGACGGCGACGACGTCGAAGGTGGTGCCGAGAAGACCTTGCTCGACGAGAGCGCGGAAGACGAGGCGACCGATGCGACCGAAACCATTGATTGCAACTTTAACTGCCATAATAGGAACTCCGTTTTACTGGTGATAGTTTACTGATTCAGGTGAGCCGCACCGCGATGGCACGGGATGGCCACAGAAAGGGGCGACGCGCTGGTTTGCAAGGGTTTTGGCTGCGCACACGCTGGTAAATTCGCTGCGTTTGTTGCCTCCCAGCGGTCAAAAGTCCTCTCAACCCTCCTTCAACCAGAGCGCAAGCCCCAGCGCCGGCACATAAAGATCGGATTCCACCGTCCGACCGCCGCCGGCGTGAAAAGTCGAAAAAAACCGCTCCTGATCAGCCAGTTGCCGCCATTCGCCGGCCGCAACCTCCGCCCCCACGGGGATCGTGACGTCGTAGATCGTGGGATTGATCGCAAAAAGGATCTGCTGCGGTCCCTGCGAATGATCGGCATTATAAAGCACGGCGGGCGCGGCGGTGTCGTGCGCCCAGAAAAACTGGAAGAACCCCTCGGTCGCCCGTGAAAAATGGCGGAGCAACCGGCCCGGATCCGACCGGCGGAAGGCGATCCAGTCCGCAAAATACGAATGCGTCGCCGGAAACCGGTAGATGCGCTTGTAATCGAGGGCGTTCACCTCGCCCATCTGGTAGGTGTTGTTGATGCCCTGCTTCGAGCGGATGAAGTCCTGTCCGGCCGAAAGCATGGGAATGCCGATGGACATGTTCAGAAACGCCACCATGAGATGCGTGCGGCGGCGGTCGTTGAGCGTGGGGTGGTCGCCGTTGCCGCTGGCGTTCTCCGTGATGTTGTCGATCCAGGTCTTGTCGTCGTGCGACTCGGTGTAGTTGACCGTCTGAGCCGGCCACTTGGCGTAATACCACGGCGAACCCTTCAGGTAATACTCCAGGCTCTCGCGCGTGCCGCCGCCGCGCACGTAGTCGCGCACGAAATTGCGGTAGCCGTCGTTCCACGAGGCCCAGCCGGTGTCGCGCAGTTCGCCCGCGATGTGTCCGCGGAAGCTCCACGGTTCGGCGATGAGGATGACGTCGGGCTTCGCTCGCTTGAGCTCGACCTCGACCTGCTTCAGCACATCGGCCCCGACGAGGTCCGCCAGATCGAAGCGGAAGCCGTCAACACCATAGACCTCCACCAGGTGCCGGCAGCTGTCGATGATCAGCCTCGTGGCCATCACGGAGCGCGCGCGCAGGTCGTTCCCGCAGCCGCTCCAGTTGGAGAGATTCCCCGCGCCGTCCTGCTCAAAGTAATAAAGGCGGTCGACAAACATCAGGTGCGCCGGCTCGCCGACATGGTTGTAAACCACGTCGAGGATCACCGCCATGCCGCGCCGGTGGAACGCGGCGACCAGCGCCTGAAACTCCTTCACGCCCGACGCACGCGCAGGATCGGTCGCGTAGCCGCTCGCAGGGGAAAAGTAATTGTCCGTCATGTAGCCCCAGTGGTATTCGTCGGGCGTCTTCGCGTCGTTTTCCTGGATCGGCTGCAGCTCCACGCAGTTCACGCCGAGCCTGTGCAGATAAAAATCGGGATGCTCCACCCATTTGCGCAGACCGGCGAACCCGCGCCGCTCCTCCGTGCTCATCACGACGGGCGCAAGGGCCGTGAGATCGCGCACGTGGGCCTCGGCGATCACCAGATCGTGCCAGGCGGGCGTTTTGAAGCTGCGATCCCCCTGCCCCACCCAGGCGGAATCCAGCACGATGCCCGGACCCAGGCGGCCCGCCGCGGACAACGCATAAGGATCGAGCACGCGATGCCGCGGATCAAAAAGACCGAAGGCGTCAACCGGCCCGTCCACATGATACCAGTAAAACCAGCCGTGAAGGTTGTCCGCCAAGGTGATTTCCCACACGCCGGCCTGGCCGTGCCGGTCTTCGCGGCGCACGAGCGGATAACGATGCGGGTTCTCCTGCTGGTCGAGCGCGGCGCAGACGGACAGCCAGACGGATTTCGCGCGCGGCGCGAACAGCCGGAACACCGTCTCCCGGTCCCGCACCAGCGCCCCGAGCGGCAGATCGGTGCCGAGTTCGTAGAAAAACTCGCCCGGCATGAGCGGCACGCTCTCGTCGGTCTCCCCCACCGACCAGCGCACCACCGCCGGCTCCGAAAGATTATGCGGATGGGCCAAGGTGAACTTGAACAGGTGCTGGCCCGTGCGCTCGGGATCGATCGAGAGGTTGAAATTGCCCGTGCCGTCGCGCTCGGCGTTCGGCGCGCCCGCGTTGACCGGCAGCCACAGATGCGCCGCCGTCACGAATTTAAACCTCATCTGCGGGGTGCCATAAAACTTCTCCGACGCACCCGACCACAACAACACCGGTTCGCCATCCAGCGAAGCCCTTCTCAACGCCCACTCCGCCTGCCCCACCGCATCCTGCCAGCCGTTGAAATCACCCGCCAGGTAGACCGTCTCCACCGCCGGATTGATGTCGGGATGCTGTGCGAGACGCAGGAAAAAATAGATCTCGTCCTTGCGGTTGACGAAATAGCCGCTCTCGCAGCCGAAGGTATAGTCGGGCACGCGCTGCAACGACGCGAACTTCCCCGCCCCGCCGAGCGCCAGGGGCGGCAGGTGCCGCGCCTTCCAGTCATGGAGCAGCTCGATCACCCCCTGTGTGGGCGACTCCAACCATGCGCGGGCGATTTTTTTCGGGCGTGGTGACATGACAACGGCGGTGAACTATCATTCGCCGTGCCAACCCTCGCACAAGACCGAAAGCAACCGCTCAAGGCCCTGCCAACGGTTGACAAACCGCGCCTCCCTCCCACGTCGTCATGTCCGTGCCTTCATCCGAAAAAATCCTCGTCGCCATGTCCGGTGGCGTCGACAGCTCCGTCGCCGCGCTCCTGCTCAAGCAGCAGGGGCACGACCTCGTGGGCGCCTACATGAAGAACTGGATCAACGAGGACAACGTCATCGGCCACTGCCCGTGGCAACAGGACATCGAGGACGCCCGGGCCGTCTGCGACCGGCTCGCCATCGAGTTCCGCGTCGTCAACCTCATGCAGGACTACCGGGAGCGCGTGGTCGCCTACCTGCTCGACGGCTACCGCCGGGGCCTCACGCCCAATCCCGACATCATGTGCAACCGCGAGATCAAGTTCGGCGTGTTCCGCGCCTGGGCCAAGGACCACGGTTTCTCCTCCGTCGCCACCGGCCACTACGCCCGCCGCGTGGAGCTAGGTAGGG
Organism: Opitutaceae bacterium; assembly: GCA_041662485.1. Taxonomy (GTDB): domain Bacteria; phylum Verrucomicrobiota; class Verrucomicrobiia; order Opitutales; family Opitutaceae; genus Rariglobus. The sequence continues at coordinate 127,919 of JBAZSJ010000004.1, read as the reverse complement.
ACGGACCGCCGGGCCGTCCGTCGGTAGCCGAACACGGCGGCACCGATGGGCCCTCCCTGCCCTCCGGTCAAAGTAACCTATTAGGTTACTTTGACCAAGATGATCGCTCTCGCTTCGCCCTCATCGAGGGCGCGGACAAAAACAAGGACCAGTCCTACTTCCTCGCGTTGCTCTCCCATGAACAGCTCGCCGACGCCCGCTTCCCCATCGGCCACCTGCCCAAGCCCGAACTCCGCCGCCTCGCCGCCGAGGCCGGCCTGCCCACCGCCCAGAAAAAAGACAGCCAGGGCATCTGCTTCATCGGCGAGGTGAAGATGCAGGACTTCCTCCGCCAATACGTGCCCGACCAGCCCGGCCCCGTCGTGCGCGCCACCGACGGCAAACACCTCGGCGAACATCGCGGCCTCCACTACTTCACGCTCGGCCAGCGCAAGGGCATCGGCGTTCCCTCCAACACCGACAACCGCGCCTACGTCGTGGTCGGCAAACGCTCCGCCGACAACGCCCTCCTCGTCGCCTTCGATCTGCCCGACGCACCGGGTCTTTTCCAAACCGAGGCGCGCGTCCATTCCCTCCAGTGGAATACCGCGCCGATCACCACGTCGCGCCGGCTCGAAGGCCGCGTGCGCTACCGCGATCCACGCGTGGCCATCGAATTCATCCCCGACTCCGAGAGCAACGGCACCGCACTCGTGCGCTTCGACGAACCGCAGCGCGGCCTCGCCAGCGGACAGATCCTCGCAATCCACGACGGCGAGCGCCTGCTCGGCGGCGGCGTCTATGCTTAAGCTTACTGAGTCTAGCGTAATAGGGTGACAGGTAGGGACGGACCGCTGGGCCGTCCGTTGCGCGGTGCCCAGTGGTAAATCGCGGCGGGCCCAGCGGTCCCGCCCTACCTGGAAATCGTCGCTCTATTATGCAAGGCTCAGTAAAAGGGCAACGCCTGCAACCGCACGGCAGACGCCGCACAGGAGAACAAAAATCTTCGCGACCTGCATTTCCTGGCTGGCACCTGCCGGCGGTAAACATGCCCGGAACAAGCCCCGTATTGGACAGACCATCTGTCTGCAACGTGGCCGCGAGCGTGAGCGAGTGGTCGGACATCCACTCGCTCACGCTCGCGGCCACATCCAAGCCGGAGCAAGCTTCGAGGTATTGGATCCAAGAGAATAAGGAGTCCCTGTTTGGTGTGCCGCCACCATGACGGCCAACGCGTTTCCACATTGGAAAACCCGGCTCGCACCTTGTCCCGGCACCTCCCCATGGGGCATAACGCTTCGACAGATCGGAAGTTGGAGGGTTACACCCCATACCTCACCGGCGCATTTGGGCGTATCTTGAACCGCCGGAAGCCATGCCCGCCGCGAGGCGCAATCGGATTATCGGCCGACAATCCGTTCCTTTCAAAATATGACAACCACCGCATCTCCCCATGAGACCGGAGAGGCCGCAGCCGGCCCGGTGAAGACCATCACCGAAGTCCAGCGCAATGAGGCGGTGCTGAAGACGGGGGCCTTGCAAAACGCGATTCTCAACAGCGCCAACTTTTCCAGCATCGCCACCGACGAAAAGGGCGTCATCCAGATCTTCAACGTCGGCGCGGAGCGCATGCTGGGCTATGCGGCCGCCGACGTGCTGAACAAGGTCACCCCGGCCGATATTTCCGATCCCCAGGAGATCATCACCCGCGCCAAAGCCCTGAGCTTGGAACTGGCCACCACCATCACGCCGGGCTTCGAGGCCTTGGTCTTCAAGGCTTCTCGCGGGATCGAGGACATCTACGAGCTCACCTACATCCGCAAGGACGGCACCCGCCTCCCCGCCGTCGTCTCCGTCACCGCGCTGCGCGATGACCGGGAGGAGATCATCGGCTATCTGCTGATCGGCACCGACAACACCGCGCGCAAGGAGGCGGAAGCGGCCCTGCTCAAGGCGGGCGCCCTGCAGCGCGCCATTTTCAACAGCGCCAACTTCTCCAGCATCGCCACAGACGCAAAGGGCGTCATCCAGATCTTCAACGTCGGCGCGGAGCGCATGCTGGGCTATGCGGCCGCCGACGTGCTGAACAAGGTCACCCCGGCCGATATTTCCGATCCGCAGGAAGTGGTCGAGCGCGCCAAGACGCTGAGCGCCGAACTGGAGACGACCATCACGCCGGGCTTCGAGGCCCTGGTCTTCAAGGCTTCGCGCGGGATCGAGGACATCTACGAGCTCACCTACATCCGCAAGGACGGCACCCGCCTCCCAGCCGTCGTCTCCGTCACGGCGCTGCGCGACGTTCATACCGCGATCATCGGCTATCTGCTGATCGGCACCGACAACACCGCGCGCAAGGAGGTAGAAGAGGAGCGCATGAAGCTCGATCAGCGCCTGCGCGACCAGCAGTTCTACACGCGATCGCTCATCGAGTCCAACATCGACGCGATCATGACCACCGACCCGTCCGGCATCATCACCGACATCAACAGGCAGATGGAGGCGCTCACCGGCTGCACGCGCGACGAGTTGATCGGCGCGCCGTTCAAGAACTACTTCACCGACCCCGAGCGCGCCGAGGCGAGCATCAAGCGGGTGCTGAGCGAGCGCAAGGTCAACGACTACGAACTCACCGCGCGCGCCCGCGACGGCAAGGAGACCATCGTGTCATACAACGCGACCACGTTCTACGATCGCGACCGGCGCCTGCAGGGCGTGTTCGCCGCCGCACGGGACATCACGGAACGCAAACGCCTGGACCAGGTGCTGCAGGAAAAGAACGCCGAGCTGGACCAGGCCGGACGGCTCAAGGACGAGTTTCTCGCCAACATGAGCCATGAGCTGCGCACCCCTCTCAACGCCATCCTTGGCCTCAGCGAGGCGCTCCTCGAACAGGTATCCGGCTCGCTCACCCCGCGCCAGGCCAAGTCCGTCGCCACCATCTCGACGAGCGGGGCGCACCTGCTCGCCCTCATCAACGACATCCTCGACCTCTCCAAGGTCGAATCCGGCATGCTTGGGCTGAATCCGGAGACGCTGGACACGCGGGAATTCTGCGAGAGCTGCCTGCTGTTTGTGCGGACCCAGGCGATCCAGAAAAATATCGGCGTCGCGTTCGGGCACGACGGGGGCATGTCCAAATTCACCGCCGACCCGAAACGCCTCAAACAAATCCTCGTCAACCTGCTCACCAACGCCGTGAAGTTCACCCCGCAAGGCGGGCGCATAGGACTGCAGGTAGCCGCACCGGAGGGCGGGAACGTGGTGCAGTTCACGGTATGGGACACCGGCATCGGCATCGCGCCGGAGGACGAACGGAAACTCTTCCGCGCGTTTTCGCAGGTCGATTCGGGGCTCACCCGCGCGCAGGAGGGCACGGGACTGGGACTGGCACTGGTGGCGAAGTTGGTGGAGCTGCACGGCGGCGGCGTGACGCTCGAGAGCAAACCGGGCCAGGGCAGCCGTTTCATTGTGCGGCTGCCTCAGATCGCCGCGCGCGCGCCGGCCAGGGAAACGAGACCGGATGGCGCGCCCGATCTGCGAAAATGCCATCGCGCTCTGGTCGTCGAAGACGACCCCACCTCAAGCGCGATCCTTGTGAAATATCTCGCCGAGCTTGGCCTCGACAGCGTGGCGCACGCGAGCGGCGACAAGGCCATCGAGAGGGTGTTGAGCGAGCGGCCCGACGTCATCCTGCTGGACATCCAGTTGCCCGGCGACAGCGGTTGGGTGGTGCTGGCGCGGCTCAAGGAGCACCCTGAGACGCGGGGTATCCCCGTGGCCGTCGTCTCCGTGGTGGATGAGCCCGGAAAATCCCGCGGCCTCGGGGCGGCGGCGCATTTTACCAAGCCGATCACACGGGCGCAGCTCGCGGGTTTCTTCCAGCGCGATGAGGTGGCCGTCATCCCCACCACCGCGCAGGACGTTGCTCCGTTTCCCGCGGCCGGACCCGCCATTTTGCTCGCCGAGGACAACGAGACAAATGTCCAGACCATCGGCGGCTACCTTGAGGACAAAGGTTATGTGATGCACTATGCGGCCAACGGAGCCGTGGCCGTGAAACTCGCCCGCGAGCTGAGGCCCGCGCTGATCCTCATGGACATCCAGATGCCCGTGATGGACGGCCTGACGGCCATCCGTGAAATCCGCACGGACGCCGCGATGAAGACCATTCCCATCGTGGCGCTCACGGCTCTCGCGATGCCGGGCGACCGCGAACGTTGCCTCGCCGCAGGGGCCACGGACTACATGAGCAAGCCGGTGAGCTTGAAAGCGCTGGCCAAGAGGCTTCATCGGCTGATGCCGGCCAAAGGATCGGGCGGAAAAACCCGGCTTCCAAAATGAACCCGTCCTCCACCATCCTCGTCGTCGACGATATCGCGGCCAACCGCGAGACGCTCCGCGAGCTCCTCGACCCGGAAAATTGCCGTCTCGTCGAGGCGGCGGACGGAAAAACCGCGTTAAGGATGGCGGCCGAGTCTCCGCCCGACCTCGTGCTGCTCGACGTGATGATGCCCGGCATGGACGGATTCGAGGTTTGCCGCAAACTGCGCGCCGACACGCGCCTCGCCGAGGTGCCGGTGATCATGGTCACCGCGCTCGACGATCAGGCGTCGCGGCTCGCCGGCCTCGAGGCGGGCGCCGACGACTTCGTCACGAAACCTTTCAACCGCTTCGAATTGCGCGCGCGCGTGCGCACCATCACAAGGCTGAACCGCTACCGCCGGCTGCACGAGGCGCAGGCCGCGTTGCAGGCGAGCGAAACGCGTTTCCGCGCCTTGTTCGATCTGGGACCCGTCGCGGTCTACACCTGCGACACCTCGGGAAAAATCCTCGAATACAACCTCCGCGCCGTGGAATTGTGGGGGAGGAAGCCAAAGCCGGGGGACCCGGCCGATCAGTATTGCGACACCCGTAAACTCTATCTGCCCGACGGCACGTTGGTGTCCCGCGAGCCATGCTCGATGGCCCGGGTGGCGAACGGCTCCGTTCCCATGGAGCGCGACGTGGAAACCATCATCGAGCGGCCCGACGGCACGCGGCTCACCACGCTCGTCAATATCGCCCCGCTCAGGAACGACCGCGGCGAAATCACCGGCGCGATCAATTGCGTCAACGATATCACCGAGCGCAAGCGGCTCGACGCACATTTCCTGCAGGCGCAAAAAATGGAGGCCCTCGGACAGTTCTCCGGGGGCGTGGCCCACGATTTCAACAACATCCTCGCCGCGATCGGCGGCTACGCCGAGCTCTCCCAGTTGAAGCTGCAAGACAACCCCGAGGTGCGCGAATACCTCGCCGCAGTGTTGCAGGCGACCCGCCGCGCCGCCGCGCTCGTGCGGCAGATACTCGCCTTCAGCCGTCAGCTGCCCGAGGATCGCCAGGTGATCGATCTGCGGCCGGTCGTCGCCGAGAGCCTCAAGCTCCTGCGTGCGACCATCCCCGCGACCATTGAATTTGACCAAGTGCTCGCGACGGACGCGCCGACGGTGTTCGCCAACGCCGGCCAGATCCACCAGGTCCTGATGAATCTCGGCATCAACGCCTGGCATGCGATCAAAGGCCGGCCCGGCCGACTTCAAATAAAGCTGGAGCGCTGCGTGGTGGACGCCGCGCACGCGGCCACGCAACCCCGGCTTCGCGAGGGCCTCTACGCACGCATATCCGTCAGCGACAGCGGGACCGGCATGGATGACGCGACCCTTCGGCGGATTTTCGAGCCGTTCTTCACGACCAAGCCGACCGGAGAAGGCACGGGCCTGGGCCTCGCGGTGGTGCATGGGATCATGGAGAACCATGACGGCGCCGTTACCGTCTATAGCCAGCCCGGAGAAGGCACGGTGTTTCATCTGTATTTTCCCGCGAATAACGGCGAGACCTCCGTGGCGGAGACCGAGGAGAAGCCGGCTCCATACGGTCACGGAGAACGCATTTTGGTGGTGGATGACGAGCAACTGCTCGCCCAGCTCGGTCAAAAATCACTGATCGCGCTCGGCTACGAAGCCGAGATCGCGACACGGCCGGAGGACGCGATCGCAAGGGTGCGCGCCGATCCGCAGCGCTTTGCGCTCGTGCTCACCGACCGGACCATGCCCGGGATGACCGGTCTTATGCTCGCGGATCAACTGCGGGCGATCCGGCCCGGGCTGCCCATTATCATGACGACCGGCTACGTCGGCGTGATCACGCCCGAACAAATCGCCGCCGCCGGCATTTCCCAGATTTTGATCAAACCCACCAGTCTCCAGTCGCTTGGCACCGCCGTCCACGCGGCTCTTTCCATCCGAAAGGAAAACTGACCATGGCCGCATCCTCCTCATCGACGACGACGACTTCCGCACCATGCTTGGCCGGGAGATGACCCATTTTATACCAACGTTCCTGTGCATTTGGACTTTGGGGGTAGGGACGGACCGCTGGGCCGTCCGGTTGGATAGGCGAATGCAATCAGCGTTTCGCGGTCACGGCGGGCCCAGCGGTCCCGCCCTACCTAAAATCAAAAACCTAAGTGACGTTGGGATTAGGCGCGCCAATGAAGCAATTGCGCCCTGTTGCGCAGTGCGCCTGCCATCGCCTCCTGCGGAGACTGTTTCGCTTCTTCCCGCGTCAACCCATTCCTGCAATTCACCAGGGACTCAGGCCTGCGGCGGCGTGTTTGCGAGGCGGATGCCGTGCGCGGTGATGACGATGGCGCGCTGCTTGAAGAGCGCGCCGATGGCCTGCTTGAAGGCTTTCTTGCTCATGCCAAACGCCGCGCGGATTTCCTCGGGCGAACTGTCGTCGTGAAACGGCAGGCGTCCGCCGGCGGCTTTCAGGGCCGCGAGAATCTCGCCGGTGAGCGGGGCGACGCGCTGGTAGCCGGCGCGGTCCAGGCTCAGGTCGATCTTTCCGTCCTCGCGGACTTCGCGGATGAAGCCGTCGATGCGCTCGCCGGTCGCGAGCGGGGCGGAGAGATCGTTGCCATAAAGAAGGCCGCGATGGGCGTTTTCGATGATGGCATTGTAGCCAAGCGGAGAGGCCCCGGAGATGAGCAGGTTGACCGGCTGTCCCTCGGCGTAGACAGGCGGCGTGAGGTTAAGATGCCGGTTGATGCGCGTGCTGGCCACGATGCGGTCGGTTTTCTCGTCGATATAAACGTAGACGATCACCCAATCTCCATAGGCGAGACGCTCCTTCTGCTCGCGGATCGGCAGGAGGAGATCCTTGGCGAGGCCCCAGTCGAGAAACACGCCGACCTTGGGGTTGACGCTCACGACGCGGAGATAGGCGAACTCGCCGACCATGACATGAGGGATCTCGGTCGTCGCCACGAGCCGGTCCTCGGAGTCGCGGTAGACAAACACGTCGAGCGTGTCGCCGACCTTGGCGCCATCCGGGATGTATTGGCCGGGCAGCAGCAGTTCGCCGTGTTCGCCCGCATCGAGGTAAAAGCCGGGAGGGGCCTCTTTGAGGACGGTGAGTTGGTTGCGTTTGCCGATCTGAGCCATGGTTCCGCGAAGGTTGGGCGCATCAGGGCCGCATGGGAAGGGAATCCGTGCGACCTCCCCTCGCCCCGTGCGACAAATATCACCCGAGGATTGCACCCCGCCCGCTTTCCGCCGTGTCTGGGGCTTTGATGAAATCCGCCACCTCGCTCCTGTTTCTCATGGCCCTGCTGCTCGCCGGCTGCACGTCCATCGGCACCCACGTGGACAAGGGGCGCCACCTTGCCGACGTCAGGCATTTCTTCGTTTTGAGCAATCTCAACGACAACCACGCCATCGACGAAAGCATCGTGCGCGCGCTGCAGGTCCGCGGGTTTCAGGCCGAAAGCGGGCCTCTCACCATGATGCCGGACTCGGCGCAGGCGGTCGTCACCTACGCCGACCGCTGGGCGTGGGATTTCTCGACCCACCTGATTCACCTGCAAATCTCCGTGCGGGACCCGCAGGCGGTCCATCCCTACGCCTCGGCGTTTTACCAGAAAAACATCGCGCTGAGCACGGAGGTGGACGCCGTGGTCGACCAACTGGTCGGCCAGTTGCTGAAATCGGCGAAGTAAGCGCGATCTAAAGGTGGACGGCGACCTCCGGGCGCCGTCTCGAACGCCTAAAGACTTCCGACGGCGCTCGGAGATCGCCGTCCACCTGGGTGGCCGCTCAGGGCAGCTTCGCCTGGATGAGCTTGCTGACCGCGCCGAAGTCGATGAGGCCGGCCTGGGGGTGCTGTTTGAGCGCGCCGATGACCTTGCCCATTTCCTTTTTCGACTGCGCGCCGGTCGCCGCGATGGTCTCGACCACGAGGGCCTCCAGCTTCGCGGCATCGAGTCCCTTCGGCAGGTATTTCTCCAGAAGGGCGATTTCCTTGAGGTTGGCCGCGATCAGGTCGGCGCGTCCGCCTTTTTCAAACTCGATGTTGGCCGCGCTGAGATTCTTGACGGCCTTGCGGAGCGTCGCGGTGACCAACTCGTCGTCGATGGGCTTGTTGAGGTCCATCGAGGCACGCTGGATGGCGCCGTCGTTGGTGCGCAGGATGGTCGCGAGAACGGAGTCGCGCGCCTTCACGGCGGTGATGATGTCGGCCCGGAGGGTTTCGTAGATCGTGGACATGGTGTCATCAGAGTGCGCGCGACCGTCGCGGTGTCGAGAAGGCAAGTCGGCCTCGACGCGGACAACGCTATGTGTCTCAACCATTGCCGATGCCAGATGATCGCCCACCGTTTTTTGGTCTCCTGCAGCGGCGCGCATGCCTTTGCCCGACTTGGCGCGGGTGGCTGCTGGCCGCGCTGATCGTATTGCCGCTGGTCGTGACCGGCCTGCGCCGGTTGCAGCCTTTCCTCGCGGTCACGGCCCCCGTGACAAGCACCGTGCTGGTCGTGGAGGGATGGATGCCTGATTACGGCCTGAAGGAAGTGATCGCGGAAACACACCGCACGCCCTACGTCACGCTGGTTGTCACCGGAGGCCCGCTCGAACGCGGCGCCCCGCTCTCCAATTTCGGAACCTACGCCGATTTGGGCGCGGCCACGTTGGACAAACTCGGCGTCACCACCCCGCACCCGCAGGCCGTGCCGGCGACCGACGTCTACCGGGACCGCACCTTCACCTCGGCGTTGGCCCTTAGAGACTGGCTGAAGGCGCGCGGCCCAATCCCGGAAAAAATCAACCTCGTTTCCCTGGGCACGCACGCCCGCCGCTCGCGGCTGCTGTTCAACAAGGTCTTCGGCCCGGACGTGGAAATCGGCATCATCGCCGTGCCTGACCGGGGCTACGACGCACAGCATTGGTGGCGATCCAGCCAGGGCTTTCGCAGCGTGACCGACGAATTCATCGGCTACCTTTACGCCCGGTTCATTTTTTAAGCGCGAAACGATTCTCCCGATCATGGCCCAACGCACCCCCAAGGAAACCCTGCATCGCGTGATGCTCATCGCCCGGCTCGACGGCTGGAGCCTCGTGATCGTCGCCGGAGGCTGCGCTTTGATCTCCCTCGTCTTTTTCGGAGACCTGATTGGCGCGGTCACGGGATTGTTGGTGGCCGGCGCAGGCGTGCTGGAAATTCGAGGAGGCCTCCGTTTGCGCCAACACGATGCCGATGGCATGGATTATCTTGTCCGCGCCCAATGGATCGTGATCACCGTGATCTGGGCTTATGCCCTGCGGCGGATCTTCAGCTTCGATGCCGAATTGATGATGGCCAATTATTCGCCCGAAATGCGGTCCATGCTTGATGACACGTTGTCGAACCTGCCCGAAGAAACTCGTGCAAGTCTTCAAGCGCTGGGCCTGACCGCAAACAACCCGGCGCCCTTTGTGCACTCCATCATTTGTCTCGTCGCCGGCATCTTGATGGTCGTCACCCTCGTCTATCAGGGCGGGCTGGCGCTTTACTACCGCAACCGCCGCGAAACCGTTCGCGATGCGCTGACCGCGCCGCCGGAGATTCCCGCCATGCCCCGCCCCCGCCCGACCGTGGGCGAGGACGTGATGGACAACTGAACACGCACGCAGCGGCCTGTGTTTTCGGCTTACGGCAACCAGGGAAACTTGCGCGCGTCGGGCTTGCGCTTCTCGCGCTGGGCGCCGTGAAACTCCTTGGCCTCGTCGCTCATGTAGTAGAGCAGCGTGGCGTTGCCGGCGAGTTCCTGGATGCCCGACTGGCCGTCGACGTCGGCATTGAACGCGCTCTTCAGGCAGCGGATGGCGAGCGGGCTGTGCCCCATGATCTCGCGGCCCCACTTCACGCCCTCGGCTTCGAGTTCGGCGACGGGCACGACCGTGTTGACGAGGCCCATGTCGAGCGCCTGCTTCGCGTCATACTGGCGGCAGAGATACCAGATCTCGCGGGCCTTTTTCTGGCCGACGATGCGCGCCAGATAACCGGAACCGAAGCCGCCGTCGAAGCTGCCCATCTTCGGGCCGACCTGGCCGAAGATGCCGTTGTCGGCCGCGATGGTGAGGTCGCACACGAGGTGGAGCACGTGTCCGCCGCCGATGGCGTAGCCGGCGACGAGCGCGATCACGACCTTGGGCATCGAGCGGATGAGTTTTTGGAGATCGAGCACGTTGAGGCGGGGCACGCCATCGCCACCGACGTAGCCGGCATGGCCGCGCACGCTCTGGTCGCCGCCCGCGCAGAAAGCATATTTGCCATCGGTGTGCGGACCGGCGCCGGTGAGCAGCACGACACCGATCGAGGGATCTTCGCGCGCGTCGATGAAGGCGTCGTAAAGCTGGGTCACGGTCTCGGGCCGGAACGCGTTGCGCTTCTCGGGGCGGTTGATCGTGATCTTGGCGATGCCGTCGATCTTGTGGTAGAGGATGTCGGTGTAGGTCTTGACGACCTTCCAGGCGGGTAGGCTCATGGTGAAGATCCAAAGTGCGGACCGAAAGCCCGAGGTCAACGCGCGGCGCAGTTGCAACCTATTTTCCACCGGGGACGAAAAACTGCTTGGATGATGACCGGTGTTCATGAGACTGCCTGATACGCATGGAAACCACGTCCGTCCCGGCCTCGGCCTCGGTTCCGAACAAAGCCATCAAGGCCGGGCTCTGCCTGGGCGCCCTCGGCGTGGTCTTCGGCGACATCGGCACCAGCCCGCTCTATACGATGCGCGAGTGTCTCTCGCACCTGCCGCCCGTGGATCACGAGTCGGGCGTGCTGGGCATCCTCTCTCTGATGTTCTGGGCGCTTACGTTTATCGTGAGCTTCAAATACCTGCGCTTCATCACCCGGGCGGACAATCGCGGCGAAGGCGGCATCTTCGCCCTGCTGGCGCTGGGACACGACCGCAAGACCGACCGGCGCGGGCTGGGCGTCAGCGCCGTTCTGATCCTGTTCGGGGCGGCCTTGCTCTATGGCGACGGCGTGATCACCCCGGCCATCTCCGTGCTCGGCGCGGCCGAGGGTTTCAAGAGCTTCAATCCCGACCTTCAGCAACGCACCATCGTCATCATATCCGTCGTGATTCTGGGCGGCCTCTTTCTTCTCCAGAAAAAAGGAACCCAGCTCATCGGAAGCATTTTCGGCCCCGTGATGCTGCTCTGGTTCACCACGCTCGGGGCGCTGGGCGCATGGCACATCTACAACCATCCGAACGTGCTGCAGGCGCTGAACCCTATTTATGGTTACCGTCTGCTCGCCGAGCATCCGGCGTCCATCACCGCCATGCTCGGGGCCATCGTGCTGACCGTCACCGGAGCGGAGGCGCTCTACGCGGACATGGGCCATTTCGGCCGGCGGCACATCGCGCTCGCCTGGTATGGTTTCGCCTGTCCCGGACTGCTTCTCAACTACTTCGGCCAGGGCGCCTACACGCTTGATCACCCCGCCGAGGCCTCCGTCGAAGGATTCAATCCGTTCTTCGCCCTCGCGCCCGCCGGACCGGCGCAATTCGCCCTCGTGATCCTCTCGATCCTCGCCGCGATCATCGCCAGCCAGGCCCTCATCTCGGGCACGTTCTCGCTCACGCGCCAGGCCATCCAGCTCGGCTACTTCCCTCGTCTGAAGATTCTCCACACCAACGCCGACCAGCAGGGGCAGATCTACATTCCTCTGGTCAACTGGGTCCTCGCCATCGGCTGCATCTGGATCGTCGTCAGCTTCAAGTCCTCCGACTCCCTCGCCTCCGCCTACGGCATCGCCGTCACCGGCACGATGGCCGTGACCACCTACGCGTTTTACAAGGTCGCCCGCAACCGCTGGAAGTGGACGCTTCCGAAGGCCGTCGGCCTCTGCGCGCTTTTCATGATCGTGGACCTCACCCTGCTCGGCGCCAACCTGCACAAGTTCGAGGACGGCGGCTGGCTGCCCCTCGGCATGGCGGCCGCCGTGCTGGCCATCATGCACACCTGGCGAAGCGGACGCTTCGAGATCCAGGAAAAGGTCTACAACAGCGCCGTCGCCGAGCTGGAGTTGTCCAGCATCGCCAAGAGCAAGTCCATCGTGCGCGTGCCGGGCAGCGCCGTCTTCATGGTCGGCATTCCCAAGGGCACCCCGCTCGCCTTGCTCCACCATCTCAAGGCCAACAAGTGCCTCCAAAAAACCGTCGTGCTTCTCACCATTCTCACCGAGGAAGTGCCGAGTATCGACGAGGAGGAACGCATGACGCTCGAATCGCTCGGCGAGGGCGTGTGGCGCGCGATCGGCCGCTACGGCTACATGGAATCGCCCAACGTGAGCCGCATCGTCGAGCGCATCCAGGCGCAGGGCGTGGACGTCAACACGCAGGGCACCACATACTATTTCAACCGCGAGATGATCATCACCGGCGGCAACGCCAAGATGTTCCAGTGGCAGAAGGCCCTCTACGGCTTCCTCAGCCGCAACGCCCGCCCCGTGAAGGATTATTACACCATCCTGCCCACGCAAATCATCGAGATCGGCCTGCCCGTGCAGCTGTAAGGCAGGGCGTGACCGCTGGGCGCGCCGCGATTCTCCTGTGGCCTACGCACGCCCAACCGGACGGCCCAGCGGTCCGTCCCTACCCTTTGGACGCCCTCTTACAACAGTTCGCCCTGCACTCCTCCCGCCGGCTTTACGCCGAGAAACGGTCCGTAGCGTTCCAGCCAGTCGTCGAGCTTGTCCGTATAATAGCCGGGGTCATACGCCGCCGCCGCCGCGTCGTAGAGCGCCACCGGACGCGCCCGCTGCCAGTCGCTCGTCTTCCCCTTCTGCTTCGGAGTGATGTAATACGCCACCCGCTCGCCCATGCGCGGACGCGGATTCATCTGCAACGCCGCCTCCGCCGACGCACGGCGCGGCTTGCCTCCCTCCGCAATGAACCGCTCGTAAGCATCCGGATTCATGCCCAGCACCTCCGACTTCGCCACCTCCGCGACGGGAAGCTGGCGCGACGTGATGCGCGCGCGATAATCGTCCACTTTCGCCAGCGGCGACTCGAGCGTTGCTCCGACAAGGAAGTGAACCAACTGGTTGCCGAGCGTCTTCAGGTAAGGCTCGATGCCGCGCGAACGCAGCGCGCTGCCGCGGATGGTGATCTTCTTGCCGTCGTAGAGCGCGTAGTTCTTGGCCTTGTAGCTCCACATCGCCGTGTATTTCCCGTCGTATTCCAGCTCGATGCCCGGCGGCAAAATGCCCGTGACCTTGGCCAACAACGTCTCGGGTTCCTCGAAATAACGCTCGGTCGAAAGATAAATGCCGTCCGTGTCCGCCTCCAGGATGGTGCAGTCGTGCTTGGTGAACTCGTCGATCAACGCCTGAAGCAGTTCGCGTCCGCGCCGCGTGACCTCGGCCGCCAGTTCGCCGTCGCCGAAGCGCGCGCCGGAGAAACCGAGGTAGCCGTAGAACGAGTTGATGAGGATTTTGAAACTCGTCTGCCGCGCCTGATACTCGGCGCGCAGGTCGGCGTCCTCCGAGGTGCGCGCGAGCTGTTTGTATTTGAGCCGGTATTCCCGGAGGGTTTTGAGCAGCGGAATAAACACGCCCAGCGTGTCGTTCTTCGGATTATGCCCGATGGCCAGCAGGAGGCTCGGATAAAGCGAGGCGACGTCGAAGTGCAGCACGTGCTTGAACACGCCTTCCTGAAAGCTCCGCGTGTAACCGCCTTCGAACGGCGCGACCTCGGGCGGCACCGGACACGCCTGCCGCGCATGGTAATACTCCTCCAGAAACAGCAGATCGATCTTGCTCGTCGTGCCGCGCAGCGTCGCCTCCTGGAGCAGGATGGGAAACGTCTTCACCTGCTCGAAGTAGGTCGGAAGCAGCAGATCCGCGACCCCGTGGGTCTCGCGCAGGTCGTCGCCCAGATAGGCTAGAAACTTGTCGCGGTCGTTTTTGAAAGCGTCGTGGATCTTGTCGCCCGCGAGGTAGGTGCGCTCGTCGTCGTCCTCGGTGATGCCGAAGTAGGCCGCCACCGCCTTCAACCCGTAGGACGTGAGCTCGCGGGTGGTGATGTCGTATTGCTGCACGAGCAGGTAGGTGTCCACCACCGTGCGGCCCGGCAGGTCGCAGCGCGGGAAATCCACCATGCGCTCGGCGATCTTGAGGCGGCTGTTGCGGAACGCCGCCTTCTGTCCGAAGCGGCCCCACGCGCAGGGAACCTTGAGACGTTTCGCGCGCTGACGCAGGTAATCGAGGTCGAATTTGAAGATGTTGTGTCCCTCGATGACGTCGGGGTCTTCCTCGGCGAGCACGGCGTTGAGAGACTCCAGCAGGCGCTTCTCGGCCTCGTCCGTCATGGCGTCGAGAACGAGGATGCGGTTGCGCCCGCCGAAGCGCAGACCGATGGCCAGCACGCGGTCCTCGGGCTTGGTCGCGTCGCTGAAACCGCCGTCTCCCGAGCCCGTTTCGATGTCGAGCTGGCAGCGGCGCAGTTGTCCGAAACTCATCTCGCGAAACAGCCGCTCGCGACGCTGAAGCAAAAACTGGCTTTCGAGCGGCTTGATGGTGTCCACGCCGCCCGTGTCCTTGGCCGCCTTCAGAAACGCATCGAACGTCTCCAGCGTGTCCGCATGGGCCAGCCGCGTGAACGTCCCCTCGCCTTTCAGCGGCTCGACACTGACACCCGCCGTCTCCGCCGTGACCACATCCTTCAGCCACGCAAACGGCCGGAGCGTTTCCACGCGCGTTTCGCGTGCGCCGTCGCTTTTGGCCACCGCCGTGTGAACCCGTCCGTCATCGTCCACCCAGACGCCGCAGAGGGTTTCGTTTTGTCCGGAAGCTGTCATGCCGTCCCGCCTGACAAAGGCGGTCTGTCACGCTTGGCGTGAAGAACCCTGCGGACCGAAACAACATCCCCGGCTTCGTTCCAGACGAAGCAAATCAAATAGGGAAACCGTGGAGTGATCGCCATACGCATCTCGTCGTGGCGTTGCCGGAAAGCCGCCGGATTGCGCGCCACCAGCGCAAGAACGGCATCGATGATCGCAACGTATTCCAAGCCTAAGCCCGTTCGTTCGCTTTCATACCACTGGCACGCCGTCAGGATGTCTTCCTGCGCACGCAGGGTGACGATGACCCGTGTCATTGCAAACGGGCGATCAACCGCGCCTTGACCTCGCTCCACGGTGCGCCTTCGTGCGGATTCGCCCTGTATTCGGCCATGCTTTCCTCCAGCGCCTTCTTTTGCCACGGCTGTAAGGGATAATCGTCGGATTCGGCGGCGATCTCGTCCCATAGCTGCTGCACCAGCAAAATTTTCTCGGGACGCGACAACCGGCGCAGTTCGGGAAAGTCGGCAATGCTCATGGTGAAAACCTTGATAACCCTCGCCTCGTTGGCAACGCCGTAGCGGGTAGATTAGTAAACCCGTCCTGCGATCAGAACGGCTTGACGTAAACCATGACCACCGCGACCAGGCTCAGCACCAGCGAAAGCGTGATCCACAGCCCCGCCTTGGCGCGGCGTTTGTAGGCGAGACCGCCGAACGCAGACAGGCCCAGCCAGGCGACGATCTTCACCACCGCCCATATCCCCGTGAAATCATACAGACTTTGCCACATACGGATGCCCGTGAGCAGCACCAACAGGCTGGCGATGCCGCCAAACATCAGAACTTTCTTGCGGGTCTCCGGCGCGCCGGCGCAGGCGTAGAACGTCGTCGCTACAAGGACGATGGCCGAAAAGACGTGTATGATGTGAAGGGCGTTGTATTCGGCTGGATTCATGGAAAATAAAGTGACACCCCGCCTGTGCCGTGTGCCCAAAGGCTCGAGAACCTTTTTGAGATAAGGTGGGCGCCTCCGAACGACTTTATGCCTTCCGATTTACGGCCTGGCACTCCATCGCCCGTTCCGGCTCCCGAATAATTTCAAAGGAAAAGAGCAGTTATTGAAAGCAGCTCGAACACTGCAGGGTGTCGCCAAGGAAGGTAGGTCGCCCGAAGGCACGGTCAACCGCCAACAGCCGGTTTCGAGGGAGTTTTTTCGCGAGGCCGCATCTGCAAAGGTAGGGCGCGTTATCCCTAACGCGCCGCGAAGCATTCCTGCATACGCACACGGCGGGTTAGTGGATAACCCGCCCTACCCCGCTACGACTTCTTCCTCAGAAATCCGCGCACGCTCCACGCCACCAGCGCCGCGTTGGCCGCCGCCGCGCACGCCTGCGATCCGGAGGCAAGCCCGCTCGCCAGCAATCCGGCCGTCAGCACGGCCACCACCGCGTCCACCCACCGGCGCGCGCCGAGCCGCCATTGCACGACCACCAACGCCAGCCAAGTGACCGTCCCCAGGACCAGGGACGCCACTTCGAACCGCCCGGCCACCGGCACGCGGCCTTCGCGCACCAGCAATACCGCCAGCAGCCAGAATATGAGCTGGTTGAAAAATATAAACCCCACCGCCAGCGCCGTCAGCAGCGCCGGGTTGGTCGGAAACTTGCCGTCGGCATCCACCGGCACGCGGCTGGCGATGGCGCAGCCCGAGCAGCAGAAATACTCGCGCCCGGGTTGCACGCGGAGCGCCTTGAACGGCAGGCCGCAGTAGTGGCAGGCGACCTTATTCATCTTCGTCCACGCTCAGCGGATCGAGATACTTCAGGATGATCTTTTGCAGCTCGTCTAGAAACACGAAACACGCGAAGGCTTTTTTCTCCCCCTCATCGAGCTGGTCCAAAACGCTGTCGGCTTCCAGCGCCTCGAGCGCGTCGTCCGACATCCTCTTGAGACGCGTGCTGCGGAAACGCAACCGCAGCGCCGCCGACGCACGGAGCACGGCCTCGGCGTTGTCGCGGTCCAGCGCGATCACTCCCTCCGTGAAAAACTCCTGGTCAAAAAGAGAGAAAAGCCGGTCGCAGTCGTCGCGTTGGGATTGCAGCAGCTCTTCGCGCCACAGGGAGGTGAAATCGGTGTCCGTGCCCGTCAGCACGACAGGCACGGCGATGTGTTCGCGCAGCTCGTTGGCCACCGTCTTGATCATGTCAAGGAGCGGCGCGACGGCGGCGATGCTGAGACGGACTTCAACCCTTTTCATCGGTTTCGAGGGTTGCGGAGAGGTGCCATTGCTGGAGAGAGAAAACGTAGGCCTCGGCGTTTTCGCGCAGGCCCGTCCACACGATGGTGCGGCCCTGCTCGTGCGCCTCCATCATGTGCCGCGTGGCCGTCGGCTCGTCGAAGCCGAAGACCTTTCGCAGCACCATGACGGCATACGACATGCGCGTGACGGCGTCGTTCAGGAAAACGACGCGCCACGCGATTTTGTTTTCGACCGGTGCGCTCATGCCCGGCCGGAAGCCTGCTTGATGGCGGCGGCGATGCGTTCACCGGCTTCGGCCACGGGGATCTTTTGAACGTCTTTCTGGCCGCGGATCTTGAGCTCGATGACGCCGTCCTTGAGTCCCTTGCTGCCGATGACGATGCGCATGGGAATGCCGATGAGGTCGGCGTCCTTGAACTTGATGCCCGGGCGCTCCTCGCGGTCGTCAATGAGCACATCGGCGCCCGCCTTCTCGGCGATGCCGCCGAGTTCCTTCGCCAAGCCGGAGGTTTCCGGCAGCGAGGGATCGAGGACGACGATGATGAGCTGGAACGGTGCGACCGCCCACGGCCAGATGATGCCGTCGGCGTCGTGGCTCTGCTCGATCACCGCCTGCATGGTGCGGCTGATGCCGATGCCGTAGCAGCCCATGACCATCGGGTGGTTCTGCTTGGCGTCGTCGGTGTAGACCGCGCCGAACTTCTCGGAGTATTTCGTGCCGAGCTTGAAGATGTGGCCGACCTCGATGCCTCGCTTCACGCTGAGCGGACGTCCGCCCTTCGGGTCGGGCTCGCCCACTCGCACGCGGCGGAAGTCGCCAAACTTCGTGATCGCGAGATCGCGGGTCACGTTGACGTTCTTGAGATGGAATCCGTCCTTGTTGGCACCGGTCACGCCGTTGCCGATGAGGCGGATGGCGTGGTCGGCGAAAATGCCCGCGAGCTTTACGGTTTCAAGAGCAGAGCCTGAAGCGGCAAGAGGCCGTGATTCATCGCTCAGCAATGTGCTCTTTACGGCGCCAAGGCTACCAGGTTTAGCGCCCATCACTCGTTCGACTTCGTCGGGCGTGGCAGGACGCGTGAGCGTGAACCCGAGCGAGCCGAGCTTGGCTTCCTCAAGGTCGTCGTTGCCGCGCAGAATCACAAGGAACGGCTTGCCGTCACCCACATAGACGAGGGTTTTGAACTGCTGGGCGCCGGCGATGCCGTAGGGCTGGGCCGCGAGCGCGGCGATGGTTGTCGCTCCGGGCGTGGCGAACTCCTCGATCACTCCGGCGGGCGCGGCCTCGGCGAGATCGGCGGGCACGAAGGAACTGGTGGCCTTCTCGCGGTTGGCCGCGTAGCCGCTCTCCTCGTTGTAGATCACGTCGTCGTCGCCGATTTCGGCGGGCACCATGAACTCGTGGGAGAAGCTGCCGCCCATCACGCCGGTGTCGGCCTCGACCGCGATGGCGGTCACGCCGATGCGTTTGAAGAACGCCTCGTAGGCGGCCTTCATCGCGAAGTAGCTCTTCACCGCGCCGTCGTCGTTCGCGTCGAAGGAGTAGGCGTCCATCATCACGAACTCGCGGGCGCGCATGAGTCCGTAGCGTGGACGGATCTCGTTACGGAACTTGGTCCCGATCTGGTAAAAGTTTTTCGGCAGGTCGCGGTAGCTGGTGATTTCCTGCTTCACGAGCGGCGTGATGACCTCCTCGTGCGTCGGCCCGAGGACATACTCCGGCTCCTTTGCGCGGCCCTTGCCGGCGCCGGCGCTGTCGGTGCGGAACATGATCTCGCGGGCCGCGGCCCAGCGGGGGCCCTGTTCCCAGTTTTCGGCCGGGTGCAGGTGCGGCATCCACAGCTCGATGCCACCGGCGGAGTCCAGTTCCTCGCGGCAGATTTGGGAGAGCTTCTGCATGACGCGCAGGCCGAGCGGCATGTAGGTATAGAGCCCGCCGCCGAGCTTGCGCACCAGGCCGGCGCGGACGAGCAGCTTGTGCGAAGCGATCTCCGCATCCGAAGGGCTCTCTTTAAGGGTCGGGATAAAGAACTGGGACCAATATTTCATGAAGTCGGCCAACGAAACACCCCGCCCGCCGGGGGGCAAACTGTATTTGGGCAATCTCCGGCCGCCCGCTCCGAAATCCGTCACGGAGAACACGGCTTCTTTTCATAGACCGCAAGCCAGTGGGCACATGCCATAGCGCACCCGAAACAGTGATTAACATTGAGCCGCCCTCCACCGGCAACAACGTTGGCCCCCGTGAAATCCCCGACATCGAGCATGTTAGGCATGGCGCATCCACTGCAAAATTTGATCGTCTGCATCCTTCTCGTCTTCGCCTCCGTTGGATGTGCCCGGCTTAACCCCGGCGGTGTCTCCCCGACACGTTGGAAGGTTACGTATGACCACACTCTCTCCGCTGACTTTTTTAACCAAGATCAGCACAGTCTGCCTTGGAACATCGTGGAGCATGATGATGGTAGTTTAGAGGATACCTTGGGCGGTTCCACCAAGAATATACCAAGACTTCGTCATACCGCTGATTGCACGAGTTCTTATTTGGGCGACCACTCCATAAGGTTTGCGGAGGCTTGGATCGAAGCCGATGGGGTCGGCGGCATCTACGTTCACGACTTTACAGCTTCCACCAACGATCATCTTCTCATCATCGTCAAAAATAGGCGGTTTTCGGTCCATTACTGGACGCACCATATCATTTCGAATGAGAATCCCACATGGAGAGTGCTTTCCGCATCCATCGTTCTCGACGGTCCACTCGTTACCGTCGGCCAAACGCTACGAGGATTTATAGATGTCCAACTTGTTGGAACTTCGCCCAACGGCGGGCACCGGACCAACAGAATACGCGGTTACATCAAGCCTCAAGTCTCCATGAATCCACCCGACGAAGTCCGCAGTGACGAAGCGGTAAACCAGGCGCTGCAACAAACTGCTGAGGTCACCATTCCGTAACAGAAGACCGTTTGTTTGCTGATTTTCAAGTGGCGCCATGAGCGACGGTGGCATGCATGGCGTTGAGTATTTTGGTTCATACGCGCATGGGTGTAATTGAAAGGTGAGGTCATCACGCCCCGCGGCTTGCCTTGCGCCCGCCTCCCCCTTCACTCCCCCGCCATGTCCGCCCGACGCTCCTCCCGGCAAAAACCCTGGCCCATGAAGTGGATGGTCCTCGCGATCATCGTCGGGATCGCCGTCTACACCTACCTGACCCTCCACTATCGCAAGCCCGGCCCCGCCTACCGACCTTACGAGGACTTCGCCAACCGCGCCAACGTCGAGCGTCTCCTCAACGCCGGCTACCGCCGCATCGAGACCACCGCCGAGCGCCCCGCCGACACCGCTCAGGTCTTTCGCGCCATCGGCGCCGTCGCCAGCGTCACCAACGCCCCCGGCGGACTTCCCGGCGGACTGTCCGGCACCTTCCTGGACCAACCGCGCCTGCCGGAGGCCATCACCTCCGTCTCGGCTCCGCGTCAGGTCGCCGGTCTGCTGCCCTACCCGATCCTGTTCAACTGCGCCGTCCCCAACCAAAAAGAGCAGCTCGGCGGCTCGCAGGTGTTCATTCGCGCCAACACCATCACGATCGTGCCCCAGTTCGAGGCGCTTGCCGGCGGTTTGATCGCCCGCACCAAGGACAGCACGGTCGCCGTCACCATCCCCGGCGGCACTCTTGTTCCCGGTCGTTACACCGTCACGCTCGCCGCCACCAGCGGCTCGAAGCAGTGGACGGTGGACGTGAAGTGAAAATCCTCGGACAGACTCCGGTGGATCTACGTAGGAGCCTGCTCGCAGGCGATTCGGGGTGTCCCGTGGGAGCGAGCTTGCTCGCGAGGTTCGGAATCGCGAGCAAGCTCGCTCCCACCTCCAGTCCGCCCAAAGCCGGCTCCTTGCAACAGGACCTGCCTCCGAGGGGAGTTGGCGTTTGCGGTCCGTGAAAATCCGACCACGCTCTCCCCGTCGTCCTTTACCCCTCCCCCGTCCTGCACCACCCCGCCATGCAGTCGTTGGTCCGTCTTCTGTTTCTCCTGCCGTTTGCCGTGTCCGCGCCCGCCGCCGAGCTTTCGCCGCAGGACGCCGCCTTTTTCGAGAAAAACATCCGTCCGCTTCTCTCCGCCAAGTGCTACCAATGCCACTCGCTCGCCGAGGGTAAATCCAAGGGCGGCCTCACCCTCGACACCCGCGCCGGCATCCTCACCAGCGGCGACGACGGCCCCGCCATCGTCCCCGGCAAACCCGACGACAGCCGCCTCTTTCAGGCCATTTCCTACGACGAGGAAGACCTGAAGATGCCGCCCAAGCGCGCCGGCGGTCGTCTCACCGTCGAACAGATCGCCCTCGTCCGCGACTGGATCACCCGCGGCGCCCCCGTCCCCCGCGAAACCTCCCCCGTCGCCACCCGTCTCACCGGCCTCACCGACAAGGCCCGCAGTCACTGGTCCCTCCTTCCCGTCAAAAAAACCAACCCGCCCCGCGTGATCGACCGCGCCTGGTGCCAGACTCCGGTTGATTTTTTCATCCTCTCGAAGCTGGAGGCCGCCGGCCTCAAGCCCACCCCGCCCGCCGAGCCCGAGGGCCTCCTTCGCCGCATGTATTACGACATGCTCGGCCTGCCTCCCACCCTCGAGGAAGTGAACGCCTTCTCCCGCGACTACGACAGCGCCATCGCCACGGAACAGCGCTACGTCGAGGCCGGCCGCGTTCCCTACGGCGAGGGCGACAAGGGCTTTTATCCGCCGCGCCGCCTCGTCCTCGAAAAATGGATAGACCAGCTCCTCGCCAACCCTCACTACGGCGAACGCTGGGGCCGCCACTGGCTCGACACCGCCCGCTACGCCGACACCCGCGGCGTGAATCCCCAGAACCGCTTCGAGAGTTCCCGCTACGAATACGCCTGGACGTATCGCGACTACGTCATCAACGCCTTCAACACCGACAAGCCCTACGACAAGTTCATCCTCGAGCAGCTCGCCGCCGACAAACTCCCAGACATCACGCCCAACGACGACCGCCTCGCCGCCCTCGGCTTCCTCACCGTCGGCAAGCACTACGAGAACCGCAACGACCTCATCGACGAGCGCATCGACACCACGAGCAAGGCCTTCCTCGGACTCACCGTGAGCTGCGCACGCTGCCACGACCACAAGTTCGACCCCATCCCGACCGCCGACTACTACGCTCTCCACGGCGTCTTCAACTCCATCGACGAACCTGTCGAGCGGCCTTTCCTCAAAAACCGCGCCTCGCCCGCCGATCAGGATGACTACCGACGCAAGTTCGCCGTCCTCGAGGCCGACAACCGCACGCTCTATTACAACGTCGTCGGCCGCCTCTCCGCCGATCTCCAGAAGGAATCGCACCTCGTCCCGCACGGCTACTCGGTCGCCTTCGGCCCGCAGTCCAAGGAAGCCGACGACGCCCGCGCGCGCTACGGAGTCGAATTCTCCAACGAACTCGACTCCGCCATCCCGCGCCGCGAAGACCATCCCGTCTTCGGTCCCTTCAACCGCCTCGCCCGTCTGCTCCGCGAAAAACCCGCCGACTTCGCCTCCCTCGCCCCCGAGACTTTGGCCGCCGCCGTCGCCGCCCCGACGGTCAATCCCATCGTCGCCCGCGAGCTGACGCTCCTCCAACCCGCCTCGATTGACGACGTGGGTGCGGCCTACGCCCGCCTGTTCGTCCGCTACCAGCGCGTGTTTTCCGAATACCTCTCCGTCCGGCGCGAATCCCGCGTTTCCACGACCAAGCCCGATGCGGCCACCGTCGAACTGCTCACCTGCTTCTACCCGATTCCCGACGGCAACGACATCGCCAGGGTCGAGGATCAGATGCGCTATTACTCCAAGGTCCGCCTGCCCAACGCCGAGACCGACAAATTCCTCTTCTCCAAAATCAACGAGCTGCGCATCACCCATCCCGGCGCTCCCGGCGCCGCCATGGTCGTGACCGACAACCCCCAGCCCAAGAACTCCCCCATTCTCATCCGCGGCGACGCCTCTCGTCGCGGCCCCGTCGAGCCGCGCCACTTCCTCACCGCCCTGTCCACCGCCAACCCCGCGCCTTTCCGCGACGGCAGCGGCCGCTACGAACTCGCGAAACTCATCGCCACCCCCGCCAACCCGCTCACCGCCCGCGTCGCCGTGAACCGCGTCTGGCAGGGACACTTCGGCGAGGGCTTCGTCCGCACGCCCGACGATCTCGGCAACATGTCCGAACCGCCCAGCCATCCGCAGCTCCTCGACTTCCTCAGCACGTGGTTCGTCGAAAACGGCTGGTCCCTCAAAAAGCTCCACAAACTCATCCTTCTCAGCAGCACCTACCAGCAGAGCGCCAACCCCGGACTCAATCCGCTCTACGCCGCCCACGCCACCATCTCCAAACAGGCGCTCACGCCCTTGCTCAAACAGGCCAACGACTACCTCGCCAACCCGCAGGCGATCAATCCCGACAACCGCCTGCTCTGGCGCGCCAACCTCCGCCGCCTCGATTTCGAGAGCATCCGCGACTCCCTCATCCTCCTCACCGGCAAGCTCGACCCCGCCGTCGGCGGAAAGCCCGTCAACATCACCGACGAACCCTTCTCCTACCGGCGCAGCATCTACGGCTACGTTGACCGCACCCAGCTCAGCGACGTGCTCACCCAGTTCGACTTCTCCGTGCCCGACATGCCGAACAGCCGCCGCATCAGCACCATCGTCCCGCAGCAGGCCCTGTTCTTCCTCAACAACCCTCTCACCGTGGACGTCGCCCGCCGCATCGTCGCCCGCCCCGAGATCGCCTCCGCCCCCACCGACGCCGCCCGCCTCACCGCGATCTACCGCATCCTCTTCCAACGAAAACCCGGGCCCGACGAGTTGATCGCCGCCTTGAACTTCCTCGGCGAGGTCGGCCCGCTCGCCGCCCCGTCCACCCCCGCCGCGCCCGACAAAACCAAAGTCAAAAAGTCCTCCGTCCCCGTCGTCGCCCCCGTGCCGGCCCCCGCGACCATGATTGCCGAAGGCATGAACGGCCCCGTCCGCAACACCGGCGTCCGCGTGAGCCGCGCCCCCCTCAAATCCTGGGAACTCCTCGCCCAAGCCCTCCTCTTCTCCAACGAATTCGTCTACGTAAACTAACCCGCCCGTTGTAGGCCAGACCGCCGGTCTGGCTCTCCGAAAAGCCCGATCAGCGATCGGGCCTACATCAACCCTCCACCATTCCCCCCAAGGCAAAGTAACCTAATAGGTTACTTTGCCCGCCCGCCCCTCTCTCTGACGAAAGAGAAAGATTAAGAGAACGAGAAAGAATTTAAGTCACCCGCCGCCCCCCCCTCTTTCTCTTTCCTCTTAATCTTTCTCTTTCTCCCTCCGAACTTCCGCCCTCCCCCCTCCGTGCCCCCTCTCGTGCCCTCTGTGTAACCCTCCGACCTCCGCCAGTCCGCCCCTCTCAGGTTTCAGGTCTCATCCCTCAGGTCTCCAATCCCCCCGCCATGTCCCACGAAAACTGCTCCAACCGCCTCGCCGCCCCGCTCACGCGCAAAGAGTTTCTCAAGCTCACCGGCATGAGCATGGGCGCGCTCGCCCTCGGCACCCTCCTCACCGACGTCCTCGCCGCCGACGCCCCGCCGGTCATGCCGCTCAACCTCCTCCCGCGCGTCCCGCCCCTCCCCGCCAAGGCCAAGCACGTCATCCACATCTTCGCCGGCGGCGCACCCTCCCACCTCGACACCTTTGACTACAAGCCCTCCATGGACCGTTTCCGCGACCAGACGGTCGGCGACCTGAGCGGCGTCATCTGGCCCTCGCCCTTCAAGTTCCAGGCCTGCGGCCGGGGCGGCGTGCAGATCAGCGAACTCTTCCCCAATCTCCGCACCGTGGCCGACGACCTCTGCGTCATCCGCTCGATGAACTCCGAGATCCCCGCGCACGGCCCCGCCGCAAAGCTCCTCCACA
The DNA here is from genome assembly GCA_041662485.1 of Opitutaceae bacterium. GTDB lineage: Bacteria > Verrucomicrobiota > Verrucomicrobiia > Opitutales > Opitutaceae > Rariglobus. The sequence continues at coordinate 102,598 of JBAZSJ010000004.1, read as the reverse complement.
CCGGCTCCGCCATCCTCACCAAGCCCTGCGTCGGCTCGTGGGTCCTCTACGGCCTCGGCACCGAGAGCCAGAACCTCCCCGGCTTCGTCTCCCTCGGCGCCCCGCCCGAGGCGCGCCAGGCCGCCTTCCTCCCCGGCATCTACCAGGGCTCGCAGGCCAACTTCCGCGCCGGCGCCCCCATGAACCGCGTCCTCCCCAACCTCACCAGCGAGTTCAGCACTCAGGAAGAACAACGCGCCCAGCTCGACCTCGCCGCTACCCTCGACGCCCGCCACGAGAAAACCGTGCAGGACGACGAACAGCTGGAGGCGCGCATCGGTTCCTTCGAACTCGCCTTCCGCATGCAGACCGCCGCGACCGACGCCTTCGACATCACCAAGGAATCCGAAGCCACCCGCACGGCCTACGGCACCGGCGACCTCGCCGCCCGCCTCCTCTGCGCCCGCCGCCTCGTCGAGCGCGGCGTGCGCTTCGTGCAGATCGACGCCGGCGGCTGGGATCACCACGACAACCTCACGACCTCCATCCGCCGGACATCCGCCGCCATTGATCAACCCGCCGCCGCGCTCATCAGGGATCTGAAAGCCCGCGGACTCCTCGACGAAACCCTCGTCATCTGGGGCGGCGAATTCGGCCGCACGCCCAACTCCTCCAGCGAGGAGTTCTGCCTAAAACCATGACACCCGTTGTCCTCGTCGCCGACTGGACCGAAATCGTCACCCCGCCCAAGCCGTATCTGCACGCGCTCAGGCGCAGCTTCCCAAACGGACTGCATGTGTTGGTGCTCACTCAGGAAGCCGGCGGAAAGTTTCAGGTCTTGTCGTCCGTGGATCACGGCACACCCCGGGGAACCCTCACGAACGAAGGAGAATCGTCCGACCCGGCGGAGGTCGCGGGCTTGATCGCCCAAACGTGCGAGCGATGGAATACACCCGGGGCGACGGGCACTGCGTCCGCGAACGGGAAGCAACGGAGATATTATTACGGCAAGCCGGCGGGCGGGATATCCGGGGCGGTTTCCCGAGACGACCTGTTTGCTCTCATCGCCCACGGAACCATCTCCTGGGACAGTCAGGTCTGGGAGGATACCGAAGGCCTGGCCGAGAGCGGCCGGTGGCGGCCAATCACTGCTTCGCTGGGCTTCCCGCAGGAGACCGACGTGATTTAACGGGCTCGAATCAATGAAATGATTTCAAATCTAGCGGCCTACGTTAGGGCACTTCAAAACCGAAAGACTTCCGACAATGAATCTTCCCCTCAAGAAACCATGGCGTGCCGCATCACTTGTCTTCGGACTTACCTCACTGGTTGGCGCAACTTTGTTCGTTGTGTTTCATTACGCCCAAAGTGATTACATTGCATCGATCTCCCCGGAAGCGTGGGAAGAAATACTGAATGATAAGGGCTCTCCTCTGGGTCCTCATTTAGCAATATCCGGCTTGGCGTCGCTTATTTCCGGCATTGGCAGCATCGCGTGTTTTGTAATGGAACATTGTCGTGAAAAAAGCAGTGCCCCCAACATCAGAGCCAACACATAACCTAGTCGGAACCTAAACGGTTGCCGTTACCGTGCGCCGAGCAGCTCCTCGGCGTGAGCCAACGCGCTTTTCGCCGTGCGGTCGCCCAGCATGCGGGCCAGCTCCCCCACGCGGACTTTGCGGTTGGCCTGAATCGGCGAGATCGTGACCACGGCGCGGTCCTTCGTCTGGTCCTTCTCGACGACAAGATGGCTGTCGCCCTGCGCCGCGACTTGCGGGAGGTGGGTGACGCACAACACCTGATGCGCCTTGGCGAGCGCGGCCATTTGCTCGCCCACCACGCGGCCGATTTCGCCGCCGACGTTGGCGTCCACTTCGTCGAATACCAGCACCGGCACGCTGTCGAGGTCGGCCAGCACGGTCTTGAGCGCGAGCATCACGCGGGCAAGTTCGCCGCTGGAAGCGATGCGATTGAGCGGCAGCGGCGCCTCGCCGACATTCGGCGAGAACAGGAACTCCACGCCGCAGTCGCCCGTGGCCACGAGTTCGTCGAGCGGCACGATGCGGATCTGAAAATCGGCCTTCTTGAAACCGAGCTGGGCGATGCTCTTGGCGGCGATCTTGGCGAGCTCGCGGGATGATTTTTCGCGGATGCCGCGCACGACGGTAGCCTCCTTGCGGGCGGCGCGCAGGGCGTCGGCGATCTGTTTCTCGATCTTGATGAGCGTGCCCTCGAGGTCGCCCTGGATTTCGAGGCGTCGGCGCATGTCGTCGCGCGCCTCGATGACGGCGCGCACATCGCCGCCGTGTTTTCTCTTCACCTCGAGCCAGGTGTTCATGTTGGCCTGCAACTGCTCGGCCTGCTCGGGATCGAAGTTGAACTGTCCGCTGAGCGCCTCGAACTCCGCGCCGAGGTCGGCCAGTTCAATACTGGCGGCGGAGAGACGGTCGGCCAGGGCCTTGCTGGCGGGATCAATGTTTTCGAGCTGACGCGCCTCGCGCACGAGCGCGGCCACGCGACCGGTGGCGCCGTCCTCGCCGGTGAGTCCGTTGGCGAGGGCCGAGGAAAGGGCGATGAGTTCCTGCGCCTTGTTCAGGCGTTGGAAATCGCGCTCGAGCGTCTCGATGGCCTCGTCGGTGAGGTCAAGCGCGTCGAGGCGGACGAGCTGGTTTTCGAGAAACTTGATCTGGTCGGGCGAAAGCTTGGTCTCGCGGGCGATGCGCTCGCGTTCGGCGAGCAGTTCGCGCCAGGCGCGGTATTTCTCGCCATAGCCGGCGAGCGCGTCGCCGGCGCGTCCGTAGAGATCGAGCAAGTCGAGCTGGCAGCTTTCCTTGAGGAGACGGCGGGGTTCACCCGGACCATGGAAATCAATCCAATGCTCGCCGAGGCGCTGAAGGGCAGAAAGCGAAGCGAGGCCGCCGTTGACGGTGATTTTCGGTGCCTTCTCGCGTGGCAGACTGCGCTTGAGAAGCAGAATGCCGTCTTCGCAGGGAGGCAGGTCGAGCTCGGCGAGAAGGGCGTCCACCTTCTTGGGGTTTTCAAACCAAAGCGACGCCTCGACCTCGCAGGCGGGCGCACCTTGGCGGATGACGGTCTTGTCGGCCCGCTCTCCCGCCAGCAAGGACAGCGCCCCGAGGAGGATGCTCTTGCCCGCGCCCGTCTCGCCAGTGACGACGGTGAAGCCGGCCTCAAAATCGAGTGAGACTTCTTCGAGCAGGGCGAGGTTCTTGATCCGGAGCGACTGAAGCATGGCCCCTAGAGGGTTCAAAAATCCGGCAACTTTCAAGCGCGGGCTACGGTTTCCCGTTCTCCCTTTGGGCATGACGCCCAGGACGCGTGCCGGTGCGGCTACGGCGCGCGATTGTTACGGCCGCATTTGAATACATGGGGAGTCCTGCCCCTCGCCGCGAGCTACCCGGCTCGGCGGTGTTATTTTCAGCGCAACGTTGTTACTTTGACAACGGACAAAAACGACTACATTTGTAGTCATTATGGCAACCGTGCTCTCTCCCACCTCCATCCGGCTTGCTGCGCCTGAAAAGCGCCGCATTGCCGCCGCCGCCCGCAAACAAGGCATCACGTCCGCGAAGTTCATCAAGCAGGCCGCCCTCGAGCGCGCCGCCGCTCCGGACGGCATGGCCCTTGCGCAGCTCACTGCCTCGCTCAAAGAGTTGATCGAGGACGAAGTGGACGCAGCCATCGCCGTTGATCGCATCGCCCGCCGTAAGGAAGGGAAAGGCCGTCTCTTCACAGGTGAGGAGGCGCGGCGTGAGTTGGGACTATAAAATCGACGACCTCGCCCTGCGCGAACTGCGCGACATGGGACCGTCAGCATCCCGTGCGGTGCTGGATTTTCTGGATAAACGCATCAAGGGCTGCTCGGACCCTCGCGCCTTCGGAAAGCCGCTCCGTGGCGGTCTGCATGGTCTCTGGCGTTACCGCGTGCAGGATTACCGGCTCATCTGTGAATTAAACGACGGCAAGCTCGTCGTGGTCTTGGTCAAGGCCGGTCACCGTTCCAACGTTTACGACTGAGTTCTAGCGGGCACAAAAAAACACGCCAGTATGGCAGAATGGTTATGAGGCAGGCGCATCCGCTGGAGGTGGATTATTTGCGATGACATGGTTCGCATTTCCCATGGCGTGGTCGAGGAAGAAGTTCGCGAGCCTTGGGTACCATATCGATAACGTCGATACATTGGTCCGTGGTCGCATCCTCCGTCATAAAGCGCCCAATCCGCTCTAGTCCGTAGGCGCTAGCATTTCTTCCCAACGTAAATACTCCATACTCGCGACACAGTGCCTGCGCGATGGCATGGAAAAATTCATCAACATGAGTATCACCCTCTGTTCCAAAAAGACTCCTGAAAATATAGACAATTTGTATCCGAAGAGGCCCAGGCATGGAGTCGTATTTATATACATCATCGGAGGGCAATCCGTTTTGCCTCATTTTTCTTTTCGAAAAAATATCATGTATCGGCATGTGTTGAAAAATCGAGGTGGATGATGTTATCGGAGTTTACCGACTCCTTTGCTACTTTCGGAGGTGCTTGAGCTTCAATAATCCATGGTCAGCCGGAGAAACCGGAGGGCAAGCGCAATACTAGCGCCGACATGATCGCCAGCAGGCGCTAATTTCCTGTGCTTTGTCTTGGGCCAATCACACTTGGGATGATTCGGTATCTTCCCGTATTTTTCCGCACTTCGACCCTTTTGGAACAGGCGAGAAACCGGAAAATGAAAAGCCGTTAACATCTGATGATTAACGGCTTTAAGAATGGTGGACCCTACTGGACTCGAACCAGTGACCTCTTCCATGTCAAGGAAACGCTCTAACCAACTGAGCTAAGGGTCCGAAAGGTCGGAGAGTAAGCAGGACTCCCCCACTTCAGCGCAAGAAAAATTCCGCGGCATTTTCACGGTCTTTCCCGATCTGCTCTTTCAACGCCTCCAGACTCGAAAATTTCATCTCGGGACGAAGGAAAGCCAGCCACTCGACCGTCAGCTTGTCGCCCCGGTCGAACGGACACGCCCCGAGAAGGTGAACCTCCAGCCGCGGCTCGGTGGACTTCTCGACCGTCGGACGCAGGCCGTAGTTGGCCACGCCCGGAATCGGCACGGTGGACTTCGGTCCGTAGACCTGCACGGCATACACGCCCATGCGCGGACGCAGGTCGGGCTCCCACACGATGTTCAGCGTCGGAAATCCAATGGTGCCGCCAAGCTGCTTGCCCGGCGTGACCACGCCCTCGGCAAAATACGTGTAGCCGAGCAGAGCGTTTGCCTCCTCGATGCGGCCTTCCTCAAGGTAGCCGCGGATACGCGTGCTGCTGATCGGCTCGCCGTTCTGGTTGATTCGCTGGGCGCTCACGACGTTGATGCCGTGCTTTTTCGCCTCTGAGAGCAGGACGTTGATATCGCCGGTGCGGCCTTTGCCGAAGCGCCAGTTTTCACCGACGTAAATCGTGACGAGCCCGGGCAGCGCATGCTTCAGCCGGGGCAGAAGCTCGTTCGCGGCGATGCCGGCGAAGTCGGCGTCAAACGGCTGCATGATCACCGCATTCACCCCGATCTTGAACAACTGCCGGTTCTTCAACGCGGGCGTCATGATGAGCCGCACGGGATTTTCGGGACGGAACAACCGGCTCGGGTGCGGCCAGAATGTCAGCACGGCGGAAAGCCCGCCGCTGCGACGCGCGGAATGCACCGCCGCCTCGATGACCGCGTGATGCCCCAGATGAACGCCATCGAACATGCCAATCGCCAGATGCAGCGGACGCAACGGAAGCGACGACGCCTCGGCGAGGGAGTTGTAACAGCGGGGTTCCACGCGAGATGCAAGCTAGCCGCCCGCCATCGGATTACCACGCTGATTTTCAGGAATCTTGCGCCGATGTAGCCCCGACCGGTGGTCGGGGTGCCTTGGCTCCAATCAGCCCGACCGGCGGTCGGGCCTACATTACCCGAGGGCCACGCTGGGCGCGGCTTCGTAGGAGGGAATGAGCACCTTCTCGACCTCGGGCAGGGACATTTTCTGGAGCTGCTCAAGCGTCACGGCCCGCGACACATTGAGGTTGCCCGAGGCGATGCGGCGGAGTGCCGAGAGATGCGCACCGCAGCCGAGGCGCTGGCCGAGATCGTGGGCGAGCGTGCGGACGTAGGTGCCTTTCGTGCAGAGCACACGAAAGTCCAACTCGGGCGACGCCCAACGCGTCAGGTCATACTGTGAGATGCGGATGAAACGCGGCTCGCGCACGACTTCCTCTCCGGCACGGGCGCTTTTGTAGAGGGGTTTTCCCGCGATCTTGATGGCGGAAAACATCGGCGGCATCTGGTATTGGTCTCCGAGGAAACCGTTGAGCGCGGCGCGGACGTCGGCCTCGGACAGCTCGGGCACGGGACGCGTCTCCAGCACTTCGCCCTCGGCGTCCTGGGTGTTGGTGGACGAACCGAGCTTGATGGTTCCGGTGTATTCCTTGTCCACGCTCATCAGGTATTGAGAGATGCGCGTGGCCTTGCCGACGAGGACGACAAGCAGGCCTGTCGCCATCGGATCGAGCGTGCCGGCGTGGCCGATGCGCTTCATGCGCAGGATGCCTCGCAGGCGGGCGACGACGTCGTGCGAAGTGTGCGCCGAGGGCTTGTCGATGAGGAGAACCCCATCGAGTTCTTTGGCGGGGGCGAGCATCAGGAGGATTTTTTGACGGCGTCCACCGCGGCGATCTGCGCGGCCAGAGCGGCGACGAGTTTATCCTGAAATTCGGGGATCGTCATGCCTTTGACGTTGAGGCCGGCGGCGCAGGCGTGTCCGCCGCCATTAAAGAGACCGGCGACCTGGTCGACGCGGTAGGCGGGATCCTTGGCGCGCAGGCTGGCCTTGATGGCTCCGTCGTTTTGCTCGATGAGCACGCCGATCTCGACGCCGTCGATGGAGCGGGCGTAGTCAACGAGTCCCTCGGTGTCCTCGGCGCTGGTGCCGGTTTCCTGATAGATGCCCTCGGGGAGCGTGCCGATGCACACGCGTCCGCCGCACTCATGGCGGAAAGAAGCAAGAAAGCGCTGGAGGAGCTGAAGCTTGCCGGCCGTCTCGCGTTCGTAGAGTTCCGCGGCGGCGACGGCGGGCTGGGCACCGCGCGCCATCAGTTCGGAGACGATGAGGAACGTACGGCGCGAGGTGGAATGGAAGCGGAACTGGCCGGTGTCGGTCGCGATGCCGGTGTAGAGCGCCTGGGCCGCCTGCGCATCAATGGTCAGGTGATGATCAATAAAAAGGCCCGCGAGGATCTCGGCCGTCGCGGCGGAGCCAACGTCGATGAAGTTGTGCTCGCCGTAGCCGTTGTTGGAAAGGTGGTGGTCGATGTTGGCGAACGGCGCGGGGAAGCGGGTCTTGAACTTTTCGCCGGCGCGCGACTGGTCGGCGCAATCCACATAGATCGCGGTGTAGTCGCCGACGGGCAGCCCGTCGAAACGCACGATGGGGGTGTCTCCCACGGCGAACTCGACGCGGCGAGGAACCGGATCGGGGTTGGCGCAGATCACGTCCAGGTTGAGCGTCTTCAGCACCCGGGCGAGCGCGACCTGGGAACCAATGCAATCGCCGTCCGGACGGGCGTGGGCGATGACCACGATCTTGCGGCCTTCCAAGGCGCGCAGGAAGACGGCGAAGCGGTCGTAGAATTCGGGATAGATCAAATCCACGGGTTACTCCTTTGGCGCGGGCGTTGACGCGGGGGATTCCTTGGCGGCGGCCCTGGCCTTGTCCGCCTCGGCGATCTCGTCGAGCACGCCAAGGATGCGGTTGCCGCGGGCGGTCGAGGTATCGAGCAGGTAGATGAAGGCGGGCATGTGTTTGAGCACGATGCGACGGCCCAACTCGAAGCGGAAATCCTTGGAGTTGTGCTTGAGCCAGCGGAGGCACTTGACCTCGTCCTCCTCTTCGCCGGTGACGGCGATGAAGACCTTGCCTTCATGCAAATCGGGCGTCACCTGCACACCGGTGATGGTGATGGCGATGGCCTCCTCCTTGTATTGCTTGCGGAGGATGTCGCTCAGCTCGCGCTGGATGAGCTCGTTGACGCGAAGAGTGCGGGTGGACATGGGAGGAGGCTAGCAGCTAGTTTCCTAGTTGCTAGCCGCTAGAATATCAGAGCGAGGCGCGGACCTTTTGGATCTCGTAGCACTCGAGAACGTCGCCGATCTCGTAGCCGTTGAAATCACCGATCTTGATGCCGCACTCGAGGCCGGCGCGGACTTCGTTGGCGTCGTCCTTGAAGCGCTTGAGCGTGCCGACCTTGCCTTCGAAGATGATCTCCTTCTTGCGGCGGATGCGGGCGGAGGCGTTGCGGGTGATCTTGCCCTCGGTGACGAGACAGCCGGCCACGAAGCCCTTCGCCAGCGGGAAGGTGGCGCGGACCTCGGCGGCTCCGGTCTTGTTTTCCTTGAGATCGGGGTCGAGCAGGTCGGCCATCATCTCCTTCACCTTGTCGGCGAGTTCGTAGATGATGCCGTAGGTCTCGATGCGGACGTTGTGGTGCTTGGCGACGGCGGTGACGCCGTTTTCGAGCTTGGTGTTGAAACCGATGACGACGGCGCCCGCCGCGCTGGCCATGAGCACGTCGGTCTTCGAAACGAGGCCGACCTCGGTGGCGACGATTTCGAGGGAAACCTTGGAGCTCTTGATGTTTTCGAGGACGTTGCGCACGGCCTCGGTGGAGCCGAACACGTCGGTCTTGACGATGACCTTGAGGACCTTGGCCTGGGTCGCCGCGATGTTGGCGAACAGGCTCTCGATGGAAACTTCCTTGGGGGCGGCGTCGGAGACACCGGTGTTTTTCCGGATGAGGTGCTGGGCCTCTTCGGCGAGGCTTTCGGCTTCGCGGGCGTTCTTGACCGAGGTGAACTCGGCGCCGCTGTCGGGCGCGCCGGACCAGCCGATCACGCGCACGGGCGTGGCGGGAGGGGCTTCCTTGATGTTCTTGCCCTGGTCGTCGAACATCGCGCGAACCTTGGCCCAATGCGGGCCGCACACGATGCAATCGCCGATCTTGAGCGTGCCGCGCTGGATGATGACGGTGGAGAGCGGGCCGCGGCCGACGTCGATCTGGGACTCGATGACGATGCCGCTGGCGGCGGTCTTCGGGTTGGCCTTCAACTCAAGCACGTCGGCTTGAAGGAGAATCATGTCGAGCAGGTCGGTGATGCCGGTGCCTTTGATGGCGGAGACGGGCACGGTGACGGTTTCGCCACCCCAGTCTTCGGGGGCGATGTTGCGCTCCTGCATCTGCTGCTTCACGCGCTCGATGTTGGCGCCTTTGACGTCCATCTTGTTGACCGCGACCATGAGGGTGACGGCGGCGTTCTGGGCGTGCTTGAGGGCTTCGTCCGTCTGCGGCATGAATCCGTCGTCGGCGGCGATCACGAGGACGGCGATGTCGGTGACATCGGCGCCGCGGGCGCGCATCTTCGTGAAGGCGGCGTGGCCGGGCGTGTCGAGAAAAGTGATTTTGCGACCGGCGTGCTCGATCTGGTAGGCACCGATGTGCTGGGTGATGCCACCGGCCTCGCCGGCAGCGACGTCGGCCTTGCGGATGGCGTCGAGGAGCGAGGTCTTGCCATGGTCGACGTGACCGAGGATGCAGACCACGGGCGGGCGCATGGCGAGGTTCTTTACCTCGTCCTCGGCGGCGGTCTTTTCCTTGTCCTTGGCCTTTTCCTTGGTCGTCTGCTGGATCTGCTGGGCGGCCTCGCCACGGTGCTTGATCTCAAGCAGGAAGCCGTGCTTCTCGGCGACCTTCACGGCGACCGGCTCCTCGATGGTTTGATTCATCGAGGCGAAAATCCCCATCTCCATCAGCTCGGAGATGAGCTTGAAGGGCTTCATGCTCAGAGCGGTCGCGAAATCGCGGACGATGATCGGAGGCTTGAGGTGGATGATCTTGATGTCTCCCTCGGTCGTGATGGTGACCACTTGCGCAGGAGGCGTCGACGGCATGGCCGGATTGCCCGGCGCGGAAACGTGCGAAGGCGCCTTGGGGGCCGACGGAATCGCAGGAGGCGCCGACGGAGCGGACACGTGCGACGGCGGGGCCGGAGGAGCCTTGACGGCAGACGGAGCGGTCAGCGGCGCTGGCGCGGAAACCGGAGCCGACACGGGGCGCGGCGCGGAAATCACGGGCGGCGCAGGCGGCATCTTGACCGCAAAGGCCGGGGCCGCCTTGGGAGCGGACGGAGCGGCGTGCGGCGAGGAAACGACGGGACGGGGCGGCAACGGCTGCGGAACCGAGACCGGACGCGGTGCCGATGCGGCGGTCGGGGCCGACGGGGCGACCGGCGCAGACGGAATCGCGGGCGTAGGCTTGGGCGAAGCGGCGGCGACCTTGGCCTCTTCACGCGCGCGCATGACATCGTCAGCGCTCTTCACGGAGGGAACCTTGTGGGCAACGGGCGCGGCCACCTCGACGGGCGCGGGTTTCGCGGCTTCGACGGCGGGAGCCTTCGCGGCAAATTCCAGTTCGAGTGCCTCCGCCGAAATGTTGTCGACCGTGCTGGAGGCGCTTTTGACGTCAAATTTGCGCTCCTTGAGCAGGGCCAACAACGCTTTGTTGTCCATGCCGATCTTCTTAGCCAATTCGTGGATGCGGATACTCATTCTTCTGGGTTTGCTGCGTAAAAGTCTGCGCGGATTTCTTTAAAATTACTGGGCTCCGCCCACGCGGCTGATGATGGAGGCGGCCTCCTCGGAGGTGAAGCCGGCGTCGACGAGATCGTCAGCGCCAACACCTTCGAAGGCGGCGGGTGAATTGATGCCGATGCCGACGAGACGCTCGGCAAGAACCGAATCAAGACCGAAGGTCTTCACAAGGTTGCCAATGGCGGTCGTGCGCGGATCGGTGGAAACCACATGGAACTCCTCAATGTCCAGACGCCAGCCGATGAGGCGGGACGTGAGCCGGGCGTTCTGGCCCTTGCGGCCGATGGCGATGGCGAGGTCCTCGTTGGCGACCTTGAGAATGATGCGGTGGTTCTTCTCATCGAGCTGGATCTCGCGCGGAACGGCGGGCTTCAGCGCCTCGATGATCATCTGCTTCGGGTCGGCGAAATAGTTGACGATGTCGATCTTCTCGCCGTTGAGCTCGCGGACGATGGTCTTCACGCGGGCACCACGGGCACCGACGCATGCGCCGACCGGATCGACCTTGGAGTCGGTGCTGGTGACGGCGATCTTCGTGCGGTAGCCGGGCTCGCGGGCGAAGGCCTCGATCTTGACGGTGCCGTCGGCGATCTCGGCGACCTCCACCTCGAAAAGGCGGCGGACAAACTTCGGGCTCGCGCGGCTGAGCATGAGTTCGGGGCCGCGGGGCGTGCTCTCGATGGCGAGCAGCAGGCAGCGGATGCGATCGCCGGCCTGGTATTCCTCGCCGGGGACCTGTTCCTTGCCGGTGAGGACGGCCTCGGCCTTGCCGAGATCGATGAAGATGTCGTTGCGCTCTTTGCGACGAACCGTGCCGGTCACGATGTTGCCGACCATGTCCTTGAAGTCGTCGTAAATACGGTCTTTTTCGAACTGGCGGAGCTTCTGCATGACAGCCTGGCGGGCGGTCTGCGCGGCGATTCGTCCGAGCGTGGCGGGGTCGATTTCCTTTTCGATGAGGTCGCCAAGGACCGCGCCGGGCTTGATAGCCTGGGCTTTTTCGACGTGGATTTCCGCACGCGGATTGCTGACAGAATCAACGACCTTAAGAACCGACCAGGCATGGAGCTGGCCGTTCTTTGGATTGATCTCGATCTTCAACTCCTGACCGGAGTTAACTCCTTTAAGGGCAGCCGCTTTAATGGCGTTTACGATCGCTGAGATCATGTCGGCACGACCGATCCCCTTCTCCTTCTCCATGTATTCGAGAACTGAAAGAATTTCGCTGCTCATAAGGTAGTGATTTTTAGAAAAAAAAAGCGGGCCAGAGGCCCACCTTTTTGAAAGTGAACGTTGATAGAAAGGGTCAGGGTAGCTTGTGCAGCAAAATCTTGTCAAGTCCCGCGCCTGCCGAGGGAAAACCCCGCCTACCCTCCTTGCGACCGCTCACGCACCAGCATCCAGCCCAAAAGCCCCTGCAACGGCCCGTGCGCGGACGGTTTCGCCGCACCGCCAAACACCTCCAGGTGCCGCAACAACCTCGCCCGATCCGCCGGAGCGTCGCCCGCAAACCAATCGCGCCAAAGCGCCTCCAGCACCAAGCCGGTGTCGCCGACGGCGTCCGCCGCCAGTAGCGGAAGAAAACCATCGCATACAAGATTATCAAACCGGCTGCCGGCCACCGCATCGGCGCAAAGTTCATCCGCCAGACGCCCGCGCAACGCCGTCAGCCTCGCAACCCTTCGCGTTGCCCGCGTCGCGCTCCCCTCGCCCGACGACGCGACCGCCGACTCCGCCGCGGATCGCAAAACACCTCCGAGGTCCTGCAACCGCTCCGGCCAATCCGGACGGGCCATCACCCATGCCGCATATTGCCGCAACCGAAGCCGCGGATGATTGAGCGGTCGCACACCTTGCAAGGCCCAGCGCTCCCGGCGCACCTCAAAAACCTCCGCCGTCTCCAGTTTTCCATCACGCCAGGCCGCCAGCGGATATTCCGTCGCCACCGCCAGCATGGGCGCTCGATTGAAACGATAGCCGAGAATTTCCAACGCCGCATGATGGCAGGCGTCTTCCCAGCCCAGACGACGGATGCGCTCGCGCGCGAACCCCACCTTCTGCTTCCAACGTTCGGACGCATGCCGCCGCAGCAATTGATGCAGTTCCGTCCCGTCAAGCGCACCGAGCGCCTCATGCGCATGATCGAGCGGGCGATTGGCCAGCGCCTCGACGGCGTCCTCCGCCGCATATTCCTCCAGCCCGCGATGCAACAACGGCAGCAGAACCAGCACTGGTATGCGTTTTTCCCGGGAACCGACGGTCCACGCGACCGCCGGAGGAAACAGCACCACATGAAGAACGACGTTATCGTAGGCCGGATCATGCGCATGCCGGTGCGCAGTCCAATCCGCTTCGCGCAGATGCACCTCGACGTCGCCGGTGATTTCCTGCCCGTCGAGCCGCATGCGCGCGTTTTTGAAATCCGGCCCGCTCAGCCGGTTCCAGCGACCGGAATGCGAAATCACCACTGTCCGCCCATCGAGCGTCCGCGCATCTCGCTCCGAAAAATCACGCCGGTCCCAGATTTTTTGCAGGAGCAGTTCCGGAAACGAAAACGGACCGTAGAGCCCCTGCACTTCAGCCACGGCGAACACTTTTGAACTCGCGGGTTCTTGCGTCATAATGTGGGGACTTTCCATTTTTTATCGTTGGTGCGATTGATCCCCTTCACATCGGAGGCCAGGCGAGATTCCGCCCGAACGACCCATGCGGCCAGATCGGCCGGCGACACCCAGACCGCGCCAGTCGCCTCGATGGTCTGGCGTTCCGCCTGATCGCCCGTCGCCACATGGCAGAGCGACGCATCGGCGGCGCGACCGACGAGTTGCTCGATCACATCATCCGCCGTGAGCGACGAGGGAGTATGGAGCACGCTGAACGTGACATGCCCCGATGGACGCTCGACCACCAGTTCGTCACCGCGCCCGTCGAACACCAGCGTCACCCGTGTTTGCTCCGCGTCGTGCACCGAACTGAGCTGTTGCACGAGCTGCGAACGCGCCGCACCGCGATCACGCTTCATCAACGCGCGCAGTTCCGGCCACGCATGCAGCAGGTTCGCCCCGTCGACGAGCAGGTGTTTTTCAAACGCCATGCATCAACCCTGCGACTCCGCCGCGCCGGATCAACGCAGGAGTCATGGAAAATTCACGCCGCAGTATAGTGCGGTTGCGCTTGCGGAGCCCCCTGTCAACAAGTGTTATCCCCGCAATGAATCCCAGCTCGTTAAGCAAACTCATCGGCGCGGCCATCATCATCCTCGTCATCGTGATAGCGGCGGCGCAGTCCACCTATGTGGTCGAGCCCGGCTTTCGCGGCGTGCAGGTCACCCTCGGCAAGGTCAGCGACCAGTTCAAACCCGAGGGCTTCGGAACGAAGCAGCCGTTTATTTCGACCATCATCCCCATTCCCGTCCGCCAGCTCGCCCGTGAACTGCCCGCCGAGTGCTACTCCTCCGATCTTCAGCAGGTGACCATCCATCTGCGCGTGCTCTATCGCATCCCCGAAGCCTCGGTCGTGCGCATTTACAAGGAATACTCCGGCGACCCGTTCGACAGCCTCATCGCGCCGCGCGTGCTCGAGGCGATCAAAGAGGTGACCGCGATGCAAAGCGCCGAACAAATCGTAAAACAGCGCGAGCAAATCAAAACCCACGCGCTTCTCGCGGCGGATAAAAAAGTCGGCGGCATCCTGGATATCGAGGACATCGTCCTGGAAAACATCACCCTCTCGAAGGAGCTCGAAAACGCCATCGAGTCCAAGATGGTTCAGGAGCAGGAAGCCGCGAAATCCCGCTTCACCCAGCAGAAGGCCCAGATCGAGGCCGACACCGCCATCATCAAGGCCAAGGGCGAAGCCGAGGCCATCCGCATCCGCGGCGAGGCGCTCCGCGACACGCCCGGCCTCATCCAACTGCAGATCGTCGAGAAATGGGACGGCAAGGCCCCGCTTGTGATCGGCGGCGGAGGCGAAAACTCCGGCACCAACTTCATCCTTCCGCTTGGCACGCCCGCGAGCTCTCCGGTGATCCGCAAATGACGCCCTCCGGCAAACGCACCCTCGTTATCTTCACGCTGTTCGTCCTGATCGTGGCCGGGCTTTGCGTGCTGTTTCCGCGGATGTTGGCCTTTGTGGAACTCGCCGCGCGCGAACTGCGCTACCTGTGGTGGCTGGTGTTCATGCTGGCCCTGGGCGTGTGGCTGGCGTTTTTCTTCGGCAAGCGTAAGCCGTAAGAAAGCTCGACAACCCGCCCGCGCACGGAGGATTTTCCCGTTCGGCGCATCCGGAGAGGTGGCAGAGTGGTCTATCGCGGCGGTCTTGAAAACCGCTGGGGCGAAAGCTCCCGGGGGTTCGAATCCCTCCCTCTCCGCCATTCTTCCCCGTGAGGGGAAAACTCGTTGTCGGCAAAAGTCGGCACGGGCTCGGAATTGAATTCGGCAACGAATTGCCAAGGGTTTTTGAAATCCACGACCAGCGCTTTTCCCGCTATCCGAAGGTTCGAACCGGCTTTTTTGAGGAAATCGCGCTTTTGTTCGGGATTTCCGTCGGTGAGCAAAATTGAGCCTTGTTTGGCCTCTAAAACGAACCGGATGGCCGGTTCGAACCGATTGCGTCGGTTGTTTTCAATCGACTCCAGTTTTCCCCTCAGTTCGGCCTTCCGGTTAACGAGGGTGTGTTTCTTGGAAACATATTCCGGTTCGCCGATCTGCTCGGAGAGGCGCATGTCGAGAAGCAGGTCGATCTGCTTCTCGCAGGCCGCGATGGCGGCCTTAGTGGCTGCGGCGGCAGCCTCCTCGGCGGTGGCCGAGGCGTCGCGTTCCTTTTCGAGTGCGGCAACCATCGCGTCGGCGATGGCGGCTTCGAGGGCCACCTTCCCGATGCTGCGATCAACCTGATCCGCGATGGACTCCTCCCGAACGTATTTCTGCGTGCAGGGGGAGACTCGTTTTGTGCATCGGAGGTAGTTGTGGCCCTTCTGCGTCTCGGTCGTTACAGCGCAGCCGCACTCGCCGCACCGGAAGAGGCCGCGATACAGGTAGGGTTTGAGTTCTGGCGTCTTGGCCTTGCTCTTGCGGGCCATGACGGCCTGCACCTCGTCGAAGAGGCGTTTGGAGATGATGGGGTCGTGCGTTCCCTCGAACAGCTCGCCGTTCGAGAGCATCACGCCGTAGTAAAACGGGTTCTTGAAGAGGGCCTGATAATTGGAGGCGGAGAACCGCTTGCCGGTGTATGCGAGGAACCCGACCCCACTCATCCGCTCGCGCACCTCGTGCAGGGCGTAGTTGCCCGTGGCGTATAGCTCGAAGGCCTTGCGCACGAGCGGGGCCTTGGCGGGGTCAACGACGATTCCACGGGCGTTGCGGTCGTTCAGGTAACTGGAGGCTCCTGCCCCCGTCCCGCGCGAGTTCCTCGATTGGCTCGGGAAGCGCCTCGCTGACGACTTGCCGGTCATGCCCATGACCGGTCTGCAATGTTCCATAGAGCGCGGACAGCTCGAAGACGACGCCCTCGGGCGCGGGAACAACCTGCCGCAGCTCAATCGGAAGGATTAGCCTTGGAGCCTTGGAGCCGAAGGCGAACATTCCGGCAGCGTTAATCTTCGCATCAACAACCAACCCCTCGCCGCTGAACTGGATGGATGTCGTCATGGCTCCTCTTTGGATAGACTGAGGCCGGGTATCTGCGAGCAAATCTAGATTTAAGTCCGCTCACGTCCGAATTCAGGCGACCTCGCGTCACCGGAAGCGGCTATTCCTCCGCGCCGCCCTTCGCCACATGATCCTCAAACGAGTGGTAGCGCCGTTTGCCCTGCTTGTTGCGAACACGGCCTAAAGCGGTGTAGTCAATCTTTGCCTTCAACTCGGCCACAACGTCATCCCAAACGCCGAGCTTCAGGTTCTTGGGGAGCGCGCCCCAGTCGTTCTTGACCATGTTTCTGATCACGCCGACGTGGATTTTTCCCCTCCGCTTTTGTCCGAAGCTCGCGCCAGCCTCGCGGTATTCCGCGAGACGCTCCATGAGATATTCGAGGTAGTTGTAGCGGTCTGGGTCTGTCGCGACCGTGCCCGGCAGGATGATCGGTGCGTTTTTTGACGTGCCGTAGTTTTTGTTGATGATCGTCTCGGCGACTTGGCCCTTGTTCACCTTCACCTTGATCGAGGTCTTCTTGACCCTCGTCACGGCCTTGCTCTCGGAGGCCAACAGAGGGAACGGCGGCTTCCCCTCGGTGAGGTAGAACTTCACCTTGAACGCATCGTTCCGCGAGATGACGCCGTGCTTGTAGCTCTCGTGGCAGCCGCCGCAGATGGCGAGCAGGTTGCCGTCCACGGTGTTCGACGGGTCTTCGTCCAGATGGTGAATCTGCAGGTTGACGATCCCCGGCTTGCCGCAGAACTGACATCTGCTTCCCGACTCGTCCCAGATGCGCCGCTCTTGGCTGCGGCCAGGGGGAACTCGCTTGGCTTTCTTGGGTGCAGGCGCGTCCGCGTTTTCCATGAGATCAACCGCTATGGGCTTTTTTGGCCCGCGTCAGCTCCGGAATGCTTTAATTGCAATACCGTTAGTCGGACGAATGCCGTCCATCACGGACGGCAACGGGCCTCGCCCGTGGCGGGCGATAGCCCGCGATTCGTCCGCGCGCCCGAGGTGTGACGCCAGCGCGTCACACGTTAAATCAGTATGGGCAGATGTAAGGCTGAGCGTGAGCCTTCCGATAGGAAAGCTCACGGTCGGGCCGCTGCCCATTCCGAGGCGGCCAGAATGTCGCGGGGTTCGGAGCCACAGAAAGCGGAGAACTTTGCGACTCTCTGGCCGCCCTCCCGCCTGTGGCGGGAACAGGTTTCCCAACCCGTCCGGCTCGGCTGGTCGTAAAGGACATGGTGTCCTTTACCGGGGCTCGCTCCGGCCGTGTGTGTGAACCCGTGCCCGCAGGCACCCCGTCGCGTGAGCGACGGATGAGGGAGGTTTCCGGGGAGCGCCGACAGCGTGAGCAGCGCTACCCGGAAACCGACCGAAGTCGGGGGTGCGGACGAGGGAGGAAACCGGATGAAACACGTTGCCATACAAGGGCCGAACGGATTTGACTGGCATCCCCACCGTGGGGAAGGGCGCGGGGAACCCCTAGGACGCCGGGTTTTCCGCGAAGAACGTTCGAACTTTGTCCAATAGACACCGCCATTTATAACTATCGAGCCCTCTCGTCTCACCTTGGAAACCGACTTGAGCGGATGATGCGCCCAATGTCACTTCCGGCCCAGCCACGTCAGGAAAGCAGAAACGTGCCTCCGTCGTGGTGCTGTTGAGCTGCGTTCGCCATGTGTGCGGTCGTCCCGGCCTGGGGAAGACGAACAGTGAACACGCTGCCTTCGCCTAACACGCTGGTAACCGTAATCGTGCCGGAGTGGGCCTCGACGAGGGCCTTCGTGATCGCCAAGCCCAATCCGAAACGGCCGCTTGTGGACGAGCGCGACTGATCAACCCGATAGAAACGCTCAAAAACATGAGGCAGACTCTCCTCCGCGATCCCCTGCCCGGTGTCCTCGACGCGCAGTACGGCGACACCGGCTTCGGAATACACGGCAACCCGCACTTCACCGCCCGGTCGATTGTAGTGAAGGGCGTTGCCGACGAGATTCGTGACGATCTGACCGAGTTCGTCAGAATTCCCGAAACATTGGGTAGGCCTCGTTTCAAGATGGAGAGCGACAGGCCGCTCGTTCGCGATCGAACGCAGGAGTTCAACCGACTCCCGGGTTACTCGATCCAACTCACAAACCGCGCGGGGGCTGCTGGTCCTCCCCGCCTCGACCCTCGCCAACAAAAGCAAGGACTCCACCAAGCGCCGCATACGCCTGGCGGTTTGGCAGCAAGCCCCGAGGGCTTCACGGTATTCATCGGGAGTGCGCTCACGCTCCAACGCCGAACTCGCCTCTGCCAAAACCACCGCCACGGGCGTTCTCAGTTCGTGCGAGGCATCCGCAACAAACCGCGTTTGGCGCTCCAGCGCGTCCTGCAATTCGGTGACTGCCTTCTGCACATGATCAAAGCTCGCATTCAAAATACCGGCCAGCTGGCCAAGCTCGCTGTCGGTGTCCGAAACGTTGATGCGCTCCGCCAGATTGCCCGACGCGATTTTTTGCGCGGTGGCACTGATGGTCTTGATCGGCTTGGTGGCACGGGTTGCCATCCACCAACCGCCAATCAATCCAAGCGCCATCACACCGGCACCCGATAATATCGTATTCCAAACGACGCTTCGCATCTGGGCCAGATCGCCTTTGAGCGACCGTCCCACCAACAGCCTCAGTCCGCTGGAACTCGTCAAAACCTGCTCGCGACACTCCCCTCTTGTCTGCGCATGAAAGAGCAGATTGCTGTTCTTCGTGGGAGGTAAAATGTCGTTCGGCGCGAGTTCGGATTTGAACATCACGGTATCATCCGGCCCCCAGCCGATGTAATAGGTTCCCGCCTTCGTGATCGCGTCGAGCAAGGCGCGTTTGGTCGAATCATGCAGCGCTTCCGGAGGTAGATTGTTGCGGGGTTCGTGACCGGTTTGGCCAACGGAATCTTTCGGTGCGGCAGGCAATGGTTGATTACCCGAAAGCGCCGCCGTTGCCGCGTCTCGTATCGCCTCGGCGTGTTCGGTATTCTGAAGCGTGCTCGCAACGAAGATAAGCTGCCGCTGCAACTCCTGGTCGATCAGTTGCAGACGATTCTGGAGATGCAGCGAATACAGGCGCATCCCAAACGCGGTGAGAACCACCAGCAAGAGTGCCCCGTGCCACAATTGGAGTCTCCAGCGGATGGATTTAAAAAAGGGATTCATTCGACGTAAAAGCCATGCCCCCGCCGGGTCACGATCAGATCTCGTCCCAGTTTTTTGCGGAGGTTCGAAACGTGGACATCAAGCAGGTTGGACATCGGCTCCTCGGTTTCATCAAAGATGTGCTCGTGGAGCATGGTCCGGGTCACGAGCTGTCCGCGACGCAGTGCGAGAAACTCGAGCAAAGCATATTCGCGTGGAGTCAGAGCCACCGCCACTCCGCCGGAGGTGACCGTGCGCTTCGGAACATCGATCACCACATCTGCGATTTGAATTTCAGATTGGGCGTGGCTCGCGTGACGGCGGATCACGGCGCGTATGCGCGCGAGGAGTTCGTCGAACTCAAAAGGCTTCGCGAGATAATCATCCGCGCCACCGTCAAGGCCGCGGACGCGGTCCGAAAGCGCATCCCGGGCGGTTAACATCAGCACGGGCGTTTTTTTTGTCTCGCGCAGCCGCTTCAAGACGCCCCAGCCATCCAGTTTCGGCAGCAGCACATCGAGCAGGATCAAATCATAGTCGGTGCCCTCCGCTTTGAAGAGACCGGTTTCGCCCTCCTGGGCGGAATCGACGGCGTAGCCCTTCTCGCGCAGCGTCCGGGTGACGGTGCGGAGCAAAAAGGGATCATCTTCGATCACGAGTATCTTCATGGTTCGGAGTTTGTATTCAATAAATCGAGACGTTGCGCCGTTGCATGAAGGGGAGTTTACCCGCTGTTGGGTTAAGGAAGCATGAAGACGGTGCCGATTTTTAAAAAAAAGGGCGAACCTTAAGAGTTCCTTAACACCCCGTTTGCTAAGCTCGGGGTGCAATGGGTCTCATTTTTATCAACGCAGCGACGCCGACGCTCGACGGCGAGGAAAGCTCAACCACGAGCACGGGGGCAACCGCGTCATGATCCGTGTCGCGCTCAAGATGCTGCTCGGTGCGCCGGAGCAATACGCCATGCTGATCAGCGGAATTTGTTTTTCCACCATTCTGATGGTGCAGGGCCTCGCTTTGGGCATCGGCGTGATCCAGCTCAACTACGCCCTCTCCACCAACGTCCGGGCGCCGATTTGGGTGGGGACGCCGCTGGTGGCCAGTCTTGGCGACAACCAGCCGTTGCGTGATACGGACGTCGGACGAATTCGCTCCGTGGAGGGTGTTGCCTGGGCCGCGCCCCTGTTTGTCGGGGGCGCCCAGGCGCGAATTCTGGATCGGGGCGGGCTGAGCAAGAGCGTGACACTGATTGGCGTGGATACCGCGACACTGGCGGGCGCGCCGACTGCGATGCTGGCCGGTTCGTTGCAGGACCTGCGCATGTCCGACGCGGTCATTGTCGATGAGTCCGTCCTCATCCGGCTAAGTTTCGACCCGAAGGTTCCGTTGAAGGTTGGGGACACGTTCGAGATGAACGACCGTCGGGCGCGCATCGTGGGCGTCGCGGAAACCCGGCAGATGGGCGGCGGCACCGCCGGCTCCGTGTTCACCACGTTTGACCGGGCCACGCAATACGCGCCGGGTCAGCGGAAGATGGTTACGTTTGTCCTCGCCGCACCGATGGCGGGCGAAACGGCGGAAACGGTGGCGCGGCGCATAGAAGGCGCCACCGGGCTGCGGGCGTTCACCGAAGGCGAGTTTCGGGCGTCCACGGTGAAGTGGGCGGTCGCCAACACGCCGGTTCCCTTTCTGGTCGGGATCATCGTCGGAATCGGTTTCTTGGTGGGCACGGTCATCTCAGGCCAGACCTTCTTCACCTTCATCATCGAGAACACGCGCTACTTCGGGGTGCTGCGCGCGATGGGAACGCAGACGACGCGGCTCGCGGGCATGATCCTCGTGCAGGCCATGGTGGTGGGCGCCATCGGCTACGGACTCGGCGTCGGCTTGATCTCGGTGGCGGTGGCGTTCGCGCCGCCGACCTTGCCGCTCGTCATCACGTGGGCGGCGCTCGGGGCGAGCCTGGTGGCGGTGCTCGGCATCTGCGGCATGGCCGCGCTCCTGGGCATCCGCCGCATGGCCAGCATCGAACCGGCCATCGTTTTCCGCGGATGAACCCCAACCGCATGACCCAAATGGAAGCGCCCGCCTTCAACCTTGTCCAAGTGGAAAAATCCTACCGCAACGGTGACGTCGTCACTCCCGTCCTGCGGCAGGTGGATTTTTCCGCGCAGGCCGGCGAGATGCTTTTTCTCATCGGACCGTCGGGATGCGGCAAGACCACCCTGCTCTCGATCCTTTGCGGAACGCTCAAGGCGGATGGCGGTGAAATCAACGCGTTGGGAAAAGCGCTCCACCGCCTCAGCGAGCGCGAGTTCACGGACTTCAGGGCCCACCATGTCGGCTTCATCTTCCAGCAGTTCAACCTCATCCCCTCGCTCACTGTCGTGGAAAACGTGGCGTTGCCGCTGATCATCCAAAACGTAAGCGCGAGCAAAGCAGCCGCGCGCGCGTGTGAACTGCTGGCGCGCGTAGGCTTGGCGGACAAAGCCGCGGCCCGGACCAACCAGCTTTCCGGCGGCCAGCAACAGCGTGTCGCGATCGCCCGCGCCCTCGTGCACGATCCGCAGCTCGTCGTCTGCGACGAGCCGACCTCCGCGCTGGATTCAGCCACCGGCCACCAGGTCATGGAGCTGCTTCGCGAGGGCGCGCGCGGCGCGCAGCGAACCGTGATCGTGGCGACGCATGATCCCCGCACCTACGGCTACGCCGACCGCATGGCGGAGATGGAGGACGGACGCATCCTGCGCGTGCTGAACACGCCGGAGGAAATCGCCGCGATTCATCGCCCCCATTGACCCCGTCCCCACTCGATATGTTTAGAAAATTCGTCACTCCCCTTCTTGCCGCATGCGGTCTCGGGCTCGCCGCTTTCCTCGCGTTCCAGCGGGGCCGGGCCGAGCCGCCGTCGGACCGTCCTCCCGTGGAGCCGGCGCAGTCTCCCTTTACCGCGTTTGTCGCCGCGCCGGGATTGATCGAGGCGAGCACGGACAATATCGTGATCGGTTCGCCGCTGGCCGGCATCGTGAAAAAACTCCACGTCGCGACCGGTGATTCGGTGAAGGCGGGTGATCCGCTCTTCGAACTAGATGACCGCGGACTTCGCGCGCAATTGCTGACGCAACAAGCCGCACTCGTGACCAGTGAGGCGCGCGTGCGCACGGCCCGCGCCTCGCTTGACGACACCCGTCAACAGCTCGCCTTTGCCGAGAGCGTCACCGACAAACGCGCGATCAGCGCCGAAGTGCTTTCGAGCCGCCGCTCGGCGGTGGCGATCTACGAAGCCAAGCTCGCGGAAGCGGAAGGCGACTCCTCGGCCGCCCGGGCGCAAATCGAGGCGACCGGGATTGAACGCGACCGGTTGATCGTTCGCGCGCCGGTGGACGGCCAGGTATTGCAGGTGAAAACGCGCGCGGGCGAGTTTGCCACCGCCGGCGTGCTGGAGACGCCGCTGCTGCTCGTAGGCAACGTCGAGCAGTTGCACGTGCGCGTGGACGTCGATGAAGACAATGCGTGGCGGGTCCGCGCCGGCGCCGCCGCGGTCGCGCACCTGCGCGGCAACAAGGACATCGAGACGCCTCTGCAATTTGTCCGCTTCGAACCCTACGTGGTGCCCAAGCGTTCGCTCACCGGCGCCTCGACGGAGCGCGTCGATACGCGGGTCCTTCAAGTGATCTACCGTTTTGAACGGGGCAGCCTGCCGATCTTTGTCGGCCAGCAGATGGAGGTCTTCATCCAAGCCCCTGCGCCATCGACCGCAGTGGCGGCCAGCGGGAAACAACCATGAGCTTTCCCTGCCGTCATAGCACGCGGGTGCGCCAAGAAACCCCGGAGCGGGAGGCCGGACACTTCGCGTCGAAATCCCGGGCGGCCCTTGCAGCCGCCAAGGTGTTGTCGGGGGTCATGGGGCTTCTGACGATGGCGGGCTGCGCCACCGTCGGGCCGGATTATCATCCGCCGGAATCATCGCCGCCGGAAAAGTGGAGCGAAGCAGGGAACGCCGATTCCCCGGTCGGTGAAATGACGGCGGCGACAAAGTGGTGGACCCTCTTCAGCGACCCGACCCTGAACGATCTCGTCGAGAAGGCGGTGGCGGCGAACCACGATCTGCGCATCGCCCGCGCGCGCATTTTGCAGGCGCGGGCGCAGCACCTCATCGCCAGGAAAAACTTCGGACCGACGCTGGACGGTTCGGCGGGCTACACGCGTGAGCGCGCCAGCATCAACGCCGATTCGAGCGGAGGACGGGTGTCGCCCGACTCCGATCTCTACCAAGCCGGTTTCGACGCGGCCTGGGAAATCGACCTTTTCGGAAAAAAGCGGCGCGCGGTGGAAGCCGCGCGGGCGGAAGTTTCGGCGAGCGAGGAGATGTGGGGCGACACCCTCGTCACCCTCGTCGGCGAGGTGGCGAGAAACTTCATCGAAATGCGCGGCCTGCAACAGCGGCTCGTCCTCGCCCGCGCAACCATCGCGACTCAAGAGGACGCCCTGGAACTCGCCCGCGTGCGCTTCACGGCCGGCCTCACGAGCGAACTCGACGTGGTGCAGGCGGTGACACTCGTGACCGGCACGCGCTCGGACCTGCCGACGCTCGAAGCGCAGCGCCAAAAGTCCATCCATCGTCTGGCGGTCCTGCTGGGACGCGAGCCGGGGGCCTTGCTCGCCGAATTGTCGCAGGATGGACCGGTGCCGTCGGCGCCGCCGGATGTGCCCGTGGGGTTGCCCGCGGATCTGCTGCGGCGCCGGCCGGACGTGCGGGCGGCGGAACGTCGGCTGGCCGCGGCCACGGCGCAGATCGGCGTGCAGACGGCGGAGCTGTTTCCGACGTTCTCGCTGACCGGGAGCGCAGGTTTGGCGAGCGCCAGCATGAGCAACTGGTGGGAGAGCGGCAGCCGCTTCTGGTCGTTTGGCCCCACGGTTCAGTGGCGAATCTTCGACGCCGGACGCATTCGCGCCGCGGTCCGCGTGAAGACCGCGCTCCAGGATGAGGCGCTGGCGGACTATGAGAAGACCGTCCTGACCTCGTTGCAGGAGGTGGAAGACGCACTCGTCGACTACGCAAAAGAACGCGTGCGCCACGAGGCGCTGCGGGAACGGGTGGCCTCTGCTGCGCGTGCGGTGGAGCTCGCCAGTGAGCTTTATCGCAACGGCCTTACCGACTTTCTGAACGTCCTCGATGCCCGGCGCTCGCAGTATCAAGCGGAGGACCTGCTGGCCCAAAGCACGCAGGCGGTCTCCACCAACCTCGTCGCACTCTACAAAGCCCTCGGGGGCGGCTGGGGCGCCTTCGCCATACCCGAGACGGAGCGTGCCGTCGCCCTGAAGGCGACGACGCCCACCCCTTTCCCACACCAAGCACTTCGATAAATAATCAAAAAAAATGAAACCGTCCGTCCCTCCCACCGCCTGCTTGCCGGCCCTGCTTCGCAAGCTGTTACGCTCCGCCGCTTGTCCGGCGTTATTTGTCACCGCACTCAGCGCCCAAGCGCAGGTGTTGCCCTCGCCCGACCTCTCGACCTCCCCCGAAGACGAGCCGGTCCTCGTGGTCAATGATCCCTTTGAGGGGTTCAATCGCGCCATGTTTCGGTTCAACGACGGCGTGTTCACCTACGCGCTGCGTCCGCTCAACCGCGGTTACGAGTTCGTCGCGCCCAAACCGGTGCGCAAGGGGCTTCATAACGCGTTCGACAACGTGAAGTATCCCGTGCGCCTCGTGAGTTCCCTGCTCCAGGGCAAGGGCCGGCTAGCCGCGAAGGAGACAGGGAAATTCGCCGTCAACACAGTCGGCGGAGTCGGCGGCCTGTTTCGCACCGCCGAACGCATCCCCACGCTCGCAGATTTGCCGGAAGAGGACATGGGCCAGGTTTTCGGCGCCTGGCGGATTCCCGCCGGACCCTACCTGGTGCTGCCGATAATGGGTCCGTCGAACCCGCGTGAACTTCTCGGCTCGGTCGGTAATTTCGTCCTGACGCCGACCAACTGGGACACGCTCAACGTGGGCAACCGCGAATGGATTGGCCCTGACTACAGAATGCCGGTTTTTGTCGCAGGCTTCCTGAGCGACCTGCCTACCGGCGTCCACGCCTACGAGGCCATGACCAAGGATGCGATCGATCCCTATCTCGCCGTCCGCAACGCCTTCGTCAGCCACCGGGCCGCGGAAATTAAAAAATAACCGCCGCTCGAAACCATCACCGTCCCAACAGACACCGATAACCAAAAATTTCCCCGTAACTATACTAATATGAAAACAACCAAATCCAAGCACCGCGCATTGCACGATATTCTGGAGTCGCTTCGGCGGCCCCTGTTGTGCGTCGCAACAATCGGCCTTGTCATGCCCGTGGCGAAAGCCGCGGAGCCGCAACCAGGCTTTTCCCCCGATTTTGACGTCTCCGCCAACTACTCAGCCTCCACCAATGGAGATTTGGAGCGGGGCGCCAAGGTCGGCGAAATCGAAGTGAAGCGCGCCGAAATCGAAGCGGGCATGAGTTTTCGCCTCTTCGAGGAATGGCGCTTCCGCACCGGTGTGTTTGCCAACACCACGGACCTTGAACTCACGGGCGCCGTCCCGTTGCCGGACAAACTGGAATCGTTTGGACTCTCCCTGAGCGCGACCAAATTCTTCGGCGGCGAGGACGAGAACAATTGGCGGGCCACGCTGGTCGTC
Source organism: Opitutaceae bacterium (assembly GCA_041662485.1). Lineage (GTDB taxonomy): Bacteria > Verrucomicrobiota > Verrucomicrobiia > Opitutales > Opitutaceae > Rariglobus. Next base: position 76,453 of record JBAZSJ010000004.1, on the reverse strand, counting down.
CGGCCCGGCGTGTCCTCCGACGGATCGGGATCATCAAGCGATGGTTTCAGCGCTCCGGTTATCGTGAGTGTGGGCAAGCGATACAGCCCGACCCTGGCCTGGGATCTGGGCGTTCGTTTTGATCCCAACAGCAACAACGAGGTGTTTCCGGTGTTTGGCGTGCGTTGGGATTTTCTCCCCGACTGGATGCTGTCGGTCGGATTACCCCGGACGGAAGTCACCTACCAGCTCACTGAAAAGTGGACGCTCAAGGGCGGCCTGCGATTCCAGGGAGGCACGTATCATGTCGGAACGGCCTTGGCGCCGGGCCTCGGCGACACATTCTTGGAGTATCGCGAAATCCGCGCAGGCGGCGGCTTCGAATGGAAGCTCAGCGATTCGCTCTCGCTGAATCTTGACGGCGGCATGGTGGTCGACCGCCGCTTCGACTACTTCGAGCGCGGCTACGAACTAAAAGGAGCTTCGACAGCCTATCTTTCCGTCGGACTCTCCACGCGCTTCTAGTCGGAGCCTGCGGCGGCAGGCATCACGTTCCCCTGCGACGGCCAATTGCCGGCTGCGTCGCGGGGATATCGCGCATACAGACTTGCCCGGCGGCGCGACGTGACGCAACTTTCGCTCCTTCCATGAAGAAAGCCCTCATCACCGGCATCACCGGCCAGGACGGATCTTATCTCGCCGAGCTGCTGCTCGCCAAAGGCTACGAGGTTCACGGCGTCATCCGCCGCGCCTCCACCTTCAACACGAGCCGGATCGATCACCTCTACAACGATCCCCTCGTCAACGGCGTCCGCCTGTTCCTGCACTACGGCGACCTGGCAGACTCGGTGCAGATGGTTAAGCTCCTCTACGAGCTCCAGCCCGACGAAATCTACAACCTCGGCGCCCAGTCCCACGTTCGCGTTTCCTTTGACGTGCCGGAATACACCGGCGACATCGTCGGCCTCGGCGCGCAACGCATTCTCGAAGCCGTTCGCGAGGCCGGCCTCGTCAAAAAAGTCCGCTTCTACCAAGCCTCATCATCCGAGATGTTTGGCAAGGTGCAGGAAGTTCCGCAGACCGAGAAAACGCCTTTCTGGCCCCGTTCTCCCTACGGTTGCGCCAAGATGTATGCCTACTGGCTCACGGTGAACTACCGCGAGTCCTACAATCTCCATGCCTCCAACGGCATTCTCTTCAACCACGAGTCGCCCCGCCGCGGCGAAACCTTCGTCACCCGCAAGATCACCCGCGCGGTCGGCCGAATCAAACTCGGCCTTCAGGACGCCCTCGTCCTCGGCAACCTCGACGCCCAGCGCGACTGGGGCTACGCCAAGGAATACGTGGAAATGATGTGGATGATGCTTCAGCAGGACCAGGCCGACGACTATGTCGTTGGCACCAACGAAACCCACAGCGTGAAGGAATTCTGCCAGGTCGCCTTCGCCCGCGCCGGCCTCGATTGGGAGAAATACGTCAAATACGACGCCCGCTACGAACGCCCCGCCGAGGTCGAACTCCTCATTGGCGATCCCGCCAAGGCCAAGAAACAACTCGGCTGGGAGCCCAAGGTCCGCTTCAAAGAACTCGTCGGGATCATGGTCGATCACGACATCGAGCTCGCCAAGCACGAGGCCCAGATCGCCCAGCTGCCCAAACTCTGAACCCAGCGGCCCCCCCCGGTATGAAACTCTACATCTCAGGTCACAACGGCATGGTCGGCTCCGCGCTCGTGCGCCGCTACCAAAACGAACCGGACACGACGCTTGTGCTCCGCACCCGCAAGGAACTCGACCTCCTTTCCCAGGCGGCCGTGGACGACTTCTTCGCCACCGAAAAACCTGACGTCGCCATCATCGCCGCCGCCAAGGTCGGAGGCATCCACGCCAACAACACCTACCCGGCCGATTTCATCTACGAGAACCTCGCCGTCGCCTCCCACACGATCCACGCCGCCTGGAAGAACGGCGTCAAAAATCTGCTTTTTCTTGGCAGCTCGTGCATCTACCCCAAACACGCCCCGCAGCCCATGCCCGAGGACTGCCTGCTCACCAGCGAGCTTGAACCCACCAACGAGGCCTACGCCATCGCCAAGATCGCCGGCCTCAAACTCTGCCAATACTACCGCAAGCAATACGGCGTGCGCTTCCACTCGGCCATGCCCACCAATCTTTACGGTCCGGGCGACAACTATCATCCTCAAAACTCCCACGTTCTCCCCGCGCTCATCCGCCGCTTCCATGAGGCGCGCCTCGCCGGCAAGACCGAGGTGGTCGCCTGGGGCACGGGCACACCGCGCCGCGAATTCCTCCACGTGGACGACCTCGCCGACGCCTGCGCCTTTATCCTGAAACAAGGCAACCCGCCCGACTGGATCAACGTGGGCACCGGCACCGACGTGACGATCAAAGAGCTCACCGAAACCGTTGCCGAAGTGACCGGATTCAAAGGCAAAATCACCTGGGATTCGACCAAGCCCGACGGCACACCGCGCAAGCTCATGGATGTTTCCCGCCTGAGTAAACTCGGCTGGAGCGCCCGCCTCAACCTGCGCACCGGCCTGGAAAAAACCTACGCCTCCTTCCTCGCCGAACAGGCCGCCGGTATCTTGCGGCAATAGCCGCCGCCTGACCGGAGGCCCGAGTGTAGGAGCGGCTTTATGCCGCGATTCCGAAAACCATCGCGGCGTAAAGCCGCTCCTACATTCGGAAAAATCAGCACGCTCCCTCTGCCATGTCCACGGACGCCAAACCGACGCCCGCCTCCGTCGAAACGATCAAGCGCCTCCTCCCCTGGCTGGTGGCGATTTCGTTTTTCATGGAGTCGCTGGACATGACCATCCTGAACACGGCGGTGCCCACCATCGCCGGCGCACTGGCGGTCGCACCGCTCAGTCTTAAATCGGCGCTCACAAGTTATACGCTCAGTCTGGCGCTTTTCATTCCACTGAGCGGCTGGATTGCAGATCGGTTCGGCACGCGACGGGTATTCTCCACCGCCATCGGCATTTTTGCCCTCGGATCGCTGCTCTGCGGCCTTTCGACCAGCGTCCATTTTTTGGTGGCGGCACGCATCCTCCAAGGCATCGGCGGCGCCATGATGATGCCCGTTGGACGCATCGCCATCGTCCGCACCTTCGACAAATCGGAGCTCATCCGGGCCATGAGCTTCGTCGTCATTCCCGGATTGATCGGACCACTCATCGGACCGCTCGTCGGCGGCTTGATCGTCGGTTACTTTCACTGGCGCGTCATCTTTTTCATCAACGTGCCCATCGGGCTGATCAGTCTGTTTTTCGTTTACCGATACATGCCTGACTACCGGGCGGAACGCAGCGAGAAGCTCGATTTCACCGGCTTCATCCTTTTCGGCCTCGGCGTCGCCCTGCTGTCCCACGTTTTGGAGGTGTTCGGAGAACACACCACGAACCTGCCTGATCTGATGGCCATGCTCGGCGTATCGCTCGCGCTGCTCTTTCTCTACGTGAGACACGCGCTGCGCACGCCGCATCCGCTGCTGCGGGTGGCGCTCTTCCGCAAGCGCACCTTTGGCACCGCCGTGACCGGTAGTTTTTTGTCGCGCATAGGCATCGGCGGAATGCCTTTTCTCCTGCCGCTCTATTATCAGGTCGGGCTTGGCTACAGCCCCGTTCATGCGGCGTTGCTCATCATGCCTCAGCCGCTCGCCGCGATGACGTTAAAGATGGTCGTGCCGCACATTCTCCACCGCTTCGGCTACCGGCGGATTTTGCTCTACAACACGATGGCGCTCGGCGGGCTCATCGCGCTTTTCGCCACCGTCACCGCCGCAACCCCCGTGTGGGTCATCATCGCACAGGCGTTCGCCTTCGGGTTCCTGATGTCGCTGCACTACACGAGCATCAACTCGCTCACGTTTGCCGACCTTGATGCCAAGGACACCAGCATGGGCAGCAGCATGAGCAGCGTCGCCCAGCAGCTCTCGATGAGCTTCGGCGTCGCCACGGCTTCGCTGCTCACCGCGATGTTTCTGGGTTTCGAGCAGGGCTCGGTCGCTTCAGCGACCCTGTCCACGGCCATTCGCAGCAGCTTTGTCGCGCTGGGCGTGATGACGCTGGCAACCACCCTGCTCTTTCGCCGGCTTCATCCGAACGACGGCGACAACGTGAGCCGGCACAAATCAGAATAAAACTGTGGCTTGAAAGGAGGCTGCTCCCGGTCCGACTCGATTGGCCGTCCTCAAAAAATATCAAGACGGACCTGGAGGTCCGTCCTCCGCGCGGCCAATTACGGCTACGGTTTTATGTGAAATGCTCTAAATCCGCGCCGCCGCCGCTTCGTCCACGAGCCAGACGACGCGATCCGAGCACGTCTGCAAAATCTGCGCCGGCACCTTGAGCGGATCAAACGGGTCGTGGAGAACGCGACGCAGCGCCTCGGCTTTGCCTGCGCCAAGTGCCATCACCACGATGAGTCCGCAGGAGCGCAGACCCGCCGGAGTGATCGTGAGGCGCCAGCCCTTGTCCGGGACGTCGAGCGCGGCAAACGGCAGGTTGCCGTCGTCTTCCAGCAACGGACTCCCCGGAAAAAACGAGGCGGTGTGCGAGTCATCCCCCATGCCGAGAAAACACACGTCGTAGCCTTTGCCCGGTCCGGCGAGGATCATCATGGTGCGACGGTAGGCCTCGGCGGTCGCCGGCGGTTCGTAGGCGACTACCCACGGATGACGATGCTCCGTCGGCACGCCCAGCGGCTCCATCAGCAGACGCTCGGCATTGCCGAAGTTGCTCTGGTCGCTGTTGAGCGGCACGTGGCGCTCGTCGCTCACCGTGAAATGCGTGTTCGCCAGCACACCCGCCGGAAGCGCCTTCGTCGATGCGACCCAGCGATACCAGTCCTGCGGCGTGGAGCCGCCGGTGAACGCCCACGTGAAGTTTTTCGACTTCGTGCGCGCGTGCGCCTCGATTCCCAGCGCGGCGGCTTTTTCGAAAATCTGTTCCTTGGTGCCGACTAAAAATCTGCCGTAGTCCGTGGTTCGCTCAGTCATGAAAATATATTCGCCGGTTCAGAAGAACATCGCCTCGCCCAGCGCCGCCTCGGGCTTGAGCAGACTGACCGCGGTGGGCAGCAAGGTGCGCCCGGTGCCAAAGTCTGCATCAAAGTGCGCGCTGCCGTGGGACAAATCACCGCTCCACCTGAAATGGTGCGCATTGCCATAGGTGAAGTTCAGGTCGAACGAAACGCCCGCTTCGGACGCCTCGACGGTCATCTTCAGCTGTTCCGGCTTCGCGCCGCAGCCTTCAAGCCGTGTTTTCACCCAGCCCAGGAGGACGTTGGCTTCGGCGGTGACCGCGCCTTGGTGGCGCAGCGTCACGCCGGTGAGGCCGTCAACCAACTTGGCCGGCTCATAGGCGCTTAAAAACTGTCCGAGCGTCTGGCGCACGGGAAGCAGACGGGCATAAGCCAGATCGCGCAACGCCTCGGGGCGCGGCCAGGGAAACGTGAGCGCGTCAGCCGGCACAAGCGCACTGTCCAGCAAGACGCGTTTGGCGCGGCCGAGCAGATACTTGAACTGGTTTATGCGCGCGCTGGAGACAAACCGGTGCGCCCAGTAGTAAAGCGGCAGATCGCTCGAAAGGCAGATGGATACTTGGTCCTCGATGAATGTCCGCGCTCCAAACGAGTAGGTCAGCATCACAAACTCGCAGCAGCGGGTGTCCCCCTTCGATTTCCCGAGGTGGCACTCGCCGTAGATCTTGGCGCGCACCTCGATGGCTGCGGTATCGTCCGCCATCGGGCACAGCACGACAACACGACAGGGATAGCGGCGTGAAAAGGCCACGGCCGTCTGAAACTGCACGACGGCATCCTCGGCGGTCGTGTTGAAGCCTAGGTGCATCACGAAGTTCACCTGGGTCGCCTTGGCGTCGTCGGAAGCGGGAGCGGCCCCGCCCTTTGCGGCGGTGTCGTCCCACATGCTCGTGAGACTGTGCTTGATCGTGCCGACGGGCACCTCGATCCCGGGCAGGGCGTTGAAAATCGCGGACATGGCGGGGATATCAGGGCTGGCGCCAGACGTGGCTGTTCTTGGCGAGGAGCGCGTCGGCGTTCGGCGGTCCCCATGAGCCGGCGGGATAGCTGTCCATGCCCTCGCGACCGGCCGCCGCCCAGGCTTCGAGAACGGGCGTGTAGATTTTCCACGACGTCTCGGCCTCGTCGCCGCGAATGAAGAGCGTGCCGTCACCGATCATGGCGTCGAGCACGAGACGTTCGTAGGCCTCGGGGGTGTTGGAACCGAAGGTCGTGGAGTAGCGGAAGTTCATCTTCACCGGCTGCGTGCGCGTCTCGAGACCGGGCACCTTGCCGTTGAGCACAAGACCGAGTCCCTCGTCGGGCTGGATCTGGAACGCGAGCGTGTTGGGCGCGAGATTGAAGCGCTCGCTCTCGGCGAACAACGTGCCGGGCGGACGTTTGAACTGGATCGCGATCTCGGAGACGCGGCGCGCCATGCGCTTGCCGGAACGCAGATAGAACGGCACGCCCTGCCAGCGCCAGTTGTTGATCGAAAGCTTGATGGCCGCGTAGGTCTCGGTGGCCGACTGCGGATTGATGCCGCCTTCCTGAAGGTAGCCGGGGACCTGCTTGCCGCTCATCATGCCGGCGGCGTATTGCGCGCGGGAAACATCTCCGCCCGACGCGAGATTAAGCGGCTGGATGGCGCGAAGAAGCTTCACCTTCTCGTCGCGAATCGCCTCGGCGTCGAGCGACACCGGCGGCTCCATCGCGGTGAGCGCGACGAGTTGCATCGTATGATTCTGGATCATGTCGCGCAGCGCGCCGCTCTGCTCGTAGTAGCCGCCGCGAGTGCCGACGCCGACTTCTTCCGACACGGTGATCTGCACGGAATCGATGAAGTTGCGGTTCCACAACGGCTCGAAGATCGAGTTGGCGAAACGCTGCACCAACAAGTCCTGTACGGTCTCTTTGCCAAGGTAGTGATCGATGCGATAAACCTGATGTTCCTCGAAGACCTGGCGGATCGTCTGGTTCAGCGCGAGGGCCGAGGTCAGGTCCTTGCCGAACGGCTTCTCGATGATGACCTTCGCGTGATGCGTCTTGCCGAGATATTTCGAGGCCAGCCCGCTGGCGCCGAGGTTCAGCAGAATCGGCGCGAAAACCGACGGTGGCGTGGAGATATAGAACAGGGTCTGCACCTCGCGCCCGAGGTTCTTTTCGATGGCCGCGATGTGCTGGGCGAGTTTGTCGAACGCGGCCTTCTCGTCGTAACCGCCCGACACGTAAGTCGTGCGCTCGGCGACACGGCCCCAGACCTCCGCATTCAGCTCGCGACGGGAAAATTCCTTGATCGCCGCCGCCGCGTCGGTGCGGAACTCCTCGTCGGGAATCGGCTTGCGCCCGTAGCCCACCAGATGGAAATCCGCGGGCAGCAGATTGTCGTAGCTCAGGTTGTAGATCGCCGGGATGAGCTTGCGCGCGGTAAGATCGCCCGAAGCGCCAAAAATCACGACGACCGTCGGCGGCGCACCGCGATGCTTGCTGAGTCCTTGGAGAAAGGGATGGCGTTGGGCTTCTGACATGAGGCAGGGATTTCGCCGACGCGGACAGGCCTAAGCAAGGCTAATGCTTTGAATAATCCGCATGAAAATCAGCGGTCTTTTTCATGGCCTAAAATGCTTCGGAAACAAGGGGATGTTCTCAAAGTGCCGGATCTCAGGTTCGTCGTTCCCCCGCGTGGTAACCTCCACCACATCCAGCCGGAAGGTCGCCGGCGGAGGATGGAGTTGCCGCAGGTATGCGGTGGCGGCGCGGCGCAGAACCTTCTTTTTGCGCGCATCCACCGTGAAATAGCCGGGGACAAGGGCGGTGGCGGCGCGGGTCTTCACCTCCACAAACACCACGACCTCTCCTTCCCGGCAAACAAGGTCGATCTCATCGCGCCGGTCACGTGGATCACGCCAGTTTCTGGCCAGGATTTTGAATCCCCGCCCCGTCAGAAAGTCCGCCGCCTGTCTTTCACCAAGGACTCCCGTCTGAAGTGCCGCCGAATCCCGGATGACATCGAACCACGCCTTCAGTCGTTTCCACATAGGTTGTTGAACTTCAAAGTTTGAAGGCTTTGCTAGGATTGTCATTGCGACAATGTCCTCCGGATGGCAATTCCAGAGCTAACACGCCGACACAAAAGGCGTCTATCACCATGGCCTTGGCTTCCCTTTCAAACACCCTTCGTCGCTCCCTCCTGATCAAGGTCATATCGAAGCCAGCACCGAGCCGCGAGGACATGGCCTCGGTGATCGAGCTCACCGCCTCCAAGGTCGTCGAAGCGCTCCAGGCGCAGTCCATGACCCTCTATCTGCTCGAGGGAAACGACATCGTCTTCAAACACGTCTACTACTCGCCTTCCCTCTGGGGCAACGACAAGACCAAGGAAGCCAAATTCAAGGAGACCGCCGCCAAGCTGCTCACCCTGAAGCTTCCTTTGGGCAAAGGGATCGTCGGCAAGGTCATCGCCGAAGGCGCGCCGATTTTTTTCCGCAACACCCAGACCCAGGCGCCCATGATGATGTCCATGGCGCAGACGACAGGATTCGAGGTGCGCTCCATGCTCACGGTGCCCCTGAAGACCAACGTCGTGATCGGCGCCATCCAGCTCCTCAACAAGGAACCCGCCGCCGAAACCGACTGCCAGTTTTCCGACCAGGACCTCGCCCTGCTGCAAGAGGTGGCCGAATACTCCTCCAGTCTCCTGCAGCGCATGCAGGACCCCAAGCACCAGTTGAACGCCGATGACACCGCCAAGTTCATCGCCCGGCTCACCGACCACCCCCTCGTCACCAAGGCCGAGGAAATCACCATCGAGGACAACCTTGTCGAGGCCATCGGCGACGCCATCATCCGCCGCGAGGGCATTTTCCCGCACAAGCGTCTTTCTCCCAATTCCGTCGCCGTGTTGATGACCAACCCGCTCGACTACGCCAAACGCGAGGCGTTTCAGCAGGCCACCGAACTCATCATCGAGGAGATCCACGTCGCCTCGGCCACGCTCATCGAGTCGCTCACCAAAAAACATTTCAAAACCGACAGCAAGACAGGCACCGGTGAAGGCGACATCGACATCTCCAAGGTCGCCGATGTCATCACCAACGCCTACACCGCCGATGGCGCGGGCGAGATCAGCGCGGCCGAGTTGGAAAGCGAAGATTCCGCGCCCATCATCCAGCTCACCAACCGCATCATCGAGGACGCCTACATCTGCGGCGCGTCCGACATCCACATCGAGCCCCAGGAAAAAGAGCTCATCGTCCGTTACCGCATCGACGGCCTTTGCCAGGAAAAACTCCGCCTCCCCCGCCAGGTCGCCAACGGACTCGTCACCCGCCTCAAGATCATGTGCAACCTCGACATCGCCGAACGCCGGCTGCCGCAGGACGGACGCATCGTCTTCAAAAAATACACCAAGAAAAACATCGATATAGACCTGCGCGTCGCCACCGGCCCGATGAACCATGGCGAAAAGGTCGTCATGCGCATCCTCGACAAGACGAAGAGCACCCTGCCCCTGCCCGCGCTCGGTTTCTCCGAGGAAAATCTCGCCAAATACCGCGAGTGCATCCGCCAGCCCTACGGCATGATCCTGCACTGCGGCCCCACCGGCTCCGGCAAGTCGATGACGCTCTACTCCGCCCTCGGCGAAGTGAACACCCCCGACGTCAACATCCAGACCGCCGAAGACCCCATCGAATACACCCTCGCCGGCATCAACCAGATGCAGATGAGCCGTGCCATCGGCCTCACCTTCGCCCGCGCCCTGCGTTGCTACCTCCGCATGGACCCCGACATCATCCTCGTCGGTGAAATCCGCGACGAGGAAACCGCCCAGATCGCCGTGGAGGCCGCCCTCACCGGCCACTTGCTCGTCTCCACCCTCCACACCAATGACGCGCCTTCGACCATCGCGCGCATCGGCGAGATGGGCGTCGAACCCTTCAACATCTCCGCCTCGCTCGTATGCGTGTGCGCCCAGCGCCTCCTCCGTCGCGTCTGCAAAAACTGCAAGCAGCCCTACGAACCCGCCGGCCGCGAAAAAGACATCATGGAAAAGGCGCTCGGCTGGAGCGGCCAGATTTTCAAGGCCAACCCCCAGGGCTGCCCGATGTGCAACGGCACCGGCTACAAGGGCCGCGTCGGCATCCACGAGCTGATGATCAACAACGAGGAGCTCACCGAAGGCATCAACAAGGAGGTCGAGGTCGCCGTGCTCAAGCGCATCGCCATGAAGAACGGCATGAAGACCCTCCACCAAGACTCGATGCTCAAGGTCAAGATGGGCCTCACCACCGTCGAGGAAGCCCTCTCCAACGTCCCGCCCGACCTGATCCTGTGATGATGTAGGCCGATGTAGGCCCGACCGCTGGTCGGGCTTTCCCGAGTATCCGATGCCAATCCGGTCCCGTGGCATAAATCCGCGCCGTCCAGGCGGCATCCGTGCGAGGCATCAATCATGCTTTTAACGTCCCATGCCGAAGCGCATAGATACTCAAACAGCCCGACCGGCGGTCGGGCCTACATCGGAACCTACAGCGGAGCCCTCATCGGAGCGGCCACCTCATCTTGCGCGGCTCGACCATGTATGGATCAAGCGTCCGATCTACTTCATCACGAGCTGCACGCAAGGGCGTGAGCCTCTTCTCGCCAACGACACCGTCCACGAAGTGCTGCGCGCCGAATGGCAGACCTCCGAGATACGCCATGGCTGGCGCATCGGCCGTTATGTGATCATGCCCGATCACGTTCATTTTTTCTGTGCCGCGCTGCCCGAAGCCAAACCGCTGTCCGCGTTCATGCAGCGATGGAAGGAGTGGACCGGGAAGAGCGTGCTGTCTGCGCTCCGTCGACCGGCGCCACTCTGGCAACCCCGTTTTTTCGATCACGTGCTGCGAACACCGGAAAGCTACGCGGAAAAATGGAGCTACGTGTCGCAGAACCCCGTGCGCGCCGGATTGTCCGCCACGCCCGAAGCCTGGCCCCATGCCGGCCACATCCATTTCGATTCCCCCATGTAGGCCCATGTAGACCCGACCGCTGGTCGGGTTCCGGGTAATGGATACAGATCGATGTAGACCCGATCGCTGATCGGGTTCCGAGGAACCGACACGGCCCGATGTAGGCCCCATGTAGGCCCGATCGCCGATCGGGCTTTCCCAAACCCCCAAACCGCCAGACCACCGGTCTGGCCTACATCCATTTCGGGTTCCGAAAATAAAACCTCAAACCGCCCGACCAGCGGTCGGGCCTACACGGGGATTGATCAAAATCGCCGCGCCCTTGCTGCGATCAAACGACTTTTCCCACATCGCGACCACCACCATCGCGACCGCGTTGCCGCACAGGTTGGTGAGCGCCCTCGCCTCCGACATGAATCGATCCACGCCGATCAGCAACGCCAGTCCCGCGACCGGAATATGACTCACCGAGGCCAGCGTCGCCGCCAGCGTGATGAATCCGCTGCCGGTCACCCCCGCCGCCCCTTTTGAGGTCAACAACAGGACCCCGAGGACCGTCAGCTCCTGCGTCAGCGTCAGCGGCGTGTTTGTCGCCTGCGCCACGAAGATCGCCGCCATCGTCAGGTAGATCGAGGTGCCGTCCAGGTTGAACGAGTATCCCGCCGGCAGCACGATGCCCACCACCGGACGCGCGCAGCCGATGGCCTCCATCTTTTCCATCATCCGCGGCAGCACGCTCTCCGACGACGACGTGCCCAGCACGATCAGGAGCTCCTCCTTGATGTAGGCCAGCAGCTTGAAAACACTGAACCCGTGCAGCCGCGCGATCGCGCCCAACACCACGAACACAAACAGCGCGCACGTCACATACACGCAGGCCATGAGCTTGCCGAGCGACCACAGGCTCCCCGGACCGTATTTGCCTATGGTGAACGCCATCGCCCCGAACGCCGCCACCGGCGCGATCTTCGTCACCATGGAGACGATGCCAAAAAACACCCGGGCCACCTCGTTCAACAGATTGACCGCCGGCCGCGCGTGGTCTCCCAGACGCGAAAGGGCGAAGCCAAACAGCACGGAAATCAACAACACCTGCAAAATCTCCCCCTCGGCAAACGCGCCCATGAACGTGTTCGGGATGATATGCAGGATAAAATCCACGGTGGACTGGTGTTCCGCCGCCTTCGTGTAGGCCGAGACCGCCTTGGTATCGAGCGTCGCCACGTCCGCGTTTATGCCCACGCCCGGCTTGACCACGTTCACCACCACCATGCCGATCACCAGCGCCAGCGTGCTCACCACCTCGAAATATAACATCGCCTTCGCCCCCACCCGCCCGATCCGCTTCATGTCCCCCATGCCGGCTATGCCCGCCACCACCGTCAGGAAAATGATCGGGGCGATCAGCATCTTGATCAGCTTGATGAACGCGTCGCCAAGAGGCTTCATGTTCTCTCCCCATTCGGGATTCACCACGCCCAAGGCGACGCCCAGCACGATTGCGATCAGAACCTGGACATAGAGACTGCGAAAGAGCTTCATGGGGTATCAGTTGGCCTACGAATGGTGAAATCCCCGCTTATGGCCAGCCCGCTGTTCCCCCATCAAATCTTTCTCTTTATCTTTCTCGTTCTCTTTCTCCCCTGCCGCCGCCCCTGCGTAGCTCCTAGCCAACTAGCGACTAGCTCCTAGAAACTAGCGACCACCGTCCTCCGACGCACCGTCGTTCCGTCCTCCGTCTCGAACCGCGTGGGTGAAACCCTTTACGCGGACCTCAGCTCCCAGCCTCCGCCAATCGCGTGGCAACGCCTATACGCGACCTCAGCTTTCTTCATCTTCTCAGAAACCATCGTTGCGCTAGTCGTTTGCAGGCTTCAAAATCTTCAGCGTCCGCTTTCTTTCCCGTCTTCTGGCACCGTCTCCGGCCTGCTCGCTACCCGCTACTCAGTCCTCGCTACTTCTCCGCCGCATCCCGCATGTCTTCCTCCGCCCCCTCCTCCGCCGACCAGCAATTCTTCGACAAAAAACTCTGGAACGGCACCTACATTCCGCAGCATCGACTTTAACCCGCATATTTCACCAAGAGAAAGGTTGAAGCGAACCGACCGATCAGCCAACTATTTGGTGTGAAACAAGATAACGAGCAATTATCGGCCGGTTCGCTTCGGATCAACCGTGAGCAGACTGAGTTCGGGTTTCAAGCCCTGGGTGCGCGCCAAGTGGTCGCGAGTTTTGACGGCGGGCAGCTCGGCTGCGACGGCGGGGTGCTGCTTTTGCGCGATCTGGATCGCTCGTTGGGGCTGACGCGCGGTCTGGCGCGTGCTTCACCGACCGGCGCGACCAGGATCGCATCGAACACCCGGTGCGGACCCTGGTGGGCCAGCGCGTGCTCGCCCTGGCGTTGGGCTACGAAGATCTCAACGACCACCACGCCCTGCGCCACGACCCGCTCCTGGCCGCGGCCGCCGACAAGCTGGAGGGCGAGGCACTGGCATCGGCGCCCACGCTCAACCGGCTGGAGCTCTCCAGCCGGTTGAGCGTGGGCGTTACCACAAGGTGCATCTGGATGCGGCCAAAGCGGAGTCGCTGTTGTTGCGCTTCGGCGTGCAAAGCCTCCGGCGGGGGCAACGCGAAGTGATGATCGACCTGGACGCGACCGACGACCCCTTGCACGGCAAACAGGAAGGCCGGTTCTTCCACGGCTACCACGACGGCTACTGCTACCTGCCGTTGTATGCGTTTATCGGCGACGCCATCGTGTGGGCGCAGCTGCGCACCGCCGACCGCGACGGAAGCGACGGCACCGCCCTCGCGCTCGGAAAAATCGTCGCGGCCGTGCGCCGGCGCTGTCCGCGCGCGCGGATCGTGGTCCGCGCCGACAGCGGTTTTTGCCGCGACGACATCCTGTCGTGGTGCGAGGAGAACCGGCTGTATTACGTGGCGGGCCTGGCGCGCAACGCTCGGTTGCAGGCCGAACTCGCGCCCAGCATGGACCGGGCGAGGGAAAAGGCCTGCCTGTGCGGCGGAGCGGCCCGCGTTTATCATGAGTTTAACTACCGAACACAGGACTCCTGGAGCCGCCGGCGGCGGGTGGTCGGCAAAGCCGAGCGGCTGGGAGACAAGGACAACCCGCGCTTCATCGTGACCAATCTGGAGCGCGAGGGCGAAGCGCTCTACGAAAAGGTGTATTGCGCGCGCGGCGAGATGGAGAACCGCATCAAAGAGCAGCAGCAGGACCTGTTTGCCGACCGGCTCTCCTCGGCGGGCTTCGCGGCCAACCAACTGCGGCTGTGGTTGTCGGCCTTCGCCTACATGCTGGTGGAGCGCCTGCGCGCGTTCGCCTTGAAAGGCACGGAACTGGCGCAAGCGACGGCAGGCACCATCCGCTTGAAACTCTTCAAGCTGGCCGCGCGGGTGGAGACCGGCACCCGGCGCATACGGGTGCGTTTGAGCGAAGCCAGTGCGATGCGCGCACTCTTCGCGCACGTCTGGTCACGCCTGCGACTGCTGCCCGGTTGAGCCTGCGGCCGGATCGCCTGATACCCGTCGGACTTGAACCCGTCAAAGGCGGAGCTGTGTGCGCTCGCATCGGAAAAAGCACCGCACCGGGGTTGGGAACGCCCAAAACCGTCGGTGAGGTGGTTTTTGGCCGCGTCATTAATCAAACAAGGCCATGATGTAAACTTGGGAGATAAGGCCGGATGGACACCACTGCATTTTGCCGCACAAGCGAATTCAGTCGATTGTGCCCGTATATTACTAGACTCTGGCGCTATGGTAGATGCCGAAGATTCAAACGGAAATACTTCGCTTTCGACAGCCGTCTTTAATTCAAAGGGACAGGGTGATTTAATCGTCTTTCTACTTTCAAAAGGCGCAGATCCGGAAAAGAAGAATCATCACGGACAGTCATCTATTGGTTTAGCACAAATCATAGCAAATTATGATCTCCTACAATTTTTCGGAAAAAATACCGCGCCTAACAAGGCGCTTTTTCTTAAGCGTTCGCAAATAAAACCCATGAAATACGCAGCACTTATATTCGTGATTGTCGCAGGAGCGCTGAAAGCAGAAATACCGGCTGGCGCGACTGATTTGGTTCCTCGGACAGACAGTCCGGCTGCCGAAAGCCTGAAAATGAAAGACGAACCCACGGCTACGATGACCTACTCGGAAATTACGATCATATCGCTCGACTCCAAATCATCCATCGAAGTGCCGAGTGTATATCTCTCTAAAGACTCAAAATCGGAAAAAAAGAAATGAAAGCCACTGAGCCCCGTCCGAAGTGGTGAACTGTCAACAAAACGCTGCTTTGCTCCCCTCGTGCTTGTCCGGTGGAGTGGGCTTCATGTTTCCCCCCGACACGTCCCACCGCATTTCCGCGCTCCGCCGTGCCATGTCCGCCTCCCGCCCGGTCGGTCCCATTGCCACAAGGATGGCTAACGTCGGGCCGCACGGAATTTAATACCGGCGCCGTTTTCCCTAATTGATTATCCTCCCGCACCCCTCTCCGCATAGTGCGGAGTCTGCCCGCCAAAAGCCGCGAATCCCGCCCCTGCCCCCCACTTCCCTTAAACCTAACCCATGCCCTCATCCACCCAACCGGCGTCCTTCGGACACTTCTCCAAGGACAATCTCGAATACATCGTCACCGACCCGCTGTCCCCGCCGCGCGCCCAGGTCAATTTCCTGTGGAACGACACGCTCATCTCCGGGCTCAACCAGTTCGGCAGCGGCGACGGCGTCTTCAACAACCAGACGCTGATGTTCAACCATCCCAAGGGCCGCGTCCGTCTCATCCGCGACGGCCGCCGTTATTTTTACCTGCGCGACACCGAGTCCGGCAAGGTCTGGAACACCGGCCTCTACCCTGCCAACACCCCCGGCGCCACCCTCCGCACGCAGGTCGGCCTCGGCTATTCCAAGTTCACCATGGAATACGACGGCATCCGCACCGAAAGCCGCGTGTTCCTCGCCCCCGACGAGCCGGTCGAGATATGGGAGTTCACCGTCACCAACCTCGACTCGCGCCCCCGCTCCCTCTGGCTCGTTCCCTACGTGGAATGGCTGCTCAGCGGCTACTCCACCTTCAGCAGTCCCTACTCCTACCTGCGCAGCAGCTACGACGCGGGCCTCAAGGCCGTCTCCAGTTACAACACCTCCGACGAGCGTCCGCACGACCGCTACAACGCCTTCGTCGCCTCCGACGGCAACGTCCTCCAGTGGTGCGGCGGCCGCCGTGAATTCTTCGGCCCCGTCGGCTCCCCCGCGCAACCCGCCAGCCTGATCAATGGACAACTCTCCTGCCGCGAGGCGTGGTGCGAGGAACTCGCCGGCGCCCTCGCCGTCGAGATCAAGCTCGGTGCCAAGGAATCCAAGTCCTCCACCGTCATCCTCGGTAGTTTCAACACCGAAGAGGAAAAGGCCCGCCTCATCAAAAAAATCCTCCCCGCCTCCTACCGCCAGAAAGCCTGGGCTGATCTGATCGCGGAAAAGAAGTCCATGTTGGACAAGGTCTGGATCGAGACGCCCGACGTCGCCATCAACCGCCTCGTCAACATCTGGTCGAAGCAGCAGATCCAGCTCTGCGTCGAGTTCGGCCGCGACGGCGCCCGCGGCTTCCGCGACACGCTGCAGGACGCCTGGGGCGTGCTGCCGTTCAACGCCCCCCTCGCAAAGGCCAAGATCAAGGAAACCCTCCAGCACCAATGCAGCGACGGCCACGCCATCCGCGGCTGGCTGCCGATCCAGAACCATCATTACTCGGACGGTCCGACGTGGATCGCCCCCACCGTGGCCGCCTACCTCAAGGAAACCGGCGACCGCGGCTTCCTCGACGAAGTCGTGCCCTACCTCGACAAGGGCGAGGCCTCCGTCTTCGAGCACATGCTCACCGGTATCCGCCATCTGAGCACCGACCTCGGCGCCCACGGACTCGTCCTCGCCCACGAGGGCGACTGGAACGACTCCCTCAACTGGATGGGCCGCGCCGGCAAGGGCGAGAGCGTCTGGACCTCCATGGCGCTTTTCCACAGCTGCCAGGTCGTCGCGGAAATGGCCCGTGATTTCCTCAAGCAGCCCGCGCTCGAGAAGGAGATGCGCGACCGCGCCGAAAAAATCCGCCTCGCCATCGAGCAGCACGGCTGGGACGGCGACTGGTATCTCGCCGGCTGGAGCGATTTCGGCAATCCCGTGGGCTCCAAGTCCAACAAGGAAGGCCAGGTCTATCTCAACACCCAGACGTGGGCCTCCCTCACCGGCATCGCCACCGGCGAGCGCCTCGCCAAATGCTGGAAGGCCGTGGACGAAAAACTCGACAATCCCCACGGCTCGCTGACCCTCTCGCCGCACTACACGGCCAAGGACGACAACGTCGGCCGCGTGACCATGCTCCTCCCCGGCATGTATGAGAACGGCACGCCGTATTGCCACGGCACCGCGTTCAAGATCGTCGCCGACATCGCCGCCGGCCGCCCCGACAAGGCGCTTGAGAGCTGGTATAAGGTCATGCCCGACAATCCCAAGCACCCGTCCTCGGTCTCCGGCTGCGAACCCTACGCGTTCACCAACCAATATCTCGGGCCGGCCAACGGACGTTCTGGCGAATCGATCAGCGGCTGGATCACCGGCAGCGCCGGATGGATGTTCCGCGCCGTCCTGGAATACTTCTGCGGCATCCAGCCCGGCTACGACGGCCTCTCGATCAAACCCTGCCTGCCGTCCGGCTGGAACGAAGTCTCGGTCCGCCGCCAGCTGCGCGGAAAGGAATACCAGATCGCCATCAAGCGCGCGGGCGCCGGCTACGCCATCACCGTCAACGGTCAGCCGATCCAGGGCGATTTCGTGCCATATTCGAAGGCCTGAGGGGTCGTTCCAAAAGGTAGGGACGGACCGCTGGGCCGTCCGGCTGGGCGTGCGTAGGCCACAGGAGAATCGCGGCGGGCCCAGCGGTCCCGCCCTACCATGCGGCAGCTTTTTAGGCGCCCTCTAAGGCTCCCTAGGAATCACCCTCGATCCCGGCCAGGTCCAAACGCCAGCCTCCGGTCCATCCACGTTCGCGTGGCCGGGCCGGAGACTGGCGTTCTTGTTTTTTGCAAACGTCACACGGTGCGGTCGCAAGGCTGCGCCCCCTCTGGAAGACGGGCTAAAGATTGGTTGAAAAGAGGCCCTCCCCCCTCATGGTTTGTCGGCTGTGGAAGCCAAAACCAAACAACCGCCCTCCTTCGAGGACGCCCTCGAACGCCTCGAAACCATCGTCGAATCGATGGAATCCGGCGAGGTGCCGCTGGCCGAACTGCTGGCCAAGTTTGAGGAAGGCAACACGTTGCTCAAAGTCTGTGAATCCCGCCTGAAAGAAGCCGAGCTCAAGATCGAGCAGCTCAAGAAACAGAAGGACGGCTCGGCCGCCTTTTCCACTTTTGAAACCGAACGCGGCGCCTGAAGGCCCGTCGCCCGCCTGATTTTTCGTTGATGAACACGCCTGCCGATTCCTCGGCCACCTTCGCCGGCCTTCCGCCGCTCCTTCCCACGATCCACGGCCCGGCTGATGTCAAGGCGCTGTCCTCCGACCGGCTCCCGCAGCTCGCCCAGGAAATCCGCAACGAGATCATCGCCGTCACCGCCAAGAACGGCGGCCACGTCGGCCCCAACCTCGGCGTCGTCGAGCTCACCCTCGCGCTGCACCGCGTGTTCTCCACGCCCGAGGACCAGTTCGTCTTCGACGTGGCCCACCAGGGCTACGTCCACAAGCTCCTCACCGGCCGCGGCGGCGAATTTTTCAGGGGACTGCGCCAAAGCGGCGGCGCCAGCGGCTTCCTCTACCGCGCCGAAAGCAAACACGATTCCTTCGGCGCGGGCCACGCCGGCACCGCCCTCTCCGCCGCCCTCGGCATGGCGACCGCCCGCGACCTGCGCGGCACCCACGAGCATGTCGTCGCCCTCTGCGGCGACGCCGCCTTCACCTGCGGCATAACGATGGAGGCGCTCAACAACGTCGTCAGCTCGACCAAGCGCCTCGTCGTCATCCTCAACGACAACGAATGGTCCATCGCCAAAAACGTCGGCGCCATGGCGAAGTATCTCAACCGCCTCTCGACCCACCCGACCTACAACAAGGTCCACCACGACCTGGAAAAGTTCTTCACCGGCCTCCCCGGCGGACAGGACATGCACCATCTGTGGATGAAGTGGAAACGCGAGACCAAGGACTTCTTCGTCTCCTCCTCCCTCTTCGAGAAATTCGGCCTGCGCTACATCGGCCCGATCGACGGCCACAACCTCGACGAACTCGTCAAGAACCTGGAGTTCGCCAAACACTGCGACACGCCGGTCATCCTCCACGTCCTCACCAAGAAGGGCAAAGGCCTCGCGGCCGCCCTCGCCCACCCGGAAAAATTCCACGGCGCCAGCCCCTACGACCCGCTCACCGGCGAGAGCATCAAGCCCGCCGTCGCCCCCGCCACTCCTCCCGCGCCCAATTATCAGGACGTGATGGGCAAAGCCCTCGTGCGCTTCGCCAAGGCCGATCCCAACGTCGTCGGCATCACCGGCGCCATGCCCAGCGGCACCGGCCTCTCGCATCTCGCCGCCGAATGCCCGAAACAATTTTTCGATGTCGGTATCGCCGAGGAACACGCGGTGCTCTTCGCCGCCGGCCTCGCGACCAAGGGCATCCGCCCCGTCGTCGCGATCTACTCGACCTTCCTCCAGCGCGGCTACGACCCGATCATCCACGACGTCGCGCTGCAAAACCTGCCCGTGACGTTTGTCATGGACCGCGCCGGCCTCTCGCCCAACGACGGCCCCACCCACCACGGTCTCTTCGACCTCGCCTACCTGCGTCCCGTGCCCAACGCCGTGATCATGCAGCCCAAGGACGAGGACGAACTCGTGGACATGATGCACACGAGCCTCCAGCTCAACGGCCCCGGCTTTATCCGTTATCCGCGCGGCATGGGCGTGGGCGTCAAAATCAAAGACAAGCCCGTCACGCTTCCCGTCGGCCAGGCCGAGATCATCCGCCAGGGATCGAACATCATGATCTGGGCCCTCGGCAGCATGGTGCAAGACGCCCTCGCCCTCGCCGCCCGCCTCGAAGCCGAGGAGAACCTTTCCGTCGGCGTGGTGAACGCCCGCTTCGTGAAGCCCCTCGACCGCGCGCTTCTCCTCAGCCACGCCGCCTGCATCCCGCTCATCGTCACGATGGAGGACCACGTCCTCGCCGGCGGCTTCGGCGGCGCTGTGCTTGAGGCGTTGCAGGAAGCCGACTGCCCCGCGGCCGTCGAACGCCTCGGCTGGCCCGACAAGTTTGTGGAGCACGGCACCAGCCAGGAAATCCTGCGCGCGTCCTACGGCCTGTCGCCCGACGACATGTATCGCCGCGTGCTCGCCCGCTGGCGCAACCGCCACGCCGCGCACGTCGAGGCCGGCGTCTGAGCCATTTTAAAAAAATTGTTGCCGCAAAGGAGATCGGACCTCCCGGTCCGATCCCGGTGGAATCCCTCGAACGATCATCAGGACGGACCTGGAGGTCCGTCCTCCGCGCGGCCTCAGCGGCGATTGTTCCGCTCTTACGGTTGCAGAAAAAATCCGTGCATCCTGTCGCCGGCCCAAGAAGACGCTTGCGGGAGGGAGGCGTCCGGCTTTGATGACAACGTTTTGGCAACGCGGGTATAGTATACCGGCTATTATGTGTGCTTCCCAAGCATGAGAAGAGGGTTCGACTCCCTCTACCCGCACCAAACAAACACGGAACGGCCGACGATGGCGGTGGTTGGCGTCAGCGTTCCAAGGCTCCCAAAACAATCTTGGGCGCGAGCAACTCCGGGAGCAGCACCGGCTCCGCGCGACCGGGAAGATAAACCATGTTGAACGGCACCGCGCTGCGATTCCAGCGGGCGAGTTCGCTCGTGATGGCCTCATCTCGGTTGGTCCAGTCGCCGCGCAACGTCGCCACGCCCAGATCACGAAAGCGTTTGCGGACGTCGTTCGAGCCAAAGACCAGTTTCTTGTTCGCCTGGCAGGTCGCGCACCACCGGGCGGTGAAGTCCACGTAGATCGGCCGGCCCGCCGCCTGCAATTCGGCAACGCGCGCCGGACTCCACGTCTCCCACACGATGTCGGTCGCCTTGGGCGAATGAGGCCAGCCCACGAAGGCGCCGGCGGCCAGCAAGGCGAGCGCGCCCGTTATTCCGACGCGGCGCTTCATGCCCGATGAACCCGGTTGCGCGTAGCGTCCGTAGAACCAGGTCGCCATCGCGACGAGCGTGAGTCCGAAAATGGCCATCAGCGATCCGCTCTCGCTCGTCTGCCCGGCAAGGACCCACACGAGGTAGCCGGCGGTGGCGTAAAGGGGAAACGCCATGGCCTGCTTGAAGGTTTCCATCCACGCCCCCGGACGCGGCAGCACGCGCACGGCCTGCGGAAAAATCGAAAGCAGCAGGTAGGGCGCGGACAACCCCACCGCGATGGTCGTGAAGACAAGATACGATTCCACCAACGGCATCACGAGCGCGACGCCGAGCGCGGGCGCAAGGAACGGCGCGCTGCACGGCGTCGCCACCACGGTCGCCAGCACGCCGGTGAAAAACGAGCCGCGGTAGCCCGACTGCATTTGCAGCCCCGCCCCCGTGCCCATGATGCTTCCGCCGAATTCGCAGACTCCGCTCATGCTGAGCGCGAAGACCAGCATCACGCTCGCGAGCCCGAATACAAAAACCGGCGACTGCAGCTGGAAGCCCCAGCCGAGGTGGCTGCCCCCGGCGCGCAGCACGGCGAGCGCGGTGGCCAGCGTCCAAAACGATGCGAGCACACCCGCGGCAAAGGTGAGGCCGTGCATCGTGATCTTTTTCCGGTCGGCTCCGGACTGGTTGACGAAGCCCATGATCTTGATGCCGAGCACGGGGAAAACGCACGGCATGAGATTGAGAATCAGGCCGCCGATGAAGGCCAGCGGCAGCGTCGCGAGCAGGCCGGCGGGAGCATCGGCGTTGCCCGGCGACTCGGCGACGGTTGGAGGCTGGATCGGCAGATCGATGCGGAACGCGGCAACGGCGGTCGCATCGGTGGGAGCCGAGGCCGAGGCTCGCAACACGCCTTGCAGGCGGGCGCCGGAGGCGGGCATGGCCTGCGCAAGGGAAAGGGTCAGCGCCAGTGTTCCATCCGCTTCGGCGCGCATCATCTGCGGCTGGTCGTAGCCGACGGTGTCGTTTTGCGTGAAGAACCACCAGGCCGGCACGCTGCCGTCGGCGGCGCGAGGCAGACCGGTCAGCCGCAGCGTCGCGTTGCGGCCAGACACGGTGACGGCGGCTTCGACCTTCACGTTCCGGCGCGGCAGCGCGGCGAGCGTCTTCGCGATGGCGGGACCGTTGACCGGATCGAGCGCGGGCGGCGTGGCCGAGACCGGCAGCGTGAGCGAAACAGGCGCCTCTCCAGGCACGCAGGCATCGTGGCACATGAGCCAGGCGGCCCGGGCCTTGAACGTCACGTCGTCGCCGGCGGACAAGTTGGCGGGAGGAGTCAGCGTGACGGGCAGGTAGATGACGCCGTCATAGCCCTGGCCGGTGACGTGACCCGCGTCATCGGTGATGGTCTTGGGCGCGGGCCAAACGATCTCGCCAGCCGTCCAGCCGACGGGGAGATTCCATTTCAACGTGGTGGGATAACCGGTCCCCGCGTTGATCCAATAAGTGTGCCAACCCGCCTTGTGCTCCAAGCGCAGCGCGGCCTGAAGCGGATGTCCTGCCTGGATGCCCTGCGTGTCGGCGACGAGTGACGCCGTCACCTGGGCGCGGGCCGTAAAAGCCGCGGCGAGGAACAGGGCGCACCAGCCAAGCACGCACACGAGACTACGAGGGGAGATTTTCATGGCAGATAATCGGGCGGATACGGCACCTGATCACGGCGCGGAAGGCGAAGGAGCATTCAAAGGCTCCATGGTCGCCTCCAAGCCGATCGGCCCGAAGCCGTTCGCATAAGAAGCATCGCCGGGCATCGCAGGCTTGCTGAGGTAGAGGTCGCTGCCGTTGGCGGCGGTGATGTGGTGGAGCGACGGATTGTCCGCACGCGCGGTCAGCAACAACGAGCCCGCCAGGTATCCGGAAGAGGTTCCGTAGGGTTTGGCATACAACCGGAATACGTTGTCAACGCCCAGCGCAGCGGTGGTCGTCAGGCTGGCGCCATCCGGGGTTTTTCCCGTGATCTTGAGCAGTCCGCCCGGGGTGATCGTGGCATCGAAAGTGCCATCGCCCGAGGGGTAATCGGCGAGATCACCCAGGTTGACCGGATGCCGCATGACCATCGTGTAAACATCGGCGGAAGCGATGTCGGCGAGTTGGACGCCCTCGCCCTCGCCCACCGCGCCGTCCGACGTGTCGAGCGAGACAAACAGCGTGCCGGCGTCCGATACGGACAACGTCAGACGATAGTCCGGAGCGTTGAGACTCCTGGCTCGCGCCACCGTGATCGTGGCACCGGCCAGATCGAGGGCGCCACCGCGCTGCAGGCGGCCGCGCACCGCATAGGCGGTGGGATCGCCGGTGATCAACCGTCCGGTGAAGGCGCCGCCGGAGGAGACATTGATTTCAACCTTTCCGACAGGCAAAGGCGCGGACGCGGATGTTGCATCAAGCAAAGCCGCGAATTTCGCCGCAGTCACTACCGGGGCGGCCGTCGCAGAAGCCGCCGCATTCACCGTCCTGGCGGTCT
The DNA here is from genome assembly GCA_041662485.1 of Opitutaceae bacterium. Classification (GTDB taxonomy): domain Bacteria; phylum Verrucomicrobiota; class Verrucomicrobiia; order Opitutales; family Opitutaceae; genus Rariglobus. The sequence continues at coordinate 52,764 of JBAZSJ010000004.1, read as the reverse complement.
TAAGGGCAGCCGCCACGACGACCACGTTCAGTTTGAAGACCGTGCTGCGTGTTTTGCCCGACTGGGTCCAATAGGTCATCTTGTAGGTGGCGGGTTTTGTGGCGACCGTTCCGCTGATTTGTCCGGTCGTGGCATTCAGGGTCAGCCCGCGGGGAAATTTGGCCGCGAAGAAAGTGACACCCGCCGGATATGGCGCGCCGCCCTTGAGATCCCAGGCGACCGGATCGCCCACATGCAACACCCCGGACGTCAGGATGGCGGGCGGAGGCACGCGGACGGTAAGAACGGAGCTTTGAGAGGTAACGCCCTTGGGCAACCCCGAGTTGGTCACCAGAACGTTGTAGGTTCCGGCGTTGGCGATTTGCACATTGCCGAGAGTCAGGGTCGGACCCGTTTGTCCGGGAAGGATGACCTTTTTCTTCCTCCACTGATAAGAGGGGGAGGGAAAGCCGGTGGCCTGCACCGACAGGGTCACGGTGTCGCCGATCATCGCCGTGGTGGCGGCAACGGGCTGGACGATGATCTTCGGAACCGAAGGCACAGGGTTGACCGTCAGTGTGGCGGCACTGGAGGTGACTCCGGACGGCGCCTCGGAATTCGTGGCGGTTACCGTATACGATCCGGCGTCGCCGGTCTGGACATTGGTCAATGAAAGCGTGGCGCTCGTCTTGCCCGAGAGCGCGACGCTGTCCTTATACCACTGGAATGTGGGTGTCGGCGTGCCGGTGGCGACCGCGGTGAAGGTGACGTTCGCACCGGCGCTCACCGTCTGCGAGGACGGCTGCGTCGTGAACGCGGGGGCGGCGGACACACCTCCGGTGATGGTGACGATACAGGTCACCCGGGCGTTGTTGCCGGTGCCTCCCGTCGTGTCGTAGGCGGTAAAGGTGAGGGTCTGGCTGCCCGCCGTCGTCGGCGTGCCCGCCAGGGTCACTTTGGTCAGCCCATTAAAAAGATAGCCGCCGGTGATCGCGGTGCCTCCGGTCACGCTCAGGCCTGCGGGTAGCGTGCCGAGCACTTTCCAAGCCCGGGTCGCGCCGGGCGCGCCGGAGGCGTTGAAGGAAAGACTGAAGGCCGCGCTGGCCGCGCCGCTTGCCGTAAAGGTGCTGTTCGCGGGCCCGCTGGCAGGCGTGACGGTCGTCGGACTGACCACCGTCGCGTTGAACGTGGTGGCGCCTGCCACCGAGTTGTAGGCGCCGAGGGCGGCGAGCGCGAAGACGGACTTCAGGACATCAGCCGACTGGAGTCCGACGTTGTTGACGGTGCCGCCGGTGACCAGGCGCAGCACCGGGGTGCGCTGCAGCAACATCATCAGGACGGCGGCGGGGGCATGGAACCATCTAAGGCGGTAAAGTAACATATGGAGATGCATGGGAAGTATGGGTGTTCGAGAAATCAGGCGATGAATGGGAAAAGGCGCGCGTCGCGGGAATCCGGTCAGTTGCAGCCGCAACCGCTGCCGCCGACTCCACGACCGCCGGACGAGGCCTCGCGGGAGAAATAGATATGCTCGCTCATCGCCGTGTGCAGCGGATCACGGTCGGGACGCATGGTGTAGTCGGCCAGCGTGGCGCGCTCCCAGGGTTGCACCCGGGTGAGCTTGGCGGACGAACATCCGCTGACTGCAAAAACAAGAAGCATGGCGGGCAGGATGATGGCGGAAGTTTTCATGGTTTTTCGTCGAGGAGTTTGATGATTTCGGCGCGCAATTTTTGGCCGTCGGCGTCGCCGTGAAACCCGCTGTGCACCAGCCGGAGCACGCCGCGGCGGTCGAGCAGGTAGCAGGTGGGCATGGCGGGCGGCTGCGCGCTGGCGACCAGCTTCTGTTCGCCGTCGCGCACCGTCGTGAAGGCGGGCTTGAAGCGTTTCACGAAGTCTTCGTAGGGCCCGGCTTTTTTATCCACGCTCACCGCAACGAGCGTGAAGCCGCGCGGCGCCAGCTCGGTTTGCAGCGCGCTGTAAAAGGGGAACGACGCCTTGCACGGCGAACACCACGTCGCCCAGAAGTCGATCAACACGACGCGGCCTTCGCGCGCCGGGAGCGTGCCTTCCAGGGTGAAGGTCGCGAGTTCGGGAAAGGGCGCGCCGACCTTGACCTCGGCGCGGGCGACCAGACCGCCCGCGACCAGACCGAGCAAACACGCCAGCAGGGTTTTATTGGGATACCACATAATGAAAAAATCCTCTCGATTGATGAACCGTCTGATCCGTCACGATACGGGCTTCCGCGCCCATGATGTCCGCCGTCAGCCGCAGGCCGGCCTCCGGACCAAGAATAAAAATCGCGGTCGAAAGCGCGCCCGCCTGCAGGCAGGTCGGCGCGACCACGGTGACTTGCCGGCAGCCGTTGGCCACGGGCCGTCCCGTGCGCGGATCGACAATGTGTCCGTAGCGGCGTCCATCGATGGTGAAGCCGCGAAGGTAATCGCCCGAGCTGGCCACTCCGATGTTGGCCGCCGCCAGACTGCCCTTGCACGGGCCGCCCGGATTCGCCGGATCTTCCAGGCCGATGTGCCAGCCGGGTTTTCCGGGAGCGGTGCCGACGGCCATGAGATCGTGGCCAAAGTCCACCAGAACGTTCTTCATTCCGTGCGCTTTCGCGAGCGTGGCGATCGCGTCCACCGCGTATTCCTTGCCCCATCCGCCAAAGTCCAGGGACATCCCCTGCTCAGGCAGACGCACCTTTCCGGATGCGCGTTGCACCTTCGACCAGCCGACGAGGCGCAGCGCGCGCGCGACCTCTTCGTCGGTCGGGATGCGCGGCGTGGCGGCCTTGTAATCCCAGAGGCGCAACACGGGGGTTGCGGTGACATCCATCACGCCCTTGGTGAGAAAATTCAGGGATGCACAAAAACTCAGCATGTTCTCCATCTCGGAATCCACCTCGACCCAGTCGTGGCCGGCGCCCGCGTTGATACGGCTCACGAGGCTGTCGGGACGGAACCTCGAGTATTTTGACTCGAAGGCTTCCACCCACGCGATTGCTTCCATCTCAAAGCGGCGGGCGACCGCGTCTCCCGCACACACATATTGCACCTCGCACACGGTGCCCAGCGCCGACCAGCGGCACTTGCGCACCAGAACGGGCGAACCCGCGACGGGTGTTGGGCCGGCGGAAGGCCGGGAGTTTGAGAGTGCGGCGCTCATATCCGGTCAACGGCTCAGCTTGAACCCGACGGTGAAAACGTTGGCGTCAACGTAGGCGCTCGTGGGCGTCACGTTGTCCAGGCCGCGCATGAGGTAGCGTTCATAGGCGACATCCAGCGAGCAGTGGTCGTTGATGATCCACGACAGCTTCAGCCCGAGATTCATCGTCTCCATCTTGGAAAGACGGTAATCCGACGAATAGAACGGCCCCGCGCCCGTGCCGGTTTCCCCGCTGGGGACGACGGAGGTGCCGATGCCGGCCTTGTCCAGGTCGTAGTAGTAGAAATCGGCCTGCGACTGGACGTAGTAGCGCGCCAGCGGCTCCACCGTGAAGTGGGAGCCCAGGCGCTGAATCCACTTCAGCTCGACGGTGTGGCTGGTGATGCCAAAGCTGTCGTGGTATAGCCGATACGAGGCGTCGAGGGCGCCGTCGAGTTTCTCGAAATGCCGGTTGGTGCCGAGAAACACGCTGATCTTGTCCTTCTGGCGCGGACGGTTTTCGGGCAGGGTGTAGTAGGTGCCCGGATCGAGATCCCACATCGTGGTGGAGACGATCTTGTAGGGGTCGCTCATGAAGCCGGTCGAGTGCCCGTAGCTGACGTTGGCCGTGACGGACATCTCCGGAGAAATCAGCTGGGTCACGCCGAGGATCATGTCGTCGCCGGTCTTGTAGCGGTGATCCGTCCAGCCGAGCTTGGATTCCATGATGGTGTCGTCGGTATGGCCCCAGCCGACGAGCAGCAGCGTGTTCTTATCGTTGAAATTCGTGAGCGTGTTGAGCGAGTAGCCGTTGGACACGTAGTCGCTTTCACGGCTGTTGCCGTAGCTGACGGACACGTTCATGCGCTGGAATTGGTAGGCGAGATTGGCGTCCCAGGCTTTGCGCCTGTCGTCCATCTGCGCGTTCTTGTAGCCCGGACGAGTGGGCAGCTCGCCGGTGGGGGTCGCGCCGGCGATCGAGTCGATCAGTCCCATGACCTTCAGGTGCGCGTCGGGCGTGATGTCCGCCTCGACCAGCGCATACTGGGCGTCCACGCGGATGCGGTTGTCGGCTTCCTGCCAGGACTGGGCCTTGACCGTAACGCTGTCCTCCGCGTGGGCGGTGCGCAGCTGGAGCAGACTGGCGAGGGCGCCGAGAAACCAGAAGGCGCCCTTGGGCGTGTTTCGACGGAGAGTTTTACCGAAGGACCGCCAGCCAGCGACGTGCGAGTTCACGTTGCCGGGATTGGCGGCACGCACGGCGGGAGAGTTTTTTCGCGCGGGGATTATTTCAGGGGGAAAGCAGATCACCGGCGGAGATTACGCGCCGAACATGAACGCAGGATTAAAATCACATTAAAAAACCTTCATGAAATTTATGTAAAATCATGAAGACGTTTGCCTTTCGCTATCGGCGGCAACGATGCAAATCCCATCCCGGGCCGTGCGGACGGGCATGGATTTTCGCAGCCGCAGTGCGATTGAATGCAAGCCGCGGTCAGGCCGGCAAATCGATCACCACCCGCAGGCCGCTGCGATCCGAACGGTTTTCCGCGCGGATGGCGCCCCCGTGCAAATCAACGATGGTCCGGCAAATCGCCAGGCCGAGGCCGTGCCCGCGGGGCGCATTGGCCGATTGGTTGCAGCGCACGAAGCGCTCGAATATCCGCTCCAGTTGTTCGGCGGGCACGCCGCGGCCCTCGTCCATCATGACGAACCGCCAGCCCGCGGCCGTTTGCGCGGACTCGAGGGTGATCGTGCCGCCGGGCGGCGAGACGTTGAGCGCGTTGCTCAACAAATTGAGCAGGAGCTGGCGCATGAGATTGGGTTCAAACCGGGCCTCCCCTCCTCCGCCTTCCGAACGCAGGAACTTCACGCCACGGTCCTCGGCCAGCACGCGGGCATCCTCGGCAAAGGGAGCGAGAAAAGCGCTCACGTCGCACGCTTTCATGGCCAGATCGAGCACGCCGCTCTCGGCCTTGGCGATGAAGAGAAGGCTCTCGATGATCTGGTTGAGGCGGGTGATGCCATCGAGAAGGTCTCCCAGCAGCGCGGAAGCCTCGGCATCGTTCGCGATGCGGGGACGGAGTTTCTCGGCATTGAGGCGGATCAAGGCCAGCGGGGTTTTCAGTTCATGCGAGGCGTCGGCGGTGAAGCGCTGGACCTGGTTGAACGAGGCCTCGATGCGGTCGAACATCTGGTTAAGGAGAACCGAAAGCGCGGAAAGCTCGTCCTGCCCGGGCGGCACCGTGATGCGTTCGCCAAGGTTGTCTCCGCGGATGCGCCGGGCCGTCTGCTCGATGGAGCGCACCGGTTGCAGCACCACGCGGCTGAATCCGTAGCCCAGGGCGAGGCTGAGCATGATGACCGCCACCATGAGCAAACCGCTCACGCTGGCGAAATTCTTGAGCACGCGGCCCACGGGCTTGACCGGACTCGCGATCTGGATGTGCCAGGGGCCGCGATAAAACTCCGAAAGCTGCAGCGGCCCGAGACCGGGGATCGTCAGCATCTTGTTTTGAGTATCGCGGGATACCGCCGGAGTCAGGTCCGGCAGCATCGCGTCGCCCAGATTTTTCGAGCGGAAAAGCACCTCGCATTTTTCGTTGTGGATCTGGATGTAGTAGAGTTCGGCGTCCCGCTCGACATCCTGCTCGATGCGCGCGGCCAGCTCGGCCGTGCTGATGGATGGGTCGCCACCCAGGATTTTCGACAGTTCATGCACCTCCAGCTCCTGCATGAACTCGATGCTTTGCGTCATCTGGCGCTCCAGCATCCACCCGACCGCCAGCAAAACGACGAGGGTCGTGCCGGTGACCAGCGCGGCGATCTGCAACGTGATGCGGGTGGTGAACGTCGTCATAGGAGCTGATAACCGGTTCCGCGAACCGTCTTGAAAAGCGGCTCGCCGGAGGCCGGCTGGAATTTCTGCCGCAGATGCCGCACGTAGACGTCGATCAGGTTCGTCTCCATCTCGTAATTCGCCTCCCAGACTTTTTCCGAGATCAGCGTGCGGGTGAGCACCCGGCCGGCGTTCTGCAAAAACAACTCGAGCAGGGCAAACTCCCGCGCGGTCAGTTCCACCGGGACGCCGTTGAAGCTCGCCACGCGCCCCACCAGATCGAGACGGATCCCGCGGTGTTCCATCACCGTGGCCTTGATTCCCGCATGGCGGCGCAGCAGGGAGCGCACGCGGGCCAGCAGCTCGTCCACGCTGAACGGTTTCGGCAGATAGTCGTCGGCCCCGAGATTGAGGCCCCGTATGCGGTCGGAGACAGCGTCGCGCGCGCTCAGGATGAGCACAGGTTCGTTGAAGCCGCCCGACCGCCATTCCTTGAGCAGAGCAAAACCGTCTCCATCGGGCAGCCCGAGATCGAGCACGATCGCGCCATAAGGCGATTCCGCCAGGGCGTCCCGCGCCGCCGCGCACGTGCCCACCAGACAAGTCGTGTAGCTCTGTTCCGCCAACGCCCGCTCGACAAACTGGCCGACCTTGCGCTCGTCCTCGACGATCAGAATTTTCATGGGGGAAATGCACCTTGCGGGACTCCGTCGGATTTCGCGAGCGAAACCACCTGCAGCTCATGCCGATGGTCGGCACGGCTTGATCGGCAAAGGCAAAAATCTTTCAGGAAACCGCAATCAAAGCTTGGGAGGGATTGACGGAACCCTTTAGTTGAGGCGGCTCCACCCTTTCGGGGCCCCCTTTTCAACACGCGTTCATGCCACTCTCCTTCTTCACCAAAACAGGAAACCCCATCCTGGACCGTTGCCAGAAAGACGCCGCCACCAAAATGCGGCTGAAATACGCGCCCTACTATCACGCGATGGAGGAGCAGAACGGCACCCGTGTGCGGCTCGACGGACGCGACATGATCATGCTTGCGAGCAACGACTACCTCGGCCTGTCGTTCCATCCCAAGGTCGTCGAGGCCGGCCGCGCCGCCCTCCTCAAATGGGGCTCCAGCACCACCGGCGCGCGCGTCTCCAACGGCTCTCGCTCCTACCACATCGAGCTTGAGGAAAAACTCGCCGACTTCCTCGGTCGCGAAGCCTGCCACGTCCACTCCGCCGGCTACCTGTCGTGCCTCTCCGGCGTCGCCGCCTTCGCCCAGAAGGGCGACATCATTCTTGCGGACAAAAACATCCACTCTTGCCTCTGGGACGGCATCCGCCTCTCCACCGCCACGGTCGAGCGTTTCTCCCACAACAGCCCCGACGACCTGCGCGCCGTCGCCTCCAGCCTTCCGTCCGCCACCCCGAAGATGATGGTCGCCGAGGGCGTCTACTCCATGGAGGGCCACATCGCCCGCCTGCCCGAACTCGTCGCCGTCGCCAATGAACACGACTGCTTCAACGTCATTGACGACGCCCACGGCTTCGGCGTGCTCGGCCGCCAGGGACGCGGCACGGTGGACCACTTCGGCCTGAACGCCGAGGTGGACATCATCTGCGGCAGCATGTCGAAGTCGCTCGCCAGCACCGGCGGCTTCATCGCCGGCTCCCGCGCGCTCATCGACTACCTGCGCACCCACGGCAAGCACACCATCTTCAGCGCCGCGCTCAGTCCCGCCCAGGCCGCGTGCGCCTCCGCCGTGATCGACGTGATGAAAAGCGAGCCCTGGCATCTCGAACGCCTCTGGGCCAACACGCGCACCTACACCGCGATGCTCAAGGCCCTTGGCCTCGACACCTGGGGCAGCGAAACCCCCGCCGTGCCCATCGTGCTCGGCTCGCCCGAACGCGATTACGCCTTCTGGAAGGCCCTGCTCGAAAAAGGCGTCTTCACCGTCATGGCCTTCGCCCCGGCGGTGCCTCCGGGCAAGGACCTCATCCGCACCGCCATCTCCGCCGGCCACACCGACGAGCAGCTCGCACGCATCGCCGAAGCCATGGCCTACGCGGCCAAGAAAATCTGACCACCCGCGGCGGTATTACTTCAGGCCGAAATATCTCCGCTGCACCGCAACGCACCACGCCGCCGGCGCGAAACGCGCCAAAAAAGGCGCAAGCCTCGCCTGAAAAAATGATCCGGTGCGCAACAGCCCGCGATGCCGGCGAAGCAGTGCCCGGTGCAAATCCGACGCGGCCCGTCCTGGCGACGGCGATCCCTCCAGCGCGGCCTCCAGCCGCGCCCACACCCTCTGCATCCGCAATTTGGCCTCACCGCTCTCCACGCGTTCCGCCGCGCGGTTGAAGTCCGTGCAAAAATCCCCCGGACGCAGGTCAATCACCGCGATGCCCGTGCCCGCGAGTTCATAGCCCACGCTCTCGCTCCACGCCGAGAGTCCCGCCTTGGCGACGTTGTAGCCGCTCATGTAGGGAATCGGAAATTCCACCGCGAGCGAACTCACGTTGACGAGACAGCCTCGCCCTTTAGTCCGCATGTCGCGCAACGCCAGCCGACCAAGACGCAGCGTCGTCTGCAACAGATCCTCGATCTGCCCGTGCCACACCTCTGCGTCGGCCTCCAGCGCATCGGCAAAAAAACCATAGCCGGCGTTGTTGATCACCAGATCAAACCCGCCCGCTTGCGCCGCCGCCTGCGCAAATGCCGCCTCGGCGTCCGCCCCGTTGCGCAGATCAAGCGTCACCCCCGTAAATCCGTCATGCCGGGCCAGCGGCTCCAAGCGCCCGGTTTCGCGCGCCGTGCCCCACACCTGCACGCCCTCGGCGAGCAGCATCTCCACGAAAGCTTTCCCCAGCCCGCGGCTCGCGCCGGTCACGAAAGCCGTTTTGTAGAGCGAAGAAAGCGCGGGCTTGGCCATGAGCCGCCATCCTCGTGCAAAATCTCCGCGCACGTCCAGCGCGCTCTTCACGTTCTCTAAAGGTTGGACCTGCTACTCTGTGCGCACGCTGCGGTCCTGTCCGCGGTTACAGCCATGCGCCAGTCCCCTCATTTTCTTTCGATCGCCGCCCGCCGCTCCCTGCTGGCGCTGCCCTTGCTGCTGCTCAACGCCTGCTCCACGAACCCGTCCGGCCCGACGTCCGCATCGTCCGTTGCCGTGCCCTCGCAATGGCGGCAATCCGCGGCCGACGCCGGCCCGCTCGACCCCGCGTCCCTCGCCCGCTGGTGGACTCGTTTCGACGATCCCGTCCTCGACCGCCTGATCGACGGCGCCCTCGTCAACAGCCCGGACGTCCGCACCGCCCTCTCCAAAATCGCCGAGTCGCGCGCCGTCCGCGCCACCACCAAAGCATCCCTGTTTCCGTCGCTCTCCGCCGGTGTATCCGGCGCAAGCACGCGCACTCACAACCGCAACACCGGCGTCACCTCGACGTCCGAATCCTACGGCGCCTCGCTGGATGCCAGTTGGGAAGTCGATCTCTTCGGCAAACAGCTCCAAACGCTTTCCGCCGCCGACGCCGACCTCGCCCAGACCGCCGAAAACTTCCACGCCGCCCAGGTCAGTCTCGCCGCCGAAATCGCCTCCGCCTACGTGACGTTGCGCTCCGCGGAAGCCCGGCTCGCCGTGGTGAGGAGCAGCCTCGCCACCCGTGAGGAAACCCTGGACCTCACGCGCTGGCGCGAGCAGGCCGGAACCGGCGCCGCGCTCGACACGCTCCAGGCCAACACCTCCCTCGAACAGACGCGCTCCTCGATCCCGGCATTGGAACAGACTGCCGCGCAAACCCGCAACCAGCTCGCCTTGCTCTCGGGCCTCGCCCCGGGCGCGCTCGATACGCTCCTCTCCTCAAAAACGGCGCTGCCTGATATTCCCGCGACCCTCGCCACCGGCATTCCCGCCGACACCCTCCGCCAGCGCCCGGACGTGCGCGCCGCGGAATACGCCGTGAAAGCCGCCGCCGCCCGCACTTCGTCCGCACGGCGCGAACGCCTGCCCTCGCTCACGCTCGGCGGCTCGCTCGGCGTCGAGGCGCTCAAGGCCGGCCGGCTCTTCAATCCCGACTCCGTGACGGCCAGCGTCCTCGGCGGACTCACCGCGCCGATCTTCGACGCCGGTCGCATCCGCCAGACGATCATCGTCCAGACCGAGCAGGAAAAACAGGCGTTGATCGCCTACGAATCCTCCGTTCTCTCCGCCCTTTCCGAAGTCGAAAACGCCCTGATCGCCGTCAGCCGCACCTCGGAAACCCTCGCCGCGCTCCAAAAGGCGGCGTCCTCCGCGCGCGAAGCCCAGGCCCTCGCCGCGCTTCAATACAAGGCCGGCACCATCGATCTCCTCTCCCTGCTCGACACCCAGCGCACGACCCTCTCGCTCGAAGAACAGGTCGTGTCCACCCGGGCCGACCAGATCTCCGCCCACATCCAGCTCTACAAATCCCTCGGCGGCGGCTGGAGCCCCGTGAAAACCGCCTCCAACGCGCCCTGACTTTAAACGCCATGAAACCTGCCGACACCAATCTCGCCGCGCTCCTCCAACCCCGCGCTTCCATGACCCGCCGCCGCCTTGTCACGCTGATCGCCATTGCCGCGATCATCATCCTTGTCGTGCTCGCGTTCGTGTTGCCCCGGTTGAACCGTTCCGCCCGGACCGCTTCGCCCTACCTCACCGAACCTCTCAAGCGCGGCGACATCAGCCTCACCATCACCGCGACCGGCAATCTCGCGCCCACCAACGAGGTCACCGTCGGCAGCGAGCTTTCCGGCACCGCGCTCGAGGTGTATGCCGACATCAACGACAAGGTCGTCAAGGGCCAGCCCCTCGCCAAACTCGACACCAGCAAACTCGCCCAGCAGACGGAGGCCAGCCGCGCGGCCGTCACCTCCGCCAAGGCCAAGGTCGCCGTGGCCGCCGCCACCGTAAAAGAAAGCGCCGCCTCGCTCGCCCGCCAACAGGAGCTCCACCGGCTCAGCGGCGGAAAAGTCCCCTCCCAGGCCGACCTCGACACCGCCATCGCCACCGCCGACCGCGCGCAGGCCGACCTTGCCAGCGCGCAGGCGGCCGTTGGCGAGGCCAACGCCCAGGTTCTCATCAACGAAAGCGACCTCGCCAAGGCCGTGATCAAGTCGCCCATCGACGGCATCGTGCTCACCCGCAGCATCGAGCCCGGCCAGACCGTCGCCGCCAGTTTCACCGCCCCGGAGCTTTTCGTCATCGCCGAAAACCTCGACCACATGAAGCTCGACGTCGCCGTGGCCGAGGCCGACATCGGCCGCGTCGCCAAGGGACAGAAGGCCTCCTTCACGGTGGACGCCTGGCCCTCCCGTTCCTACGAGGCCGACGTGCTCAAGGTCTCCTACGGCTCGGCCGTCACCGACAACGTCGTCACCTACGAGACCGAGTTGGAGGTCGCCAACACCGACCTCAGCCTGCGTCCCGGCATGACCGCGACCGCCGACATCCGCGTCGCCGAAAGCAAACAGGTTTTCCTGGTTCCCTCCTCCGCGCTCCGGTTCAACCCGGCCGCCACCGGGGACTCCGCGCCCTCCGCGCAGAAAAAATCCTTCGTGCAAAGCCTCACCCCCATGCCTCCGCGCATGACGACCAAACCCGGAAAGACCGACTCCTCCGCCAAATCCGCCCCGGGCGCCGCCCGCATCTGGATACTCGTGGACGGACAGCCCAAGCCCGTCTCCGTGACCACCGGACTCTCCGACGAACGCCACACCGAAGTCGCCGGACCGGATCTTGCGGAAGGACTCGCCGTCATCACCCGCGCCAACGCCGTCACCCCATGAGCACGTCCGGCCAACCACCCCTCATCGAGCTTCGCGGCATCACCAAGACCTACGGGCACGGCGACGCCGCGTTTCAGGCCCTCGCCGGCATCGACCTGGTCGTCAACCAGGGCGAGTTCGTCGCCATCATGGGCCCCAGCGGCTCCGGCAAATCCACGCTCATGAATCTCCTTGGCTGCCTCGATACGCCGACCTCCGGCAACTACTCCTACCAGGGCATCGCCGTGGAGAAACTCGACAACGACCGCCGCTCCCTCCTTCGCCGCCATGCGCTCGGCTTCATTTTTCAGGGCTTCAACCTGCTCGCCCGGACCAGCGCCATCGAAAACGTCGAGCTGCCCCTGCTCTACCGCGGTCTCTCCCGCTCCGAACGACACGCCAGGGCCCTCGCCGCCCTCACCTCCGTCGGCCTGCCCACCAAGCTGCGCAACACCCCCGCCGAGCTCTCCGGCGGACAACAGCAGCGCGTGGCCATCGCCCGCGCCATCGTCACCGAGCCCGGCACGCTTTTCGCCGACGAACCCACCGGCAATCTCGACTCCGCCACCACCCGCGAGGTCATGGAGCTCCTCACCCGCCTCAACGTGGACCACGGCATCACCATCATCCTCGTCACCCACGAGGACGAGGTCGCCGCCCACGCCGGTCGCATCATCCACGTTCGCGACGGGCTCATTTTTTCCGACGGGCCCAACAACCGGAACCCCCTCGCCCGATGATCTGGAACGCCTTCCTCATCGCGTTGCGCGAGATCCGCCGCAACCTCACCCGCGCTTTCCTCACGGTGCTCGGCATCATCATCGGCGTCTCCGCCGTCATCACCATGGTCACGCTCGGCAACGGCGCGACCGAGACCGTCCGGCAGCAAATATCCAGCCTCGGCAGCAACCTGCTCATGGTCCGCCCCGGCTCCGGCTTCGGTCCCCGCGCCTCCTCCGCCGGCGTGCCCAATTTCACCGAGCAGGACGTCGCCGTCATTCGCGAACAGGTCGCCGGCATCGCCGCCGTCTCACCCGTGCGCAACGCCTCGCTCAGCACCATCTACCTTCAAAACGCCCGTTCCACCTCCACCGTCGGCACCACCGTGGACTACTTCCAGATCAACCGCTGGTCGCTCGCCGACGGCCGCTTCTTCACCGAGGCCGAATACAAATCAGGCGCCGCCGTCGCCGTCATCGGCAACACCGTCCGCAAGGAACTCTTCGGCGACGAAAACCCCATCGGCCAAAAAATCCGCCTCGGCAAGGCCTCCGTCGAGATCATCGGTCTCCTCGCCACCAAGGGCCAGGCCGGCATGGGCGACCAGGACGACACCCTCGTCGTCCCGCTCACTTCCCTCCAGCGCCGCATGATCGGCAAAACCTCCTCCCGCGACATCGGCATGATCAACATCTCCGCCGAAGACGGCGCCGACAGCGCCTCGCTCATCGCCGACATCACCTCGCTCCTCCGCCAGCGCCGCAACTTGCAATCCAACCAGGACAACAATTTCAGCGTGATGGACACCCGCCAGATCGCCGACACCCTGAGTTCCTCCACCAGGGTCATGACGATGCTTCTCGCCGCCGTCTCCGGCGTATCCCTCCTCGTCGGCGGCATCGGCATCATGAACATCATGCTCGTCTCCGTCACCGAACGCACCCGCGAGATCGGCATCCGTCTCGCCATCGGCGCGACCGCCCGCGAGGTGCTGCTCCAGTTTCTCGTCGAGGCCGTGACGCTCTCCTGCATCGGCGGAGTCGCGGGCCTCGCGTTCGCGGTGCTCCTCTGCGCCGTCATCGCCCCGCTTATCGGAGTGGGCTTTGTGTTCAACCTCCAGATCAACGTCGTCGCCTTCCTGTTCTCCGCCGCCGTCGGCGTGATCTTCGGCTTCACCCCCGCGCGCCGCGCCGCGCGCCTTGATCCCATCGACGCCTTGCGGCATGAATAACCCGCACCCATGAGACTTCTCGTCATCGAAGACGATCCCGCGCTCCTTCGCAGCCTCGCCGCCACCTTCCGCGAGGAAGGCTACGCGGTGGACACCGCCGATGACGGAGCCGAGGGGCTGCGCAAGGCCAGGCAGGGTTCCTACGACGCCGTCGTGCTCGACGTGATGCTGCCGAAGCTCGACGGCTGGGGCGTCCTCGCCGGGCTCCGTCCCGACATCCGCACGCCCGTGCTCATGCTTACCGCGCGCGACACCGTCCCCGATCGCATCAAAGGACTCGACCACGGCGCCGACGACTATCTCACCAAGCCCTTCGACATAGACGAACTGCTCGCCCGCGTCCGCGCCCTGATCCGCCGCGCCGCCGGGCAGACGCAGGCGCTCGTCTCCATCGGCGCCGTCACCCTCGACACCACCGCCCGCCTCGTGAGCCTGGACGGGACGAACGTGCCGCTCACCGCCCGCGAATACTCGCTGTTCGAATACCTCGCGCTTCATCGCGGCGAGGTCGTGAGCCGGGCGACCCTTTACGAGCACCTGTTCGACGAGGACGACGACACGCTCTCCAATCTCCTCGACGTCCACGTGTCCAACCTCCGCAAAAAACTCGGCCACGACCTGATCACCACCCGGCGCGGCCTGGGCTACAGCATCCCATGACCCCGCTCGCACCCGTAGCCGCGAGCGCCAGCGAGTGGTGTTTCTCGCTTCCGCACTCTCCCAACCGTCCTGCTCCATGAGTTCTTTTCTGCACTCCATCCGCTGGCGCATCCAGGCGTGGCACGGCGCGATCCTCTTCGTCGCCATCGCCGCGTTTTGCGTCACGGCCTATCACTTCGCCTGGGACCATCAGCTCCGCCGCGTGGACCGTGAGCTGCAGGAGTCGGAACACCTGCTCATCCGCACCCTCATGGATGCGGCCAAACCCGAAAAGGACGCCGGACCGATGCGACCCGAGGAACTGGCCGGACACCTCCTCGCAGGCACGATCACGCTGCCGCCAGACGTGATCGCCCGTTTCGCCGACAGCTCCTACTTCAGCATCCGCGATGGCGACGGCCGCATTCTTCTCCAATCGGCCAACGCGCCCGCCGATCTCGTCCCCCTTCCCGTGCCAGCCAACGGATTCAACGAGGCGACCCGCGCCGCCGGCCTCCGCCGCGAATCCCTGCGCAGCTCGGCGCGCGGCTTCAGCAGCATCATCGGCCGCGACATCACCCGCGAACGCGACGAGATGCGCCGCTTCGCCTGGCTGCTCGCCGCCTCCGGCCTCGGCGTGTGGCTCCTCGGCCTGCTCGGCGGCTGGTGGCTCGCCGGCCGCGCCATCCAGCCCATCGCCGCCATCAGCCACGCCGCCACGCGCATCGCCGAGGGAAATCTCGCCGAACGTATCGACACCTCCGGCACCGACAGCGAACTCGACCAGCTCAGCCTGGTGCTCAACCAGACTTTCGAGCGCCTCCACACGGCATTCGAGCGCCAGCGCCAGTTCACCGCCGACGCCTCCCACGAACTGCGCACGCCCGTGACGATCTTGCTCGCCGAAACCCAGCGCATCCTCAAGCGCGACCGCAAGCCCGAGGAGTATCGCGACGCCCTGGCCACCTGTCAGGCCACCGCCGAGCGCATGCGCCGCCTGATCGAATCCCTCCTCCTCCTCGCCCGCCAGGAAGCCACCTCCCCCTCCGATGCACAAGTGTGTTCCGACCGGAACACGCTTGTGCATCAGCCGTGCGACCTCGCCGATGTCCTCCGCGACACCGCCGGCCAGCTCCAGCCGCTCGCCGACGCCCGCGGCATCACGCTGGAAACCCACCTGCAACCCGCCCCGTGCCTCGCGGATTCCTCCATGCTTTCCATCCTCGCCGCCAACATCGTCGGCAACGCCATCCAGCACCAAAACCCGGACTCCACGGGCGGCACCGTGCACATCACCACCGGCTACGATGACGGACAGGTTTTCTTCTCCGTGAGCGATCCCGGCCCCGGCATTTCCGCCGAGGACCTGCCCCATATCTTCGAGCGTTTTTACCGCGCGGACAAAGCCCGCGCCGGCTCATCCGGCCACACCGGGCTCGGACTGGCCATCGCGCGAATCATCGCCGAAAATCACGGCGGCAGCATCAAGGCCGTAAGTTCGCTCGGGCAAGGCGCCACGTTCACCGTCAGCCTGCCCTCCCCTCCCGCCACCTGAACTCCGGCGGCCGCAAAGGGCCGGACCTCTCAGGAATATTCGCGCCGCGCGTCCAGCGCGCTTTTCAGCGTCACCGAGTCCGCGTAAAGCACCCCGCCGCCGCTCGGCAGGCCGAAGCCGATGCGCGTCACCTTCACCGCTCCGTCGGGCGGCAGGTGTTGCGTGAGATAATGGCAGGTCGCCTCGCCCTCGACGTCGTTCGACAGGGCGAGGATCAATTCGCGCACCTCGCCGCCCTGCACCCGAGCCAGCAGTCCGCTCAAGTTGATGTCGGCCGGACCCACGCCGTGGATCGGCGAAAGTTTTCCGTGCAGCACATGGTAGCCGCCGCGATACGCGCCGGAGCGTTCCAACGCCACGAGATCGGGCACGTGTTCGACGACGCACACGATGCGGTGGTCGCGACGTTCGTCCGCGCAGATCGCGCAGAGTTCGTCCTCGGCCAGGCTGCCGCAGCGCGCGCAACGCCGCACGCTTCGCGAGGCCTCTTCCAACGCGTTCATCAGAACCGGCAGCGAAGAGGGCTTGCCCACGAGGAGGTGCAACGCCATCCGCTCCGCCGAGCGATACCCGACCCCCGGCAGCTGCTTGAGCTGCTGCTGGAGTTTCTCGAAGGAGGGGGTCATGGCTTGTGACTAGTTTCTAGCTGCTAGCGACTAGTGGCTAGAAACTAGAAGCGGCTTCGCCGCGCTCAGAACATCCCCGGCATCTGGAAGGCCGATGTGACCTTCTGCATCTCGGCATCGTTGTATTCCTTGGCCTGCTTGGCCGCGTCCTGGACGGCGGCGAGAAGCGTGTCGGAGACGAGCTTCGAATCCTCCTTGAGGAACTCGGGGTCGAGGGAAAGGGAGACGAACTTGCCCGCGCCGTTGACCTGGATCTTGATCGCGCCGCCGCCGCTGGTGATATCGATGATCTTGGCTTCCATCTGAGTCTGGAGGGACTCGATGGATTTCTGCATTTTCTGGGCTTGTTTGAGGAGTTTGCCTACGCCGGCCATGGTGGGAGGGGATTGAGAGTTGGGTGATGAGAGTTGAGAGACGGTTAATGCCTCCCAACGCGTGAAAATCTTCAAGCACCAAGTATCGCGGCGTAGCCTTCGCGAAACGTCGGGTAGCGTGGCCGCCAGCCGAGCGCCCGTTTTATTTTGTCGTTGGCGATCACCCGGTCGGGCGTGACGGCGCGTCGGCCCGTCGCGGGAGCACCGCTAAAAATAGGCTCCGCCACGCCTAGGCGCGCGGCCAGCCAGTTGATCACCTCGGACTTCGGCGCGGCCCCGTCGTCGGCCACGTTGAAAACTCCGCCAACCCCGCCCGCAGGCGCGGCCAGCGTAGCCCACACCGCGCCGGCAATGTCGTCGCGATGGATCAGGTTGAGATGATGGTCGCCGCGCCCGGCCACCACCCCGGCGCCATCGCGCAACTGGTCGAGCAAGTGGTGGCGCCGGGGTCCGTAGATTCCCGCCAGCCGGAGCGCAAAACCCCGTCCGCTCCATGCGCTCAGGAGAGCTTCCGCCTCCAGCAGAATTTTCCCGTTTTCACCGGCCCCGTCGGTCGGAGCGGTTTCATCGACGCGCGCGCCGTCGTCCTGCGGATAGACCGATGTGCTGCTTGTGTAGACAATCGTCCCCACCGGCACCCGCCCCGCCCACGCCAGCACGGAACGCATGCCCTCGACGTAGCTGCGGCGATAGCCGTCCGCCCCGCCGCCGCCGGAACTCACACAGTTGAGCGCGAAATCCGCCCCGCCCGCCAACGCCGGGTGGTTGCGCCAGTCATCGTCCGCGAGATCGGCGACGACGGTTGCCACCCCGAGCGCACGCAGCGCCTCGGCTTTCCCCGCGTTGCGAGTGAGCGCGGTCACGCGCACCCCGCGCGCGACCGCCTGCCGCGCGACCTCGGCGCCCACATAGCCGGCGCC
Organism: Opitutaceae bacterium; assembly: GCA_041662485.1. GTDB lineage: Bacteria > Verrucomicrobiota > Verrucomicrobiia > Opitutales > Opitutaceae > Rariglobus. The sequence continues at coordinate 34,950 of JBAZSJ010000004.1, read as the reverse complement.
GAAGATCGCGAGGTGTTTTCCCTTAAAAATTTCAGGTGCAACCAGGCTCATCCGTGTTTGAACTAAGAACATGCCCACGGTTCTCGCAATCTTGCCAGAGGGTTTTGAGGAATTGGAAGCCGTCGCCCCCATCGACCTGCTCCGCCGCGCCGACGCCGAGGTCACGGTGGCCGCGCTCGGCGAAACCATCCATGTGACCGGTCGCAACGGCCTCACGATGCACGCCGACACCACGCTCTCCGCCGTCGGCGAGAGCGTCTTCGACCTGCTCCTGCTTCCCGGCGGCCCCGGCGTCGCCTTGATGCGGTCCGACCCGCGCGTCCGCTCCACCGTGCTCCTGCACCACAAGGCCGACCGCTGGCTCGCCGCCATCTGCGCCGCCCCCGCCGTGCTCCACGACGCCGGCCTGCTCGCCGGGCGCCGCTACACCGCGCATTTTTCGGTGGCCAACGAACTGACCGCTATTCTCGCCGACAAACGCGTGGTCGCCGACGGACGTCTTTTGACGTCTCGCGGAGCGGGCACGGCAGTCGATTTTGGGCTGCTGCTCGTCGAAAAACTCGTCTCCCCCGAAAAATCCGCCGAGATCGCCCGTTCGATTTGCGCATGAACGGATCCAATCGCCTCAAAACAAAGGCATTGCGGCGCTCCTCCCTCTGTATTCACCTGATGAAGGCTGGGGGTTAAACCCTAGTATTGTTTCAATGGGCCCCCTGCCCCTTTTTCCCTCAACCCGGTCACTTTTCTTAGGGAAGTGACGGGGCGAAGCCTTCCTTTTTTGCAAACCCATGTGCGGCATAGCCGGCTATCTCAGCCAAACACAGTCCCCGTCTGACCGGCTTGCCGCCGTGACGCGGATGAACGCGGCCATGGTTCGCCGTGGCCCGGACGACGAAGGCGCGGACACGTGGGGCGATGCCACGCTCGGAATGCGACGGCTGGCGATCTTCGACCCCGCCCACGGGCACCAGCCCATGAGCACGCCCGACGGTCGCTGGCACCTCGTGTTCAACGGCGCGATCTACAACTTCCGCGCCCTGCGCGTCGAGTTGGAGGCGGCCGGCAGGTCCTTTCATACCGAGTGCGACACCGAGATCCTGCTAGGCGCCGTCGCGCACTGGGGCGAAGGCTGCCTCAACCGCCTGCGCGGCATGTTCGCCTTCGCCGCCTGGGATTCGCAGGAACGCACTCTTCTGCTCGCCCGCGATCCTTTCGGCATCAAGCCGCTCTACGTTCACTCCACCGCCGACGGCGGCCTGCTGTTTGCCTCGGAGCTCAACGCCCTCATCGCGTCCGTCCGCGTGCCCGCCGCCATCGATCCGCAGGCGGTCAACTCCTACCTCGACTGGCTCGCCGTGCCCGCGCCGCAGACGATCTATCGCGACGTGCGCAGCCTCCGTCCCGGCGAGTGCGCCGTCTGGCGCGCGGGGAAACTCGACGTCAAAACCTACTGGACGCTGCGCGACGCCTACGCCGCCGACGACATCCGCCTCGCCCGCTCGCCGGCCGAATTCACCGCCGGCCTGCGCGTCCAGCTGGAGGACTCCGTGCGCGCCCACGCCATCGCCGACGTGCCGGTCGGCGCGTTCCTCTCAGGCGGACTCGACTCGACCGCGCTCGTGGCGCTCATGACCAGGCTCGGCGGCGCGCGGCTCAAAACCTTTTCTCTCGGCTTCGACGAAGCCGGCTATTCCGAGGCGGACGCCGCCGCCGCCAACGCCCGTTACCTCGGCACCGACCACCACGCCAGCGTCCTCACCGGCGAACGCGTGGCCGGCGACATCGACGCCATCCTCGCCACGCTCGACCAGCCCACCGGCGACGGCATCAACACCTACTACGTCAGCCAGGCGGCCCGCGCCGGAGGCGTCACGGTCGCGCTTTCGGGCCTCGGCGCGGACGAGCTTTTCGGCGGCTACCCGTCGTTCCGCAACGTCCCGCGCCTCTCGCGATGGCTGCCCGGCTGGCGCGCGCTGCCCGGCTGGATGCGCGAGGCGTTGCTCGTCCGCTGGCAACGCGGCGACACCCGCCGGCGCAAGCTCGCCGACACGTTGCGCCACGCCCATTCGCCCGCCGCGCTCGCGCTGTTGCAACGTCGCGTGCTCGACGAATCCACCCGCCGCTCTCTGCTGGGCGCCGACGCGCGGCACGCCTACGCCCCCCATCCCGAAGAGGCCGCGCTAGCCGCCCAGCTTCCGGACGTTGACCTGTTCTCCATCACCAGCGCCGCGGAGCTGCGCGGCTACATGACCGACGTGCTCCTGCGCGACAGCGACGTGATGAGCATGAGCCAGTCACTCGAGCTGCGCGTGCCCTTCGTGGACCGTCCGCTCGTGAGCTGGCTCGCCCGCCAGCCCACCGCGTTCAAATACACCCCGGCCAACCCGAAGGCCGCGCTGGCCTACGCCGTCCGCGACCTGCTCCCTCCTGATCTGCTCACGCGTCCGAAACGCGGATTCACCCTGCCGTTCGCCCAATGGATGCGCGGACCGCTGAAACCGTTTCTCGAAGACACCTTTTCCGCCGAAAGCGTCGGCCGCAGTGGACTCTTCGCGGCCGACGCGGTGCAGGCGCGCTGGCGCGGGTTTCTCGCGGGCAACGACACCGCCGAATGGTCGCGCGTATGGAGTCTCGCCATGCTCATCGCATTCGTGAATCGTAAGTCACGCTGAGGGAACATCCCGAAACCTCATTTCCCCGACCGCCCACCCATGACGATATCGCCAGCCAGTTCACCTGCCGACCGTGGCGTGATCTATGTAGCCGTGGGAAAGCGTTATCTGGACGAATCCGCCTTCTCGGCCGCCTCGCTGCGAAAAACCAACCCCGGTCTGCCCGTCTACCTGCTGACCGACACGCCTCCCGAAGACCCTTCCCTGTGGGACAAGATCATCCACATTGATGCGACCCTGCCCGGCAGCGCGATGAAGCTCCACATGGACCAGGCGCCCTGGGCCCGCTGCCTGTTCATCGACAGCGACACCATGGTGGTGGGTTCGCTCGATCCGCTTTTCGCCCTGCTCGACCGCTTCGAACTCGCCGCCATGCAGCACAGCGGCGGCGGCCACTATACGATTCCCGGTCTGCCCAGCTCCTTTCCCGAGTTCAACTCGGGCGTGATCGCCTGGCGCCGGAACGAACGCGTCAGCGCGTTCTTCGCCCGATGGCGCGAACTTTACGCCCAGATGCTCGAACCGACCGGCCGCACCTGGGACCAGAAAAGCTTCCGCGTGGCCCTCTACGAAAGCGATCTGCGCATCATCTCGATTCCCCACGGCTACAACCTCATGACCTATTTCCCCTCGGTCGTCGAAGGCTACGCCGTCATCCTGCACGGACGCAGCGCCGACAACCTCCAGCGCCTCGCAGTGCGCATCGCCCAAAGCACCATGCTCCGCGCCTACGTGCCCGGTGTCGGCGTGATGCGCCATCCCAAGGACATGCCCTGGTCCGCGCTGCTCAGCGCCATTTTCCGCATGGTCGCCTGGAAACTGCGCGCCTGTTTTTCAAACCTCAGGCGCCCGTCCGCATAATGAATTTCCTCCTGCTCGCCCCCGAGCTTTTCACGACCGACAGCGGCATCCCGCGCTGCCTCCGGCTCTACCTCAAGGCGCTGTGCCAAATCGCGGACGAAAAAGGCCGGGTGCGCTTCGTCGCCCTCAACGACAGCGACATCGATTCGGCCGACCTGCGCCCCTACACGGGTCCGGCGCTCGCCGAATGGTCCGCCTGCAACCGCGATAAAAAAGAGTTCGTCACCGAGGTCCTCCAACTCAGCCGTTACACCCGGCTCATCGTCTGCGGCCACATCGCCCAGCTGCCCGTCGCCTGGCTGGCGAGCTGGCTCCGGCCCGGGTTGCGCTACGTGCTCGTCGCCCACGGCATCGAGGTGTGGCGGCCGTTCACGTTTTGGGAACGCCGCGCGCTGAAGGGCGCCCACCGTATCCTCTGCGTCAGCGAGTTCACCCGTCGGGAAATCCTAAGCCGCATCCCGCTCGATGAAAGCCGCCTCGTCGTCCTGCCCAACACGCTCGATCCGCTGCTCGAATCCGGCGCGGATGCCGCCGTGATCGGCACAAGCCAGCCTGTCATCCTGACGGTGTCCCGCCTGTCCTCCGCCGACCGCTACAAGGGCATCGACCATCTCATCGAGGCCATGCCGGCCATCCTGAAGTCATCCCCCGGCACCAAGCTGCGCGTGATCGGCCGCGGCGACGACGCCCACCGCCTGCAGAATCTCGCGCGCGAACTCCACCTCGGCGACGCCGTCGAATTCGCGGGCTTTGTCAGCGACGCGCAACTCCGGCACGAGTTCGCCCGCTGCACGCTCTTCGCCCTGCCTAGCCAGAAGGAAGGCTTCGGCCTCGTCTACCTGGAGGCCATGGCCGCCGGAAAACCCTGCCTCGCCGCCGACGAAGGCGGCGCGCCGGAAGTTGTCGACGACACCTGCGGCCGCATCGTTCCCTATGCGGACGTCCCTGCGATCGCCGCCGCCTGCACCGCCATCCTTTCAACCCCGTGGGACGCCCGGGCGATCGCCAACCGCGCGCGTCACCGCTTCGGATTTGAAACCTTTCGCCAAACCTTGAAGACCATTTTGACTCCATGAAACACAGCCAAACCGAAACCGTCGTCGAGCCCACCGGCGGCTGGCGTTTCCTGGACTGGCGGGAACTCTGGGCCTACCGCGACCTGCTCTGGCTGCTCGTCTGGCGCGATTTCGTGGCCCGCTACAAGCAGACCATCCTGGGTCCGCTTTGGTTCATCGTGCAGCCGCTGCTCACCACCCTGGTGTTTACGATGGTCTTCAACCGGTTCGCCAAAATCCCCACCTCGGGCATCGCCCCGGTGTTGTTTTACCAGTGCGGCCTGCTCGGCTGGAATTACTTCGCCCAGACCTTCCAGTCCACCGCGACCACCCTCACCAGCAACGCCTCGCTCTTCGGCAAGGTCTACTTCCCGCGCCTCATCATCCCCATCGCCGGCGTCGTCTCCAACCTCACCGCGTTTGCCATCCAGCTTCTGACCTTTGGCGTGATCTACGTGATCTTCGCCTTGATGCCGGACGGCCTGGGCGCGGCGCATGTCGGCTGGGATATCGTGCTTCTTCCCTTGGTCGTCCTCCAGATCGGCCTGTTCAGCCTCGGCGCCGGTCTCTGGCTCGCCGCGCTCACCGCAAAATTCCGCGACTTCGTCGTGCTGGCCACGTTCCTCGTGCAACTCTGGATGTATGCGACGCCCGTCATCTACCCCCTCGAACAGGTCCCCGCCCACTGGCGGACGCTGGTCGCCCTTAATCCCATGACCATGCCCGTCGAGTGCCTCCGCCACATGCTGCTCGGCACCGGCTCGGTCGGCCCCCATCTGCTCATGCTCTCGCTCGGAATGACGCTGCTGACGGTCGTCAGCGGCATTTTCATGTTCAAGCGCGTCGAAAAAAGCTTCGTGGACATCATATGAGCCAACCCATCATCGAGGTTCACGGCCTCTCCAAGTGCTATCAACTCGGCGCGATCGGCGCCACCAGCCTGCGTGACGAGGCCGCCGCCTTCATCCAAAAGCTGAAGGGCCGGGCCCCGAAGGTGGACAAGCGCGAGTTCTGGGCGTTGCGCGACGTCTCCTTCGACATCCATCCGGGCGAGGTCGTGGGCTTCATCGGCCGCAACGGCGCGGGCAAATCCACCCTGCTCAAGCTGCTCTCCCGCATCACGGAGCCGACCAAGGGCCACGCCATCATGCGCGGCCGCGTCGCCTCTCTGCTGGAGGTCGGCACCGGCTTCCATCCCGAGCTGAGCGGACGCGACAACGTCTACCTCAACGGCGCGATCCTCGGCATGACCCGCGCCGAGGTGCGCGCGAAATTCGACGAGATCGTCTCCTTCGCCGAGATCGAGCAGTTCATCGACACCCCGGTCAAACGCTACTCCAGCGGCATGTATGTGCGCCTCGCCTTCGCCGTCGCCGCCCATCTGGAGCCGGAGATCCTCATCGTGGACGAGGTGCTCGCCGTGGGCGACGCCCAGTTCCAGAAGAAGTGCCTCGGCAAGATGCGCAGCGTGAGCAGCAACGGCCGCACCGTCCTGTTCGTGAGCCACAACATGGGCGTCGTGGCCAACCTCTGCTCCCGCGCCATCATGCTCTCGGGCGGGACGAAGGTGGCCGACGGCGCGCCCGAGCACATCGTCGAGCGCTACATCGCCGACCACGAGGAATCCGTCGCGGAGGTCACCTGGGCCCGCGACAACCCCGCCGCCGGCACCAGGCGCATGCGCCTGTGCAGCGCCCGCCTGCGCTCCGACGGCGAGATCCGCACCCAGGTCGAAATCGACCGCCCCGTCGAGCTGGAGTATGAGTTCGAGTTGCTCGACCACCGCCAGATGGCCACCTCCAACATCCAGGTCAGCGACAAGCACGGCGTGCTGGTTTTTTCATCCAGCCCGCCCAGTCTCGAACTGGAGCCCGGCGTCTACCGGCACCGGGTCGAGTTTCCTGCGGATTTCTTCAACGACGGCCTCTACTCGATCACCATCATGCTTCTCGCCAACGTCACCCTCCATGAGGTCGTGGTGCGCGACGCGATCGTCTTCGCCGTCCACGAAACCGGCGCCGGCCGCGAGCAATACGGCGGCGCCATCAGCGGCTGCCTGCGCCCGAAGCTGAAATGGCACGCGTCCCCGGTGTCCGTCCCCGGCATCTGACACACTCCGATCCGTCGGCCGACGTCCCGCCCCTCCCGCCAGGTCCTCCCTGGAAATGCTCCTTTCCCGCCACCTTAAAAACGCCTTCAGGCGCGTGCTCTCCTCCGCGGGCTACGAGATATACCGGCGGCCCCACCTGCCCAAAGGGACGGATGCCTTCGAATCGCTTCGCTCTCACTGGCCGCAGTGGCGGCCGCGCGTCATCTTCGACGTTGGCGCCAATGTCGGCCAGACCGTCGAACGGCTTCGCCCGCTTTTTCCCTCGGCGACGATCCACTCGTTCGAGCCGGTCCCCGCCACTTTCGCCGCGCTTAAAACCAAAACGTGCGGCGACATCAAAGTGCACTGCCACGCCCTCGCGCTCGCCGACCATGCCGGCGAGACTTGGATACAGCTGCACGAAAGCTCCGATCAGAACTCCCTGGTTCCCTCGCTGGTCGGCACCACCGGCGCAAGCGGCCCGAAAGTGCGGCTGGAACTCGACACCTTGGCGGCTTTTTGCGCGAGGCAAGGCATCACCCGCATCGACCTGCTCAAGATCGACGTCGAAGGCTTTGAAATGGCCGTCCTGCAAGGCGCCGCGCCCCTGCTCGCAGCCGGTGCGATCGACTACATCGTCGTCGAAGCCGGCCTCATGCCGGGCAACCCCCGCTTCACCCCGCTGCCGGAGCTGATCGACCGGCTGCGCCCGCACGGCTTCTGGCTCATCGGCGTCTATGAACAATACGGCTGCCGTTACACCCAGACCGCCGAGTTCTGCAACGCGCTCTTCGCGCTCGAAAAACATCTCACCCGCGACGATCGCCTCCCCGACTGACCGTGCCCTCGCCCGCCGCCTCCGCCCCCCTCTGTTTTCCGCCCGAACCGGCGGCCGCCGCAGCGGTCACGGGCGGCCGCTCGACGGGCTTCTACGCGCCGGCTCTTGACGGCCTGCGCTGCGTCGCGGTCATCGCCGTGTTGATCCACCACTTCTCGCCCACCATCTCGGGGTTTTCCGAGCTGGGACAGTGGGCCGTGCGCCTGTTTTTTGTGCTGAGCGGCTTCCTGATCACGCTGCTGCTGCTGGAAGCCCGCGCAAAAATCGAGGACGGCCGCCTTGCCGGACGATCCGCCGTGCGCGTCTTTTTTATCCGGCGCATCTTCCGTCTGTGGCCGGCGTATTTCCTCTGCCTCGCCGTGGCCTATTGCTTCAACGTCGCGCCGACGCGCGAAACCATCTGGTGGCATGTGTTCATGGTCACCAACCAGTATGTGTTCCATGTCCAGGGCTGGCCGGGAATGCTTTCCCATTTCTGGACCCTCGCCGTCGAACAGCAGTTCTATCTTTTCTGGCCCTTCGTGATCCTGTTCGCCCCGAAACGAAGCCTGAACCTTGTGTTGCTCGCCGTGCTGCTCACCGGCCCCCTGTCCCGCGAAATAATCTTGGCCTTCCGATGGAGCAATCTTTCGACCATCTATACGCCCCTGCCCTGCTGCCTTGATTTCTTCGCGATCGGAGGAATGATCGCCTGGGGACACCGGTTGGGCTGGCTGGACCGCTTCGCCACCTTGTTCCGCCTGCGCCTGCTGCTCGTGCCGGCCGCCGGATGGCTGCTTTACGGCGTCTTCCTCAAAACCACGGACAGCATTTTCCCAGCATATTGGGCGGTGTTCGATCCCCTGATCCAGGCCCTGGGCTTTGGGGTGCTGATCGTCTACGTGCTGCGCAAACCCGACGGCTTCACCGCCCGCTGCCTGAGCCGGCCGACGTTTGTCTACATCGGCGGAATCAGCTACGGCATCTACGTCTACCATAATTTCATGCACTGGTTCGGACCCGCCGTCCTGCGTCATACCACCGGAAGGAGCTACCTTCCCAACGAACCCCTCCATCTGGTTTACTACATCGTGCTCTCGTTCATCCTCGCGGTCGCAAGTTATCATTTCCTTGAGGAACCGGTGCGCCGCTGGGGCCGCCGGTTTGGCTGATGGCAATCCCGAGTCCTTATTCATGAATACGCCCGCTTCCTCCCCCTTGCTTCTGCGCTGGACCCGGTTCCCCAGCGACTCGCACGGCACCGGCCCCGAAAAGCGCAGCGCCCAGATCCGAGCCCTCTGCCTGCACGCCGGCTGCACGGTCGCCGACATGCGCCCCCCCGCCGCCGTGTCGCGCGGACGCACATGGACCGGCGGCCTCGCCATGCGCGCGCGCTTCGGCCCGCACGCCTCGGTTGATCACGCGGGCGCCGGCCTGCTGGGTTATCGCGCGGCGTTTTATCGTGACGCGCTCGCCAGCCATCAGGGCGCGCGCGTGCTGCTGTGGGAAACCACCTACGACACGCTCCTGCCCGCGCTCGCCCGCGAGGCCGGCTACAAGATCATCGCCCTCCCGCACAACCTTGAGTCGCTGGTGAGCGACCAGGTTTTCGCCGACGCGTCCTACGATCCGTTCGCCGACCTCTCCGGCGAGGTGAAGCGCCTCGCGCTGGCGGATGCGGTTTTCACCATATCGAAGGAAGAGCGCTGGCTGCTCGAGGCGCGCGGCCTGTCGCCCTATTACCTGCCGTATTTCCCCGACGCCACGTTCGCGGAGGAATGCCTGCGCATCCGCGCCAAACGCGAGGCCGCCGCCGATGCGCGCGGCTGCGTGCAGGGGCCGCTGCTCCTCGTGGGCAGCGCCTTCAACCCGGCCACCGCCCGCGGCATGAAGGAACAGCTCCGCCGGCTGAAAAAGAGCAGTCTTCCAAAAAACGGCATCGTCGTGGTGGGCCCGAAATCCGACGTCGTGCTCGCCGATGAGCAGGCCCCCGGCATCCAGATTCTTGGCGGAGTCAGCCGCGCGCGCCTGGTTGAATTGCAGGAAACCTGCTCCGCCCTTCTGATCCACACCTACGGCGGCGCCGGCGCGGTCACGCGCATCCCCGAGGCCCTGCTCTCGGGCCTGCCCATCATCGCAAACCCCAACGCGGCCCGCGACCAGCACGGCACGCCCGGCATGCATGTCTACGAGACGCCGGATGAATTCATCCAACTCGCCCAAAGCGCGCTGCCCGTTCCGCCGACACCCGCCCGCGCGGCGCAGGCGGAAGCCCGTTTTGAAGCCGAACTCCACCGCCTCGTAGACCAACTCCCCGCCCATGCGTGATCCCATCGTCCCTCCCATCCTGCACGCCCCGAGCTGGAAAGACCGGCTCGTCACGCATTTTCGCCGGCACAAATGGCGCGGCTTTGTGCGGCTCTACGACCTGCTCAAACCGGTTACGGCGCGCCGCGCCCTGCGCGTCACCACACGCTACGGCAGCCAGTTTTTCCTGACTCCCTGGGACAGCGTTGACCACCACGTCGTCATGGAGGGATTTTACGAATCCGAGGTGCTGGAGGCGGTGAGGCCGCAGCTTGGGACGGACAAGGTTCTATGGGTGATCGGGGCCAATTTCGGCCTGCACACCGTGACCGCGAAGTGGCTGCACCCCGTGACCCGTGTCGTGGCCTTCGAGCCTTCGCCGGCCATGGCGGCCCGCCTGCTTGAGAACTGCGAATTGAACGCCGTGGACGTTGATCTTCACGCCTACGCCCTGAGTGATCGCGCGGGCGCGTTTCCGTTTTTTGCCAACAACTCCTGCAACCCCGGCATGTCCACGCTTTATCCGCAGCCGGGCGGCCCCTACGAAAACCGTTTCACCGTCGCCACCCTGACCGCCGCCGCCGTCATCGACGACCGGCTGGCCCCTCCCCCCAACGCCATCATCCTCGACGCCGAGGGTTCGGAGGAACCCGTGCTGCGCGGCTTTGGCCGCCATTTGTCCGACCCCGGTCTCACGCATATCGTGGTCGAGGCGCCCAATGATTTTCTGACCTCCCGAAAGCCCGAGGGACTTTACAGTCTGCTTGATCAGGCCGGTTTTGAGCTGAACCGGTTGGAGCGAAATGAAAACACCGCCCACACCCTGTCCAACTTCCTGGCCGTGCGAAGGCCGGTCGCGAAGGCATCCGGCTGAACCGCGACATCTCCCTTAACACCCGATGCCCGCCGCCTCCGGAATAACCGTCATCATCTGCACGCACTCGCCGCGACGCGACTACTTGGAACGGACCCTGCGCTCCCTCGCCGAACAGACCATCGGCCCGGCGGCCTTTGACCTGCTGCTCGTTGACAACGCCTCCTCCAAACCCGTCTCCTCCTGGTGCGACCTCGGCTGGCATCCCTCGGCGCGCATCGTGGTCGAGCCCGAGCTCGGCCTCGCCTTCGCCCGTATTCGCGGGATAGACGAGACCCGCTCGAACCTCATCGTATGGGTGGACGACGACAACCTCCTCGCGCCGGATTATCTCGAACAGGTGACGGCCCTCGCCCGCGACTGGCCCATGCTCGGCCTCTGGGGTTGCGGCCATATCACCCCCGAGTGGGAAACCCCTCCGCCGCCTGAACTCGCCCCCTTCCTGCGCTACCTTGCCGTGGGCCGCGCCGAACGCGACTCCTGGAGCAACCACCCGTTCGACCATTTGGCGACACCCATAGGCGCCGGTCTCTGCGTGCGCCTGCCGGTTGCCCAAAGCTACGCCGCCGCCGTGCGCAACGACCCCGTGAGACGCTCCCTCGGACGCAAGGGAATCGAACTCGGCGGCTGCGAAGATATAGACCTTGGGCTCACCGCCGTGAACTCCGGCCACGGAACAGGGGTGTTCGTGCGCCTGCGCCTGACGCACCTGATGCCCGCCGGTCGCATTCGCGAAGAGTATCTGCTTCGCCTCGTCGAGGGACATTCATGCTCCAGCCTTCTGCTTCACCACGTGCATGACAACGCCGCACCCGTGCCCCGCGGCTTGCTCGCGGCAATCCGCCGCTGGCGGTTGCACCGCTCCCTCGGCCCCGTGCAGCGCCGGATAGATGACGCGCGCCGGCGCGGTGAATCGCGCGCCCTCCTTGTGATCGCCCGGCTCTCGCCTCCCTCCTCCTGATCCATTCATGCCCCTGCCATCGTCCCGCCCCCTTAACATCGGCCTGCTGGCTCCCGCCTGCCGGGGCTTCAACGCCCTCGACGGCGGCATCGGCACCTACATGGCGGATCTCGCCGTCGGGCTCGCCGCCGAAGGGCATTCCGTCCGCGTCATCACCCGCGCACCCGCGTCCGGCGCTCCCGCCCCCGAGCCGTTTCCCGGAGTGCGCTTTGTCACCTTCGACTCCACGATCCCGCGCTGGCTGCACCACCTGACCCGCTGGCGCTGGCAGGCGCACACCGTCGCAAGCTGGCTCTGGCGCGCACGGCAGGCCGCCGCCGCCGTGCGCGCCGCCCATGCCGCCGAGCCCTTCGACTGCATCGAGACGAGCAGCAGCGGCCTGCTGCCCATGATGCTGCTGCGCTCCCGCCGCCGCCCTCCCGTCATCACCCGCATCGCCACCACCGCCGTCCAACTGGTCGCGCACAACGCCGGCGCCTCCCGCTGGCTCGACCGCCGGGAACAACGCTGGGAACACGACATCGTGAAGCGCAGCGACGCCCTGCTCACCCACACCGCCTTGCACCGCGAGGAACTGATCCGGCAATGGAACCTGCCCCCTTCCTCCGTCCACCTGATCCCCCTCGGCATCACCGTGCCGGCGGACTCCGCGCTCCGCGAGTCGGCGAATGATCGTCCGCCGCGCGTGCTCTACGTCGGCCGTTTCGAACACCGCAAGGGCGTTGACGTCCTGCTCTCCGCGATTCCCGCCGTGCTGGCGTCCGCCCCCGGCACCACCTTCGACCTGGTCGGCCACGACGCCAACGACTACTGGCAGCAGCGCTTCTGGCGTGAAAATCCCGGCATTCCCCGCGAGCAGGTCCGCTTTCACGGCAAGGTCGGCGCCACCGCGCTGCTCGCCGCCTATCGCGACTGCGACATTTTCGTCGCCCCTTCCCGTTACGAATCCTTCGGCCTCATCTACGTCGAGGCGATGGCCTGGGGAAAACCCGTGATCGGCTGCCGCGCCGGCGGCATCCCCGAGGTCGTCACCGACGGGGAAAACGGCCTTCTGGCCGAGCCCGGCGACATCGCGGGCCTCCGCGACGCCCTGCTCCGCCTCTGCCTCGACCCCGCGCTCCGCACCCGCCTCGGCGGACAGGCCCGCCGCCGCGCCGTGGAGCGCTTCTCGCGCGAGGCCTTCGCGCGCGCCAGCGCGGCGCTTTACAGCCAAGTCGTCTCCGAAACCGTCCGACAAAACTGATTCCCCATGGTCGATTACCTGAAATCAAAACTTCGCAAGCTGCCCCTCGGGCCCGGCGCGACCATCTTTCTGCCCGGAAGCTCGCGAGCGTTTGGACCGCCCCGGCGCTACGGTTTCATCCGCGACGTCGTGCCGGCCGAGGGCGGCACCGTCATCGAAACCGAACCGGCGGAAACCGTGGCGCGTCCGCAGCCCGCGCTCTACGGGAATTTCACCGCGCCCGCTCTCAACAACTTCAACGAGGCCAAGCCGGCCACATGCGTGTTCACCCTGCCCGGAGCGCGGCTCATGGGACCGGAAGGCTTTGTCGTGAGCCCGCGTGACCGATTCGTCTACGACGCCAGTTTTTGGAGCCGGATTTACCCCGTGCCGATCGCGAAGAACCCGCCCTATAACCGCAGACGCAGCCGCCCGATCCGGCGGTTGCCGGGCACCTGTGTTTCCCTGGCCACCGATTTTTCCGCGGGCAGCTACGGCCACTTCATCCACGACGGACTCCTCCGCTGGCATCTGCTGAAAAAAGCCGGCGTCGATCTGGCGGCGGCCGACTGGATCTACCTGCCGCGGCTGAACACGCCGGCGACCGAGGCGGTCTGCTCCCTGCTACCGCTGCCTCGCGAACGCATCCTCAATTTTCCCGGGACCCACGACTACGAGGCCGACCGCGTGATCGGCACCAGCTTCCCCGGGGCGGTCGGCACGGTGGCGCCCGCCGGCGCCGTTTTCCTTCAAAGCCTCGCCGCCCACCTGCGTCAACCCGCCGCAAAACGCACCCGCGTCTACCTCAGCCGGCGCGGCTATTCGCGCAACCCGGTCAATCTCGACGAAATCGAGGCCATCCTCCGCGCCCACGGTTTCATCATCCTCGATCCGTCCGCCGGCATCGAGACGCTCGCCGCCTGCGCGCAGGCCGAGATCGTCGCGGGCATTGACGGTTCCAACATGGCGAGCCTGGCCTTCGCGCCCGCCGGCGCCCGCGTCATCGTCATCTATCCGGCGGATGTCCCCCCGCAGCCGTATCACACCACCATGGCCGTCTCGGGCGGCCGGTCGCTGCACATTATCATGGGCGAACCGTCATCCTCAGGCGGCGGAACGAACGCCTACCATTCCGATTTTTATCTGCCGCCCGCTCTGCTCCATGCCTGCCTGAAGGCCGCCCTCGGCGGCTGATCAGCCTTTCCCAACGTGAACTCAGCACCTCCCGACCTGTCCGTCATCATCCCGGTCTACAACCGCGGTGACCTCATCCGCTACACGCTGGAAAGCGTGCGGCGCGCCTCCGCCGGGCTTTCCGTCGAGGTCATCGTCGTGGACGACGGCTCCGCCACGCCCGCCGCCGAATCCATCGCCCGCCTCGGCTACCATCCGGAGAAAATCATCCGCCAGGACAACCAGGGGCTGCTCTTCGCCCGCCTCGCCGGACTCAGGCACGCCACCGGCGCCCACGTGCTCTTCCTCGACTCGGACGACATCGTGAGCGCCGAAAAATTCCGCCTGCAACTCGCCGCCATGCGCGCCACCGGGGCGGAAACCAGCTACACGGACCACGCGCACACCACCCTTGAGGGCGACTACGACGCCTTGTCCATCAAGCCCCGCGGCCCGCTCAAAGATGTGACCGGCGCGGCCGAGTTTTTCATTGTCGTTCAACCCGCCCCGCACTCGCCGATTTTCCGCACCGACTACATCCGCCACATCGTCGAAAACGCCTTTTTCCCACCCTCGCCCCTCTACAACGCCGTGGCCGAGATCTGGTTTTACCAAAATGCCGCGCCGCGCCCCGGCCGCGTCGTGCGCGTGCCCGGTCCCCACACCATCATCGGCGCGCACCCCGGCGCCCGTCTCACCAACCACTGGGAGCGGCTGGGCGTGGCCTCGCTCGCCGTCATGGAAGCCTTCGCGCGCGGCTGCCCCGCCGACACGCCCGAGGCGCGACGCGCCCGTGAATTGCTCGGCCAGGCCGCGTTCAAAAGCTGGCGCCGGCTCTCCCCTGATTTCTCCCCGGAATTTCAGGCCCGCGAACTCTCCCTGTTTCACCGGCTGCTCCCCGACCCCCGGCTGTCCGCGCTCGGCGGACGCGGATTCCAACTGCTCGCGTGCGCGCTGGGCCCGGTAAACGCCGCCCGCCTGCTCAAGCGCTGGCAAAACTCCCCCTACGAAACGGGCCGCACGATGGATGACGCCGCCTTTCAACGGCTGCTCGCCGCCCTGCCACCTCCATGAGTTTTCCCGGCCAGACCGCATCCCGTCCGCGGACTCTCCTGTTTTGGGCGGCCGTGATCCTGCTGGTCGCCGCCTGCAGCCTCGTCGAGGCTTGCTGGGCGCGCCCGATGGTCTGGGCCGATTCCGCCGCCGGATTTCACGTCTGGGATTCCATGCGCGCCGGCGCGGCCTGGAACTGTTACGTCGAGCCCGACCCCGCGAACATCGCGAAAAACCACGAGGTGTTTCGCACCTGGTGGAGTCCGGGCCAGTATATGCCCGCCGGACTGCTCACGCTTGCGGGCCCCGGCCTCGGCGAGGCGGTCATCGTCGTCACGCTCGCCGGCATACTGGCCGGCCTCGCGGGATGCTGGCGGCTTTTCAAGGCGTGGGAATTCCCCGAGCCCGTGGCGATGGCCTCCGTGGCGCTCATCGCCCTCGGCTGGCACACGTCGTTTCTGTTCGGCATGTTCAACGGCGGCGAACTCGCGCTGTTCGCGGGGTTCCCGTGGATCGCCTGGGCCGCCACCCGGCTGGCGGACAAACCGGCCTGGCTGCCGGCCGCGCTTCCCCCGCTGTTTTTGATCGGGGCGTTTCTCAAGTTGTCGTTCCCCGTGGTCGCCCTCGCCCTGTGCGCCGGACTTTGGCTCGGTCGCAACGACACGCCGTGGCGGATCGACGTCCGCGCCTTGCGCCTGGCCGGCGCGCTCGGCGCGGGCTTCGCGGTGTTTTACGCCGTCCTGTGGGCGTTCTTCCTGTCGCTCGGACCCACGCCGGGCGAGGCGGGCCAGGTCGTGTGCTCATGGCCGCTCGCCGTCGGGTTCAGTTTCACGGGACCGCTGCTGGCGACCGGCGCGTTCGGGTCGCTGATCTCCCGCGCCGTGTTTTTTCCCGGAGCCCCTTTGCTGACAAGCTGGGACCAGCTCGGCGGCGTGTTGTGTCTCCTCTCCGCGCCCGCCGTCGCGCTGTATGCGCTGGCATGGAAAAACGCCCCCGGCGCCCGCTACCGGGGCATGGTGGCGGGCTTCGTCATCGGCTACGCCGTGCTGTTCGCCTGGCTGTATTACCGGGGCGCATCAATCAGCATGGACGACCGGCATTTCCGACCCGCCGCCATCGTCCTTATTCCGGGTCTGGTGCAGGCCGGCCGGATGACGCGCCGCGCCTGGTTGCGCCGGCTTCTCATCGCCGCCGCCCTGCTTGCGGTGCTCTACGGACTGGCCGGCTTCGTCAACCGCGTCCGCTACATCCGGAACGTTGACAACGTGGGCGTGAGGGGCTTCACGCAAAGCGGCATGTCCCGATCGGCGACCGCCCTCGTCCATTCGCTCGACCTGACCGCGCCGGCTACGGACAACTCGATTTTCTATGTCACCTCTCCGGGCGTAGCGCTCGACGTTTCGCGTGTGCGGACCATCCGCACCCATGCCGAGCAGGAAAGCCCCTCCTGGCTGCGCTCCATGCGTTACAAGGGACGCGTGGACAATCTGCTCGTCATCAAATCGGCCGGCACCTCGGCCGCGCAGACTGCCGCCGTCCTCGGTTCGTTCGTTTCCTACGACCAGTCCGCCTGGCAGTTCCACGATGAAGGGGACTGCCGATTTTATTATCAGGGCGCCTGGCTGGACTCGGTGCTTCACGGTAAGCCCGCGCCCGCTCCGCAGCCATGACGCCCGCGACCATGCCCCCGCTCGTCTCCATCCTCATTCCCTGCCACAACGCCGCGCGCTGGGTCTCGGAGACGCTCGACTCCGCGCTCGCGCAAACCTGGCCGCGCACCGAGGTCATCGTGGTGGACGACGGCTCGCGCGATGACAGCGCCGCGATCATCGCCCGCTACGCCGACCGCGGAGTGAAACTCATCCCGCAGCCCAACCGCGGGGCCGGCGCCGCGCGCAACGCCGCCCTCGCCGCCGCCAAAGGCGACTTCGTCCAGTTCCTCGACGCGGACGACCTCATCGCCCCCGACAAGATCGCCCTGCAAATGCAGCGCTTGATCACCGCGTCTCCACGCCACATCGCATCGGGCGAATGGGCGCGGTTCACCGACGATCCCGCCAAGGCCGGGTTTGTCCCCGAACCCAGCTGGCGCGATTTGAGCGGTCTCGAATTTCAGCTTCTCCACTACGAGTCCGGCTGGATGATGCAGCCCGCCGCCTGGCTTTGCCCGCGCGCGCTACTTGATGAAGCCGGTCCCTGGGATGAAACGCTCTCGCTCAACGACGACGGCGAATACTTCAGCCGCGTCATGCTCGCCTCCGCCGGCATTCTATTCTGCCCCGGGTCGCGAACCTATTACCGCTCCGGTGTCGCCGGCAGCCTCAGCCGCCGCGTTGATCCCGCCGCCCTGCGCTCCCTCTGGAAATCCAACGAGCTCAACTGCGACCGCCTGCTCGCCGCCGCCGGCCGCAGTCCTCGCGCCAAAAACGCCGCCGCCAACGGCTGGCAGCGCATCGCCTTCCTGGTCTATCCCGCGCTGCCCGCGCTCGCCGACGAAGCCGAGGCCCGCATGCGCGCGCTCGGCGGCACCACCTGTCCCATGCCCGTCGGTCCCACCGTCAGGCGTCTCGCCCGCGTCACCGGCTGGCGGCTGGCCAGGCGTATCCACGACCGGATGCTGCACCGCGCCAAAAAATCATGACGTCCCCGGAAACCTTCGGCAGCCACGTCGACGCCTACGCCAACACGTCAGACGGCAACGATGCGGTTTTCCGTCGCTTCACCGAGCAAACCGCCGCCAACCCCATGCTCGCCGCACACCGCCGCCATGTCGACGAGCACAAGCTCGGCTACGGCGACCCCGCCTTCCATTACATGTGGTTTCTTCTCCTGCAGGCGGCGGCGGAAAAATTCCCGAAGGTGCGCTGCCTTGAGATCGGCGTCTTCAAGGGCCAGGTCGTCTCCCTCTGGTCGCTCCTCGCGCGCGAGCTCAAGCTGCCCGTCGAAATCCACGCGCTCACCCCTCTCGCCAGCAACCCTCCTCCTCCGCTCAACCTCTGGAGCCGCATCCGTTATCGCCTGGACCGCGACTATCGCGAACAGGTGAAGACCGGAAATTTCTACGTCAACGAAGACTACGAGGCCGTCGTCCGCGCGCACTTCGCCCACCACGGACTCTCCTTCGACGCCGTCCGCCTGCACCGCGGTTATTCGACCGATCCTGTCATCCTGGAAAGCATGTCCGACGAACGCTTCGAAATCATTTACGTGGACGGCGATCACCGCGAGGCCGGCGCGCGCCACGACTTCGCCACCTTCGGCGCCAAGGTCGTCCCCGGAGGCTGGCTCGTGGCCGACGACGCAGCCGCGGACCTGCCCGGCACCGCCTTTTGGAAGGGCTATCCCGAAGTCACGTCGGCGCTTTCCGAGCTCGCTCCGCTTGGATTCGTCAATGTCCTCAACGTCGGCCACAACCGCGTCTTCCAGCGTATCGGCTGATCTCGTTTAACCATGGCCGTCGTCCGCATTTTTCTCGTCACCTACCGGCGCAACCGGCTCCTCCAGCGCTCGCTCGAAAGCCTGCTCGCGCAGACGTTCACCGACTGGGTGTGCGAACTCCACAACGACGACCCCGCCGATCCGTTTCCCGCCGAGCTCGTGGCCCGCGCCGGCGACCCGCGCATCACGATTCATCCCCATTCCACGAACTGGGGGGCACCAAAAACCTTCAACCACGTCTTCGCCGGCGGCCCCGAACCTTACGCCAGCCTGCTCGAGGACGACAACTGGTGGGAGCCCGGTTTTCTCGCCTCAACCCTCGCGGCCATCGAATCGCATCCCGCCGCCTCCCTCGTCTGGGCCAACATGCACATCTGGCGCGAGGAAACCGACGGCGGCTGGACCGACACAAGGCAGACGATCTGGTCGACAGCCGACGCCGATGCGCAGCCACGCCCGTTTCGCTGGCCCGAGGCCATCCAGGCTTTCGACGGCCTCCACTCCAACGGCGCGATGGTCTTCCGTCCGCGCGCCTTTCATCCGATGTCCGTGCCCCCCGACACCCCTCTCGCCATCATCGAGCCCGTGCGTGAACGCGCCGCCACCGGCGAACTGCTCCTCCTCCCGACTCCGCTCGCCAATTTCGCTCTGACCCTCGAAACCGCCCGCAGCAAAAGCCGCGTCCGCTGGCTTCAAAGCCAGTTGCTCAACAGCACGTCGTTTTTCGAGGCGGTCGCCGTGGACGACACCAGCCTGGCCATGATCTGGGCGCGTCTCCGGGCGCAGACTCCGCGAAACACCAACCTGCTTTTCCTCACAGCCATCGCGTTGCGCCGCCCCCGTCTTCTCAAGCCCGCCCGGCCGTCCGACTGGTTGAGGTTCCTTCTCAACTTCGGTCGTCACCCGGGCAACAACCTCGGAGGGTTGCGATTCCGGCGGGATCAATCCGAACTGTGGATCTGGCTCCGCGAAAACAGCCTGCCTGCCTGCCTGCGCACCGCCCCTCTCCTGCTGGACAAGCAGGCGAAGCCTCCGGTCTGATATTTTACCGATGACCGCCACTCCCCTCCCCTTATGAGTCTTCCCGGCCGGATCGCCTACCAGCTCTACCACCGCCCCGTCGGCGCGGTTAAAAACTGCCTGCGCCACGGAGGCCCCTTCGTCATGCGCGCCACCGAGCGCGGCCGCGGGGAGATGGAATCCGCCGCCGCCACTCTTACGCCTCTCTCTCTGCCCTCCGCTCCGGATGGCTGCGTGCTGCACCTCATGACCGGCCGGCGGTTTTGGTATCAGACGGCGTTTTGCCTTCACTCCTTCGCACGCCACGCCGGCATCGCCGTGCGCGCCGAGATCTACGACGACGGTTCCCTCGGCGAAGAACACCGAGCCGGGCTGCGCCGCCTCGGACTGCCCGTCGTCTTCCACGATGCCTCCGTGCTCCTCGCGCGCCTCGACCGCCTGCTCCCCTCCGACCGCTATCCCGTGCTGCGCGAACGCTGGATCAACTACCCCAACATCAGAAAACTCATCGACGTCCATCTCGGCTCGACCGGCTGGAAACTCGTCATCGACTCCGACCTCCTGTTTTTCCGCAGACCCGACGTCCTCCTTTCATGGCTCGCGGCTCCAGATCGCCCGCTGCACGCCGTGGACTGCGCCGAGTCCTACGGCTACTCCCGCCCGCTGCTGGAAAAACTCGCCGGCGCGCCCATCCCTCCGCTCGTCAACGTCGGCCTGTGCGGCCTGCGCAGCGACTCCCTCGACTGGGACCAGCTCGAACGCTGGTGCGCCGAGCTCCACGCCAAGGAAAGCACCAGCTATTACCTGGAGCAGGCGCTCGTCGCCATGCTCGTGGCGCGCGAACCCGGCGGTTGTGTGATTGCGCCGAAAAACGACTACGTCACCCTGCCCGCTCCCGCCGAAATCACCGCGCCAACCGCCGTCATGCACCATTACGTCGATACCGCCAAACGCGGATACTTCCAGGAAGCCTGGCGGCACACGCTGACTCCCACACGATGAACGCCCCCCCGTTGGTCTCGATCGTCATGCCGGCCTTCAACGCCGCCCGCTGGCTTCCCGCCGCGCTCGACTCGGCGCTCGCCCAAACCTACCCGCACTTTGAGCTCATCGTGGTGGACGACGGCTCCTCGGACGACACGCCCGCCATCTTGGAAAATTACCGCACCAGCCACGGCATTCGCGTCATCACCCAGACCAACCAGGGCCAGTCCGCCGCCGCCAACCGCGGCCTCGCCGAGGCCCGCGGCGACTACGTGAAATTTTTCGACGCCGACGACGTGATGTCCCCCGGCATGCTCGCCGCCCAGGTCGCCGCCCTCGCCAACCAACCCGGCTGCGTCGCCTACGGCACGTGGGGCCGGTTTCACGACCATCCCGACGAGGCCGTCTTCGTCCCCCATCCCGGCTGGCACGACAGCCCGCCCCTCGACTGGATCGTCGAAACCTGGGCCGACACCGAGCCCATGTATCAATGCGCCCTGTTTCTTCTGCCCCGCGAACTCCTCCGACGCGCCGGCGGCTGGGATGCGCGTCTGGGCCTCATCAACGACTTTGAATTTTTCACCCGCCTTGTCTTGAACAGCCGGGGCCTCGTCTTCACGCCCGACGCGCGTCTCCACTATCGCTCCGGCCTTGCCGGCAGCCTTTCGCGCACGAAAAGCCGCGCGGCCCTCGCCTCCGGCCTTTTGTCCAACCAGCTCGCCATCGCCCATCTGCTCGCCGTGGAAAACAGCCCGCGCACCCGCCGGCTGGGCGCGAATCTCCTCCAGAACTTCGTCTACAGTTTCTACCCGTCCTGCCCCGATCTCGCCCGCGAGGCCCTCGCGCAGGCGTCCGAGCTCGGCGGCTCGTCGCTGCTTCCGCGCGGAGGCCGTGGGTTCAAAACAGCCTGCCGCCTGTTCGGCTGGCGCGCGGCCCTCGCGCTCCGTTCCCGGCTCGGAAATCGTCGCGCCGCTTGATCCACCCATGCCCGCCGCCCGCATTCTCATCATCAGCAACGGTCCGCTCTGCCGGAATCCGCGCGTGGTGAAGGAGGCCTCCGCCCTCGGCCGCGCCGGCCATGACGTGACCGTGCTCACCGTGCGCAACCACGCCCCGTCCGAAAAGCACGACGTCGAGCTCCTGCGCGACGCCCCCTACCGCCGCGAAACGGTTGATATGCTCCCGGGATTCGGCACCCCGCGCCGGACCGTCTTCTGCCGTCGTCTTGTCCTGTGGGCCTGCCGCAAGATTCCTCGTGTTTTAAAAAACCACGTCGGCGGATCACTCGGGCCCGCCGCCGCGCTCCTGAGCCACGCCCGCCGACTTACGTCCGATCTCGTCATCGTCCACAACGAGGCCCCCCACTGGGTCGGCACCCAACTCATCAAGGATGGCCGGCGCGTCTGCGCCGACCTCGAGGACTGGCACTCGGAAGACCTGCTCCCCGATGACAACGCCCGGCGTCCGCTCGGATTGATCCGCGACGTCGAGCGCGCCCTGCTCCATCACGCCGTCCACACCACCACGACTTCCCACGCCCTGGCCGACGCCATTCACGCCCGCTACGGCGGACGTCGTCCGCACGTGATCGGCAACGCCTTCCCTCTCCAGCCCGATCCCCACACGGGCGCACCCGGCGGGCCGCCGGCGTTTTTTTGGTTTTCACAGACGCTCGGGCCCGGTCGCGGACTGGAGCCTTTCTTCGCGGCGTGGAAACTCACGCAACACCCGAGCCGTGTCGTGCTGCTCGGCGAGGTGCACGGCGATTACGCGCAACGCCTGCTCGCGCGCCTGCCTGCCGAGCGCCGGGCGCACGTCAGCTTCCTGCCTTTGGTTTCACCCGCCGAACTGCCGTCCGTCATCGCCCGCCACGACATCGGGCTCGCGCTCGAACAGTCGTTCATCGTGAACCGCGACCTCACGATCACCAACAAGATCATCCAATATCTGAACGCCGGCCTGGCCGTCGTCGCCAGCGACACCGCCGGCCAGCGCGAGGTGCTGGCACATTCCCCGGACGCCGGAATCATCATCGAGACGCACGAGACCGCCCGCTTCGCCGCCGCGCTCGACGCGCTTCTCGCTGATCGCGAGGCCTTGCAGCACCGGCAACGGGCGGCCCGCCAGCTCGCCGAGCAAACCTACTCCTGGGAACGCGAAGGCCCTCGCCTGATCGCGCTCGTCGCCCGCGCGCTCTCCACTCCGGCCTGATCACGAACCATGTCCGGACTCGCGCGCAACCTCCGCCTCCTCGCCACCATCCTGACTTTGGGAACGATCCGGCTGCCCGCCGTAAAACGTCAGGCCCGCCGGCTGGGGAGCGGACTTGCCCGCCGGATGCTTCGCCTGCGCGCCCGGCCCTACGCTGCGCAAGGCGAGCCCGTCGCCCTCGTGATCGCGCCCCATCAGGACGACGAAGTCCTGGGCTGCGGCGGCCTGATCGCACGGAAACGTCTGGAAGGCTTTCCCGTGCATGTCGTCTTCATCACCGACGGCGCCGCCTCGCACCCGGACCATCCGACGCTCGCCAAAGGCGACGTCGCGGCGTTGCGCGAAACCGAGGCTCTCTCCGCCTTGCGAATACTCGGCGTCGAAACTCCGGCCATCCATTTCCTCGGGGCGCCGGACGGGACGCTCGCCTGGCAGACGCCCGAACAGGCCGCCGAGGTCGCCGGGAAGTTGCGCGAGTTGATCGCCCGCGTGAAGCCCGACGAGATTTTCGCCGCCTACCGCAAGGACGGCAGCTCGGAACACGAGGCCGCGTTCGGTCTGCTCTCGCTCGCCCTCCAAGGCAACGCGCGCCCCGTGCGTCTTTACGAATATCCGGTGTGGTCGTGGTGGAATCCCGCGCTGCTGGTCCGCCCCGGCTTTTCCGCCCGCCGCGTCGTGCGCTTCGATTTCAAAGGCTACGGCTTTCTTAAACGGGACGCGTTGGCCGCCTACCGCTCGCAATTTGAGCCTACTCCTCCCTGGAAAACACCGCTCCTTTCACCGGACTTCACCGCGTTGTTCGCAAAGCCCGAGGAGTTCTACTTCGAAATCTGATGTCCCGTCTCTCCCCTCAACGCATCCTTCGCGGACTCGCCCAGCGCTTCATCCACGGCCCGCGCGGCGGCGGAAAACCCGTGCCGGAGACCGCGCTCGACGCGGAATACACCGGCGGAAACTGGGACCATTTTTTCGACGCGCGCGAGCTGCCCCGTTACGCGGCGCTCACCGGCCTGGTCCGCGCGCATGCCGTGCAACCGCCCCGCCTGCTCGACGTCGGCTGCGGCAGCGGACGCCTCGCCACGCAGTTCCGCCCCGGGGAACTCGGCGCCTACCTCGGCGTGGATTTGTCACGGGAGGGGCTTCAACGCGCGGAAAAACTCGGCATTCCCGGCGCGCGTTTTGCGCACGGCGATTTTGAAACCTGGCGGTCCGGTGAAGTCTGGGACGTCATCGTGTTCAACGAAGTGATCGGATACGCGCGCGATCCCGGCGCGACGGTGGCGGCCTTCCTGCCCGCGCTCGCGCCCGGAGGCGTGTTGATCGTCTCGCTTTACCGCTGGGGCAACCACGCCGCCATCTGGCGGCGCATCGGTCGAAACGCGACCGTCCTCAATAGCCTCGAAATCCAGGGGCCGCCCGGCGTTATCTGGGACATCAAGGTGCTGGCCAAAACCGCCTCATGAAACGAGTGCCTTCATTCGATGGCGTCCGCGGGATCGCCATCCTCCTTGTCCTGGCCGGGCACACGGTGGCAAATTACGGGGCGCTCTCGCCCTGGGCCCACCGGTGGCTGGGGGCGTTTGCCAACGCCAGTTTCGGCGTGCGGCTGTTTTTTGTCCTGAGCGGCTACCTGATCACGTCGCTCCTGCTGGAAGAGCTGGCCCGGACGGGAAAGATCAGCCTCGCCGCCTTTTACCGCCGGCGCGCCGCGCGCATCCTGCCGGCGTTTTATGTATTCCTGGCCGGCATGGTGGTGCTCCAGATTTGGTTTTCGCTGGGACTCACGCCGACCTCCCTGCTCGCCGCGGCCGCGCACACGTGGAACTACGCGAGGCTCTGGGTCACCATGCCGGCGGCGGGCACATGGACGTTCGGGCATCTGTGGACGCTGGCCCTGGAGCAGCAGTTCTATCTCTTCTGGCCGGGACTGCTCGTGTGGCTGGGCCCGCGTCGGGCGGGTTGGTGCGCGCTGTCTCTCATCGTCTGGTGCCCGCTCGCGCGCGTGGCCACGTATTTTCTCGTCCCCTCGCAGCGCGGTTACATCGGCATGATGTTTCACACCGCCATAGACAGCCTCATGGTGGGGTGCCTTGCGGCGCTTCTCCTTCAAAACGAAAAAGTCCGCGCCGGACTGTTGCGCCACGGCCCGGTCGTCGCGCTCGTCGGCGCCGTCTGGGCGCTGGGAATTTCACCTTTCGTCGGCGAAGCCGTGCGCGGCTTTCCGGTCGTCGCGGGGTTCACCCTCGATGCGCTGGCGGCGGCGTGGATCATCGCATGGCTGCATCATCGGGGCCCGCCGGCGGCGGAAGGCTTGCTCGGCAAAGGCCTGCTGCCCTGGCTCGGCGCGGTGTCCTACAGTCTGTATCTGTGGCAGCAGCTCTTTTTGGGGCCGTCCGGCGGGCTGGCCCATGGCCACGTCGCTCTGCCATGGCTTGGCGCGATCGCCGCGGCATGGATCTCGTATAGGTTTGTCGAAATGCCGGTGTTGCGGTGGAGCGCGCGCCGCCGCACGACTTAAGGCCGGAGCAGAACCATGATTACCACCCAAAGACGCGGCATAGACCGCTACACCCAGCTGGCCGACCTGGCCCCGGGTGTGCGCCGGCTCATCTCCCGGTCGATCGTGCCCCTGCTGGTCATCTTTGTTCTGGTCACGATCTTCCTCGCGGTGAGCCATTCGCCGGGAACGGTCGCCTTTGCGCTCATCGGCGGAGGCGCCTGCATCGTGCTTTCACTGTGGGCGCACCAAGGCATAGGCGTGCCCCTGCTGCCCATGCTCGCGGTCCAGCATCTCGTCGCCTACGCGCTGCCCATCATCCAGCGCAACGAAACCGCGCTCTCCTATCCGGAGTCTCACCTCAACCATGCCGGCATCGAGGTGTTGCTCTTCTTTGTCGCCTTGTCCGGAGGATGGCGCTTCGGCATGCAGGCCTTCAGGCCCGCCCCGCCCGTCGCCCATTCGCTGCGACTCATGGCCCTTCAAGGCAGCGTGGGCCTGCGCCGCGTCGGCTACGGGCTGATCGCGCTCACCACGGGTTACAGCGTCCTGCTAAGCCTGAAGCTGATGGATATTTTCGTGTCCATGCTTCCCGCCGGCTCCGATTCGCTGTTGAACGCCCTCGTTTCCGCCGCAGGCATGTGCGGGTTTTTCGTGATCGCGTTGGGGATTGGATCAAAGGAGATCAATCCCCGTGACGCGGGCATTTTCTGGGTGCTTTTCACCTTCAACTGCCTGCTGACGTCCTCGGCGCTGCTGCTGTCCGCCTCCACGAGTTTTGTCGCCACCGTTTTCATCGGCCTTTTCTGGGGATCGAACCGGGTGCCATGGCGGTTTACCCTGATCGTGATGTGCGCGCTCGGCTTCCTCAGCCTCGGAAAATTTGAGATGCGCGAACGCTACTGGACGCACGACATAGACTTCGTGCCCATGCCCACCCTGGCCGAAATGCCGATCCGATACTCCGAGTGGGCCTCGGCGAGCATCGATGTCCTCACCGCCCAGAACATCGACCCGAACACCTCCGAGAAAATCCAGAAAAAGGACAACAGCCTCCTGTCCAGGGTTAACAATCTCCAAAACCTGCTCTTCGTGATCGACGCGGAGGACGATAAAAAAATCGAGCCTCTCTACGGGGCGACCTACACGCTGATCCCCCCCCTGCTCATACCGCGCATCCTGTGGCCCAACAAGCCCCGCGCCCACGAGGGCCAGGTGATGCTCAACGTCCACTTTGGCCGCCAGGATCTAGTCTCCAGTTACCGCACCTATATCGCATGGGGCCTGCTGCCCGAGGCCGTTGGCAATTTCGGTCCCTATGTCGGCGCCATTCTTCTCGGCCTTGCCCTCGGCGCGTTCATCGCCTGGGTCGAGAACCGCACCGTCAACCTGCCCGTGCTGTCCCTCGAAGGGTTTCTCGTCTTCACCCTTTTCCTCAACATGGCCGCCTCCTTCGAGATGGTCGCCAGCGTGCTCATCACGTCCATCTTCCAGAGTCTGGTCCCTGTTGCCCTGGCCTGCTGGCCATTCGTCTATCGCACAACGGCCCAACGTCCCGTGGAGGACCCGCGTTGACCTCTCCGGCCAAATCCTCCCGCCTCGCCGTCGTGGTGTCCCACCCCACGCAATATTACAGCCCTTGGTTTCGCTGGCTGGCCGCCAACACCGACATCACCCTGCGCGTGTATTATCTTTGGAACGCCGGCGTCAACGCCACCCATGACCCTCAGTTCGGGAAAACCTTCGCGTGGGACGTGGACCTGCTCTCCGGCTACGATCACGAGTTCGTTCCCAACACCGCGCGCTCGCCGGGCTCCGACCGTTTCTCCGGCCTGCTCAACCCCGGCCTGCCCGCCCGCCTCGCGGACTGGCGGCCCGACGCCGTGCTGCTTTTCGGCTACAACTACGCGACCCACCTCGGCCTCATTCTTTGGGCGCGGCTGCACGGGCTTCCGCTCATTTTCCGCGGAGACTCGCATCTTCTCGGGCGCGGCCGGCTCTCTTGGACCAAACGCCTGCCGCTTTCCCTTCTTTACGGCCGGTTCGCCGCCTTCGCCACCGTGGGCGAGGCCAACCGCGACTACTTCCGCGTCTTCGGCGTGCCCGCGCGCAAACTCTTCGCCGTTCCTCACTGCGTCAACGCCGGGCACTTCACTCCCACGGACGCCGCCCGCGCCGAAGCCGCCCGCCTCCGCACCTCGCTCGGCCTCGACGGCAAACGCGTCGTCCTCTTCGCCGGCAAGCTCATCCCCGCCAAGCAGCCGCGCGCTATCCTCGAGGCGTTCCTCGCCCTTGCCCCCGCGCACGCCGCCCTCGTCTTCGTCGGCGAAGGCGACGAGCAGGCCGCCCTCGTCGCGCGCGCCGCCTCCCGCCCCGACGTGACCGTGCGCTTCCTGCCCTTTGCCAACCAGAGCGAGATGCCGTCGCGTTATCTCATGGCCGACATCTTCACCCTGCCGTCGCGCGGCCTCTACGAAACCTGGGGACTCGCCGTCAACGAGGCCATGCACCTCGGCGCGCCCTGCCTCGTGAGCGACCGCGTCGGCTGCCAGCGCGACCTCGTGACCGACGGCGAGACCGGCTGGGTTTTCCGCGCGGACGATCCGGCCGATCTTCGCGAAAAACTCGCCGTCGCGCTCGCCGCCGATCTCGCCCCTTTCGTCCCGCGTGTCGCCGCGCGCATCGCCGGCTACACCTACGAGACCGCCGCCCGCGGCCTGCGCCTCGCGCTCGCCTCGCTTCCCCGCCCATGAAGATTACCATCGTTTCCAGCTTCTTCCTGCCCGTCCCGCCCGTCGCCGGCGGCGCGATGGAAAAAATCTGGTTTCGTCTCGCCCGCGAGTTCGCCGCCGCCGGCCACGAGGTCACCCACGTCTCCCGCACGTGGCCCGGTTTTCCCGACCGTGAAACGATCGACGGCGTCCTCATGCTCCGCGTGCCCGGCACCAACCACCACCGCCGGCTCTGGCAAAACCTGCTCAGCGACTTCTTCTGGGGCCTGCGCGTCGCCCGCCGCCTGCCGCCCGGCGACATCGTCGCATGCAACACCGTCACTCTTCCCGTCTATCTGAAATGGCTGCGACCGCGCGCCGGCTGCGTGGTCGCCGTGCTCGGTCGCATGCCCAAGGGACACGCCCATTTCTACGGACTCGTCCACCGGCTCATCGCCACCAGCGAGGCCGTGCAAGCCCAGGTCGTCCGTGAAAACCCACGCCTCGCCGACCGCACCCTCGTGGTGCCCAACCCCATCGACTGGACGCTCCATCAGGAACCGCTGCGCGATCCGTCCGCACCGGTGACCATCGGCTTCGTCGGCCGCATGAATCCCGAGAAGGGCCTGGAAATCCTCCTGCGTGCCGCCGCCGCGCTCGCCCGCCGACCGGGCCTTCCATCCTGGCGTCTTCGCCTCGTCGGCCCGCAGACCGTGGCCGAGGGCGGCGGCGGCGAAGCCTACGTCGACGGCCTGCGCGCCCTCGCCGCCGACGCCGGCGCCGACGTGGCCGTCGAACCTCCCCTCTACGATCCCGTCGCGCTCGCCCGCGTCTACCGTTCCCTCGACATCTTTTGCTACCCCAGCCTCGCCGAAAAAGGCGAGGGCCTGAGCGTGGCCCCGCTCGAAGCGATGTCCGCCGGAGCCGTGCCCGTCGTCTCCGCCCTCGACTGCTATGCCGACGTGATCCGCCACGATCACAACGGCCTCGTCTTCGACCATCGCGCCCCCAACGCCCCCGACCTGCTGGCCGACGCCTTCGCCCGCCTGATCGCCGACGCGGATCTGCGCCATCACCTCGGAGCCCGCGCGCGCCTTGATGCCCGCCCCTTCGACTATGCCGCCGTGGCGCAGGCGCTATTGGATGACTTTTCCACTCTGAACCGCCCGCCGGATTATCTCGCAAAAAACACCCCGTCCGGCAAATAGCTCGTTCGCACAAGGCGACTTGCCGCAGATTCACCCGACGCACCGAATCAGATCTTTCATGTCCGAAGAATCTCCCTACCTCGGCCAAAACTGCGCCACGCCCTACACCCGCGGCGAAATCGTCCGCCGCACCGCCTGGCTTCTCGTTCAGACGACCTTGTTTCGCTGGAGCCCGCGCTCCTGTCACGCCTGGCGGGCCTGGCTGCTCAAAATTTTCGGCGCCGACATTCCTGAAATCTCCCAAGTGGTCGTGTTCCCTTCCGCCCGGATCACGTTCCCTTGGAAGCTAACATTGGAGCCGCGCGCGATGATCGGTCGCGAAGTCATCATCTACAACCTCGCGCCCGTCGTCCTCCGCTACGGGGCCAATCTCAGCCAGCGCGTCCATCTCTGCGCAGGGACGCATGACATCACCCGCTGGTCCATGCCGCTCGACCCCCGCCCGATAGAAATCGGCCGCAACGCCTGGATCGCCGCCGAGGTGTTCGTCGGCCCCGGCGTGAAGATCGGCGAACTCGCCGTCATCGGCGCGCGCTCCGTCGTCATCAAAGACCAGCCCGCCCGCATGATTTGCGCCGGCCATCCCTGCCGCCCGATCAAACCGCGTCCCGATCCCCGATGAAAATCGCCCAGATCGTCGCCAGCCTCGAGGCGCGCCACGGCGGCCCTTCGCGTTCCGTGCGCGGACTCGCCTCCGGACTCGCCCAAATCGGCCACAAGGTCGGCCTGCTCAGCACCGTGGCCAACGGCGACGGCGCGGCCCGGACCGTGGGAAATCTCGACACGCGCAATTTCCCCCGCGAATGGCCGCGATCATTGTGCCCGTCCGAACCGCTTCGCCGCCATCTGCTCGCCGGCGGCTACGAGGTTGTTCACCATCACGGACTCTGGTTGCGCACGTTGCATTACGCACGTCTCGCGGCCGTGAAGTCGTCCGCCCCCCTGGTCATCTCGCCGCGCGGCATGATGAGCCCCTGGGCATGGAACCATCACCGTTCCAAAAAATCCTTGGCGTCGCGGTTCATCCATCCGGGAGCCTTCACCACCGCCGCCGGCTGGCATGTGACCAGCGACGAAGAGGCCAAGGACATCCGCCGTCTCGGATTCACCCAGCCCGTATGCGTCGCGCCCAACGGCGTGCTCCCTCCCTCCGCCGAGGAAGAAACGGACGCCGCCGCCCATTGGCGCGACGCCTGTCCCGCGCTCGCCGGCCGCCGGGTCGCCCTGTTTTATTCGCGCCTCCACGCCAAGAAGCGCGTGCTGGAACTGATCGACCTCTGGTTGTCTGTCCCGCGCGGAGACTGGGTCCTTCTCCTGGCGGGCATTCCCGAGGAATACACGGTGCGCCAGCTTGAAGCCTATGTCCT
Source organism: Opitutaceae bacterium (assembly GCA_041662485.1). Taxonomy (GTDB): domain Bacteria; phylum Verrucomicrobiota; class Verrucomicrobiia; order Opitutales; family Opitutaceae; genus Rariglobus. Next base: position 4,430 of record JBAZSJ010000004.1, on the reverse strand, counting down.
CCGTCAGGGTGGAACCGGCCGGATATTTGTCCACGACGGCACCGACGCCCCGCCGCCTTATGCGGTCGCGTCGCTTTTCCTGCTCCCGTCGCACTCCGAAAATTTCGGACTGGTGGTTGCCGAGTCTCTTGCGCGCGGAGTTCCCGTGCTCACGACCGATGCGACGCCCTGGTCAAAACTGGAATCAACAGGCGCGGGCCATTGCGTTCCGTGGGATCGCTTCGGCCAGACGGTGAACACACTGCTCGCAGAAACTCCTGACGCACTCGCCGCCCGCGGACAGCTTGGCGTCGCCTGGGTCCGGGAAGAGTTTTCATGGGAGCGAACCGCCCGGATACTCGGCTCGTTTTACGAAGAACTGCGCATTGCCGCACGATGAAACGCGCCTCCGCGACCACCTCGATCTCCCTGCTCGAAAAGGCGGTCTTCCTCCACGTGGGCCTGCTCCTGCTCGGGGCAAGCTGGGTTTACGGCGGCAACATCTGGTGGATGCGCTCGGCGCTGGCCGTCTGGGCGGACGCGGGCGCGTTGCTGACCCTCTTCGCCTTCATCCAGAAGGGCGATGCCGGGCACGAAGCGCGCCGCAAGGCCTGGTGGCTGGTGCCATGGCTGCTCTTTGTGTCACTGGTCGTCGCAAGCTCCTTCAACCCCAGTTTCATTCCCGTCCAGTTCGAGGGAAAGACCCTGCTGATTAATCTCGGCGCTCCCCACCACGGCTGGCCCAGCACGGTCAATCCCCGGCCAACCCTGGACGAGCTTTCGTTCGGGGCGGGCGTCTATCTCGCCGCCTTCAACATTCTCCTGACCGCGCGCAGCCGGCAGACCTTGCGCTGGCTGCTGGTCTTCGGGGCCGTCAACACCGTCGCGCTCGCGGTGTTCGGCACCATCCAAAAACTGTCGTCCCAGGGCTATTATTTCGGAGCGGCGACTTCGCCCAACGTCCGGTTTTTTTCGACGTTCATCTACTACAACCACTGGGGCGCGTTCATGGTCCTGTGGCTCGCGACATCCGCAGGGCTTATTTTTTATCACGCGATCAACCACCGCGCGCGCGACCTCTGGCACTCGCCCTTCGCCGTGGCGGTCATCGGCGTGCTGGTGCTGGCCGCCAGCGCCCCGGTCAGCGCCTCGCGGGCGGCCACCGGCATGGCCGGCCTGGTCTTCATGCTGGTGATCGCGCATGCGCTCGGACGCATCGCCGCCCACCGCCGCGCGCAGCGACGCCCGGCTTGGCCCCCCGTCCTCGCGCTGCTTGCCATCGCCGCCCTCGCCGTCGGCGCCGTCGGCTGGCTGGCCAACCGCTCCATCAACGAGCGCTACGTCGAAACCCGCCTCGCCCTGGAAAAAAAGAAATCCATTTTCGAGGACCGGCTGGAACTTTACCGGGACACCTGGACGCTCGCCATGCAGAAGCCCGCATTCGGCTGGGGACTCGAAAGCTACGGCACCGCCTTCATGACCATCAGGCCAAGGCCGCTCGAGGCCCGACGCCAATATGAGGCGAGTTACTCGGAGGCACACTCCGACTGGCTTCAGTCCGTCGCCGAAACCGGACTCGTCGGAACCGCCCTGCTTCTGATGATGGCATTCGTGCCTTTTCTTTCCGTCCCCCGGCGCACGCTGACGCATCCCCTCGTCGGATATCCGCTGCTGGGTTGCGCCATCATCGCCCTTTACGCCTGGGTGGAATTCCCGTTCGCCAACGGCGCGGTGCTCATCGCCTTTTGGACGGTGTATTTTTCGGCGATCCGCTACGCCCGGCTTCAGGGCAGGTCGGACGCGAACGAGCCGTAGAAACCATGTTCTCCATCGTCATTCTCACCCTCAACGAGGAGCAAAATCTTCCCGCCTGCCTGGCCAGCGCCGCCGGCTGCGACGATGTCGTGGTGCTCGACTCCGGCTCGACCGACCGCACGGCGGACATCGCACGCGCCGCCGGCGCACGCGTGTTCGTGAACCGATTCGAAAATTTCGCCCAGCAACGCAACCACGCCCACGAGACCATCCCGTTTCACCACGACTGGGTCCTCCATCTCGACGCGGATGAAACACTCACGCCCGAACTGGTCGCCGAGTGCGCCGCGCGAGCGGACTCGACGGAAGCCGCGGAGCTCGACGGTTTTTTCGCCGCGCCCAAGATGATGTTTCGCGGACGCTGGATTCCCCGCTGCACTGATTACCCCGCGTGGCAGGCCCGCTTCGCCCACGTCCGGCGCTTCCGCTTTGTGCAGGCCGGCCACGGCCAGCGCGAGGCTCCGGGACTGCGGCTCGGACGCCTGCAACACGCCTACTTTCACAATCTCTCATCGCAGAGCGAAGATGATATCCGGGCCAAGCACGCCCGCTACGCTCGCGCGGAGGCCGCTTCGTTCATCGCCACCCGCCGCCCCGTGGGCGCCCTGTGGAAGGCCCTGCGCAATCCCGATCCCTTGGTGCGCCGCCGCGCGCTCAAGGAAACAAGCTATCATCTCCCCTTCCGCGGCGCCCTGCGCATGTTCTACCAATACGTGTTGCGCGGCGGTTTTCTCGATGGCTCTCCGGGTTTGGCCTACTGCCGGCTGCTCGCGGACTACGAACGCGCCATCTCGTCCGAAATCCGCCGGCTAAAGCTTCCGTCATGCAAGACGAAGGCATGATCCGTTCGCATTCCTTCTCGTTGCTTGGCAACGGCCGTTTGCCGTCCTAGCCTGAAAAATCGCTGCATGATCAATCGCAAAAGAATCGCCCTCGGCTTGGTCGCGCTGGATGTAGGGCTGTTGATCGTCGTGTTCAATCTCGTCGGCTGGTTGCGCGGCATCATCGAGCACGAACAGTTCGTCATCACTCCGCTGGTGGTCCCCGCCTTTTTCCTGATCCTGTCGCTCTACCTGATCGACGCCTACAAGGCCCATACGGACATGATGAGCCTGGACTACACCAGCCAGCATGTCATCGCCCTTTCGTCCGCGCTGCTCGCCACCCTGGTGGCGACCTTCGTCATCATCCCCATCGGCTACACCCTCCAGCAAAGCCGCTCGGTCACCATCCTGAGTTTCATCCTCCTCATGCCGGTGTCGCTCTCCTACCGGCGTTTCATCTGGAGCAAACTCCGAAACGCCCGCAGCGGCCGCAGCCTCGTCTTCCTCGGCGACCGCGAAAGCTGCCTCGCCTTCAAGGCCGAGTGCGAAAACCAAGGCATGCACCAGCCGATCATCCTCTGCGCCTCGGGAGCCGCCGGGGAAGGACGGACGGAGGGTCCTGAGTTTCGCCCCTTTGAGCAGATGCTCGACCAGTTGAAAAACGGCCGGCTTGAGATCGAGGCCCTCGTGTTGCGTGAATCCAACCGCGAGTTCACCGACGAACTTTCCCAGACCCTCATCGGGCTCTACTTCAGCGGCGTGCCCACCTACACGCTGGAGTTGTTTCACCAGACCTATTGGAGGAAAATCCCCCTCTACCGCCTCAACCAGACCTGGCTGTTTCAGGAAGGCTTCCAGATCGCCCGCGAACCCGTCTTCGAACGCCTCAAGCGCCTCAGCGACATCGTGCTTTCATCGCTGGGCATCCTGCTCGCCCTTCCGCTCCTCGGGGCCGCCGCCCTGGCCATCAAGATCGAGGACGGCGGTCCGGTGTTTTTCCGCCAAAACCGCATCGGTCGCAACCGCGTGCCCTTTCCGCTCTTTAAACTGCGCACCATGCGCACCACCCAGGGCGGCGACCTCTACACTCAAAAAAACGACAGCCGCATCACCCGCATGGGCGGGTTCCTGCGCAACAGCCGGATAGACGAAATCCCGCAGCTGCTGAATGTGTTTCGCGGAGAGATGAGCCTCATCGGCCCCCGGGCCGAATGGGACAAGCTCGTGGTCGGCTACGAGGCGAAAATCCCCTGCTACCATTTCCGCCATCTCGTAAAGCCCGGCATCACCGGCTGGGCCCAGATCAACTATCCCTACGGGGCCAACCTCGAAGACACCCTTCGCAAGCTGGAATACGATCTCTACTACATCCGTCACTTCTCGTTCGTTCTGGACGCCTCGATCGTCCTGAAGACGATTCACGTGATGCTGTTTGGCAAAGGACGTTAAGGGATGGCTCCATCCACGTCCCGCTACGTCTCCTTGGACCACTGGAGGGGGTTCGCCGCGTTGTGTGTGGTCGGCTTCCATGCTTCGTATCGGTGGACCATGCCCGAAACGCAGCCATTGCGATGGTTGCACAAATTCGCGGACCTGGGCTGGTTCGGCGTTCATCTGTTTTTTGTGATCAGCGGCTATTGCCTGGCGGAACGCGCCGCGCGAAGTTTGTCCCGAGGTGAAGGCGTCCCGTCTTTCGGTTCTTCGCTGTTTTCGATGGGTAAAGCGGCAGAAGGCTTGAAGGCGGTAGAGGTAGATACGAACAAGGAGGGATGACACCAGAAGGGTTGTTTCATGAGTTGTTGGGGCTGGGCC